>CAZBSI010000003.1:0-85905 GCA_964494345.1 uncultured bacterium
AATAGACAACCGCCAACCGACAACCAACAACCGAAAAAGTAGTGGCCGGTCTCTGTCCCGGCCATTTTCCACTCACGTGGCGGCGATTCGGCGATTTCCACCTGTCTAAACGGACTTCGAATCTCGGATATCGGACACCGGAGAAAGCAGATTTCTCACTGCGTTCGAAATGACATGGTTTGGGAACTGACAACCAATAACCGATAACCATCGACCGTCAATAGACAACCGCCAACCGACAACCAACAACCGAAAAAGTAGTGGCTGGTCTCCGTCCCGGCCATTTTCCACTCACGTGGCGGCGATTCGGAGATTTCCACCCGTCTAATCGGACTTCGAATCTCGGATATCGGACACCGGAGAAAGCAGATTTCTCACTGTGTTCGAAATGACATGGTTTGGGAACTGACAACCAATAACCGTCAACCAACAACCGCCCCCTCACCTGTTTCCCTTCATCTGATTATGCAATTTACACAGCATCTGGCAGTTGGAGGCGTCGGTGGCGCCGCCTTTGCTCCAGGGGGTTACGTGGTCGGCGTCCATTTCTTTAAGGCTATATATCCGCGTGGCGTTGGCGTCGTGGCCGATGGCGCATAGCGGGCAGTTGGAGACGCCTTTTGCTTTGGCCTCCTGCGTCTGTTTCTGGTATGCCGACTGTATATCGGGGTCATCGAAGAGTCTTATATTAAGCAGCTTATTATCCGAGCAACCGCCCAGCACATATTCAAATATGCCTCTTTTATTCTTAACATAAAAGTCCCCATAAAGCTCGTTTACGGTTTTTGAGACCTCGGCGGGGTTGTAGGGCTTGTTGTGGTGTTCTCTGTATAGTCGCGCCCATTCCAGCCCCTGCATCTCTTTTTTCACGTCGCTAAAGACGCCGGATACCCAGTCTATGACGGTATTATAATAGGTTTTAAGCTCGTTTATATTATCGTCCTGGCGGTGGCGGCTCATATAATCGCCGATATTGCCTTCGGAAACCCAGTCCAGCGCGCGTTCCAGATAGGCCTGTCGTTTCACATCCCCGCTTATGTAGGCCGACCACTTTTGTATGTTTGAGTTGCCGCTGTTGCTGAACTCCGCCTTTGCCGCAGTCACAAACGGGCCGCTGTAGACTGCGTTAAGAAGCTCCTGCGAGTTGAGCGGAACCCCGGCTATGTTGACGGTCTGGAACCACTCCTTAATCTCGCTCTCTTCACCTTCGCACACGTAGATAAGCAGCCTGGTATTAAGGATGCGGTTTTTCATATCCTCAGCCAGCCCGTCGAAATATTGCGGGGTGTTCTTTTCGTAGGGCACGGCGAACTTGTTGGTAACATAACGGCCAATGCTGGTGATGCGCTGCTGGCCGTCGAGCGCCTCGTATGTGTCGACGTCTACCTGGTTAAAGTAGAACAGCCCCAGCGGGTAGCCTTTAAGCAGACTATCGATTACCGCTATCTCCTTTTTGCCGCCGTCGGAGGAGTAGATATAATTGCGCTGGTATTCCGGCTGGATGATGAGCTTGCCCGAAAGGCCAAACAACCCCTTCTCCTCAAGCTCGTTATACGTAAAACCGTCGACAATCTTATCGACAGTCGTCTCAGTCCAAAGCCTGGTCTTCATTTATCTGCCTTTCTGGGTTTGATGACGATTCTGTCATACATCCGCCTGTACGTGCCATCTCCGTTAGCGATGTAAAATTGCGGCCCTCCTTGTTGATAGGTGCCCTTTTCGGCTATGTCGGACATCGGTTTCCCAAGGAAAAGGCTAATGCCTATAATCTCAAACTGCTCCGGCGAATACTTATCCAAAAAACTGATTGGCACACCCATTTCGCCATCATAGTCACTTGGAATAGCATCGGTGAATGGAACCTCTATTGCGTCGTAGTTTACATAGCGGTCGTATTTCGTCTTGCCATTCATCTTTTTATTGAACTTGAGATTGTCGGCCATAGTCATCAGACTGAGGGGATGGTGGCGGCGACCGTGGTCGAGGTTTGTAAACCATACCGATGGGGAGCGCAAGTAAATAACACCATCAACTTCTCTAAGCGCCGTCGCAGGTTTATCGCTGAGGTCGGTGCCTTCCGGCGCTATAAAAAGAATATCTTTGCTGAAACTGGATGAACCAACCCACATCTTGTTATCTTTAATCAATGGAAAAATTTCTTTATTTGTAATAGAGTTTTTATTTCCTATAATGACGTACTTTTTGTCGTATTCCACCAGTTGAGCAACATATTCACGATAGAGGCTGAAGGGCGGGTTTGTGATTACTATATCTGCTTGTTTGAGTAGTTCTATGCACTCTGCGCTTCGGAAGTCTCCGTCGCCTTTGAGCAGAGACCACTCGTTGTTTTTGTTGGCGCGAAGTTGGTCGGCAATGTCGGTGAGGTTAAAGGCTCCGTCGTCGTTGGTGTCGCCGACCTCATTTATAATAAACCTCGCCGCCGCGCCCACTGGCCGGTCGTTCTGGTTGGCATCAACTGAGCCTTCGCCAAACAAATCGAGTTGAGTGCAGGCCACAGGGGAGGTTTTGTAGCTGGTGGTGATGAGCTGCTTCAGACCGATCTCGTTGAATTTGAGGGCGAAATAACGAAAGAAATTGCTCTCATAAGGATCATCGCAGTTGCAATAGACGACTTTCCCACGAAACACATCCGGGTCGTAGTCCAGATAGGCCTGCATTTCTTTTTGGATGTCATCATACTGCGTGTAAAACTCGTCACTTTTTGCGTTTTTTGCATTTATAAGGTTCTGGTTTGCCATGTGTATATTAAAGCACGATGTTAAATATCAAGCAAGGCTGCCGGCGAAGGGAGAAACGCGAAATCCAGACAGAAGCGAAAACCCGAAAATAACGGAAAATCACTACCGCGCCGGATCGGACTTCTGACATCCGACCTCGGACACCGGAAAAAGCAGATTTCTCACTGCGTTCGAAATGACAGGGTGTGGGCGTTCGAAATGACAGGGGGTGGGCGTTCGAAATGACAGGGTGTGGGCGTTCAAAATGACAGGGTGTGGGCGTTCAAAATGACAGGGTGTGGGCGTTCGAAATGACAGGGTGTGGGCGTTCGAAATGACATTGTTTGGGAACTGACAACCAATAACCGATAACCGATAACCGACAACCGACAACCGACAACCGAAAAAGTAGTGGCCGGTCTCCGTCCCGGCCGTTTTTCACTCACGAAGATGCCACCACTCGTCATTCCGCGCGAAGTCGCGGAATCCACGGCGAGAGCATAAGCGAAGGGCGACCATACTTGGGGGCAGATCCTGCGACTTCGCGCAGGATGACTAAAATAGGAGCGCAGGATGACTAGAAGTGGGGATATCGGACACCGGAAAAAGCAGATTTCTCACTGCGTTCGAAATGACGGGGTTTGGGCGTTCGAAATGACGGGGTTTGGGCGTTCGAAATGACAGGGTGTGGGCGTTCAAAATGACATAGTTTGGGAACTGACAACCAATAACCGATAACCGATAACCGACAACCGACAACCTGCAACCGAAAAAGTAGTGGCCGGTCTCCGTCCCGGCCGTTTTTCACTCACGAAGATGCCACCACTCGTCATTCCGCGCGAAGTCGCGGAATCCACGGCGAGAGCATAAGCGAAGGGCGACCATACTTGGGGGCAGATCCTGCGACTTCGCGCAGGATGACTAAAATAGGAGCGCAGGATGACTAGAAGTGGGGATTTCGGACACCGGAAAAAGCAGATTTCTCACTGCGTTCGAAATGACATAGTTTGGGAACCGACAACCGACAACCGCCAACCGCCAACCAAATAGGGTATTATAATGACAGATTATTTGTGAGGTGACGTGTGGCTACTCTTTGGACTATAGGGCATTCCACCAGAAGTTTTGAGGAATTGGTCGGGGTGCTGAAGAGTTATGGCGTGGAAACGGTGGTCGACATCCGCACTATACCCCGATCGCGTAGAAACCCACAGTTCAACAGAGACGAACTGGAAGCCAGGCTGCCGGCTGAGGGTCTTGAGTATATTTACGCCAAAGACCTTGGCGGCCTGCGTAAACCACTTAAAGAGTCGCCGAACGACGCCTGGCATAACGATAGCTTTCGAGGATTTGCCGATTATATGCAGACGGATAAGTTCCAGGCTGCCCTTAACTGGTTAATCGAGCAAGCCGACAAGAAGCGCACCGCGATAATGTGTGCGGAGATGGTGCCGTGGCGATGCCACCGGTCGCTTATAGCCGATGCGCTTCTGATTCGCGGCTTCGACGTTGTTGAGATATTCGACGAAGAGAAATCCAGACCCCACGAACTAACTTCGTTTGCAGCAGTAAATGACGGCCAGGTGACCTATCCGGCGTCCAACCTGGGTTTAAGCGACTCGGTGTAGGCGTATTCTTTTTCGAGATACTCAATGATAGCATCATCGTCGTCTGCGATTATTTTGCCGTCATCACAAACCAGAGTCGGCACACCCGTCTGCCCGGATACTTCCAAAAGTTCGGTTCGGCTGGGCTTTGCGCGCGGGACGTTGGCGACGATGTAAGTCAGACACAGCTCACCCATCTTCGCTCGCACCCTTGCGCAATACGGACACCATTCAGCTTGATATAGTTTCAGCATATAATCTCCTGAACCAAAATTGGCCGGGACAGAGGCCGGCCACTACGTCTTATTTTGTCTCGTGTCGATGATCTTCAAAATCCGTATAAGACGAGATATCGGCATCCCAGAACTCAAGGGGCACCGGGATTTTCCCGCTGCCATCAGGGGCGTCTATCACGTAGGTCGGACACGCCAGACCCGATAGACTGCGCCGGAGTTGAGTCATTATATGGCGTTCCTTATCGATGTCTACCCTGAAGTGCGCCGCCGCAGGAATGGGATCGCAGCGATAGATATAATACGGCCGCACGCCGACCTCAACGAGCCTGGTGAATAGATCGTGCAGAGTCTGGAAATCGTCGTTGACCCCGCGCAAAAAGACCGTCTGTGAATACAGTATCGCTCCCGCGCAGATGAGACCCTTTATAGAACCGATGGTGGGTCGGGTGATCTCAGACGGATGCTCGAAGTGTATCCCGACATACACCGGTTGCTCTACGCGCTTTATAGCCTCCAGCTTGCGGGTGTTGATGAGGCTGGGGTCGGCGACAGGGGCGCGTGTTCCTATTCTGATCACCTTGACCGAACCCAAAACAGATATCTCATCGAGGGCATATTCGAAGAGACGATCTTCTATGGTAAACGGGTCCCCGCCGGAGAAAATAACCTCCCGCACCTCCGGATGCTGTCGGAGATACCTGACCCAGTTATCAACGTGGCTGAAGCTGATTCTGCCTCGTTCGATGTCGGAGACCAGCCGCCGCCTCGTGCAAAATCGGCAATAGGATGCGCACTCCGCCGTCATCAAGCACAGCACCCGGTTGCCGTATTTGTTGATCATCCCCGGCACGACTTCGTGTTTTTCTTCCAGAAGCGGGTCGCAGTTATCCTGTGCCCCCCCGACTCGCTCCTGATCGCTAATTTCGAACTGCCGTCGGACTGCCTCTTCGCAGACCATCAGGCTCTCTATATGTTCAGACGTCTTTTGTTGCATAATCTCAATTGAGCGCAGCAGGCTCCGACGCTCAATCCTCCTGTTGGCGGCACGGCGTCATCACAGCGTCGACCATGCCATGAATCAACTTTTTATCCTTCGGGCAGGCGGTGGCCAACACGCCGCCGAGTTCGGCACGATCCTCGGCAACGAAATAATATGGACACAACCTCACCCTTGCCTGCATATTTTTAATTTCATCATTCTGCTTACTGAGATACTTTACCCCGATGAGAGACGTATCCTGAAAATGTTGCAGCACCCAGGGTGAAGAATCGAAACTCTCCAGCGCCGCATCCACCGCCTCCGACCAATCCTCACGAGACATGTCATGGCCGACTCTGACTCCGCGGCTGCCCCACGCCAGCGGGGAATAGCCACTGGGCTTAATCACGAGACGTCGCTCTTTCTGGCTACTATCTTTAATAACGCACCAATCGCGAATCGGTTCACCTCTCCATCGAAAACCGGATATCTCCGCGCTGGGCGGGATCGGTCGATTGTCCAAAATATACGTGTCAGCAATGGTCCTGTTCAGCACATCGTAGAGATCACCGAGGCTCTTGCGCCAATATTGCTCCAATCCCGGGTTTCTGAAAAGCGCCAACAGCGCTTTCTCCTCGAGATAGGGCTTATAAGCAGGAGTTACCGTCACAACGCGCTTGCGAGCCGCGTAGGAAATCAGCTCAGTTTTCGGGATATTCAGCACATCAAACAGCTCGAAGAAGCGATATAGCACATCGCTTTTGTGCCTGATGCCTTCGGCCTCGACATAAAGAGCTTCTTCTGTGAATATTATCTGCCTGGGGTCCACTGCAAACGTGGGCAGGCCGATATTCGACAGTTCTTTTGCGAGATAGGTCATCTCAGGGAGATAGTCCTTAGACTCATCTGAGACCACTATCGCCAGCACTGGATCGGGCGATTTCGATACGCCTCGAATCATCGCCGCGAAGCCATCCCTGATGCCCCTGCCCGACCCCAACACGTCAAATCCGCAATCCGCGTACGCCGCAGACAGGCAATCGAGGTGCCCGAATCCGCCGGGGACGCTGTCGAGTTCGGTTATCTGAAAACCGCCCTCAGTCATTAAAATATCCGGCCTGATTATCCCCGGCAGCGCGGTTTTCTGGTATTTCATCCGCGAGTGTCGCAGGAGTTCCTCGTTTTTTCCAATATCGAGATATTCGTTGAACCACGGCTCCGCTCCTCGAAGGTAGAGATCGTTGGCAGCCGAGTAGAAACCTAGAAGCGCATCGCCGAGCAATTTCAGTTCATCGACCTGTGCCTTGGTTAAAGAGAAAGGTTCCGGGGAGATCAAATGCGGCCGCTGATTTTCTTTTGCCTGTTCACCGGGGATATTCCACAGCCCCGCAGATTCAATCCGGCCGTAAACCACCTCAGCCGGATTGTGTTTAGAGTTATCCATATCGTCTCGCACTACTGTCATATCCTCATCAAGCTCTGCAGGCTGTATACCCGCCCGAAAGGGATACACAAACGTGCCAATCAGGCTTTAGCTCAGTTTAGAATACCGATGAGGAAAGGTCAAGGAGGGAGGCTACGCTATATGAATGATTGTAGTGCTGCCAAATATGGCTTTCGCTACTCGGTTTTCGGATTTTCGCCGGTCTTGTCAGGCTTGCCGTCGATTTTGTCCTGCAGTTTCTGCACGCTGTCGATTACCTCTTTGGGTGGATTCAGGGCGCGGATTTTGTTGAGGGTTTCGGATGCTTCCTCTTTTTTGCCGATATCCAGCAAAAACGAGGCAAGGGTTATTAGCGAATCGGGGTTTTTGGGTTGTTTTTCCGCCAGAGTTCTATAAGCCTTCTCGGCATTGATTTTGTCGCCGGCCTCTTCGTAGGTAGCCCCCATAGCATACCACGCTTCTCCCCACACAGGGGCCATTTTTATCGCCTCGCCGATTGCCTTTATTGCAGCCGGATAGTTTTTACGACTCTTTTCCACCTTGCCGACCATCAATTCGGCGGCAGCGCTGTTCGGGGTCAGAATCGTTGCCTTTTTTGCATAGGATAGCGCTTTATCAAGGGTCTTCTCATCGCTCAAATAAAAACTCGCCAGCGCCACCACCGGCCGGGGGTCGTTAGGGAATTCTTCCTCAGCCTTAAGCAACTCCTTTTCGGCTTCAGCGGTCTTTTTTAGAGCCACCAACGCCAGAGCGCGATTGCATCTAAGATTCGGCAGCTTAGGATCAAGCGCGCCAGCCTCATCGAAGGTTTTCAACGCCTCCTCCGCTTTTCCCGAACCAAGCCTGGCAACCCCCAAGCTCATCCGAGCCTGTGCGTCTTTGGGCAGCAATTTTACCAATGCAGCAGCGGTATTGAGCGCACGTTCCGGCTTTGACGCCCCGATGGCTGTGTATATCTGAGCCTGCAACTGAAACGCCTCGGAGGCTCCAGACGGCTTTGAGACCGTGGGGCTCGGCGGGTCGTAGAGCGTTTCCGTGCTGATCCCGGCATCCCCGCAAAATCGAGCTATCTCAGGAGCCATCGCACATCGTCCATATACGATGTCTTCCCGGCCGCCCGTCACCACCAGCTTGCTCGCGTATACGCCCATAACGATGCCGTTGCGGGCAAGCATCGAGCCATTCGGCACAGGCGCCGCAGGGCTGACCCCGCTGATAAACGCCCATTTATACTTGCCAACATCGGTGATAAAGGCCTTTTTCGCGCTCCACTGTTCCACTCCGAGTCTCGGCTGGCTGCCGGATTTGCTCAGAGCGATCCCAAAAATATCTGTCGGCCATGTCCCGCCAACAATCTCTCCGCTGGAAAGCTGCCCTAATGTGCCGGATACAGCCTTGGAAAAATCTGCGATTTTGGCTAAAGGAGCTGCCGGCAGACCAGTCACCGGCAGCTTCAGAATGGCAATGTTGAGTTCTTTGTTTGCGGTTTTCAGCTCACATTCGTAAGCCTGGCCCGTATACGCGCTGATGAACAGCGGATGTCTGATAGTTTGAGAAGTATCAGGGCCTATAGCCTCGGTGATGGAGTCGTTGGTTGTGATAACCCAGCTTCCATCACCGACAACGAAACACGAGCTTGTCCAGCTCGACATATCCCCAAACACGCGCACCACTCCCGCACAATCGGCAAGATCAGCCGCAATCACCATAACTCCGGTCACCGCAACAATTACCAACGCAAAGAATAGTGCTCTCATAACCAGACCTCCACCGGTAATACGATCATCCACGCATTCTTGTGCCCTTCAGGTTATTCCCCGAAGAAGTACTTCAGTATACCCCTGGCCGTCGCAGCAGCCATTATGTCCTGACACTCCGGATCTTTAAGCATCTCACGCTCCTTGGGGTTGGTGTGGAACAGGTACTCCGTCAGTGCTGCCTGACATCCGCCTTCGTGCAGAACCCAGAGTCGTGACCAGTGCGTGCGCGCGCCCCTGTTGAGCAGGTCCGGATAGAATGTGCTCTTCATAGCCGCAGCCAACTCATTTTGCACCAAAACCCCGAGCCGCTTGCCGTCCACGCCATGATAGAACGTCCACGAGCCGCCGCCGGGGTCGCTTGTGCCGGTGGCATCGGAGTGGAAGGCAAGTAGAATATCGCAGCCCAGAGCGCGGCTGAGGTTGGTCTCTTCACGAAGGCTGGTGCGCTGGGTCTGGGTGTTGCGACTCATAAACACGTCCATCCTACCGTCCGCCTGAAGGATCTTCTGAACCTTCTCAGCGATGAGATACATATTCATCCCTTCGTTATAGAGCTCTTTTTTGTCCGTATCGAATATCTGATTGGCGAACTGGTTGGATGGGTTAAGCATAACTCTCGGCCGGAAATACAGCTTATCCTCCCAGTCTTTGACAGGGAAGTTATTGACCGTGTCGATTCGCACCAACTTGCCGTCTCCCGGCTCGAAGGTCGTTGTCCATACCCAGTCTTCGCCCTGGTTTAGCACAGTAGTCGACTTTTCCCTGCCAGATACAGGGCTGACCTCGAAGAGGTTTACCTGTTGAGAGAAGGTTATGGCGGCCCTGGCTTTTTGGGTCAGGCTGCGGTTTACGATCATCGCATAGCGATATCCATCGTCGGAGTTGAACTGTCCGACAACGAACTCCCCGCCCTGCGCACTTTTAATAAGCCCATCCTGCGGAAGCGGTTTGCAATCGGCCGGCAGATTGCCTGTGTGATATACGGCCACTGTATTCAGCTTCAAAAGCGTCGGGCCGAGTTTACGGACCTCGCCGTTGACTTTCTTTGCATGGTCGTATTTCGCCGTGCGTTTGCCATCGGCTCCGATTATGGCATCTCCGTATTCGGCGGTCGGTGTGTTATAAGTAAAGTAAGTAAGCCCGCGGGCGCCGTAGGCCAGTGCGGTAAAGACTTGCCAGCGCAGGTCTGCTTCATTGATATCTTTATAAGAATAGTGCGGAACCGACAACAGGGTAAGGATGAACGGGATTTTGTGCTTTATAGCCTGTCGGCGGACTACCTCCAGATTAGTAAAATAGTCCGGTCTCACGCTGCCGTCGGCCATTAACGCATAATGATCATAGCTGAGCATCTTCGGCTTGACCACTTTGCAATATTCGTCCACGTGCTGCTCGTATGTCCAGTTGCCAAGGGTGTGTTTGTCGGCATAACTTGGGAACAGGTTACCCAGTGGGGTGTGGGCGGGGTCTTTTTCCAGCAGATACTGATTTACACCTCCGAGGCGAGGGAACATGCTGGAGTGTGGTTCATCCAATGTATGATAACCCCACAGCGCAGGGTGTTTGGCGTAGTCTTTAATCGCCGCATCAATGGCCTCGGTGGGAGTGTCTCTGGTGGGGCCAATACCGGTGCGCGGGTCGCAAATCAGCGCTTTAATTCCATTTGCGGCACACATATCCAGGGCTTTAAGATTCTTTTCAGCGCTGCCCAAACCGATCATACTGACTGTAAAATTAGCTTCTGCGACCTCGGCGTAACTTTCGTTTTTAAGATCCGTCGGGCCGCACCAATGGTTGATAAAGAACTCCTCCGTTGCTTTAGCGCCGGTGGCAGTCATCAGCGTGACCATAATCAGCGCAAACAAGGTTTCTTTCATCTGTGTCCCCTTTCAAAACTCCTGTCTCGATACAAGTGCATTTGGCTGCGGATTATGCAGCACAGCCATAATGAGCCTACCACCTGAATATTGATCACGTCAAGCAATTGTGACCCACTATAATCAATCCTCAAGCGCGGCCTGTGTGTTGACATCGTCACAAATGGTGGTATACTGCAAAGGAATCGGCATATTTGCCAAATAGGCTGTTATAGTCCGGCTTTGTGTTTGACGGAGGGAGAGAGTCATGGCACGGTATCGAGCCGTAGTATTGGCTGCGTTTTTAATATTTGCGCTGCTTTGCGTTTCGGCGTGTCTCGCGCAGAACGCTCCATCGACCGACAGCAGTATTTCCAAACCGGTCATTTATCGTACGAGTTCGTGGACATCTTCTTACTTTGGAAGGTCGACATATTCCAACAACCTATCGGACACCTCAACGAGTTCCGTCTATCTCGGCAGATTATCCGAGAACAAATACGACTCCGAGAGCATATCCAATAAGTATGGACAGTATGGAAGCCGCTACGGAAACACAGTGACCAACCCGTACAGCCCTTATGGAAATAGATATAGCAGCACCTCGATCACCAATCAATATACTACTGACGCCCCGAAGATCTACGCTGAGGACGGGACATATCTCGGCAAACTATCGGCAAATAAATACGACCCGGAGAGCATATCCAACCCATACGGTCCGTACGGCAGTAAATACGGCAACAATTTGATGAACCCACACAGCGCTTATGGCAGCAAATACAGCTCGCAGAGCTGGCGAAACCCCTACGCCACCAATGCGCCGAAAATTTATTACGAGAAGAAGTGAAGGGCGTAGATAACCCGAAACGACAAACGGCCTGCCGGAAACGGTAGGCCGCAATTTTAGCGTATTCGATTGAAAACAAATGGCTGCCGACCTAGGGCTTGAACCTAGAACCTTCTGATCCAGAGTCAGACGCTCTGCCAGTTGAGCTAGTCGGCAGCGTGTAAAATAATTTACCACGCTGCGGCGTTTATTGTCAAGTAAAAAGGCGTCGTAGGGTCATCCCGGCTACCCTCCCGTCATCCCGGCTAATCCCCGTCATTCCGAGCGCAGCGAGGAATCCGCTTTTTCCCTTCCTACCACCCCACAGGAGGAGTAACGCCAATCATGTCGAAGGAGTAGACAACGAGTGCTGATGGGTAGTGATCCATCGACCGCTGCCTTAACTGATATTTTCACGGACTTCTGATTTCGGGTTTTTATTAAGGGGGTTTGTTATGGATTCGTCACCGGAAGTCTCCACAAAAGAAGAAGGGCTGCGTCTGCTGAAGGCCGGGGAGCTCGACGCCGCAATCAAGACGCTTGAGACGTTGCGACAACAAATCGAAGACGCCCAGGTCTGTGCGTATCTGGGCGCCGCATACAGCCAAAAAGGGGAAAGACTTCGTGCCATTCGTGCTTTCGAGGAAGCTCTGAGGATAAAAGAGACCCCCAAAGCCTACTTCAATCTGGCCGTTATGTATGAAGCCGTCGGTCGGATGGACGAGGCAGTGCGGGAATATCGAATGGCTATCGAACTCGACTCCGAATATGCACCCGCCCAGAAGGCGATCCACCGACTCCAGGAACAGTTCGCAGCAACTCAGCCTCAACAGGACCTGGCTGATGAAATAGCCGCATCCGGAATCACCGGCGCTGAACCTGTGCCTGAGCAGATTCCTGAGATTGCCGAGCAGTGCCCGGCGTGCGGAGGCAAGGGCAAGCAGGGCGGGGTTTTCGGGGTGAGGTCAAAACCTTGCGAGACCTGCTCCGGAACCGGAGTCGTTCACAGACTGGCTCAGCCCTAAGCTCGCTTACATACGGGATCGACGGGAGCTGTCGGTAATTGCGCGCCATATCAACAGGAAGATTATCGCCCCGATAAAGGCGATAATAATGCTGCCTGGGTTGATGCCCGTGATGCCGCCCCAGCCGAACGTGCCGAATAGCCATCCGCCGACAAGTGCGCCGATAATTCCGGATACCAGGTCCCCGACACACCCGCCGGCACGCTGTTGCTCGCTCGGCAAAACCGCACGCGCCAGAAATCCGGCAATTAAACCCACGATTATCCATGAGATTATATTCACAACATCCCTCTGAAGCCCACCGATCTCTAGTTTGTTACCCCGCCAGCCAAATCCGAAAACGAAGTGGAGGAGGAAACAGGATCGGTAACGAAATCTATAATACTTGTGGTTATATTATTCGCACGATTTGGAGGAGTCATGAATAAAATTGTTGTGTTCGGTTTGATGCTGATAATGCTGGCGACGGTCGCTGTGGCCGCGGTAGCGCCAGCGTCCATTTTCACCGATAACGCGGTGCTGCAGAGGGGCATTTCGGTCCCGGTTTGGGGCACGGCGAACGACGGCGAAAAGGTGACGGTTCGGTTCCAGAAACAGGAAGTCTCCACAACAGCCAAAGACGGCAAATGGATGGTCAGGCTTGCTCCGTTGAAGGCTGGCGGCCCGTTCACGATGACGATAAATGACATCGAGTTCAAAAACATACTCGTCGGCGAGGTCTGGATATGCAGCGGCCAATCGAACATGGCCTGGACAGTGAATAACACCACCACCGGCCCAGTAGATATCGCGAGGTCTGAAAATCCTGATATACGACTTTTCACAGTGCCGCTAAAGGCGTCTTATACGCCGCTCACCAGCATTGAATCACAATGGGTTGCCTGTGAGCCGGCTACGACAAAGACTTTTTCTGCAGTAGGTTACTATTTTGGTCGAGATTTGCAGAAGGCCCTCGATGTGCCGATCGGACTGATTAACACATCCTGGGGAGGCACTTTCGCCGAGGCGTGGACCAGTTTGGAAGGATTCAAAGCGATGCCGGAGTTTGCGTCGTGGGTGGCTGATGAATATACGCAAAAAGCGGATGGACCAAACCACGCTTCTGTGCTCTACAACGCGATGATAAACCCGCTTGTTCCGTATGCGTTCCGCGGAGCCATCTGGTATCAGGGCGAGTCCAATGCGGGCAGGGCATTTACCTATCGTACGTTGTTCCCTGGAATGATAAAGAGCTGGAGAGATGCCTGGGGCCAGGGTGATTTCCCGTTTCTTTTCGTCCAGCTTGCGCCTTATATGAAGATCGAAGACGCGCCGCAGGACAGCGCGTGGGCGGAGCTTCGAGAGGCCCAGCTTCTTACTCTGAAGGCTTCTCCCAAAACGGGAATGGCGGTTATCACCGATGTCGGCAACCCCAACGACATTCACCCGCGCGATAAGGAACCCGTCGGCGCGAGGCTTGCGCTGGCTGCGAGAAAGATCGCTTACGGGCAGGATATTGTCGACGCAGGCCCGATTTATAAGGGTATGAAGACACGCGGCTCGTCGATTACCCTATACTTCGATAACGTCGGCAGCGGCCTTGTGGCAAAAGACGGCAAACTAACAGGTTTTGCAATAGCGGGAGCGGATCAGAAGTTCGTCTGGGCGGATGCCAGAATCGTGGACGACAACAAGGTCCTTGTCAGTGCGCCGTCGGTTGCCAATCCTGTCGCAGTGCGATATGGTTGGGCTAACTGCCCGGTGGTCAATCTTTGGAACAAAGACGGCCTTCCGGCATCCCCGTTCCGCACCGACGATTTCCCTATGGTGACTAACAAATAATGGCACAAAGATACATCACGGAGCCGTCACGGCAGATCGAACTGCTCGACGACCATGACGTAGTTGTAATCGGAGGAGGCCCGGCCGGCGTTTGCGCCGGCCTTGCCGCATCTCGCGGGGGCCTTAAAACGCTGCTTATCGAACAGAGCGGATGTCTCGGCGGCATCGCGACCGCCGGTCTGCACTCAAAGATCGCGCAGTTCAAAGGCTCAAGAGGCCAGGGCGAGATAATAGGCAGCATACCCGCCGAGATCGTCAAACGCGCCGTCTCCGATTATGAAGCAGATTATTTCCCAGACGGCCACGACGGCCTTTTCGTCGAGATTGAGGGCTACAAATACCTGCTCGACAGAATGGCCGAGGAAGCTGGGCTGGAGGTGCTTTTTTACAGCCAGGTAGCCGATGTCGTCAAAGAAGATGAAAAGCCGATTGGCGTCATTCTCAACAACAAGTCCGGCAGGTTTGCTGCGCTGGGCAAAGTTTTGATCGACTGCACGGGTGATGGAGATGTTGCTTATCGCGCGGGCTGCAGGATGATGCACGGTAGGGATGGCGACGGCAAAATGCAGCCGGTGACCTTGATGTATACCGTCGGCGGAGTCGACACCGAGGCGGTGCGTCAGTATATGAAAACAGACCATAAGCTCCGAGACTTCTGCCGGTTGGCAGCAGAGCAGGGTTATATGCGGCCGTGGCAGTCCGAACTTATGGGGTTCTGGTTCAACTCGCACAGGCCGGATCAGATAAACGCCAACTTCACACACATGCTATTGGATGGTTCCTCAGCGCGCGACCTGACCACAGCAGCAATTGAGGGACGCAAACAGGTGCGCGAGGCGGTCGCTGCGATGAAAGCGCTTATCCCAGGTTTCCAGAACAGCTATCTTATAACTACTGCCTCGCATATCGGCGTGCGGGAGACCCGGCGCATCTATGGCAAATACGTTCTGAATGTGGACGATATAAAAAATCAGATGATTTTCCCGGACAGCATCGGCCTGGGCAGTGCGTTTATCGACATACACAACACCGAAGGCCCTGGAATGGACAAAAAGTCCGGCTTCACTCTGCCACCCGGCGGCTACTACTCCATCCCATATAGAACACTGATCCCGGAAGCGATGGACAATCTGCTTGTCGCAGGCAGGTGTCACAGCGCCACTCACGAGGCAGCGGGCTCGACCCGATGGATGACTCAGTGCATGGTCATGGGCCAGGCTGCGGGCACGGCGGCGGTTTTGTCGATTGAAGCGAAGATATCCGTCGCCGACCTCGACCATTCAAAGCTGCAGGGTCAACTTGCCTCCGACGGAGCGATACTGCGATAACGTCCTTAAAATATTAACGCAAAATAAAGCGCCGGGGTTATCTCCGGCGCTTTTATTTATCTCTATCTCAAGGACAGTATTTTCGATTTATTAGAAGTCTTCTACTCGCTTGCTATCGTGAACTGGTCGCTGATGGTCATAGTTTTGCCGTTGAGCGACACGTCGAATTTCACCGGAATCTTGCCGGACGCACCCAGAGGCGGCTTGGCTTTGAACTGCACCGTTGTGAAGCTCCTGTTCGAAGCGCTGAAGTTTCGCTTAGGCTCGTCTTTCCAGAGTTCCCAACCCTCAGGCAGCGTGATCACGGCCTCGCCTCGCACTCTGCTTCGGGTGTTGTTGGTGATTACCACGCTTAATTTGACTTCATTCACTGTCGGTCGCACTGGCTCAACGGGCACTCTGGCGGACAATAAATAAGGCTCCACTACTTCAAAACTCAGCAGTGCACTGCCCAGCTTGCCGTTCGCAGTTAAGACCTCTGCCCCAAGCGCCCAGCTTCCAACCGGCATATCCTGCGGGATAACCGAGCGGATTTCCTGCGAAATATGCTTCTTAGGCGGCAGACCATCCATCCGCACCTTCTGGCTGCTCAGATATGTTCCGGCCTTGCCCTCCCCGGCAATAACGCTGCTCTGTACATTCAACATCTCCGGGCCTTTATTAGTCATGTGAAACTTGGCCACCAGTTCGTCGCCGATCGCGACCGTGGTGTCTCGGATATCGAAACCCACTTCCAACGGCTCCAGGGATGCGAGTTTCTTGCTAACAAGGGTAAGCTCCTGTGTGTCTCCAGGAGAACCCGAAGATATCCACGCCGCTTCGTCGGCGCCGGTTCTTGCGGTGATCAGCATTCCGAGCTTTCTGTTATCGCCGAGCTTTAACCCTCGAACCAGCGTCGCCGGGATACGCGTCTCGACGCTGTATACCCCATCTTTAACCCCATTTTTCATCTCCACCGTCGCCGATTCCTCCGGCGTCACAGCGGTCGCCGCCGGGCCTTTAGCGTTGCGAGAATCAAACCGGTTTACTATCAGCTTACCGACGCCTTCTACGGCGCGAACGAACCTGAATTCGTAGTTGTCTTCGCCGTTATACCACCCATCTCTATTTGCATCCAACAGAGCCAGCAGATCGATCGGCTTGTTCGACCTTGCGGCAATATAGAGATTGCTGCTATCCCAGTTGACGAAAGTAATGATCTCCAGATCGCCATTGGTATATGTATAAAACACATCCCATTCGCCATCTTCCACCACTCCATCTATTTTGGGAGTGCGTCTGAAGACGTCGATATCCGGAGCCACATCCGGAATCGCGGCAGCAGCCGGAGCAATGTCCTCTTTGACCGTCACCACCGGGGCCGTATCCGGCACAGCCAACGCGGAAGGTTTAGCCGGAGCCACTTCTGCGGCAGGCTTTTCAGCTTTAGCGGGTTCTGCCGCCGCCGGTTCAGCGGGCTTGGCTGCTTCTGGTGCGGCTGCCGGTTCGGCCGCCGGTGCGGATGCGGCAGGCGGAGCTTTCTCCCCAACTGCGGCTTCATCGCATACGGCGGGAGTCAGGCAGATCATCAGGAATACGAGAAGCGATAGAGAGGTGATTAAAGTTCGTGTTCGCAACTTACTCCTCCTGAGCTGTTCGAGCACCAACGCTCAATGGAAGGTGTCGGGCTGGCAATCGAGGTCATTATAGTCGACGTCCGTATCTCCGTCAATACGACCTTCCGTTTTCAATACTAAAGGACGATCAGCAAGCCGAGACATTGCTCAGCCCCGGCTCGCTAACATTGCCGTTCCGCGTATAATGCGGAATCTACGGCACGACCAGTTTCACCTTGATCTGACCCGCTTCGTCGGAGTAGATAGCGAAGCGAGCCGTAGTTTTGATATCCTTCATATAAATCGGCTTCAGGGCGCTTAATATCGTATCCTTCCTGCCGGTTGTGGTTGTGACCGTCACAATAACCCTGTCCCCGTCGTCTTTGCGCTCGACCTTCGACACCCCTCCACGGCCGTCATAAGGCTCGATCACCGTCACATAGGTCGACTCTTGCGCTGCGTGCGGTTCAAGTAAATACCACAAATACTTCGGGTTGCCCGGCTTATTTCGCGGCGGCTCCGTTTTGGCCAGCACTACATCACCCGGAGGCGACAGTATATTAACTCGCAGACGAAGATCGGCAGGCTCCTTGAGTAGATTCCACGTGTCGACCACTTTATATGTAATCGCGGTCTGATCCGCCGGTTTGGAATCTCTTCTCACGTCATAGAAATACTGATATCCACTCGCGTTTGCATAGCCGTCCTGTGCATACCCAAGGTCTGCGTACAGCTCCACGTCTTCCCCTGCATATGTGCCCTTTTTCTGATCTATCAGGTTCAGACCCTCAGCCTCGATCTCACCTTCCGGCCCGTGCAGGCTATAAAGGTGGTTCGAGCCACCCTTTACCCGGAAGATATCCACCACATAGAAATCCGACTTGTCCTCGAGATCAACCATAGAAATAGTGCGCTGGTAAAGCGAACACTGAGGATACGGCATCCCGGCGTAGACCTCGGCTGCCGAAACCCCGTCGCCATCTTTCACGAAGTTGGCTTTTCCGACGCGGTTTCTCTCCTGGCGTTTATGATCCACCGTGACCGTGTTATGTGTTATGGTGTGGTCGGTAGACTCGTAACGATGCGCCCAATATGTAGCAAACTCCGGATAACCGTGGTCCGGTAGCAGGCTCAGGCCGTGCGCAAACAGCTCTATGTTCAGAGTATCCCTGTGGCCATGCCCTACGTTGCGACCATAATACAGCGACAGCGCGCGCTGGTTGTCTTTGTCTCCACGGCGCAGGATCGCGCAGCCGTAGCTCGGCATATTGTCCGTTTTAGGCTCCCATTCCCCGTATTTGTCGATTTCCGCCTGCACCTGCTTTGCCAGCAGCGTAGGCTCGGCATCGAAAATATCACCACGTATGCGGGTTCGATCGAGAAAATACGCCATCTGGGCAAAGAACGGGTCTTTGAAAGTCTTATAAGCATAAACAGTGTCAGGGAAACTGACGCCGGAAAGCCCCGGAGCGCCCGTTTTGCCGGTGTCGCCGATATCCGGCACGAATTTGTCTATACATATCAGCCTCAGCGGCGCTTCGAACATTTTCTTATAATTCGGCTGGCTGATGAACGAATTGCGAGCATACTTGCCATAAATCTGCAGCGCCTCGGAGATTTTTCTGAACTGCGATCGCCAGATGGAGTTGTAGCTCGGCGAGGCCTCGTTGCCCATACCGTCGTCGTCCACTACCTCCGTGAACATCCGAATCATATTGCCGCCCTGAATATTCGGCCCACGAACCCCGTCGGCAAATAGCCAATCCAACCACTCATTTGTATATTCAGGATCGTCCAACACGATCGCCGCCAGAGTCATGGAATACTGGTGCATCCCCTCGTTGCCGGAAATATTGCCGGAGATTATCTCGTCGTGAACCTCATGCAGGATATTTTTCTCACACAGCGCACGCATATCCGCTGCCGTAACCTGCTTACCTGTGCGCCTGGATATATTATCCAGCAACTCCTTATCATCCAACGCGGGATAAAGTGCGTCATAGGCGAGACACAGCGTATCGGCAACTCCCGTCTCCCATATACAGCCCTGCACCTTGCCCCGCTTAGTTCCGCCGTCGCTGTTGAAAAAGCCCTGCTCCGCCCAGTAATTGAGTTTCATATCCGGATAGAACGTCGCTACCCTATACAACATCAAAGCGGCCTTGCGTGCATATTTCGGATCGCCCGAATATACGTATGCACTCTGCAGCAGGCCAATTATACCCAGCGTGGCTTTCCAGCTTCCGTAGTGGCCGTAATAGCCTATTATTCGATAGACATTGCCATCTTTGTCCTTCCAGCCGAAGGTGTCATCGACTGCGTAGGTGTGCAGAGGGTCAGCCGGGTCCGGATGTTCTGTGTTATATAGCAGAGACTTGTCCGCTTTTTCGTATTGAAAAACCCCGTTCTCGTCCTTACCGCTCTCATAGAATTTGCCAAAGTCGTTTTTAGGGAATAGTTCGCCGCAGTTCGGACACTCGATCTTCCACGGCTTGTTTATTACATCCACTTTCCAGGGGTAGTTGCCAAACTTTTTAACCTCATTACCGCAGTTCGGGCAGCCCCGTTCAAGGTTGACATCTATGCCTCTCGGGATAGACTGCGGGGTAACCAGATCCCAAAAAAAGTCGTCTGGCATATCCATATACACATCAGCCGGCTTAATAGTCTTCTCATACTGTTCACGCGCCCAATCATAGCGCGCGATGTTTTTGCGGGCGTTCGTTACTCGTTCTTTGGTGTAAAACGTAGAACAAGTTTTGGCTGATACCGAGGTGGCAAGCGCAACTGCGACGATGGAGACAAGTAAAACCTGGGTAGTCAAGATAGACCTCCGCTGAGTTGTATCAAAGACTCCTTCGCACAAACACACGCATCATCCTCCATAAACCTGCTTGATTCAGGAATCAATTGACTGAATCTGCAGTTGAGTTTCAAATCGTCGGATTATGGGTAGCAGGCATTGTTGCCAACGAGTGTTTGAAACTCGCTTGGACCACGCCAATTGTTCAATGGAGGTTGGAAATGAAGGGCAATGAACAAATTATCGAGTGGCTGAACAAGCTGCTTGCAGAGGAATTGACAGCTATTAACCAGTATTTCGTTCATGCGGAGATGTGTGAGGACTGGAACTATGAGCCTCTGTCCAATGTGATCAAAAAACGCTCGATTGTGGAGATGAAACACGCGGAGACCCTTATCGAGCGAATTATATTTTTGGAGGGCAAGCCGATAGTCAGTAACCTCAACGAGATACACATCGGCTCCGACGTGCCCGCCATGCACACCAACGACCTGAAAATGGAATGCGTCGCCGTCAAAGACTACAACGAAGCCATAAGGCTGTCAGCGGATCTGGGCGACCATCATACCAAGACCATCCTGCAGGCGATCCTCAAAGATGAAGAGGATCATATCGACGACCTGGAAGCTCAACTCGACCAGATCGATCAGATGGGAGTCCAGAACTACCTGGCACAGCAGATAAGATAGCGGGTTTGGTTAGCAGTACTTAAAAACGTGGCCGGTCAATGGCCCGGCCACGCGTGGGTCTACTGCACCAGCTTCAGGTTCCATCGCCACAGCTTCGTGGCGTCCTTTGCCTTTTCGCGCCTATCTGCCGCCAACTGATCGCACAGGGAATCCAATTTATCCAAAAGCGCCTGTTTTTCAGAATTCGCCGCGGCTGGTATATTGCCGAGTTGAATCTGTCGCCACCGAGCATAATAAGCGGATTCCTGATCCCGCGATAAATCGTTTACCTCAGCCGCTAACTGCTTCCAGGGCCCGTCGTTGTAGGCCAGGTTCACCCCTTTTGCAAGCTCAGAGCTGTCGTAGACGCCGACATCAAAGCTGCCGGCTTTTCCATCCGTAACAGTGAGACTCCACTTGCCCGGCCGCAGCCCCGTGATTTTCAGAGAGTAGTCGTTGATCTCGTCAAAAGCAGGGAAATATTTGACCGCTTCTATCGCCAGGTCGTCGAGGAATACCGGCGGTGCGCTGTCGACGCGTGAGAACGAAACCGAATCGTCTTTTATCCGCAAATCGCTGATCTTGCCTCCGATTGCGTTTATCTTCTTTGTTTTAACATCAATGCTTACCTGCGCAGCCTGAGACTCACAGCCCAGCGACTTAATTAATCCATAAGCCATCACCATATGTCCGTTGGACTGCGGATGAACGCCATCGTTCATCATCACGAAGTCGGCGTTATCGGCCTTGCCTGCGTTGAGCGTCTCCAGCATCGGCTGCTGGATATTATAACAAGGCATATTTCTCTGTTTAGCAAACTCGCATAGCTGTTTTGCGAACCTGCCAAGAGTGTCGTTATACCCTTTTAGCCGAGCGGCCTTGCTTTCATCTACGCATCCGACTGTGATCAGCGCCACTTTTATTTTATTTTGCTGCAGGGTGTCGACGAGCTCCGTTATTCCGTTTATATACCTGTCATAAATCTTTTGGTCATAAGCCGTAACCCCCGCGTCGTTCATCCCATAGCAGATGCTGACCACGCTGGGTTTGAGGTCGAGCACGTCTCTTTGCAGCCTCTTCGTGCCCCCAACTGCGGTATCGCTAACCCACCCCGCATTACGAAAGACAACCTCGACATCCGGGTATCTCAGCGCGAAGTAGTTCATTACATATCTTGTATAAACTCGCTGCTCAGTTATGCTGTCTCCCAGAAAAACCATCCTGTCCCCGGACTTTATCAAACAATCCGCATCGGCTCCCAGGCAGACAACAAATAAAGCGAATATCGCAGCACATATTCCAACAACCCGACTCAGCATACACATCCTCCGGAAGTATCGAGGTCCGATTCACAGTAAATAATTCTAGAACCACCCCCAACTTCCCTTTGCCGGATGTTGAATCCGGCTTGTCAGTGAATTCTTCCTCTTTCGCAGTTATTGTCGGCGTTGTATAATGCTAACCGATGGCTACTCGAAAGACATCCCGGCGGCGAAGTTATTCGTATAGGACAACACAAAGACGCTCTACTGCTGCGACACGTGCCAAACGAGACGCGCGAAAGAGAGTTAAGTTGTTCCGGCTGTGGAAGAGGCGGTTTCTGATCGTTGCCTTGCTTATAATTTGCCTGCCTATAGCTGCTCGGGTGTTAATTCATTTCGCCGTTAAAGACCGCGTATATTCTGAGGTACACTCGGCTCCTCACTGTCGCGTAGCCCTGGTATTGGGTGCATCGGTGCGGCCGGATGGCACGCTGTCGCAGTCGCTGGCGAGCCGGGTCGATAAAGCAGTTCAACTTTGGCGTGAAGGCAAATGCGAAAAGCTGTTGATGTCCGGGGATAATCGGGTGGTGGAGTATAACGAGCCTCACCACATGCGCGCCCATGCCATCCAACGCGGGGTCCCCAAAGAAGCGATTGTGATGGACTACGCCGGGCGACGCACTTATGATTCGATTTATCGAGCAAAGCACATATTCGATCTCGACGAGATTATAGTGGTCACGCAGCGATTTCACGCCGACCGGGCGGTGTTTCTGTGCGACAAATTGGGGATTAAAGCCTGCGGGGTTCAAGCGGATTCTGGTGATCTGAAAGCCGCGCTGCGGGAGATTCCGGCGTGTTTGCTGGCGCTTTGGGATGTGTATATATTGCGTCCAACGCCTGTTATGGGAGAAAAAGAACCGGTTTAGCGCATCCAGTTATCTAAAACGCGATTGTGCGTTAGCCCCTGCAGTTTCATAGACGAGCTTACGGATTCCAGAACGGCCTCCTCGCGAAGCGCACCAATCAACTCCGATTCCAGAACCTCAATGCCCATAGCCTTCGCCTCGCGCTCTATAAAGGAGTAAACCGCATACATCGACGTTTGATGTGGCATAGTGATGTTGGTCGATATCTGCGCTATGTCGCGAGACTGCAGATAGACCGCAATCGCCTTTACGCCCTGCAAAGCCTGACCGCAGTCGCGCAGCTCCCGCATCTTTCGGGCTATTGCGCGAGCGGCCAGCATGTCACTGCTGGCCAAATTCACATTGAATGCTATAAGTGGCCCACGCGCGCCTATGACTGTTACCCCTGCGGTCGGGTGTATTTCGGCAGGACCGAGGTCAGGCTCCCGGCCGTCAATAAGACCGTTAATCTTCAGCGCCTCAAACCCACCCTTGCGAACCTGTGCCAGGTTGGTATTATGCGGCCTGATCGCGGAGCGCTCGTAAAAATATACCGGCAGTTGGAGTCTTTCGGCGAGGTCGCGGCCGATATCGTATGAAAGCGTAATAGCCTGCGTCATCGTCGCATCATCAAGGGGAACCAAGGGGATTACATCTATCGCTCCTACCCGCGGATGGCCGCCCTGATGGGTGTTCAGGTCGATAAGCTCAATGGCTTCTTTCGCCCCGGCGAAGACGGATTTACGAACATCTTCCGGCTGACCGAGCATAGTTACCACGGCACGGTTGTGATCGGCATCCATTGAGTAATCGACTACTTTTACCTCAGATGCAGAGGAGATCGCGTCGACTATTCTTTGCACCAAGTCGGCTCGTCTACCCTCGCTAAAATTGGGCACACATTGTATGAGATTCGGCAAGATCAGGCCCCGCAACGCCGCGTATCAGGTGAGGAACTGATATATCGGCACGTTAAACATCCATCCGAACAACGCCCATGCACCCTGTATGACCACGTCTCCGAGGATTACCCCCACGAAAAATAACACGCTGGTTCTATATGCTTTGTGCCCGCCGAAACGCAGCACCAGGGTCTTAGTGAGCCAGGCCATAAAGAACGGCAAGATAAACGAGTTCATAATCAGGCTGTTGCACATGACATATCCAATCGGATGCAACCCGAATATACCCGCTCTGCGCAACCACGCCAACAGCACCGTAAAGGCTGCGGAGAGCGCGACCGCAGCCACGCCCGACGGGTCCCAGCCCTTTACCTGCGTAGCAACACGATCGACTTCCGTGAAGGTTTGATTGGTCTTAATCAGCGGATAGGAGTTGGCTTTGGCAGTTGCGGCGCCCACGTGATATATTTTCTCCAGCGTGCTCCACCAACCGATAATCAGGGCGGTGACAGTGCCGACAGCGACTAGCTTCAGCACAGCTCTCCAGTCTATACCCGACTTTTCAGCGATATCCATTCCTTCCATCAAAAACGGCAGAGACTGGGCGCGGATATCCCAGTGGACGAGGTTAAAATGCCCGCTTGATACGAGGGCGCGGTCGTCCAATCCGTTTGCGCCTATAAATGTGGTCATAGTTCGACTGGGTGTCATACCCAACGGCGCAAACGTCCAGATGGCCCCGGCTTCCGCTCGCACGCGCGCGCCGCTGAGCACGTAGGCCAGATAGACTATAAACACAATCGACGCCGCCAGCAACGGAATGCCAGTGACTACCATCATTCCGATACAAATCACCGTACACAGCATAGCGACGTTGATCATAGTCCGCACAGTGCGCTGCTCAGATTGCGAAACCATATTGATCACAGTTCGCCAATGATGCCTTGCCCCCCAAATCACAAGCCCCGCAAGGGCAAGCCACGCACCGCATGCCTGCTCCTCTTTATATGGAAATCTGGAAGCTCCCGTGCCGGCAGCCTCAACGCCGAATATAGCCGCGCCTACGTAAGACAACCTCATCAGAACCGCCATCAGCCAGCAGCTCAAACTGACATCACTCGGCACGAAATAGGCAAGCCCAACTCCCATAGGGTAGAAACCGATGGGAATGTTCGGGATAGCGTCCCAAGGCGGAGAAGTAAAGAGCAGGGGTTTAACGTCGTAGGCTTTAAGCTGCATCGCAGGAACAGCCGGGAACCAGTTGTGAAAGACCAGCAAGCTCTGCAAGATAACAGGTACCGCGAAGCCGATCCAGAACAAAGGCTGGCGGAAGATGTCCTGTTTGGGGTTCATTATCTCAAGCGGCATCTGGGCGATCGGGAACGTGAGGCGCTCCTGGTCTATCCATATTCGTCGCAGTATGCCCGCCAGACAAATCCAAATCGCACTGAGCAGCATTAAATAGATGCTCCAAAAACCTATCGGCACGATCCAGGTCCGCCACGGGACCGCGTGGCCGCCTTTATAGAGTTCCTGAATAGCGTCGATGTCTTGAAGCACCGGCAGAGTTTTGAGCGCGGGCAGGTATCTCGCAAACTGCGGCATAGTATCGGAGAAGAACGGCAGAAAACCCGCGCCGGTTATCACAAAACGCAGCCCGCCGAAGCCGATGATTGGGATTGTGGCAGTGAGGACGATGTATATGATAATCAGTTCGTGGTCTCGAAACGGAAGCCATCTCCTGAATGCGCGCGTAAGAAGCAAATACATCGCGGTCGGCATCATAATGGAATAACAAACGAGGAATATCCCGCGCGCAATCTCGCTGTCCACCGCCCAGTAGATCATAGCGGCCTGCAAAATGACAATCGCAGCCCACACGCGCAATCGCACGCCTTTATGTTTTTTCTGCTGCCCTATTTCCGGTCCCGTTTGTACTTCCATACTGCTGCTAATTGTACCACGCCAGAGTATGCTACTACAATATATTTTGGATGGTCTGCTTAGATAGGTTATCGGTTGTCGGTTATGAAATACGGTCGTCCAGCCCACCCTATTTAGTCATCCTGCCCACCCTATTTAGTCATCCTGCGCGAAGTCGCAGGATCACGCCCCGCTTATGCAAATCCGTGGATTCCGCGACTACGCGCGGAATGACAAAGTGGTGGTGCGAATGACGCGCTTTTTAGATAGGTGGCGATCACCCAATGGCATAAAATTGACAGGCGGCAATTCCCGAATCGCCGCCACATGTTTGTCATTTCGAACGTAGTGAGAAATCTGCTTTTGGGGTTGATGTTGTCGGTTATCGGTTGACGGTTATGAAATACGGTCGTCCAGCCTACCCTATTTTGTGATCCTGCGCGAAGTCGCAGGATCACGTCCCGCTTTTGCAAATTCGTGGATTCCGCGACTACGCGCGGAATGACTACCTACGCTGGCGGCCTTCGGCTATGCGTCGGCTTGCTTGCAACCGGGGGTAAGCCGCGTATTGTTGAGTCCCCTAAACTCAAATTATCTCGGAGATAATTCTCCTGACCGCACGGATATAATCGCCGTCTACCGAGCCATCAAGCGGTCTGAAGCGCACTGGGCTTTTGTGGCCGATCACCTCAAGGATTCTACCGCCCACGTCGTGGCAGCCGCGTAGGAAACCAAGGTCGATTCCTTTATCAACGGATGCCCCACCCAGCAATACACCGCTGCGTATTACGCTCGCCACCAAGTCGACTGATCGGCGTTCGATAATCAATTTGCTTAGACTTGCGTAGAACCCTTCCTCTTCGCGCATATCAATCCACCCGATTCGACGACCGCTGTTTGTTTCAAAGATGATTGCATTATCCACAAGAGTGCGCTCACGCACCAGATGCTCATTGACATACCAGTCTATGATATTCCTACGGTCGTCAATATCCACGCCCACAGCCAGACATCGCAAGACATCATATCTCCTATGAGCATATTTTGGCTGCATCAACGCTGCCAGAACACGAAAATCATCAGCCACCGATATATCCGATGACTTGTCTTTCATACTTAGGAGTTCCAACCAACGCTGGCAACTCAGATCGCGCTTCAGAAAGTCGCGCCAAACGAGCGCTGCGGCTGTTGTCTTTTCCTCGTCGACATCGTATGTGGCAAAGAAAGGACGAAACCGGGCTATGTTGACCGGCTCTTTCCACCCAATATGATGGTCATACAGATGAATCGAACAGCTTTTCTGTGAGAGAATCTCCAATACGGTATATACTTTCTCAATGCAGGCCCGATCCAGGGGTATGTCAGTTATATAGATGCTGTCGAGGTGTTCGCCATCCGCTATCTCGAAATGGATCGCCTCTGCTAATTTACTGCCATTAGTGAACCGGATTCTGGTG
Source organism: uncultured bacterium (assembly GCA_964494345.1). Classification (GTDB taxonomy): domain Bacteria; phylum Armatimonadota; class UBA5829; order UBA5829; family UBA5829; genus DTKD01. The sequence continues at coordinate 27,142 of CAZBSI010000003.1, forward strand.
TCTGGACCCAGTTTGGAAAGAAGCAGAATCCCGGACACCATTCCATCCAAGTCAGCATGTGTCAGTATCAGCGTGCGACTCAAGATAGTGTCCTCCAGTCGGACATCGGAGGAATTGCAAACTGACCCTCCGATAGCAAAACAAGGCGCACAGGCACGGTATAATGTTTCGCAGCCTCGGCTAACCGACCAAGCAGATCACTGCGCTTGTTGAAGTTGTACAATACTATCAGAGACTCAACAGTGGGGAGGTTTGTTGGCATACTAACGCCATTTGGCATCAATCCGAGCCTCTTTTTCTGCTCTATTACATTGGTGTATGAAACTAATACCTCTTCGCGCAAATGCCCACCGGGAGCGATAAGATTGAAGTATGAATATATCTGATCCATCATTTTCTGAATGCGGTTGTCGAGGCCTTGTTTCAGCTCGGTCAAAACGATTTTAGGTTTGGGGTGCGGCATAAGACCGATCAAGTCCATACGCTTTTGAGCGCCGTGTAACTGAATCTGCCTGTCAATGAAGATTAGTGGCGATTCGGCAAGAAAACTGGCTTGAATAAGTTTTTCCTCAACGGCGGCTTCCTGTTTCGCCGTGACCATAGCGTTGGCTATGACCTGATCAATACTTGCCAGGTACCAGCGAATTGCGGCTGCGTCGACGGCAAAGCGGCAGTAATTGTCGGAACCAATATTCGGAGAAACGGGTAAGCGCATACCGTTCAGGTATTTATTATGAATTTTAGCTTTATAAGCGTTGCGCTGCCGTGAGTATGCCAGGTTCAAGACGCATCTTCCGCAGGCGTATATGTCAATGCTGTTTTCTCGGATCTGGATATCGAGCTGTTTGGATTTGGCGGCACTAACCAATTGGCTTAGATAACCATCGCTAAGCTCGGTGACAAATTCGTCCGCCAACCCACGCGCAAACCTAACCTGACTCACATATCCCTCATTCTATCTCACGTCAAAAACTGATAAATCGGCACGTTAAATATCCACCCAAACAGCGCCCAGGCGCCCTGGATAACGACATCCCCCAGAATCACACCCACAAAAAACGCAACACTCGTTCTATATGCCTTGCCGCCGCCAAATCTTAACACGAGGGCCTTCATGAGCCATGCCAGAAAAAACGGCATGATGAAATCATACATGATAATGCTGTTGCACATCACGTAACCTATCGGATGCAGCCCGAACACTCCCGCCCTTCGCGTCCACGCCAACAGCAGCGTGAATGCCGCGGAAAGCGAGACTGCGGCCACTCCTGCCAGGTCCCACTTTCCAGATTGGTTCGCGACACGATCCATATCGAGAAACGACTGCCTCGCCTTACTAAGGGGAAACGGGTTGGCCTTGGCCGTGGCAGCCCCAACTTCGTAGACCTTCACCAGCGTGCTCCACCAGCCGATTATGAGAGCCGTGACCGTGCCGAATGCCACCAGCTTCAATACCACTTTCCAATCTATGCCGGACTTCTCGGCGATATCCATCCCCTCCATCAAAAACGGCAGGGATTGGGCGCGGTTATCCCATAAAATAAGGTTAAAGTGCCCGTTTGCCATCAGCGCCCGATCGCTAAGCCCGCTGGAGCCCATAAATGTGGTCATGGTATTGCTTGGAGACATACCCACTGGTGCATAGGTCCAGATGGCCCCTGCCTCTGCCCTTACTCGCGCGCCGCTGATCGCGTATGCCAGATATACCGCAAAGACTATCGAAGCCGCCATCAGAGGAACGCCCGTCACGACCATCATCCCTATGCACAATATAGTACACAACAGGGCGATATTAATAAGCGTGCGCACTGATCGCTGTTCAGATTGAGATACTATTGCAAGCACGGATTTCCAATGGTGACGCGCTCCCCAGATTACCAACCCAGCCAGAGCCAGCCACGCGCCGCAGGCCTGCTCCTCCCTGAACAAATAACGCGACGATTTCGTCCCGGCGCCCTCCACTCCGAAAATCGCAGCCACAACATAAGACAGCTTCATCAACACCGGCATCACCCAGCAACTCAAGCAGACATCGCTCGGCACAAAATAGGCAAGCCCAATTCCCATCGGGTAAAAACCAATCTGAAAGTTCGGGATAGCGTTCCACGGTGGGGAAGTGAAGATCATGGGTCTTATGTCAAAGGATTGGAGCGTCACCGCTGGCACCGCAGGAAACCAGTCGTGAAATACCAACAAACTCTGCAAAATAACAGGAATCGCAAACCCCAGCCAGAACAGCGGCTTTCTAAACGTATCCTGCTTTGGGTTCATTATCTCAACGGGCATCTGCGCTATCGGAAAAGCCAGCCGCTCGTGGTCGATCCATATCCTGCGTAATATCCCCGCCAGGCATATCCATATCACGCTGATAAGCATCAGGAATATGCTCCAGAACACGATGGGCACAATCCACGCCCGCCAGGGGACCGCATAACCGCCTTTGTAGAGTTCCTGGATGGCGGTAATATCCTGCAACACCGGAAACGCTTTGAGCATCGGCAGATAGCGCGTAAATTGCGGCATAGTGTCGGAGAAAAACGGCATAAACCCCATCCCCGTCACCACAAACCTCAGCCCTCCGAAACCGATGATGGGGATGGTTGCGGTGAGAACAATATAAATCAGGATAAGCTCATAGTCATGAAAAGGCAGCCATTTCCTCAGCGATCTTGCAAGAAGCAGGTAGATAGCAGTGGGCATCATTATCGAATAGCAGACCAGATATACGCCGCGCACGATCTCGCTATCCGCCGCCCAATATAACATAGCGGCCTGCAAAATCAGAATCGCCGCCAGCACGCGTAGACGAATGCCTTTATGCTTTTTTGTCTGCTTCAGGTCTGCTTGTGGGCGGGGTTCCATGATGTTGGATAGTCTCTATTCTGCATACAGATGAATTGGTGCTAATTGTAGCACGCAGAATGCCTGTCCACAATAATAAAGCTCGGTCTTGGAATACTATTGCCTCATCTCTGGGTATCAAGATTATAGAATGGTCATGAATCTTGAAAGGTGGTGGCGACATGGATCAGAAATACGAGACGATCATCGAAGATTATCTGGATCCTCTTGCCGAGTATGAACTGCTGTTCAGGACCGTATTTGAGAGATCTCAGGATGCAATTATGGTCTCTGAGCCAGACCCCGACGGCGCTATAATTGAAGCCAACCCTGCCGCTGCTGAGATGCACGGCTACAGCGTCGAGGAATTCAGCAAGCTCAAGACAAGCCAACTCCACGTGATGAAGTCTAAGCACGAAGCCAGACAGGGGATCAACAAGATGCTCGATGGGGAATGGGTCGAAATTGAAAGCGAGCACATCAGAAAAGACGGCAGCAGATTCCCCGTTCTTTATCGCGCAGGAGCTATGCAATATCTCGGACGAAACGTTATTATCTCGTTTCTGCGCGACCTGACCACGGAAAAGCGCGTCGAAGATGCACTGTTACAGTGCGAAATGACGCTTGCCTCGTGGGTTTGAGCGATAAAAGCCTGATACTGTAATTGAATTATGCGCAAATCGCAGGAGTTATCACTGCGTTTGCCAAAGATTTCATGCAGTATGAAAGGCATTTATGATTGCGAACTAATAGAACAGTATGAAGTATCCCCTGATGTGTGGGTCAGCAGCCTCGCTGGGCCGGAGATAGCCCGCGAGGCTGTGGCCGGTCAGTTTGTGAATGTGCAGGTTGCAAAGACCACGGATCCTCTGCTGCGACGGCCGTTTTCCATACACGCGACGGACCTCGATAAGGGCACGTTTTCACTTTTATACGTTGTGATTGGACGAGGGACTCGACTCTTGCGCCGTATCGCTACTGGTGAAAAAATCAGCGTAGTCGGCCCGTTGGGCAGGGGTTTCGACCTCGGCAAAGATGCGGATGCGGAGCACGTAGTCGTCGCCGGAGGCTGTGGAGCGGCTCCGCTGCATTTTTTATGTGATTCGCTGTGTGAGAAGTGGGGCTGCGATAAAATCACCGTGCTCGCTGGCGGCAGAAGCAAAGATGCGGTGCTTTGTGAGGACGAGTTCAGAGCGCACGGGGTCGATGTCGAAGTCTCCACCGACAACGGCAGCTACGGGTTCGGCGGATATGTGACTCAGTTGCTGGAGAATCATCTGCGCCGGCGCACCGACCAGCTTTCCGGCATAAGAGTCTATTCCTGTGGCCCTCACGCGATGATGAAGGAAGTGGCGCGTATATGCCGCGAGCACAAACCGGCAAGCTGCCAGGTGTCTTTGGAGAACAATATGGCCTGTGGGATCGGCGTCTGCACAGGATGTGTTCAGAAAGTGAGAAAAGACGAGCACAGTTGGGAATATAAAAGGGTATGCGCAGATGGGCCGGTCTTTGAGGCGGAGGAAATTATATGGGATTAGGAGCGCATTCAGGCTCCGAATCAGTCGCATTGGCGGTTGAAATCGGCAATATCAAGATGAAAAACCCGGTCACGGTAGGCTCCGGCACTTTTGGCTTTGGCCAGGAGATGGCCGACTTTTATGACCTGTCCAGGCTGGGTGCGATAACGGTCAAGGGGACTTCTCTAGAGCCGTGGCAGGGAAACGAATATCCGCGCACTGTCGAGACCCCGTCGGGGATGCTGAACGCCATAGGGCTGCAAAACGACGGATTGGACTCGCTTATTAACGATAAGATGCCTTTTTTGAGGCAGTTTGATTTGCCGGTGATAGTCAACGTTGTCGGGCAATCTCTCGAAGAATATGCAGAAGTGGCGGCGAGGCTGGATAGTGTTGAGGGCGTATCGGGCTTGGAGATAAACGTCTCCTGTCCAAACGTCAAAAAGGGTTGTATGATATTCGGCACCAGCCCTGAGGGTACCGCGGAGGTGGTGCGGGCGGTTCGGGAAAAGACGAGTCTGACCATTATCACGAAACTCTCCCCCAACGTCACCGATATCGTGTCCATAGCACGTGCGGCAGTGGACGCTGGCAGTGATGCGCTGTCGCTGATAAATACGCTGCTCGGCACGGCCATCGACCCGTGGAATCGGAAGTTTCGGCTTGCTAATATAACCGGCGGCCTGAGCGGGCCTGCGATTAAGCCCGTAGCTCTTCGAATGGTTTATGAGGTGGCGCGCAGTGTCGACGTTCCGCTGATCGGGATGGGCGGCATAATGACGGCGATGGACGCGGTGGAGTTTGTGCTGGCGGGTGCCACTGCGGTTGCGGTCGGCACTGGCAACTTCATAAACCCTACCGCTGGCGTGGATATAGTAGATGGCATTGAGGAGTATCTGTCGAAGATGGGGTTTGCTGACGTTAAGGAGATTGTCGGCACAGTGAGCTAAAAGGAGCTGCGATGAACAATATTATTCTACCTCTGGACGTGGACTCGGCGGAAAAGGCCGTTGCGATGGTGGATTTGCTGAAAGACGACGTGGCGGCTTTTAAGGTGGGCCTGGAGCTTATCAACACGGCGGGGTTTGGAGTTTTTGAGAGAATCAAACAAGCCGGGGCGCGGCAGATTTTCTACGATTGCAAGTTCCACGACATTCCAAACACAGTGGCCGGGGCCTGCAGGGGAGCGGCGGCGCTGGGGGTTTGGATGATCAACGTTCATTGCACCGGCGGGCTTGCTATGATGAAAGCCGCAAAAGAGGCCTGCGTCGAGCAATCCGCCAGGCTCGGAGTTCAAACGCCGCTGGTAATCGGGGTCACGATGCTTACAAGCATAGACCAGGCGACCCTTAACGACGACATCCGCGTGCCGGGAACGGTAGCCGATGAGGTGGTACATTTGGCCAAATTGGCGAAAGAGGCGGGGTTGGACGGAGTTGTAGCATCGCCTCATGAAATTGAGCTTATTCGAGAAGCGTGCGGGCCGCGTTTTGTAATAGTGACGCCTGGGGTCAGGCCGGCTGGCGCTGATATTGGAGATCAGAAGCGGGTTATGCCTCCTGCCGAGGCGGTGGCAAAGGGAGCGGATTATTTGGTAATTGGCCGCCCGATCACAAAGGCGGATGATCCCAGGGCTGCCGCTCAGGCCATCGCCGCATCTTGCAAATTGTAAGAAGAAATATTTTTTAGCAGGAGGATATGGCCACCGCAATATCTAACACATCCTTAAGAGATTATGAATAAGTCTTAAGGTTGATGGAGGAGGAGGTGGCCAGATGCGCTATCTGCTAATTGTTGCTTGTTTGATTATGGTCGCCGGCTGTGTTTTGGCCGACGACATCGTGACCATGCCCACCGCTAACCAGCTCAAAGCCGGGGAGGTGGACGCTGCTGTATATTATCTGAAACTGGATGCCCCTAAGAGCGCGTCTAATCCGCAGCACGTGAATTATCAGACGGTTTACATCGGGCTGACCGACCGAATTGAACTGGACGCTCATCTTGCGCAGGTTCACAGAGATCGGGATTCCACGGTGCTGGTGGCGAGCTACAAGGCTATAAGCGAGACCAAAACCCTGCCGGATGTGGTGGTGGGATGTCGAAATCTTACCGGCACTCAGACGACTAATCACCCGCTCTTTAAGGATCGCAGCAAGGATCGGTCTTATTTTATTGCAGGAGCGAAGACCTTTTTTGCGAACAAGTCGAAGCCGGGGCCGCCGTTGGTGCGCGCTCACCTGGCGCTGGGCACTCAGGACTGGACTCTGCTTGGCGAGGTGCGGCACAGAGGAGTATTCGGCGGATTGCAGTTTTTGTTCAAGCCGGATTTTGGGGCAGTGGCGCAATATGACGGCCAGGACCTGATCACTGGCCTCACGTTTATGCCGAAAAACACGGGTCTGATGGTTAAAGCCGGCGGCTACGGCAGCCACCAGTGGTTTGGTTTGTCGTTCAGAAAGTCGTTTTAGTGGAAGACAGGCTAATCAGATGGGGTCGTGTCAGATAGGTGGTAATCTCCGAATTGCCACCTCGTAACCCCACTGTCTTCCAGAAATAACGTAATGGCCGATCTCCGTCTCGGCCAATTGTCTCGAGAAAAGGATTCGGGCCGGGATAGAAACCGGCCTATACATCGATTATCCTAACTATGTGATTCTTTCCGGCTTTCGCACTTTTCGCGCTTTCGCGTTTCCCTTCCCCGTCACCCTGCGTCTCCACCTATGGTCATCCTACGCGTAGTCGCAGGATCACGCCTCATAATCGCCTCCTAATCAGGCAATTTCTGGCCTTTTGTCTCAGGGGCGAACCATATCAGCACCAGGCCTAACACATAGACCATAGCAACGACTGTGGCCGCTTTTGCGTATCCGCCGAGAATGCCAACCAACTGTCCCATTCCGAATACTACACCCGCAGCCGCTATTATTCGGCCGAAATTGAATGTAATACCCTCGCCGGTCGCCCGAATGCGAGTAGGGAAGAGTTCAGGAAGATACAGAGGCAGCCATCCGAAGAATGTGGTGGTGCATATACCCGCCACCAACGCCAGCCACAATAGCGCGGGGCCGAAAGTGGTGACGCAGCCATAAAGCGCAACTACCGAGACCAGGCTGGTGACGCAGAACACGATGTATGACCATCGACGGCCCATCCATTCCGCCATCGGTCCGCCTAAAAATGCGCCGATGATCTGGCCAAACGCCATCCACATTGCGGCAATGGCGCGTTGAGGTACTTTGGTTCCGCCGACCAAATCGTCGACCCACGTGGGTATCCACTGAAACACTCCCCAGGTGCCGATAATCGCCACGCTCGACAACAAACACGCGATGACAGTCTTGCCGAGCAGCGGCTGTTTGAACAACTGCCCGAGGTCCGGTTTCTCCCCGCTGGCTTTTGCCTTGACCCAGCGTTCGGGTTCTCTGACTGCAAAAAATATAGGCAACGCAAGCAGCGCAGGAACCATGCCGATGCAAAATATCAGCCTCCAGCCCAGCGCATCGAAGAATGCGCGGTTTATGAGCGCACTGACCAGAAACCCGACGTTTGAGGAACTACCGAGCAATCCCGCAAGCACAGGGCGCCTGGCATTTGGCCATGTCTCCATAACCAGAGCCACGCCAAGCCCCCACTCTCCACCGAGACCCAGCGCGCCGATGAATCTGCATATTCCGAACTGCCAGGTATTTTGAGATACTGCGCTTAGGCCGGTGAATACGGAGTAGATGATAATGGTGAGGATCATGGTCTTGACGCGGCCGTATTTGTCCCCCATCCGACCAAATATAAAGCCACCCAGCGATGCACCGAGCAAAAACAGTGCGAACATTATCCCGACGTAATATCCAATAACCCCAGTATCGGCCACGCCCAAAAGATCTTTTAGAGCGGGAGCCGCAAGAACGGAGTATAACCCCATCTCCATTCCATCGAACATCCAGCCAAGCCAGGCCACCAATAATATTATCCAAAGGGAGGTAGCCTTAATGCCGGACGGCGCCGGATTCGGGCCTGCAGTCACAGATTTGCTCATCTATAGCACCCTCATTTTCCATAAGCTGAACAGTCGTATTGCAGAGATTATAGGGGTGCCATTACCTTACGTCAAGGAGGGCCGGCGGGTGGTTATCAGTTTCATGTCATCGTGTGTGAAGTTGCAGGACCGGCCTCATCTGTGCTCTCCGAGGATTCTGCGATCATGTGAGTGCTTTGTCTTCTACCTTTCGCTTCTTTCGGGTTTTCGCGTTTCCCTTCCCTATCACCCTCCCCTCGTCCACAATCAATATGATACAATGGCTCAGGTTGATTGCCAGTTGTACGGCAGCAGCTATACCACGAATTTCGTGCTTAGGAGAATATAGTGCCGTTAGTAGATATGCCACTTGAACAACTGCGAACCTATCAGGGCCGCAACCCCAGGCCTGAGGATTTTGACTCTTTCTGGGATAACTCCATTGCTGAGATGAAGGCGATTGATCCAAAAGTTGAGCTGATTCCGCATAAAAGTCGGGCGGAAGATATTGAGTTTTTCGATTTATTCTGGACGGGGGTCGGCGGGGCGCGGATTCATGCCAAATATATGCGACCGGCCATAATCTCAGAACCACGACCGGCTGTGGTTGTATTTCACGGCTATTCTGGCAACTGTGGAGACTGGTTTGCCCAACTGGGATGGGTGGCGGCGGGATACAGTGTCGCCGCTATCGATGTTCGAGGTCAGGGCGGGCAATCGCAGGATACGGGCGTGGTCACCGGAAATACTTATAAGGGGCAGATAATCCGCGGTTTGGACGACGAGCCGGAGAAACTGCTGTTTAGGTCGATATATCTGGACTGCGCGCAGTTGGCCGGGATAGTGATGGATATGCCAGAGGTAGATGCTGAGCGTGTAGGCTGCACTGGTGGCTCACAGGGAGGCGGATTAACCCTCGCCTGTGCTTCGTTGGAACCGAGAATCAAGCTGGCGGCGCCGGTGTTTCCGTTTTTGTGCGACTATAAACGAGTCTGGGAGATGGATCTGGCCGTAGCCGCCTACGAGGAGATACGCACCTACTTCCGCCAGTTCGACCCAAACCATGAACGCGAAGAGGAGATATTCACCAAACTGGGCTACATAGATAACCAGTTCCTGACCCCACGAATTAAGGCAGAAGTGCTGATGGTCACGGGGATGATGGATACCGTGTGCCCGCCATCGACTCAATTCGCAGCTTACAATAAAATCTCATCGACGAAGAATGTGGTCATTTATCCGGACTTCGGACACGAAGGGCTGCCGGATGCTTCTGATAAGATATTCGAGTTTATGATGGGTTTATAGAAACTCGACAGGGCCGGGTTAATTCGGCCCTTCAAACGCCGTTGACAATAGCCGGGCTGGTCGGGTATCCTTAAGAAACCGTGAAACTAGTTGTGCGAAAATCCAAACTATCCGGGTTTGTTCGCATTCCCGGCTCGAAATCGCATACCATCCGCGCGGCAGCCATCGCGTCTTTGGCGGAGGGTGAGTCCCGCTTGCGTGAGCCTCTGCTGGCCTCCGATACCCTGGCAGCCTTCGACACATATCGGATGCTGGGCGCAGAGGCAGTCGATGAGGGGGATGTGCTGATTAAGGGAATCGGCGGACATCCACACATCCCTGATAACGTGGTGGACGTCGGCAACTCAGGAACCACGCTGTATATCGCACTGGGATCGGCGGCTTTGGCAGACGGATATACGATCTTTACCGGGGATGACCAGATTCGCCGCAGACCCGCCCAGCCACTTATCGATGCCCTGAACGAACTGGGAGCCAAAGTAGAGTCCACTCGCAACAACGGCATGGCCCCTATTATCGTGCGCGGCCCTATAAAAGGCGGCCATATCAAACTCGATTGCAGCAAGACCTCTCAATATCTCACCAGCCTTCTGATCAACTGCCCCTTAGCAGAGGGAGAATCTGTGATAGAAGTCGCAGACCTCGTCGAGAAGCCTTATATCGAGATGACGCTGCAGTGGCTGGCGGATCAGCAGATCGTGATTGAGAACACGGATTTCAAGCGATTTCGTATCCCTGGCGGCCAACTATATAGCGCTTTTAACAAATCGATTCCTGCGGATTGGAGCTCGGCGACGTTCTTTATGTGTGCGGCGGCGATTACGGGCTCTGATTTGACCCTATTAGGCTTGGATATGCAGGATTCTCAGGGTGACAAAGCTGTCGCGGGGATGCTGGAGCAGATGGGAGCGACGGTGAAACAGACCGCTGAGGGGATACAGGTTATCGGCGGGTCGCTGAAAGGCGCTGATTTCGACCTCGCCGACACCCCGGATGCTCTGCCGGCGATGGCGGTAACCGCATGTTTTGCAGAGGGCGAAACGCGGCTATATAATGTGGCGCAAGCTCGGCTGAAGGAGACTGATCGGATATCAGTGATGCGCGAGGAATTGCAGAAAATGGGCGCCGATATTGAAGAGCTGCCTGATGGGCTTGTTATCAGAAAAAGCGATCTTTCCGCCGAGTATCTGCACGGTCACGCCGACCACCGGATCATAATGGCATTGGGAGTCGCCGGCCTTATGCTGCATAAGGAGACTGTTGTAGACACAGCAGAGGCGCTGAATGTTACTTTCCCACAATTCACGAATTTAATGAACAGTGTGGGCGCAAAAATAAGTATAACTGACTGAGGGTTGATGTTCGATATAACGAGCGGCTTAATGGGTCGCATGTAATTTGAGTCAGTTCCGCAAGCCGGAGCTTGAATACGGATTGGAGGTTCTTACTTGCTGGGTAATTCTTTTGGACGAATGTTTAGAGTGACGGCGTGTGGCGAGAGCTATGGAGACGCACTGGTCGCTATTATCGACGGTTGTCCCGCTGGCCTTGAGATTTCTGACGCTGAAGTGCAGAAGGAACTCGACGCCCGCCGACCCGGGACTTCGCCTTTGGATTCGCCGCGTCAGGAAACCGACCAGGTGCATATCTTTGCTGGTGTGCGGGATGGTTTTTCTACGGGCGCCCCTCTTGGGCTGATTATCTACAACGTAGATCGCCACGACATCCACGTCAAGCAGTATCACGACGTTAAAGACCTCATCAGGCCCGGCCACGCAGAGTATGCTCATATGATTAAATATGGCAAATTTGCGGATTGGTGTGGGGCAGGTCGGGGCAGCGGACGAGAGACCTGTATGAGAGTGGCGGCTGGCGCAGTGGCCAAGAAGATACTTGCCAGCAAAGGCATCGAGGTGCTTGGGCACGTCAGTGAATGTATGGGCATCAAGGCGAAAGACGTCGGCTTCGACGGCATAAAGGCGCACTATCGACAAAATTTGATCAACTGCGCCGACGCCGAAGCTGCTGAGAAGATGATTGCGCGGGTGCTTGAGATCAAAGAAGAAGGGGACACTGCGGGCGGCATCGTTGAAGTAATCGCGCGTGGAGTTCCTCCGGGGCTGGGAGAGCCTGTCTTTGACAAACTGAACGCAACCATCGCACACGGATTGATGAGCATTGGCGCTGTGAAGGGAGTTGAGTTCGGCACGGGCTTTAAGGTTGCCGCGATGAAAGGCTCCGAGTGCAACGACATACCGTATCTCGGCGAAGATGGTCGAGTGCATTTCCACACCAACCACGCGGGAGGAATCGAGGGCGGCGTGTCCAACGGCGAGGATGTTGTCGTAAAAGTCGCTGTCAAACCGACCTCTACTATCTCAATCGACCAGCAGACCGTGAATATGGCTGAGATGAAAGAGCAGAAGCTGGCGGCCATCACGCGGCGTGACCCTACGATCACGGCCCGGTTGGTGGCTGTAGCTGAGGCGATGATCCGCATGACTTTGGTCGACCATTTGATGATGTGGCGCGGCTACGACGCGGTGCAGGATATCGAGCATCCGTGGAGCTGAAATAAAATAAAGAGGCTATAAAGCATAAAAGACGCCCGGCGTATGTTCCGGGCGTCTTTTCATTGTTCACAAACGTCTAAACTACCAGCGTCGGCCGCCGCCGCCGCCAAAGCCTCGTCCGCCGCCACCGCTGCCGCGATCCGGTTTCGGTCTGGCTTCGTTCACCGTAAGGGTTCTGCCGCCGAATTCCTTACCGTTGATCGCTTCGATCGCAGCTTCCATCTGCTCTTCGGAAATCTCGACAAATCCAAATCCCTTGTCGCCGATGATTCTGATGTCAGCGATGGGGCCGAACGGTTCGAAAAGACCGCGGAGATCGTTCTCTGTTGTGCTGTAGGACATATTTCCTACGTATAGTGTCTTGTTGGCCATTGTGATGCCATCCTTCCGGGACTAGACCCTGAGTCACAATCAGTTGGCACTTGGCACAATTGCCTGTTACGGGAGTCCGATCAGTCGCAGAAGGAAAAGCAATCTACGGAGAAAGAAGACACCGGCGCCGGGGAACTGATTGTAGCTCTGGAAATTATATCCGATATTTACCCTCATTGCAAGCATATCTCACTTTTTTATAAATATTTATTGACCAAGAGTTGTTTTGAGGCAGATTAATGCTCATCAACAGGGTAGAACAATCGCGGTTGGCGGGCTGCGAGTCTCCTTGACAATGGGCCGGGTGGGTGTTAATATCCAAATGTGCCTTATGATTCGGAGCATTGGGATGAAAGAGTCACACACCACCTCACTTGACCGCCGCAAACAGGTCATATTGAAAGCAGTCGTGACCGACTACGTTCGGACGGCTGAGCCGGTCGGCTCGCGTTCTTTGCTGGCCCACTACGGCCTCGAAGTAAAATCCGCCACCATTCGCAGCGAGATGGCCGAGCTGTCTGAGCTGGGATATCTCCACCAGCCACACACTTCTGCGGGCAGGATCCCGTCTGACAGGGGCTACAGGTTCTACGTGGACTGGTTGATGGGCGCGGCGGGGCTTGCCAGGGTGGAGGCGGAGCATATTCGCAGCAGACTGACGCCGAGACGTGCTGAGATGGATATCATACTGGAGCAGACCTGCAAAACCCTGTCGGACCTCGCTCATCAGGTGTCGGTGGCCACATATCCTTCATTCGAAGACGCGAAAATCAGCCACATCAGCGTTGCGAAAGTTGGCAAAGGGCGGCTGCTGGCGCTGCTGGTGCTCGACAGCGGTCGGGTGCTGCATGAGTTTCTGGATATCTCGGCAGACTCTATTAATACGGCCGCTGCTACGGAATTTTTGATGGACAAGTTCGCGGCGATGACCCTTGAAGCCGCAAAATCCGCTACCATAGAAACGCATCACGCCCCGATTCTGCAGGAGATCTTTTCTAAGCTGATCAAATTGATCGACAGCGAGTCGTGCAAGGCGTCGGACGCCGACGTCACCACAGAAGGTACTTCTTATATTATGCAGCAGCCGGAGTTTCGTGACACGAGACGCCTGGAGGCGCTGCTTTCCGTTCTGGAACAGCGAAGTGCGCTTTACAAGCTGGTCTCTTCGGCCTATATAGGCTCGGGGGTTACCGTGATGATCGGCTCGGAGAATCCGATGGAGCAGATGCATGATTGCAGCTTCGTTTGCGCGAGATACAAGATTATGGGAAGGCCAGCCGGCACTATCGGCATCCTCGGCCCCACCCGAATGGACTACCGCCGAGCTGTAAGCGCGGTGGATTTTATGGCCGATAGCCTCGGAAATCTGCTGACTTCCCTCAGCGTGGCTTAGATTACCAGTCACTATCGCTCGGCAGTTTGCGGTTTGGAAACAGGCGCTGCGCGGGAAGAAGTGGGCTATGAAGACCCTTTTTCTCAACCCACCATCATTTGAAGGCTTTGACGGCGGCGCTGGGGCGCGGTATCAGGCGCGACGGGAGATTAAATCTTTCTGGTATCCGGATTGGCTGGCTCAGGCGGCGGCGCTGATCGAAGGCAGCAGGCTGGTCGACGCGCCTCCGGATGATCTGACCGTTCAAGACGTGGTCGAGATCGCTGCGGACTACGATTTGGCTATTTTATATACCTCTACCCCATCTTTTGCAGGGGATGCGAAAATTGCTGAATCGATAAAAGAGGCCAACGACTCAATTAAAATCGGCTTTGTTGGGCCGCATGTCACGGTGCTGCCTGAGGAATCTCTTCAAAACGCCCCGGCAGTGGATTTTGTTGTGCGAAGGGAATTCGACTACGCCGTCCGAGACATCGCTGCGGGCAGGAAGCTCTCCGAAGTCGATGGGGTGAGCTACAGGGAGGGAGGCTCGGTGCGGCATAATCGACTTCCCGATCTGATAACCGATCTCGACGCACTGCCGAGTGTGCTGGATGTATACAAGCGGGATCTGACCATAGAGAATTATTATAACGGCTATTTGCTTCACCCATATCTCTCCCTGTACACCGGCCGCGGATGCACTCACTATTGCTCATTTTGTCTTTGGCCGCAGACCGTATCAAGCCGGAAGTTCCGGACACGCAGCCCCGAATCGGTGTATCGAGAGTTCGCACAGGCAAAGGAGTATTTTCCGCAGGTCAAGGAGTTTTTCGTAAACGACGATACATTCACCGCAAACCGCCCCCGAGCCGAGGAAATCGCCCGTAAGTTCAAGCCGTTGTCAATAACCTGGGCCGCAAATGCCGCAGCCGACGTACCTTATGAGACGCTTAAAGTGCTGAAGGACTGCGGGTTGCGGATTCTGGTGGTGGGCTATGAGTCCGGCTCAGATGTGATTTTGCGCAATATTCGTAAGGGCGTGACCACAGATATGGCCCGCAGGTTCACCGACGATTGCAAGAAGCTCGGCATAGATGTTCACGGCTGTTTCATATTGGGCCTGCCGGGGGAGACAAAGGAAACCATCGAAGAGACGATCCGCTACGCCTGTGAGATCGACCCTGATATGCTGCAGGTATCGGTTGCGGCGCCGTATCCCGGCACGGAGTTCTATAAGCAGGCCGTGGACAACAATTGGCTTTCCCCGACGGATCTGCTCAACTCTGAGGGGATTCAGGAGTGCGTGTTGAATTATCCCGGCCTGTCTCCCGCCGACATTACAACAAGTGTAGGCCGATTCTACCGTCGATTTTACACCCGCCCGCAGGTTTTGTATCGCATAGGACGCAAGATGATGCGCGATCCGCACGAACGGCAGCGTCGATTTCGCGAAGGCAAAGAATTTTGGCAGTATCTACGGACGCGAAACGATTGATCTGCACCACTAAGGCGCAGGCGGCGGTGCGTACTTCACCAGGTCTCCTTCGACCGGTTTTTCGGCGCCCTCCGCAACTGCAAATGTAATCTCAGCGGTCTTATCCTCAATCCTGGTTATGCTTCCAGTGCCGATCAGTTCGGTGAGAACCTTCAGCACCTCACCTGTGTCCGGGTCTCTCAGCACCCTACCCTTTTTATGAAGCTCAATTTTATCTCCGGGCAAATATCCTTTTGATGTCCCGATATTCGCGATGATAACCGAGCCTTCTATGTTAAGCACAACCCCGTCCGGGCGCGCCATTGGCCGATTTTTGGGCGTGAGCACCAGTTTCTTAGCGTCAAGAGCAGCGCAGAAATTGCACAGCCAGTCGTC
Organism: uncultured bacterium; assembly: GCA_964494345.1. Taxonomy (GTDB): domain Bacteria; phylum Armatimonadota; class UBA5829; order UBA5829; family UBA5829; genus DTKD01. Next base: position 43,010 of record CAZBSI010000003.1, read on the forward strand.
AATGGCCTTCTTGGTGGCGACGCCGAGGATGGTGTTCATAAAGTCTGTGCTGCCGAACTCAATGCCTCCGAGTCCGCTGCGGCCTAGTGCAGCTATCTGGACTTTGCCGCGCGAATCCTCCCCTTTACCGTTATAGCTGCCGAGAATCTCCGCCGTCTCCGCATCTACAACTCTGATATCCACCTCCACATTAGCTTTCGTGTTTGAGGATCTGACGCCCGCAAGCCCGCCGATTACTCCGCCAATCCCGCCTGTATTGCGGGTGGCCCAGGCAAACTGCGTGACTTTGCCCATAAGGAGATAGTCAACGCCGACCACCTTTCCGATTTTAACCGCCGTGCGAGCATCGACTCGTGAAGATGCGCCCAGATCCTGCTCGGCTATAGCTTTATCCAGCAGGTTGCGCTCCATCAGCCTGAACTGGTTCTTTTCAAGCATCGTGGTGGTCAATATATCCGCAAGCCCGGTGCCGACATCCCAGTTCGTGCCCCACCAGGCTTCCCGCCTAATGGCGCCGTCGTCCAAAGCGACGATCGCAATCGAGGGCCGCTCGGCGATCGGCACATATTGCCCCTGTGGTTGCGGTGTCGCCTCCGCAGCACATACCGGCAGGGTCAGCGCCACAAACAGGCCAATTATAATCGTCATACTCAATCGTCTCATAAAAGCCCTCCTTGGTACGAAGATTCGCCTCAGTCAGTCTATCGGACGATAAATGCCCTCTCAACAGGCATCGGCCAAAAGCTGTTTGGCCTGTGCAATCTGTTTTTTTACCTGATCGGGGGCCGTGCCGCCATCTGCCGTGCGCGCGACGACGCTGGCCTCCACTGTAAGCATACCCGCGATATCATCGGGCGCTGCGGGGGCGTACTTTTTTATCTCATCAAGGCTCAGGTCTGTCATTTCCTTGCCCGCCTCCACGCAATATCCGACCAGCGCGCCCACCTGTTCATGTGCAGTTCTAAACGATATCCCCTGACGAACAAGGGCATCGGCAAGGTCGGTGGCAGTCGAAAAAGCCTCGCCTGCGGCCTGGTGCATTCGGTCGGAGTTGAATACTGCGCTTGCCAACATTAGTTTGAACACGACAAGCGACGCCTGCGCGGTGTCGGTGGCGTCGAAGAGCCGCTCCTTGTCCTCCTGCAGGTCGCGATTATAAGCCATCGGCAGGCCCTTTTGCAGGGTGAGTATCGCCATAAGGTCCCCTATCACCCGTGCGCTTTTGCCTCGAACCAACTCCGCCACATCCGGGTTCTTCTTCTGGGGCATAATCGACGACCCCGTGGTCACCGAATCGTCCAGCACAACAAATCCGAACTCAGAGGTGTTCCAGAGTATGAATTCCTCGCTGAAACGCGACAGATGGGTCATCAATATCGCGCAGGCAGAAATATACTCCGACGCCCAATCCCGGTCAGCGACTGTGTCGAGGCTGTTTTCGGATACGGAATCGAAGCCCAACTCATCGGCCACAAATTGCCTGTCTATCGGAAACGTAGTGCCTGCAAGCGCCCCCGCACCCAGCGGCAGAACGTTGAGCCTCTTCCGACAATCCGCAAACCTCTGCCTGTCGCGCTCCAGCATCCAGAAATATGACATAAGATAGTGCCCCAGCAGCACCGGTTGGGCATGCTGGAGGTGCGTATAGCCTGGCAGGATTACGTTTGCATGCGCCTCGGCCTGATCGACGACCACTCGTTGCAGATCAACAATGCGTGTATTAATGACGTCGATGGCCTCTCGCAGATATAGCTTAACATCCGTGGCCACCTGGTCATTTCGACTTCTTGCGGTGTGCAGCTTCCTGGCGGGCTCCCCTATCCGCTCAACCAGGAGTTTCTCGACGTTCATGTGAACATCTTCGGCACTGGTGTCGAACTCGATTTTGCCTGAATCATAGTCATCGAGAATCGAGCGCAGGCCCTGCACAATTGTTTCAGCCTCATCCTGTTGGATTATCCCGCATTTGCCCAGCATCCGTGCGTGAGCGATGCTTGCAGTTATGTCGTGAGCGATCAGCCGGCAGTCGAACGAAATCGACTCGGTGAAATCCTCGACTGCCTTATCTGTCGCCTTTTGAAATCTTCCGCCCCAGAGTTTCTTTTTCACGGTATTCTTCCTATTTTATACTGTCGATATCACTACCCATTTATTCCTTGCCCGCCATCCATTTGCCTTCATGTCGACCTCAAGAATCATATATAAATCCGTAACCGCGACCAAAAGAGCGCGTCATAACTAACGTAGACATTCTTGCAAATGGGGTAGTTCCAAGATGCGAAAATACAGACTGATAGTTCCACTAATTATCTCGTTCATCGTCCTGGTATTTTGCAGCCAGGGAGTGTTTGCTCAGCCGAAGTCAAAAACGAAATCGGCGAAGGCCGCACGCGCGCTGAAGCTGACTGATGCCCAGAAAACAGCCATCAAGGGCATTCGGGCTGATGCCGCCGCTCAAATCAAGGCTGTTCGGGCCGACGCATCTCTCACCAAGGATGCAAAAAGAGCGAAGATTTTGGCCATACGCCAGGCTGCGCGCAAGCAGATCCGATCGCAGCTGACTCCCGCACAGCAAAAATTGTTTTTGAAGCACCGCAAAAAGGCAAGAATAAATGCGGCTAGAAAGCTCGCGAGATTTCTCAAGCTTACCGCCGAGCAGCGCGCCTCGATCAAAGCCATTATGAAAGATCGACACACGCAGATAGTGGCGGTACGAAAAAATGCGTCCCTTTCGGCAGAGGCCAAGAGAGATCAAATCAAGGCTATCCGAACAGCCACACGGGCGCGGTTTCGTGAGGTGCTGACACCTGAACAGCGGGAGAAACTCGATGCAGCGAAAGGCAAGCGGTTCAGAAAAAAGTGAACCCGGTTCAGCCTAAAAGGTGGTGTGCTTGGGGCAGCTTGCCGCCACCTTTCCGCCTTTGCCTCCGGTGACCCTCCTCCGGAGGCTTTTTATTTGCCTCGTGCGGTGTTAATTGCGTGTAATATGCGGGAATTATGATCATGTAGCATCTGTGTAACGAATCTACGAAAGGATAGTATCGGGGCGCGGCGATGTCGCGTGTTCGAGAGAGATTCACGATGCATAGAATGAAATTAGTGCTCTTGGCGGCGCTTGTGTTAGGGGCATCGGTGCTGGTGCTGCAGGCCGCTTCTGCGGCGAAGGTGGTGCGAGCAGGTGCGGGGCCGGAGATGTCCAAAGTCGAGCTGAACCTATCGGCCGACCAGATCGCCAAGATAGAAGCAATACGGAAGGAAGCCAGGGAGCAGAGGTTGGCTATCGATAAAGAGGCGCTGACCCGAGAGGCCAGGCGCGATAAGATCATCGAGCTCCAGAGGAGCACCCATGAGAAGGTGATGGGAGTGCTGACCCCTGAGCAGAGAGCGAAATGGGATGCGAAGATAGCCGAACGCCGCTCTCATCGATTTGACAAGCTGAGTGAATTCCTCGGCTTAAGCCCGGAACAGCAGGCCCAGGTGAAGGCTATAACCGCAAACGAACGAGCCAGCCTGAATGCAGTCCGCAACGATAAGAGTCTGAGTAATGCGGATAAGCGTGCACAGGCAAAGGCAATCCGCAGCGACGCGCGGGAAAAGTTCCTGCAGGTGCTGACTCCTGAGCAAAAAGCGAAACTGCAGTCTGCCCACGAAGGCAAGCGCCCGCGTGCTCGGGTAAGATAACTGATAACCGGCGCTGACCGAGTGTTGACAAGGGCGCAGGGACGTGATAAGATAACGGGTTAGTGTGTGTTGGGGCGCTGAGGATATCAGTGCCCCTTCGATAACTCGGTGCAGCGGGGGTTAGAAGTGTACGCCATTATAAGAGCCGGCGGCAAACAATACAAGGTCGCCGAAAATGACATAATCGAGGTCAATAAACTCGACGCCGAAGAGGGCGCAGAGATCGTCTTTAACGAAGTGCTGTTGGTCAGTGACGAAGACGGCGTCAAGATCGGATCGCCTTACGTGGTAGGCGCATCTGTTACGACCAAAGTAACTCGGCAATTTAAAGGCCGCAAAGTCAGAGGCTTCACTTATAAGCCGAAGAAAAATATTCACAGACGGTATGGGCACAGGCAGTTGCTCACCTCCGTCTCGATACAGAAGATTTCAGCCTGAGGGGTAGATAGATATGGCGCATAAAAAAGGACTTGGCAGTACTAGAAACGGTCGGGATAGTAACCCGAAAAGACTCGGCGTAAAAGAGTTTGCCGGTGAAGTTGTGACGGCAGGCAGCATTCTGGTTCGTCAGCGCGGCACGCCGCTCAACGCCGGTGTGAACGTGGGCAGAGGCAAAGATGATACTCTGTATGCCAAGATTGATGGCGAGGTCAAGTTTGAGACCCTCGGCGGCAAGAGAAGAGTCAGCGTCTACCCGGCGATCGCGAGCTAGCTCGCGATCCCACCACTTCGTCTGTAAGGGGAGATGAATCGCGAATCGATTCGTCTTCCCTTTTTATTTATAGTCTCACGTGTCAGGCAATTCCAAATAATATACAATGCAATTCGTAGATCAGGTCGACATAAACATAAAAGCTGGGGATGGCGGCAACGGTATCGTGGCATTTAGACACGAAAAATACGTGCCGCGTGGCGGGCCATCGGGTGGTAATGGTGGCAGAGGGGGCAGCATCGTTATAAAAGCCGACGCTGACCTGAACACACTGGTGGATCTGCGTTACAAAAAACACTACAGAGCCGATCGTGGCGGCGACGGCGGCCCCAACGATTGCAACGGCAAAAGAGGTAAGAACCTGACACTCAGGGTGCCGATTGGGACTGTGGTGTTGGATGCGGAGACCGGCCGGGTGCTTGCTGATCTGACCACCGATAAACAAAAATACGTGGCCGCAGCAGGAGGGGAGGGCGGTAGAGGAAATGCCAGCTTTGCCACCTCCAGCCAACAAGCCCCAAAATTCGCAGAAAAAGGGGAGCCGACCGACGAAATAGCTCTGAGATTGGAACTGAAGCTCATAGCAGATGTGGGGTTGATCGGCTATCCAAGCGTAGGAAAATCCACGCTTATATCCAAAATTTCAGCGGCGAAGCCTAAAATCGCAGATTATCCGTTCACTACGCTGGTGCCGAACCTCGGTGTGGTGAAAGTCGAGCATAAGTCCTTTGTTGTGGCGGATATGCCGGGGTTGATCGAGGGGGCGCACACAGGCGCGGGGTTGGGTCACCAATTCTTAAGACACATAGAGCGCACGCGACTGCTGGTTCATATTATCGACGTTTCCGGCTACACGGAGCGCGACCCGATGGAGGACTTCGATAATATTAACAACGAGCTGCGGTTGCACTCGGAGAAGTTGGCCGAACTGCCGCAGATGGTGGCTCTGAATAAAGCTGATATGCCGGATTCTGGTGATATTATCGATCGACTTCGACCCGATTTGGAAGACAGGGGGCTTGAAGTCTTCGCGATCTCAGCGCTTACGGGCCAGGGTCTGCAACCTCTTATCTATAGGATAATGGAACGGCTGGAACAACTGCCGCAGTCGGAACTGCCGGCAGATGAAACTCAGGATGAGGTTGTGCGGTTCACGGTGGAGCCGGCGGACACCTGGGATGCACAGAAGATCGGCGAAAATGAGTATGAGGTGACGGGCAAAGCGGTCGAGATGCTCATTCGGCGCACGGATTTGGAAAACGAATACGCCCTTCGCAGGCTGCACCGGCAGCTTGATAAGCTCGGTGTGATCAGCAGCCTTCGGAAACTGGGGGCCGGCGAAGGGGATACGGTGATGATTTACGGAATCGAGTTCGAGTATACCGATGAAATTTACGGATAAACCGGTTAAGCGAGTAGTGGTCAAGGTCGGAACCAGCAGTCTGGTGGACGATCAGGGCGCCATTGATTCTCAGAAACTGGGTGAGTTGGTCGGTCAGCTTGCCGCCCTCGAAGAGCAGAGGCTGGAGGTCATTTTAGTCAGTTCCGGAGCCATTCGCGCCGGGATGGAGAGGCTGGGCCTGACAGAGCGTCCGAAAACTATCCCCGAACAGCAGGCCAGCGCGGCAATCGGCCAGGGAGCTTTGATGCAGAAATACGCCGAGCTTTTCTCGGCCCACGAGATATTGCCCGCCCAGGTGCTGGTGACGCGCGACGACTTTCATAACCGACTGCGTTATTTGAACATCCGCAACACTCTTTATACTCTGCTGAGGTTCGGGTGTTTGCCGATTATCAACGAAAACGACACTGTGGCGACTGATGAGATCAGAATCGGGGACAACGATACGCTCTCAGCGCTTGTGGCGGCCTCGGTCGGGGCGGATCTGCTGGTGATACTGTCGGATGTCGACGGGCTGTATGATGGGGATCCGCGAAGCGGCGGAGATTGTAAATTGATCGATGAAGTGCCAAGAATCACCCCTGAAATAGAGGCATTGGCGGGGGGCACCAGCGGAGTGTGCGGCGTCGGCGGGATGAGAACCAAGATAGAAGCCGCGAAGGTGGCCACCAATTGCGGGGTTCGGATGGTGATAGCCAATGCGTCCAGGCCAAATGCCATAGTTGACGCCGCGGCTGGGGTTATGGTCGGCACGAGGTTTTTGGCTAAGAAAGTTGAGTTGAATCATCGCAAGAGATGGATCGCGTTTGGCAATCGGGTAAAGGGCAGTGTAATCATAAATGAAGGCGCTCGCAAGATGCTGGTGGGCCGGGGCAAGAGCCTCCTGGCAGCGGGAATCGTGGGCTGCGAGGGCGTCTTCGAAATTGGCGACCTGGTGGCGGTGGTTGATGAAAATAACACGCAGATCGCCAGGGGTTTGACCAATTATGCCGCGTCTGAGCTTGATTTAATTAGAGGTAAGCACAGCGACGAAATAGAAAATATACTTGGGCATAAGGACTTTGATGAGGTTATTCATAGAGATAACCTTGTAATGGGAGTCTGATGGCGGACAATATACGCAATCTCCGCTTTGAGGAAGAGATATGAGCGAAGTTAGAGATAAATGCGCTGCGGCGAAGGCTGCGGCCGCGAAGCTGGCGACTGTGGGGTCTGCGGTGAAAGACGCGGCTCTGATGGCTATGGCGGACGCTTTTGAGGCCGAAAAAGAGGCGTTGATAGAGGCCAATCGCATCGACACTGCGGCGGCTGAGAAAAACGGTATATCCGGGGCGATGCTCAAGCGACTTACGCTCGATGATAAGAAAATCGGTCAGATGGCGGATGGAGTAAGGCAGATTGCCGCGCTGCGCGACCCTGTCGGGGAGACCATAGAGGCGTATCTTCGACCCAACGGAATGGAAGTGCGCAAGGTAAGGGTTCCTATCGGGGTTATCGGAATTATCTACGAATCGCGCCCGAATGTGACTGCTGATGCGGCGGCGTTGTGCATAAAATCCGGCAACGCGGTTGTGTTGAGGGGTGGTTCGGAGGCGATCAACACGAACCTTGCCATTGCCAGGATTATTCAGAGTTCTATCACGGCGGCCGGGTTGCCCGAAGGCGTAGTGCAGATTATCGAGACCACGGACAGGCAGGCGGCGCGCGAATTGATGGGGATGCAGGATTATGTGGATTGCCTGATCCCTCGGGGTGGCAAAAACCTGGTGCGCACAGTCGTGGAAACCTCGACCATTCCTGTCATCTGGCACCTCGACGGCAACTGCCATGTGTATATAGACGAGGCCGCGGATATGGGGATGGCGGGGGATATCGCTTTTAACGCCAAGGTTCAGAACCCCAGCGTGTGTAATGCGGCGGAGACTATGCTAGTGCATAAGTCTGTGGCCAAAGACTTTTTGCCTGCGGTTTGTGAGAGACTTACGCAGGCAGGGGTGGAGTTGCGCGGCTGCGAAAAGACGAGAAGGCTGGTAAATGGCATAAAAGAAGCGACTGAGGAGGATTGGGGGGAGGAGTATCTTGACCTGATCCTTGCTGTTAAGGTCGTGGAAAACATCGACGAAGCCATAGATCATATTAACAAATACGGCAGCAATCATACTGACGCTATAGTCACTGAGAATTATTCGGCGGCCCGGCAGTTTGTGAACGAAGTCGATTCTGCCTGCGTATTCGTGAATGTGTCGACGAGGTTCTCTGATGGATACGAGTTCGGCAAGGGCGCGGAGATGGGCATCTCGACGCAGAAACTGCACGCAAGAGGGCCGATGGGTATCGAAGAGCTTACCACTTATAAATATGTGGTGACGGGAAACGGCCAACTGCGAGGATGATTGCCGGATAAGCGGCGGAGGTTGTGGGATTGCGTTTGGGCTTGATGGGCGGGACATTCGATCCGATACACATTGGACATTTGATACTCGCCGACCAGGCAATGGAACATCTGGCTTTAGAGAATGTGCTGTTCGTGACGGCGGCTAACCCGCCTCATAAATGCTGTGAGCATGTCAGTGAGGCGGCGCATCGTTTGGAGATGACGCGGCTGGCGATAGAAGGTAACGCATCTTTTGAGTTGTCGACAGTGGAGATGGACCGGGATGGCCCGTCTTATACCATAGATACAATCAGGCATTTGAGAAGGATATATGGCGCCGGGACTGAAATATTTCTGTTGCTTGGCGCCGATGAAGGCCGAGATTTGATGGGCTGGCACCAGCCCTTGCAGATAAGCGAACTGGCTAACATTGTGATTGCTAACAGACCCGGTATGGCAGTGTCGGAGGTTATCGAGGCGCTGCCTGTTGAGCTTGGGCGGCGGGTGGTGCCGTTGGATATGCCGGGTGTGGATATATCGTCTACAGATTTGCGCGAGCGTGTTCGAGCGGGCAGGTCGATACGTTATCTGGTCCCCGGACCGGTGGAGGATTACATTTGGGCGAAAGGAATGTACAAGTAGCTCGTAAGAGACGGCGACGTAAAATACCGCCGGTGATGATAATCGCTATTATAACGGTAATCGTACTGGGCACGATTGTGGGAGTGACCGGCGCGCTATACCTGAGCGGGCTGAACATACCCGGGCTGCCCGGGGGCATCACCCTCACCGAAATGCTGCACCCGAGTGAGCTTGAAAGCAAGCCTGTGGTGCGGATATTGCTGATTGGGGAAGATAACACGGCCGGAAAGAAATCTAAAAGGCACGGTTTGTCTGATACCCTTGTGGTGCTGGCGATTAATAATCAGACGACTCCTAAGCAAGCGCGTCTGATATCTATTCCGCGAGACACGAGAGTGGAGATTCCGGGACACGGATATCATAAGATCAACGCCGCGAACGCCTTCGGCGGCCCGGAGCTTTCGCGAGAGGTAATCGAGCGGCTTCTGGGAGTCGATATAGACTATTATCTATCCACTAGCACGGAGGGGCTGCGAGGGTTGGTGGATCTGGTCGGCGGCGTTTATATTGTAGTCGATCAAAACATGAAATACGACGATAGAAAGCAAAACCTGCATATTCGCCTGAAGGCCAGCCCGGAAAAGCAGTTGCTGGACGGTGTGCAAGCGGAGGGCTTTGTCCGGTTTCGCCACGATAAGTGGGGGGACAGCGGATATAAGATCGTAAATGGCAAAAAGGTGGCCGCTGGCCGTATTGCCCGACAGCAGTATTTTATGAGGGCGCTGGTCAATCGTGTGCTGGCTCTACCCACCAAACGCGAGAGGGCTGCCGTTCTAAGTGAAGCTTATGAAAAAGGCTACGTAGAGAGCGATCTGAATGTGAAGGACTGGGGCGCTTTGTCGGAGTTTATGAAAGATATCGACCCGGACAAGATTGGAATGGCTGTGCTGCCGGGTGCGCCGGGGATGAACGGCAACGGCAGTTATTGGATCGTGGACTACGACAAACTGCCGCTTGCGGTGGCCCAGCAGATGCGTTTTGAAGGCGACATTGAAGAAGACGAGGACACGACGGTGGAGGTGCTAAACGGATGCGGCGTTGCGGGAGCTGCGGGACGAGTGGCCGATAAACTGCAAAAAGCCGGATTTCAGGTCACTAAGCAGGGCAACGCCAAGGATTTCGACTTCGACCGCTGCCGTGTTATTACGCGCAAAGGCAATACCCCGGGCGTGCAGAGAATAGCGTCGCTGTTGAATTGCACCGATATTCGAAATGAGAGTAAAGGTGAAAAAGATACGCACCTGGCGGATGTCACAGTTATAGTCGGCCGGGATTGCTCTACTGCGGATAGTATGTAGTGCAGAGCTTGCAGGCCGAAAAAGCAGATTTCGTATATTATTGAGGAAACGGGAAAGAAGCGAAAGCCTGAAAATAATAACGTGGTTTTAGAATATAAAAGACGCTGGGCGGCCAGCTCGGACTTCAGACGTCTGATATCGGACATCGAAAAAAGCAGATTTCTCGCTGCGCTCGAAATGACAAGAGAAAGGCGCTCGAAATGACAAGAGAAAGACGCTCGAAATGACAAGAAAAAGGGCCGAAATGACAAGAAAGGCGCTCGAAATTACAAGAGAAAAGCTCTCGAAATTACGGAGTATGATTGAGAATATAGTGGCCGCGCCTCTGTCCTGGTCAGTGAGACTTGTGACACTTTATAACATAACTGAACGGAGTTGCGATTATTAATACTGAATCCAAACTTGAACTGATCTTAAAACTGCTTGAATCTAAAAAGGCCGACGATATCGAGGTGATCGACCTGCGCGAACGAACGCCTATCGCCGACTACTTCGTCACCTGCACGGGGACCTCTAATACCCATATCAAAGCTATTGCCGATGGATTGCTTGTGGAAGGCAAAGCGGGGGGATTGGAGAAATCTCACGTGGAAGGCTACACACAGGCGCGTTGGGTGCTGGTGGATTATGGCGACATCGTGGTGCATATATTCGCTCGTGAGGAGCGCGAATACTACGATATCGAGTCGCTTTGGCAGGCTACGGCAGCCAAACTCGATCATTCTACGAACAGAAGAGAGTAAAAGTGACCAGCATTGATCCACAGAATCCGGATGCAGTTGGAGATCGGTCGGAGTTTGATCGGTTGATGACCGCAGCCAGGGTCTACAGGCGACGCGACGACTACGCGGCGGCCACCAAAGCCATCCAGCAGGCTCTGCAGATTCTGCCCAATGACCTTGATGCGCAGGAGTTCGCCGCCGATATGATCTACGCGCACGGCGACCTGCAGAGGGCGATGGACTATTATAAGGCGATTTTGGAGACCGACCCCAAGCGCGCATCGGCAGAGACGAAATACGCCAAGGCCGTCTTAGAGTTGGCGGAGGGGCATCGACAGCGGGAATTGGTGCAGCAGATGCTGGACAACCCTGCCAAATCGCAGGTTTCGCGGAGAAATCCCGCTATCGCCGCGTTGCTGTCTATAGCGCCAGGGTTCGGGCATATCTACTGCGGCCTGTATACTCTCGGCATCGCGTTGTTTTGCGGGTGGGTATTCGCGTGGATGATGTTTTTCTGGACGCTGGGAGAGTCAGTGGGGGTTCAGATAACCAGCCGCCTAACCGCATCCTCAACAGCATTCGCCTGCATTGCGGCCGCGTTGCACATATATGCGCTGGTGAGTGCAGCTCAGCAGGCGGAGCGCATCAACTCCGGTCTCAACACCGACAAACCGACTAATCCGCAGTAACGTCGGCGCCGCCCTGTTCCGTAGGCGGCTGAGCCTGTTCAGGCGAAGTGTCGTTATGGTTCGATTTTCTGCGCCGTGTGTAGGTGCGTCGTCTTCTTTTCGGCCGCTGCTCCGCAGGCGTGGATTCTTCCGCCGCAGTATCCGCGGCAGGTATAACCTGCTCCGTCGATTCGACAACCGGATTAGAGCTTTCGGTGGCCTCGGAATCGACGCTATCCTGTTCGTGGGACTCTGCACGAGGTTTTCTATGCCCACGACCCCCGCGAGGGCGTCGCCTCGGTTTTGGCGCCGGCGATTCTTCGGCTACCTGATCGGCGACAGAATCCGCGGGTGCCCTTTCAATATGCTCGGCAGGCGGGTCAGACTCCTCTTGAGACACAACCGCCTCCGCCTCAACCGGAGTCTGCTCCTCCGACGACGCCTCGACCGCTGTGTCGGCGTGGGATTTCTTATGACCCCGGCTGCGAGGTTTTCTCCGGTGCTTTTTGGTGGGTTTTGGTTCCTCTGTGACCTCAGGCGCCGTTGTCTCTTCCTGCTCTGTTTTCGGCAGCAGGTCTATAACCTGAGGCTCAATGACTTCAGCCGCATCCATCTTGACTTCTAAAGGCTCTTCAGGTTTGGTGGAACGTTTGGACTTACGCCGTGGCTCGGTTTCAATTCTTCTCCTGCCGAACCTAAAATCGTTTTCCAGCACCTGCACCTGCGGAATCAAAGGCGCGGGCGCGGCATCGTAGTCAACCGGCTTCGGCGGTTTAGGATAGGTTAATCGAATTGTGTGAATCCCTTGTGTGACCGAGGCGAACCTCGTCGGGGTAGGCTTTCCATTGAGGGTTACGGATGAGCCGACTGGCCCCGGAGGGTAAACGTCCACTCGGATGTCATCCGGAACCTCGACGGCGACTTCCAGCCCGTTGCGTGTCACGCGCCATCTCACGTTCAGCGGACCGTTTTGTGTGCCAAAGGACCCCTGCGCCCACTTCAAATCACCAATATGTGGGATGATCACAAACCGATGGGAGCCCGCTACTGGTTTTATGCCGACATATTCCGCAATAAGGTCTCGCGTGGGGGCGACTGCTGAGCCGTGACACAGGCAACCGCGAGTAAAGAAGTCCTCCCACAGCGTCGTCGCACCGGATTTGATCATCTGGCCCCAGGTGTGCCTCATGTAGGCCAACGCCTCGTCGTGGCGATCCAGCAAATATAGCGCTTCAAGGTAATATGAAGCAAAATACGGCGTGGTCAGCTCCGGCAGAGTGTGTATTTGACGCATAATGCCGGCTTTTTGATACTGATCGGTAATATCGAACAACGCTGCCAAAATATTCGTCTGGGCGCTGAATTTCTCCACCAACTCGCCATTGACTCTGCATTCCGCAAAAAGACCGTTTCTCGGCACATATAGATACTTATTCAGAGCCACTTTAAGGTTATGCGCCTCTGACATATAGCGCTCGGCGTCCTCATCCTTGCCGGATATTGCCGCCAGCGCGGCCGCCACGCGGAGGCCCTGATAATAGAAGCAGTTTAACGACGTAACCGCGCCTTCACGCTCAAGATCGGCATGGTCTACCTGTAAATGCCCCGGCACGTCGGCGAGCAGCCCGCTTTGGTCGATGTATCGGCCAAACCACGACAGCAGTTTTTCCACAACCGGGTAGAGTTCTTCGACCAGCCCGGCATCGTCAGAAAATGCGTAGTAGTCCAGAATAGAGTAGACCCACAGCAATGAAAGGTCCGGGGCGAGCATTTCCACCCCCGACGGATATAACGCCAGCACTGCCCCGTCTTTGTCCTGCGAAGCCGCGAATTGCCTTAGCCCCTGCGCCAGCAGCGCTGTATCTCCAAAGGCGTAATAAGCGGTGCGTGATAGCAGCCTGGCCTCGCTCCACCACTGCGCTCTCTCACGCAGCGGACAATCTATAAACGTGTCCTGCATGCATAATTCAGTGGTGTATGCGCCCGCCTCCCATATCTCGCTTATAAGGCGGTCGCTGCACTTAAACGAAGCCGCGGGCTGTACGGGATAGGTAGTCTGGTTGACTCGCACATATTGCAGCGCTATAGGTTTGGAACATCGTCGGAATTCTATCTGTAGAAATCTGAATGCGCGCGATTGGAAGCTTTGCCATTCAAGCGCGCCTTTGCGGAGTATCAGCCGATCCGCACAAAGAGTCTCATGTGCGTCCGGCTTAATTCGCCCGTCGACCAATTCCTCGCAGTAGCCAAGGTCGATGCAGCCGGTTCCTGATCCCGCGATGCCTATTTCGACGTTGCCAAATACCTCCCGGCCAAAATCGAGCAATACCGCGACCCCTCTGCCGCCGCGCGGGGTTTTGATGTGTGCGACGCCATCTGCAGTCAGAAGCGTGCTCTCATCTTTTACCTGCCCGGCTCTGAGATTAGCGATCTCCGCCGCAGCCATAATCGCGGGCAGTTCCGTTATAGGGGTCTCTTTTTCCAGGTCCGGAGTGTTTCCTATGGCCACAATAGCAGCCGGGAGTATTGTGCGCTCGTCCAATTGAGGTATTTGCCTGGCAAGCAATTCCCCGAATGGCAGGGCCGGGGGTGTGGCTACTACCGCAGCGGCCTCCCAGCCTTTTTCTTTAAATTTTATTTCTCCCCAAGCGGTATCGACCAGCGCGGCGTTATAGTTTTCCTGAAATCCCAGGCGGTGATTCATCCGGGCGCCATCCCCCACCCACTCCTCCGCTCGCTGCACTTTCCAACTCTCGTCAGTTGCGATAGACAGAGTCTCATCCGCCAGTTCGACCTCAACCTTGCAGATCAAACCCGGCCGCCCTGCGGGTGCGGCAAACGTATCTTCACCGATATGATGAGCCAAAACAGCGATTACATTGTCGCCTTTATGCAGCAGTTCGGTGATGTCGAAAGTGTCGAAATAGCATTGCCCCCCGCCTGATCGGACCGGGCCTTTGCCGACGTATTGACCATTGACGTATAGTTTATATAATGAATTTGCGCTTATTTTGAGAGAAACGGCCTTTGGTGCGCCGGATAGTGAAAACTTCTTACGCGCTCGGATATACGAGTTGACAACAGGCTCCGGATCCGCGACCCAAATCCAGTTGCCCGGGCTATTATCAACCGGCTTATCGTTATGTTTTTTTGCACCGCGCCTGAATCTCGATGCGCCGACAGCCGCCGGTAGAAGTGATATAAACGAATGAAGCATACTGTATTATCTCAGAATTGGACATTTTTTTCCACTTAGACCCGTGATCGGCAGCGTTATCGACTTGACGCGGATTCTGCAACTGCGCGCACGACCGATCCGATAGAGAGAGCCTTCCAGCCCGCTTGTTGCCTAAACTCCTGTTTTCGCGTAAACTAACGCTGAGCAAGGGGGATTGTTATGGAACAACTGTGGGCGCCGTGGCGCCTTGAATATATCACGGCTGAAAAGGTCGATGGCTGCGTTTTTTGCGTGTTTCCCGGCAGGGACGAGGATGAAAAGAACCATATCCTCTATCGCGGCAAGCATACTTATGTGATTATGAACGCCTTCCCATACTCAAACGGCCATCTGCTTATTCCCACCTATCGTCACGTTGCCAATCTCACTGAACTAACCGACGAAGAGAGCCTTGAGATGATGCAGCTCACTCAAATGAGTATGAAGGTCATCCGCGAGGTCTGCTATCCGGACGGTTTCAATATAGGGATCAACCAGGGTGCTGCGGGTGGGGCCGGTATCGCGGAGCATATCCATCTGCACATTGTGCCGCGATGGAACGGCGACACGAACTTTATGCCCGTGTTTGCGGACGTAAAGGTGATCCCCGAGGCGCTGGATACCACTTATAAGAAGTTTAAGGCGGTCTTCGAGCGGTATGAGTGAGAATAATATTCAGCAGCAGATAAACGAGCTTCGCTCGCAATGTTTGCAGTGCCAGCAATGCGGATTGGCGCAAACGCGCACTAATGTCGTTTTTGGCGAAGGTAATCCGGAGTCACCTTTGATGATAGTCGGCGAAGGCCCTGGTGCAACCGAAGACGCAACGGGCCGGCCGTTTGTCGGCAGGTCGGGAAAGTTGCTCGACGAGGCGCTGGCAGCAAACAAAATGTCGCGCAAGCACGTCTTTATTGGAAATGTAGTCAAGTGCAGAGCCTGCTTAATCGAAAACGAACGTAAGCGTAATCGGCCGCCTTCGACGGAGGAAGTCGAAACCTGCACCCAGTGGTTGGAGAAGCAGATAGAGATTATAAAACCGCTGGTAATACTCTGTTTGGGCGCACCGGCCGCCAAGTTTATTATAAAGAAAGACTTCCGCATGACAAAGGAGCGTGGAATCATATATCCGACGAGTTTCGCGCGTTGTGCGATAGCGGCATTGCACCCGGCTTATATTTTGCGCCAGGCGGGGCAGGAATATGACGGCGGCAAATCTCTTTTAATCGCCGATATCGACGCGGCTCGCAGGCAGGTTATTAAGATCAAAAAAGAGTCCGAGACCGATCTGTTAGAAACGACTCTTACCGGATGATGGCATAATTGAGGTTGGACGGGTGAGGTATACTTCGGAGGACGTGAAATGAAAAGATTGACGATGATGCTGGTTATATTGATGGCGACGGTAATATGCGGCGGCGCGGTTTTGGCTCAGGGTGCGCCTGCGGCCCCTGCCGCTCAACGCCCCATCGCCATACCCAAGATGGATATCACACGAACGGCGCCGTGCATTGTGCCGACGCTGCGTGTGATAAGTCCACAGATGATGCAGACTTTGGCTCTTCGATTGAACCTCACTGAGGATCAGACCGCCAAAATCACCGCCGTGCTGGAGAAATCGGACAAAACACTCAAGGATAAAGTGGAAGCGCAGGCGAAGGCCGGTGAGGACTACGTCGCGCTTCTTACCAACCCAAGCTCGACCAAAGCTCAGATCACTGCGGCCGCTGATAAGGCGATGAAGGCCGAGACGGAAGTGTTGATAGCGAGGATAGACGCGCTATTTGAAGTCAAGGCGCTGTTGAATGCGGAGCAGAACAAACTGCTCGCCGAGCGGCTTGATCAATATACATTTCCCTGGAGAGCAGGTGGAAAAGTGCAGCCACCTCCCCCTCCTCCGCCTGCAAATGCGCCTTCTAAATAACAAAAAGTGAAAATTGTTGGCTAAAAGGCTTGACACCATCGTTGTGTGGGTATACCATACCAATCGAGGCGTAAAGCCTGGCAGTTAAAAACAAATATATAACAGAATACACAATATGGCGCCGAGTTTTCCGTGTGGAAAAACGGAGGAACCGACTTTAGGGGCTAATCCATTTCGGAGGGGCTACTTCCTGTCCCAGCCCGCCAGCTAACTCCGTAGGCGCGGTAGGAAGTTTTATTGAATATTCAGTCGCGAGGGCCGTGTCTTCGCGGCTTTTTTATGCACCGCTCAGCTTCATTTCCCATTTGAAGCATGCTATCATAAATTCAGGCGGCTGCTTCGGCGAGCCCGAAAAATGCTTAAGGAGCACACTAATGAAGGTAAGCATTAATGACGATTGTATCTCTTGCGGCCTGTGTGCCGAGATTTGCCCGGAAGTATTCGAAGTGCCCGATGAGGGTATCGCGATTGTGAAAGTCGATATTGTGCCGGGAAACCTCGAGGACCAAACCCAGGAGGCCTGCGACTCCTGCCCTACCGAGTCGATTGTGATTGAGGAATAGGGACAACTTTCGATAGATTTACTGATGGGAGGGCGGTTATGAGATACTCACCCGCCCCCTATTTTCTTCTCACCTTACGCCGCTCTCCACACTCGCCGATTCCTGCGCTTTTCTGGCCGCCTGCCGACCGGCGTGGCGTTCTTTTACCTGCCACATGAAACTGACAACTTTAGCCTCGCGGCTGGCGTCGATAAACCCGTCGTAGTCCAGATTTAAGAACGGCAGGTTGCCGTGTCGGCGGCGCAGCGATTGGCTGAGCGCGGAGACTGTGTTGCCGGGCATGCAGTTAAACGGGATGACACTGACGATGCCGTCGAGGCCGCGTTTGGCGAAATCCTCGCTCTTGCCCATACTGCAGATAGCCTCGCCCCCGAAGTTGTAGTTGAGGTATTTTGCGCCTTCCTCAATCACCTCTTCGGAGCCGATGTCGTCGTAACCGTCCATAAACGGCAGCGTCGCAGAGAAAAGCGCGTGCTCCTCTTTGTTGATCAGCTTGGCGTTGAGCGTCCGGCCGATGTATTCGATCAGCTCGTCCCTATTCAGACCTGCATCGCGCAGCCTGTCGCCGGAGAGCATCTTGCCGATGAAATTGGCGTAGCTGAAGAACTCCGTCATCGGCGCCAACCACGTCTCCGCGCCTTCCGATTCGAGCTTGCGCAGAATGTCCTGATTTGCGCCGTCGTGCAGCCTCACATAAAACTCACCGACTACTCCGACCAGCGGCCTGACCTCACGGCGCATCGGAATTGAGGAGAAATCCTCAGTCGCGCGCCTCAGCAGTTCGCGATACTCGTCGAGGTGCCGGGTGTTTAGGATCGCGGCGAGCTTATTAGACTCGACCTTGCGCTTATGCTCGGGGATCAGGTCGATGACCTTCCTCAGATATTTCTCGAACAGCGCCTCGCTGGCCCCTTTATCGATCTCATAAGGGCGACTGCGCTGCATCAACTTGAAGAGCTGATCGTGACAGGAAATTGCGTCCCACGAAACCAGCGCGAACATCGTGCCCAGCCCGCCGTGTTCACTTTTGGAGCCAAGGGTGACGATGTCGACGTCTTTGTGGCCGAGTTTGTCGAGTATCCTGCGCTGCAGCATACTATACATACCGAACCTGCACGGCCCCTCGGCGTTGCCCTGGAAAAACGCTTCCTTAGATGGGTCGAAGCCCGGGGAGTTGACCCGTTGAAGCATATCCTCGGTGGTCATCAGGGCCGGCAGGCACACGTCCTCAGAAATCGCCTGCCTGGCCAAATTCAGGCCTATATCCTCTGATCGGGGCAGGGCCTGGGCGTCGATTTCGTAAGCTCGCAGACATCCGGCCAGCACCCTCGCCGCCTCGCTGGCGTATGGTATCCACAGCCGCCTGCCCCCCAGCTTCGTTATAGGTGCGTCGTCGGTGCGAATAACTTCGGTCTGCTTCGCCTTTCCCTTTGCAGCGGTGTCTGCGAAGGCCTCGATTCGCGTAATAACCCCCGCATCGGCCGTGTGTTCGTCGATTTGCATCACATAACACGGCTCACCGATCTCGTCTTTGAAGAACGGGTTGCCGAACGAGTCCGGCCCACAAGCGAAATACGTCACCACAACCGCACGCAGTCGCGAGTCCTGCCTTATCAGCCTCGCCGCCATCAGCTTCTTTTGAATCTGCCTGGAATAGGCATTCGGCCATGAATCTACAATGTCCGTGCTTTCCAGCGGCAAAAAGTCCTGTGGAATCGCGAGGATGCCCAAGTCCTGAATCTTCTTGCCGATATCCATATTCACAGCGGGATCCCACAGCGTATACGGCCGACCTATCACCACAAAGGCCATCTGGTCTCGCGACATACTCCGCAGCGCTTCGGCCCCGCGCTCGTCGATTTTGCGGCGGAAGTCATATAGAGTCTTCAGCCCAACTTCCAGCGCCGCCCTGGCCTGTTTCGGCTTAACGCCGAGCTGCTTTCCTACGCCGACAAAGACGTTTTCCAGATGCTTCTTGCCGCGTTTGAGGTGCAGAGTCGGGCTGATGTGGCGTATCCCACGCTCGGTTACGCCGACGCACGACGATATCACGTCCGGCGCCGCCTGCAGATAGGGGCATGTCTGAGCCTGTCGCATATTCGAGTTCGGCTGCTCGGTGGAGATCACCCTCGGCGAGAAAATAATGTCGACGCCCTTGGCGATCAGGTCCATATAATGCCCATGCGCCACCTTGAACGGAAAGCACGGTTCCCCTATGGCGACGTCGAGGCCCATCTCGATAATACGCTTATTAGTCGGGTCGCTGGGCATCACCTCAAACCCAAGCTCACTCAAAAACGCATTATAAAGCGGGTACAGTTCGGAGAACATCAGCCCTCGTGGGATGCCGATTTTTACGCCTCTGGCAGGAGAGCTGTCGTTTGGCTGATACGCGCTCATCATCATCTGCTCGCGTTCGGCGAAAAGATCCGGCAAGTGAGCGCCGAGGTTCTTCTTATGAACTGCGCTGAACTTCTCGCAGCGGTCGTTGTAGAAATACTTCGGCCCGCTCTCCATCTGGAACGTGTTCACGTCGCACCGATTCGGGCAGCTTTTACATTCAAATGAGCTGATCTCATATTTGGCATCGGCTATAGCGTCGAACCCGCGGAATGTGCTGACCTCCGGGTCGGCGAGATATGCCAGCCGCGCCGCGCCAACTGCCCCTGTTATGTGCGGATACGGCGCGACCACGACCTCGCGTCCGAGCACCGTCTCATACGCCGCAACCATACCCTTATTAAACGCCACCGCGCCCTGAAATGCGATTTTCTTGCCGATCTCCCGGCTGCCGACGTTTTTATTCAGATAATTTTTCACGCTGGCCAGGCAGATTCCGGCAGCCAGGTCCTCAATAGGCACGTTATTCTGCTGATAGTAGACCATCGCGGATTCGCTGAACACAGTGCACGTCCAGTCCAGGTCAGGCGGGCGGGTGTTGCGCAGGGCCACGTCCCCGAATTCTTCAAGGGGTATACCGAGCCGATCCGCCTGTTTTTCGAGGAAAGCCCCTGTCCCTGCGGCGCAGGCTTTGTTCATCTCGAAATCTATGATGACGTCACCGTCGAGCCGTATATATTTGCTGTCCTGGCCGCCGATTTCAAAGATCGTATCGACCTCTCCGGAATACGCTTGCGCACCGCTGGCCTGTGCGGAAATCTCGTTTCGGACAAGCTCCGCACCTATATAATCCGCCGTCAGATATCGCCCACTGCCCGTGGTCGCGGCGGATATCTTATCTATTTTCAGACCGCGTTCGTCAATCTGCTTCTTGATCTGAGCCAGGGTATCGCGAACCGCCGACAACGGATCGCCGTCAGTGCGCCTGTAGTGGCTTGCGAGAACCACAAACTCCCCGTCGACCTCCGTCACCAAAGCGGCTTTTGTGCTTACTGAGCCTATATCGACCCCAAGGGCTGCTCTTTCGATGTCGGTTGGGATGTTAGAATCCTGAAAAGAGGCGCGGCGATACTGGCTGGTCACGCTGTTATGTATGACGATAGGCTCGCAGCCGGGGTATTGCAGCGGACGTTTGATATGTTCTTCGAGTATCTCTATAGCGTCGCGAATGTCGATTTCGGTTTCTGTACGCATAGCCGCCCCGATAGCGCCAAGGGTGCGATTATGTTCAGGCACCGATAGCCTGTTGCCGAGTTCGAGTTCCTCGGATAAGAACCGCAGCACAGCCGGGTTCTCCGAGACGCCACCGATGAATATTATCTTGTCCCGGAACTCCTTGCCACGTGCGATAGCCGAGCGATAATTGCGGCTGATTGCCTGGTGGACCCCCGCCGCTATTCTGTCCCGCGGGGTTCCTTTTTGATATAAGTGCGTGATGTCAGACTCTGTAAAAACCGCGCAGCGGCCGGATAGACTCGCCGGATTCTCGACGTTCAACGCCACCTGCGCGAACTCTTTAATGTCGGCGTAGTTTAATCGCACTGCCATATGGTCCAAAAACGAACCGCTTCCGGAGGCGCACTTGTTGCCGAGATTAGAATCCTCCACCAACAACCGCCCACTGACAGGGTCTCGCTCGAACAAAAGATATTTCTGCGACTCCCGACCCATCTCGATCACAGTGCGCACTTCAGGGTAAAGCTCGTCTATGGACGCGGCCAATGCGTTGGGTTCGTGTATTGAATCAACGCCTATGAGGTCTTTGAGTGTGGATGCGCCGGCTCCCGTCACTCCGCAGATAGCTCGTTTTACGCCGCGCTGCGCCAGAATGGACTCCAGCATCTCCTTAATGCGCAGGATGGGCTGGCCCTTTATCCCGATAATGCCCAGCAGCTCTATCGAGCCATCCTCGAGAATGGCGATTGCCTTGACAGCATCTGACCCTACATCAAATCCGATTCTCATGCTGCAGCCACAATCCCCCTCTCTGAAATATAAGTAGAAGAGATATACGGGGAAGTATACCCAAGCTCAAACGCTCTTAGCACAGTATATTATGCCCGCCAGCCAGAGTCAAGGCAGGCCGGCGCAGGATAACCGAAGGGAGAAACACGAAAGCCCGAAAGTTGAAAAGGCGGGATGTGTCGAATCGAAACTCGAACATAAGACTGCGGATGTCGAAAAAGCAGATTTCTCACTGCGTTCGAAATGACGGGATTAGGCGGATTTGTAAAACGTCAACCGATAACCGATAACCTTCAACCGACAACCGACAACCCATAACCGTCAACCGACAAACTAACACCGTAATCCTAATCTAATTATCCAACGGCACCAGACGCTGTGCGTTGCCTGAGTATATCAACTCTCGCACATCCTCCGGCAAATCGAATGAGTCGATAAGCTCCTGGTGGATGTTGTCGACGAAATCGCGGGCGTAAAGCATCCTGTCCTTGAACTCCAGCAGAAAATCTTTCGCAAACTCACGATCACGGCTGAGCGCGTTGTGCCCTGAGCCTGCTGAGAGATCGCAGTAGAGGTTTGGATAGTCCCGCAGCATCTGAATCAGCTTGCCACCGGGAAGAACCGGGGCTTTGGGATACGGAAACTTGTCATACAAATCATCACCGGAGATATGCGCCCAGAATCCGGGAGCATGGCCGATAAAAATGGTCTCCGGACATGCCCGGATTGCCCTCTCAAAGGCCTCTATTCCGCCACCATACCAGTAGTTCGGGCGCGGGTATTTGTAGTCGGTATCGAATTCATAATCGATGTGCGCTATTACCGGCAGCTTCTTCTCCGCGCAAAATCTATACATCCGCAGCGCGTCCGGGTTGTCGTACATAAACCGCATCTTCAACTCGCCGTAGACCTTCACGCCACATATGCCTATGGCCGCATCGAGCTGGTCCATTGCCTCCGGCTTGCGGGGGTCCGGCGCATATCCCAAAACGAACTTGTCCGGCGCCTTCTCCCACCACTCAACACATTTACTAAAAGGAAGAGAATAGCGAGAATCGAACATCACCCTGCGAGAATAAAATGAAGGATCCGCCTCGTCAAGCGGATATTCGCACGTCAGAAGCCAGGTGACATCTATGTTATAAGTCTCCATGTTCTGCAGAAATGCGTCAAGAGTGTGTTTCCTGCAACCCGGATGATTATGCGCATCGATTATCACTATTCTGTTCTCCTTTTGATTATCAATCCAACGGCACAAGGCGCCTCGCATTGCCGGAGTATATCAACTCTCGCACATCCTCCGGCAAGCCGAGCGAATCTATAAGCTCCTGGTGCTGGCTGTCGAAATAATCCCGCGCATACAGCACCCTGTCCTTGAACTCAAGCAAGAAATCTTTTGTAAAATCGTGGTCACGATTCAGCGCGTTGTGACCCGATCCGGCTGATAGATCGCAATACAGGTTAGGGTAGTCCCGCAGCATCTGGACAATCTTGCCGCCTGGAATCACAGGCCCCTTGGGATATGCTGCTTTGTTATACTGATCGTCGCAGGAGATGTGCGCCCAGAAGCCAGGGGCATGGCCCAGGAAAATGGTCTCCGGGCACGCTTGAATCGCCCTTTCGAAGGCCTCTATTCCGCCGCCATACCAATAATTGGGGCGCGGGTATTTGCGACCGTTATCGAATTCGTAGTCGATATGCACGATAACCGGCAGATTCTTCTCCGCGCAGAACCTATACATTCGAAGCGCGTCCGGATTGTCATACATCATCCTCAGTTTCAATTCGCCGCATATTTTTACGTTATATATGCTGACTGCGGCGGCGAGTTGGTCGATGGCCTCCGGTCTGCGCGGGTCCGGCGCATAACCAAGCACAAACTTACCCGGCGCCCTATCAGCGTAAGAGACACAGTTGCTGAACGGTATCGGGCAGCGCTTGGTGAATGATATCATAGCGGAGTTGAACGAAGGATCGGCCTCGTCCGGCGGGCACTCCCAGGATAATAGCCAGGTGACGTCAATGTTGTTGGCCTCCATATTTTGAAGGAAGCGATCGAGGTTGTGTTCGTGCCAATCAGGGTGGTTGTGCGCATCGATAATCATCAGAACATCTCCACAAGCAATCTTGCACACAATCTAGCACTACAACAGAGCATTGTCAAATAACACGGCTGGTTTGACAGATGATAGCATGGGGCATCATAATTATCGAACTCAGCTTGAATCCACGGGAGGTAGCTATGCTTTATACTCATCTCGGACGCAGCGGGTTAGTGGTCAGCCGACTCTGCCTGGGCACGATGAACTTTGGGCCGCAGACTAATGAGCACGATAGTCACGCTATTATGGATCGCGCCCACGAGCAGGGGATTAACTTTTTTGATACCGCCAACAACTACGGATGGCAGCTTGGCGAAGGGATAACCGAGAATATCGTCGGAAGATGGTTTGCTAACGGCGAAGGGCGCAGGGAGAAGACAGTCATAGCCACCAAAGTCTACTCCAAGATGGGTGAATGGCCAAACGAAGACAAACTCTCCGCGCTTGCTATTATCCGGCAGTGCGAGGCGAGCTTGCGACGGCTGAGGACTGATTATATCGACCTTTATCAGATGCACCATATCGACCGCGATTGCCCGTGGGAGGAGATTTGGCAGGCGATGGAGACGCTGGTGGCGCAGGGTAAGGTGATATATGTCGCGTCGAGCAATTTCGCGGGCTGGCATATCGCTATGGCAAATGAGGCTGCAAAGCGGCGCAATTTTATGGGGTTGTGCTCGGAGCAGTGCCTTTATAATCTGACTGCGCGCACGGTGGAGATGGAGATTCTGCCCGCCTGCAAGCACTACGGCCTTGGGGTCATTCCGTGGAGTCCGCTCGGAAGCGGTCTTCTGGGTGGAGCATTAAAAAAAGCGTCACAAGGAAGACGGGCTGAAGGGGGAGTGCAGGAAAAGGTCGAACTCAACAGGGAGAAATTGGAGAAATACGAGGCTTTGTGCGAAAAGCTAGGTGAGGAGCCTGCTGATGTCGCGCTGGCGTGGTTGTTGTCTAATCCTGTTGTCACTGCTCCAATTGTGGGGCCGAGGACGATACAACAGCTCGACGGATCGCTGAGGGCGCTGGAGATTGAGCTTTCGCAGCAGACTTTGGAGGAACTCGACGCCATCTTCCCGGGCCCCGGAGGCCCCGCGCCGGAAGCGTTTGCGTGGTAGGGGATATACGCGAAAGCGCGAAAGGGGCGAAAGCCGCGAAATAATACATAGTTGGGGTTATTGGAATCGGACTTCGAGCGTCTGACTTCGGACATCGGAAAAAGCAGATTTCTCACTTCGTTCGAAATGACGGGGCTTGACAACCGATAACCGATAACCCCGTAGTTGGGGTTATTGGAATGGACTTCGAACATCTGACTTCGGACATCGGAAAAAGCAGATTTCTCACTTCGTTCGAAATGACGGGGCTTGACAACCGACAACCGACAACTGACAACCGGCAACCGACAACCGACAACCGACAACCGACAACCGATAATTAAAACCATGACACCTAAAGAAAAATTTATCGCAGCGTTGACGCATCAGCCTATTACTGGGCGGGTGCCGCATTTCGAACTTGTCTTTTTCCTGACTATGGAGGCGTTTGGGAAGTTGCATACCTCTCAGCGCAGCTACGGACAGTGGCAGCAGATGGAGGAAAAGGAACGCCAGCTCCATAGACACGATATGGCGGATATGTTTATAGACACCGCTGAGCGCTATGAGCACAGCGCCATATTTCTTCACCCAAACCCCGGCGGCAACGAAGAACTCTTCCGGCTCATTGATATCATCAGGGATAAGACAGGTGACAAGTTTTTTCTGATGATCCACGGCGACGCCACCTATTCGATTCCTGATGGAAACCATATGGTGGAGTTCAGTTATAGACTGGTCGATGATCCGGAGGGGGTCAAAAAGCAGGCGGATGCTATGGTGGATGGCGCTTTGCGAAACGCCGAGGAAATAGCAAAGCACGGCGGGCTGGACGGATTCGCGCTGTGTGCGGATTATTGCCTGAACACAGGGCCATTTCTCAGCCCAAACCAGTTCTCGGAGTTTGTGACGCCGTATTTGGCCAGGCTTATAGCGGGCTACAGGGATATTGGATTTTATACTATCAAACACACCGACGGCAATATCATGCCGATTGCCGACCAGCTTGTGCAGGCAAAGCCCCACGCACTGCACTCTATCGACCCGCAGGCTGGGGTCGATATAGCTGAAGTAAAGCGACTTTATGGGAATGAGGTTTGTTTGATCGGCAATGTTAATTGCGGGATGCTTGATACTGGCTCGGACGAGGAAGTGATTGAGTCGGCGCACTATTGTCTGAAGCACGGGATGCCGGGAGGCGGATATATTTTCTCCACAAGTAACTGCATCTACACGGGTATGCGACTAGCGAGATACGAGTTGATGCTGGACGTGTGGCGAAAAGAAGGCAATTATGAATAGCGCTCAGAAACACGTAAAGAAAAATTAGCCTGATGGCGGCTGCCGTGCAATTTAGAGGAGGTTTGTCGGGATGTAGCTAATATAGGCATATCCGGCATATCTTGAATCGACGACAGGACCGGATACAGGAGGTATTATGTCTTTTCCGGGATTCAAGAACCCCCTTGCGGCCGCCCCGCACATCAAGCAGTTGCCTGATAAAGAAGTAAAGCGCCGTTACCCGAAGTATCGCTGGCGGGTGATGGAAGCTACATTCCTCGGTTACGCCACCTATTACCTGCTTAGAAGCAATAACCTCTCCGTAGTTGCCAAGGACATTCAGGGTGCGCTGCACTACACCAAATCCGACATCGGCCTGTTGATGGCGATTACGGCTGCCACTTATGGAATCGGTAAGTTCTTTATGGGCGCCTGGTCGGATCGCAGCGACGCGCGCAAGTTTATGTCGCTTGGTTTGCTTTTGACGGCATTGTGCAATTTTGCGTTCGGTGCGGCGGGAAACTTCAAGCTGCATTTGATGTTGTGGGCGCTGAACGGACTGGTGCAGGGGATGGGCTGGCCTCCGTGCGGTCGGTCGATGGGTCACTGGTTCAGCGAGCGTGAGCGCGGGCTGACTTTTAGTATATGGAACACTTCTCACAACGTGGGAGGCGGGGTCTGCGGGTATATCGCGGCGTGGGCTGTTATACATTTCGGCGGATGGCAATACGCTTTTTATATTCCTGGGATAATGGCTCTGGCGGGAGCGCTGTATATATTCGTCAGGCTTGTGGATACCCCGCAGTCAGTTGGGCTGCCTCCAATTGAGGAATATAACAACGACTATCCTGCTCACACCAACGATGGGGACTTACTGGAGCGCGAGCTTTCGTTTAAGGAGCTTTTTATCGACCACGTGCTGCTCAACAAGTACGTGTGGCTTCTGGCTTTTGCAAACTTCTTTGCTTACGTGTCCCGTTACAGCATGTTGGACTGGGGGCCGACGTATTTGCGAGAGATAAAAGGGGCAACGCTGGCTGCGGGGGGGCTGGCGGTTGTAATAACGGAGTTCGGAGGGGTGCCTTCCACGATCCTGCTGGGTTGGGTGTCGGATAAACTGGGGGGTCGACGAGGGATGGTGTCGACTCTGTGTATGATCCCTATTCTGGGGGCTTTTATCGCGATTCTCTATACTCCTAAAGGTATGTTGTGGCTGGATTTCACGATGCTGGCGTTGATCGGATTTTTCGTGTATCCGGTGATTAACCTCATCGTTGTGCAGAGTCTGGATTTAACCTCGAAAAAGGCGATCGGCACCGTGGCGGGGTTTATCGGATTGGTGGGATATGCGGGCAAGGTGGTCGAGTCGTGGGCGTTCGGCTGGATGCAGGATCACTATACCGCGGTCTACAACAAACATGTGGCCTGGAATATCATTATTGGAGTGATATTGGCCTGCACATTCCTGGCGGCGGTGCTGTTGGCGTTCACCTGGACGCTGCGACCGAGCAGGCGTGATCCGCTTGATTCGCCGCTGGGCGAGGTAAAGGCGTTTGACGAAGCGCCCTCGTAAGAAGCAACTGAGCCCGGTCCTTTACCAGGGCCGGGCTTTTTTCTACCGGATAGTGATGCCCAAATCGGCTTGCCAATAATCGTCGGACTTAATCCCGCGCAGCCGCAAAGCTCCACGCCCTGTGCCGAAGCGCAGTTCTCCGGTGTAACCAGGACAGGTGCATACCCCGAACATACCGTAGTCGGTGCGATATTGGGGGATAAAACCGACCGATAGCGCAAATTTGCCGGTGGGACGGAAGGTAAGCCCATACTCCAACCCCTGCTGCCTTACCGTGCCATCGTCGAACTCCGAGGGCGCGACAAACGTTTTGCCGGGCATGGCGCCCGCCAGACGCGACCAGCTTTGGTCATCGCCGCGCCCCTCCGACCAGCGATAGGCCGCATAAAACCCTGCAGTGTCGCTGAAATCGAAGCGGGTGCGTGCGTTGAGGCTCTTAATCAACTGGTCTGTGTCCACTACACTGGCATCCTGGCTGTTAAGGTTGCCGACCGCCGTTACGCCTCCGTCCAGTTCCAGCCCCAATCCGCGACTGACGCGCACTGTCCTTTCATAGCCAAGGCCGAGCGTTCCATAACCGACGTTTTGACCTGCGGCGAAGTAGTAAAGTTTCAGATCGTTGACCGGTGGGCTGGAAACGGGTTGTGGGTTCGGCGCGGCGACTTTGCTCGACGCGGGAAGCGTATCGACCGAATTGACGTAGATTTCCCGGCCTGCCACCAGATTTAAGGAGTCACCCACAAACAAAATGCTGCCGCGAACGCAGTAGGGCCCCAGTCCGGAACATCGTTGCGACACCGCCGTGCCGGCCACCGCCTCCCCACTCCCCGACAGGACTACCATAATCGAGTTGGGCTTTACAGGCACTGGGAAGCTGGCTGCCAGATTTTGCCCGGATATCTCGGTGACTTTGCCGGTCACGCGGGTGGATTGCGCAGAGCCGGCAGCAACGCAACTCATGATGACGCACAATAACAGACATCTAATCGGCTTTAACATCGGCGACCACCTCTTTACAAATGAGCGACATAAGATATCGGCCAGGCGTGGCGATATCTTGTTCCCTTGCTGTAATGGTGTTAAACGTGAACGTTATGGATATTGCTGCGTCTGTTTTGTCGAGCAGATGAGCTAATTGGTATCGCAAGGCTCAAAGGGAACTCTGGCTTGCGTGCGGAAGTATTATATTAAGGCTATGAAATACAAGGCAATTATCTTCGATCTCGACGGCACTCTGCTCGACAGCGTCGCGACAATCGTCACGGTCACCCGCAGTACCCTGGAGTCTTTGGGAATTAACCTCGACGATGCTACTATGCGCAACGCTATCGGTGTCCCATTGGCGGTGCAGGCGAAATGGTTCGCGCCCGGCCAGGAACAGGATTTTATGAACCGGTATCGCACCGCCTACATAGAACAGGGCGGTCACGCCAGCAAGCCTTTTCCCGGCACCAAAGAAATGTTGACTACCCTGCGCAGCCGCGGATGCGCTACAGGCATCGTCACATCGAAAAACGCAAAGGGAACGAACAGAGCCATCGAAATGAGCAATATGGGTCACCTGTTCGATTGTGTGGTGACGGCCGACGACGTGACACAGCATAAACCCGACCCCGCACCTGTATGCAAGGCAATGATGCTACTGCGGGTGACCGCAGATCAATCCCTTTACGTCGGCGACAGCATATTTGACGTGCAAATGGCCCAACGCGCAGGTATGGCGATGGTGGGAGTAAGCTGGGGCGCACGAAGCCGCGAAGAGCTGATGACAAATGGCTCCAACGGGGTTGTGGATAACTGGGATCAGTTTTTGAAGCTGATTGGCAGTTAAGAACAGCCGGCAATCATGCGAAATGCCATGATGTACGCACAAACAGCTATATTTCCAAAACCTGACTTATATCCGAAATCACCCTGCCAGTCCACCCGACCGCATCGGCTCGGTGTTCGTCGAAGAATGCCTCATAATCTACCCGAATCAGCACCGGGTGCATACCGACGGCCGCCGCTCCAGTCAACTCGCGACTGCCTCCGTCTCCCACATACAGGCATCTCGCAGGCTGCACATCAAGCTGCTCACAGGCTAATTGATACAGGCTGGGGTGCGGCTTGGTCGCACCGACGCTACAGGAAAAGACTGTAGCGTCTATAAGTGGGGCCAGCTCGGTATCCTGCCAGATGTCGGGTATCTCCTGACCACAATCGGAGACAAGGCCGACCTTAACCCCGTCTTGCCGCAGTCTGGTCAGAGTAGCCGGCACTGTGGCCCTCGGCGTGCAGTGCTCCCGGAACCCCTGCAGCCTGTCCTCGACCACTCGTTGCAACTGCTTCTCGGAAATCTCGATTCCGAGCTGCTTACATATATATATGACTTCGTTTGCCACACTGCCGAACTTCCCCGTCGCCCGATCCTGATAAATCCCCAGCCACGCGGACATAAACGCATCGGCGTCGCAATTCAGATCAGCTACCGGGTCTCGGAACAATCTTATAAGGTGCTGCGGGTTCGCGCTGTCGATAAGTGTGCCAAAGAGGTCGAAAACAACTGCGTCGTAGGTCAAAGCTCTATCCTCAATCGTTTGATTGTTATATCTGTATTCTCCCAAACGGCGCCGCGAACCTTCTCATAATGTCCCGCCTGCCTGCTTGCGCCGTTATTCCATATTCCCAGCAATCATTACTGTTATCTTGCGAAACCGCGAAACAGAACTACAGTTGAGCCGTCAAATGACGATAATCTCTTATGTAGACGAGTTTGATCGTCTTCATTCGCTGGCCAATGCGAGGAGGTTACAGGCACGTGCTCAGCTCATTTTTCAGCAAAGAGGTCACGGTCGGCATAGACATCGGCAGCAGTTGGATCAAAGCTGTCGAAATTGAGCCGACTCCCCACGGCTGGACGCTCGTGAACGCCGCGGTGGCGCCGACTCCCAAAGAAGCAATCAAAGATGGCTGCATTATAAACATCGTCGATGTCAGCCAGGAGATTCGAAACATGCTTCGCGATGCCGGGATCAAACCCACCGGAGCCGTATGCGCCATATCCGGCTCGCAGGTGATAGTCCGGCAGGTGCAGTTCCCCAAGATGGCAGAAGCCCTGCTGCGTAAGTCGATAAAATACGAGGCAGGCAAGTTCATCTCATCTTCGATGGAAGACAGCATCGTGGAGTTTGAGATTCTCGGAGATGCCGAAGATTCCAGCCAGATGAACGTCATGCTTGTGGCGGCGCCCAAAGACATGATCGACAGCCGGGTGGCTGTGCTCGAATCGGCGGGTCTGGAGCCGTTGGTTATCGACATCGAGTCTTTCGCGGTGATTCGCGCGCTTGTTGAGTTTAACGCTACGGACGAATACCTCAACAGCACCATCGCCCTGATCGACGTTGGGGCGAGCCACACAGATGTTGATATCGTCAGCAATGGCGAGTTTGCCCTGACCAGAAACATCCCTATCGCCGGGGACAGCTTTACCAATTCGATCCGATCTCTTCTGGGAGGCAGTTTCGAGGACGCTGAACAGGCCAAGCTTGATATGACCGCCCAGCTTCCCATCGACAGGCTCAACGCCGCCGACACGGACAACAAATGCTGGCGAGTGGTACAGCCGCTGCTCGACGAGCTTATCCGGGAGATTCGGCGATCGATTCACTTCTACCAATCCCAGTTCCCAGAAGGCAGCCTCGACGCACAGGTCAGCAAGATCGTGCTGACCGGAGGCACGGCCCGAATGCCCGGCCTGAGTTCGTATATATCCGGCAGGCTGGATATTCCCGCCCAGGTGGCCAGTGTGTTCGACCAGACCGCCATCAAGACTGGATCGGTGGCCCAACAATTTATCGACGAACACGGCCCGGTGCTCGCCGTAAGCACGGGGCTGGCGCTTAAGGAGCTAATCCCGGAGACCACGTCAAAGGCGGTTGCGTAGTGGCGCCGAGACGAAAGGAGTATCGCTGATGCCTTCGATTAATATGATCGCACCTCGGCGCGCGGAAAAACGACGGCTGGAGCGTGCGATGCGGCAGTTGGTAATGTTGATTTTGGCCGAGTTTGTCTTCGTTGTGGCTCTGGGCGGGTGGGTCTTCACCAAGACTCTGACCACACGGGCTACCATCGCTGAGCTTAATGCTCAACTGCAGACGCTGGCGCCGAAGATCAAAACCATTCAGGAACTCGATAACAAGACCGCAAAACTGAAGCCCAAAGTAGACCTGTTGAACCAGGCGATGACACGAACTATGTGCTGGTATAACACACTGGACAGACTGACTCAGAGTGTGCCCGCCTCCACATGGCTGACGCGCCTGTCGACCTCGACTGCGGCCGGCAGCAAGGACCTTACCCTTAATATTGCAGGACTTACCGATGAGCAGGCCAGAGTCGGGGAGACCATGCTGCGGCTTCATTCCAACCCTGATTTTAAGAGCGTCGATCTGCACTACACGCAAAAAGGCACGCAGGAGTCGGCGCAAGTCATAGAGTTCGAGATCGGCGCGACCCTGCTCGATAAACAGCAGGCCGATGAGAAAGGGGGGACGACAAGTGGCGCAAATCAGTCTTAAACCGAGCCAAAAAGGCGTAGCTGTGCTGGGAATTATGGCTGGACTGGTCTTTGTATTATGCGTGTTGTCCTGCCTGGCAGCCATCGGCAAGGTGCGATCGGTGGATTCCGACAAACGCCAGGTTGAGACGCAGCTCAGAGACAGCCAGATGATCGCGCAGACCCAGATCAGCACGGAAAACAAATATCTGGACACGCGAGCGCAGATACGTTGCCTGGAATCATCCGTATCGACCCAGGCTTATGTGCCGACATTGCTCAAGCAAATAGAATATCTCGGCAAGTCTGTCAATTTGAAAGTCCTGGGTGTGAGGCCCCTGCCTCCGGATCCCAATGCCGCACTCGCAAAGAAGCAGGCCGCGATGGCTGCGTCGGAGAACTCCGAGGCATCCTCTGCGGCTGAAAAACCGGAGCCGCCTAAGCCTTACGACGAATTGCAAGTCGACCTGGAGCTTGAAGGCCATTACATGAACGCCCTGGATTTCCTGTATAAGCTTACAAGCTTCCCGAAGATTGTGGCGGTTAATTCACTCGAAATGAGCCCACAATCCGGGCTGGGTGAAACCGATAACGCGAAGCTCAGCATTAAAATCAACGCGACAGCTTTTGTGTTCAAAGAGAGTACCAATAGCAAGCAAAAGCCGGCGGACGGCTGCGCTGGGGTTCCGTTGGAGAGAAAAAATGAAGGATAAAAAACAGACCCCACAACTAATCGTGCTTGGCTTGCTGGTACTTGTGTGCATAGGATTTGTGTCGTTTTCGGTGACCAAGCCCCCGGCCACGGAGATGACGCCGCCGGCGCATAAAGTGACCAAACCAAACAGCCCGGCAGCAGCGATGCAACTGCGGTCGCAGCCGCTGCCGACAACGTCGACATATCCGGATTTGAACGCGCCGATTCCGCGCAGAGACCCTTTTGCGGTGCAAAGATTGGCAAGCGTAACGGAGCCTGAAACCCCGGATCAAGCGCCTGAGTTACCTGTCAGCAGCCCGACAGCAAAAGTTGTCCAGGTGAACACAAGCAAGGTGCCTCCGCTGATACCTATGGGCAGCTTCCAAAGCGTCCCTTCATCTGAGGTTGCCCAGGCGCCCACAATTGAGTCGGAGCCGCAGATTGTGCTGACGGGCGTGATCTGTGGGGCTGAGAATGTCGCGATTATTAAGGTTGGTTCGCAAAGACATATTGTAAAGCAGGGCCAGTTTATCGGCGGGCGCTACAAAGTGCTTTCCGTCTCGACGGATGGCGTCGTGTTGGCCATTGAAAATCGTCGCATCCACGTTAAATTAGGAGGAGTTCCAAATGCAAGCTAACGCGTTCGCCGCACAGTCTAAAACTCGGCGAATCGGCGCCTCGATCTCCCTGCAGGGGATCATCATCACGATGTTGGCTCTGCTGATCGTCAGCCAGGCAGCCGCAGCCAATATCACCGGGGTGAACGTTGCCAATCAGCCCGATCGTGCAATCGTATCGGTGCAGGGCGACGCGCCGCTCAAGATGGGAGTAATCTCGTCGAGTTCGGGCCGATTCATAGCATTTCAGTTCGCCGGACAGCTCAATGTCGAAGGCCGGATGGTCTCGATTCAGAGCGGAAAAATACATAATGTCCGCTACTCGAGATTTCAGGAAAGCCCCCCGGCGGCACGTATCGTGTTCAATACGGCCGGCAATCTGGACTACTCCACCTCGTGGAACGACGACAGGACGCGCGTAGAGATATCTGTTTGGAAGTTCGGCGCCACGCCAAAGGCGGAGGTGGCCCCGAATATACCGGTCGCGCCTAAAGTCGAGGTCAGTTCTTTGCCCTCTAAAGCAGTTCTGGCAAAAGAGCCGCCGATGGCTATTCCGGTGGCAGTGGAGAGCATACAGGCAATCGAAGCCGCAATGCGCCCGGCGGTTGCGGTCAGCGCACCGGCGCGTGTCAATCGACAAGTGGCATCCGCCAGCCCTCAGCCGACGCCAATCAGCAAGCCAGCCTCCGTACCCGCGTCGATGGGCGCAGGCAGAACGGTTTCGCTCAACTTCCTCGGAGCCGATATTGAGGACGTGCTTAAGGCGATTTCCGTGCAGAGCAAGGAGAATATCGTAGTCGGCAGCGATGTGGCAGGCAAGATAACCGTCACATTAAAGGACGTCACAGTCGACGAGGCGTTAGAGTATATAACGCAGCTCAGCGGTTTCACCTACATAAAGACACAGCAAACCTATCTCGTAGGCTCACTTAATTCGATTGGCGGGTTTGCGGATTCTCAGGTCGAGATAGTAACCTTGACCTATGCTAACGCCGACGACGTGTTGGGGATGCTCAAAGTGCGCTGTCCACATATTCGATCAAGCAAGATCAGTGTCCTGGGTGGCAAAGCGCGCAAGCACGTATTAGCCACGAAGTCTGCGGTAAAATCGGATGCGAACATTAAAGGTGAATCCGAGAGCAAAGGGGTGCAGGCAGGCGGGAACGTGGAAGCGGCTGATGGTCAACCCGTTGCCGGCAACCAGATTACCGGGCAGCCTGCATCAGGCGTCACGTCTAACATCAACACAGGAGGAGCGGCCAGCGCCGAAGAGTCGCTGACCAGCACATCTGCCACCGATTCTCCTTCCAGCAACCTGATAGTCCTCTCGGGCACGCAGGATCGAATCGACGCTGCTAAGGTGTTCATAGCTCAGGTCGAAGAGACTATGAAAAACCAGTCGGCTGACAAAAAGATCAGCCTGTATCCTGTAAAGCACGTCAATACCGTCGAACTGGCCAACACCTTGATGTCCGTTGTTATAGGTGTAAACGTACTTCTCGCGCCGTCGGATGCGCTCGCTGGGCTGCCTGCCTCAGACAACTCTAAACAAAATCTGATTCCGGCAAGCGCGATCAGCGGAGAGAACACCGTCAGGCAGTTCGATATTCAATCGGGTAACTTCAGCCACACTTTGATTATCGTAGGCAAAGCGGAAGACGTTCAAAAGGCGCTCGACACTGCCGCTCAATTCGATGTGCCGGGAGACTTTGAGCTTGCGACTTACAAACTCAAATACGTCGGCCTCAAAAACGTTGTGACTGCACTGAGGAAGCTGACCCCGGGGGTTGCGCTTGAGAGCGCGGGCCTTGATCCGGATGAGGATTCCGGCGGCGGCGGTTCAAGCCCGGCCGGTGGCGGAGCAGGAGGCAAAACGGAGGAAGAGCTTCGAGAAGCCGGCAAGGATCAGACTAACGTAAAGCAGCAGGGCGCGATGAACGCCAAAGCTGTGGACAGCCTTTCTCGACTGCTGATTCTTCAGGGTCGCAAATACGATGTTAAGAAGGCCCTCTCGATAATCGAGATGCTGGATGTAAAATCCCCTCAGATCAAAATAGAAGCCAAGTTCACAGCACTCTCTGAGACCGGTGAGAAGAACCTCGGAGTGAGCTGGAATTGGGGTGAGTTCAGCAAAGTGGAGGTCTCCCGCAACCGCTGGCAGCGACAGAGCGTGGACTTTGGTGCAAAACTCGACGCACTGATCGCCAACGGAGACGGGACCTTGCTTGCATCACCCAGCTTAATCTGTCTTGAGGGTAAACCGGGACAGTTCTTCGTCGGCGATGAGATCAGATACGTCACGCAGATCAGCGTCGCCACCAACGGCGCGCCGACGGTCACCACAGACACCGCCAATGTCGGGGTGCAGTTATCAGTAGTGGGAGCCGTTACCGATGACGGCAACATTACTCTTAACCTGCATCCGGAGGTCAGCACCCTCAAACTCGACACTACGATGCGTTCGGAGGCGGGAATCACCCTGCCTGTTATTACCCGACGCTTCACCGACCATGTGCTGCGTGTGAAAAACGGGGAGACGATAGTAATTGGCGGACTAATTCTCGACAGCGAACTCGATTCTCTGAGCAAAGTCCCTGTTTTGGGGGATCTGCCGCTGTTTGGGCATCTGTTCAGACATAGAAACAAGACCAAGGAACGCTCTGAAGTCGTGGTATTTATCACAGCATCGATTGTGGAAGATTGACAGCACGCGTGTCATTTCGAACAAATCGCTGCCCCGTCAGCAAAAACGGCGGGGCAGCAAAAAAACACCGACAACCGACAACCGTAAACCGACAACCGACAACCGACAACTGACAACCAATGATGCAAAAAACTGAGCCAATCGGAGAAGTATTCATAAGGATGGGGTTGATCACGCGGGATCAACTCAACCAGGCGCTGGAGAAGCAGAAGCTGCTCAAGCGCCAGGAAGCGTTAGGGGATGTGCTGGTGAGTATGGGCTTCATCTCCGAAAAGGATCGCATCCGGGGGCTTGGGGAGCAATGGGGGGTGCCGTTTGTCGACGTGCCGGAACTCGAAATCGACCCGGCCGCTATCAAGCTGGTTACGGAGAGCGTGGCGCGCAAGCTGAAGATTCTGCCGGTGGCTCGAAGAAACGGCAAGCTTACCCTTGCGATGAAAAACCCGCTGGACATCTTCGCGATCGACGAAGTGCGGCTGATGACCGGCACCGATGTGGAGCCGTGTATTGCATCTGAAGAAGATATTATCACGGCCATAGCCCGACTTTACAGGGCGCAGATCAACGTCTCCGAGCAAGTCGACAGCGTCATCAAAGAGTTCGATACCGGCGACATCGACTTCGGTCCGAGCTCTGATGATGACGATGAAGATATCTCCATCGAGCAGCTTCGGGAACTCAGCGAGGAAGCGCCGGTTATTAAACTGGCGAATTTGATCATCTCCAGAGGCATCAGCGACGGCGGCAGTGATATTCATATAGAGCCTGCCAAGGACTTTGTGCGGGTAAGGTTGAGAGTCGACGGTATCCTCAACGAGATTATGCGAGTGCCGAAAAAGGTGCAGGCTTCGCTGATCTCGCGATTCAAGATTATGGCGGAGATGGATATCGCCACCAAACGTTCGCCGCAGGACGGCAGAATAGGCGCTGTTATAGATGGCAGGCAGTTTGACTTCCGCGTCTCGACACTGCCTTCGGTTTTTGGAGAAAAAATCGTTTTAAGGATTCTCGACAAGGGTTCGGTGTCTGTGGGTCTGCACAAACTCGGGATGCTGCCGGAGACTATGGAGAAATTCGAGGGGCTGATCTCGCGCACCTACGGCATCATCCTGGTCACCGGGCCGACCGGAAGCGGGAAATCGACTACGCTCTATTCGGTGCTTTCAAAGTTGAACTCCGGCGAGAAGAACATTTTGACAATCGAGGATCCGGTGGAATATGAACTCGAAGGGCTTACCCAGGTTCAGATTAACAATCGCGCCGGTCTGACTTTCCCTGCCGGGCTGCGCACGATGCTGCGACAGGACCCGGACATAGCGATGGTCGGTGAGATTCGTGATGCGGAGACCGCGATCATCGCAACGGAGGCCGCTTTGACCGGGCACCTCGTCCTTTCGACTCTACACACCAACGACGCGCCAGGAGCTATGACCAGGCTGGTGGAGATGGGTATTGAACCGTTTCTTATCGCATCCAGCGTCATCGGTGTGCTGGCGCAGAGGCTGGTGCGCGTGATTTGCCCGAAATGTAAGGAGCAGTATACTCCTCCTCGTGACGCCGTTCGCAGACTCGGCATTGAGTTGGAGAGCGACGCCAAGGTGACTTTCTATCGTGGACGTGGCTGCGATTTGTGCCGTGGCAGCGGCTATAAAGGCCGGCTGGGAGTCTATGAGCTGATGGTGGTAAACGATCAACTGCGAGACCTCGTGTTACAAAAGTGCTCTTCGCACGTCCTCCGAGAGGCAGCAATTGACTCTGGAATGAAGACCTTAAAAGACGACGCGGTGGCGAAAATACTGCTGGGGCAGACTACTCTTGAGGAGTGCCTGAGGGTAATCTATGCAGGTTAATTTTATGATGGGTTCTGTCATTTCGAATGACCATCGTTGCCATTTCGACGCACCAACCTTTGTCATTTCGAACGACCTTTGTCATTACGAACACCAACTTTGTCATTTCGAACGAAGTGAGAAATCTGCTTTTCTCGCAATCCTGCGACCTGACAAAGACCGATAATACACGGAGGATTTAATAATGCAAGGCATTCCCCTTGAGGGACTGAGTGAGGGTTACACTACTAACGATGAGGTAAAATCGGTCAGCGAGATTCATCTCGATGATCTGCTTCGCGACGCGTGCGAGAAAGGCTCATCGGACCTTCACTTGACAGTGGGACTGCCGCCGGTGGTACGCGTCGACGGCTCTTTACAGCACCTGAACTACGCTCCGCTGCTGCCTAATGACAGCCAGCGTCTCATATATGATATTTTGAGCACCGATCAGGTTCAGTGGTTCGAGAAAACCCGCGAACTGGACTTTTCTTATGGGGTCAGCGCAGTCGGTCGTTTTAGAGTAAATGTCTATCGCCAGCGCGGCAGCGTAGGGGCGGCTCTGCGAGCTATTCCCGACCAGATTCCGAGCTTCGAACAGCTCGGCCTGCCTCCGACGCTGCGTGAATTAACCCGTAAACACAGCGGGTTGATATTGGTGACAGGGCCGACGGGTAGCGGCAAATCGACCACAATCGCGTGTATGATCGACGCTATCAACGCCGAGCAGCCTATACATATAATGACCATTGAAGACCCCATCGAGTATCTGCACCGGCACAAGCGGGCGATGATTAACCAGCGCGAGCTGAACACCGATACGGACTCGTTTGAAAACGCCCTTCGCGCAGTGCTGCGCGAAGACCCGGATGTGATACTCATAGGGGAGATGCGCGACCTGGAGACCATCGCCGCCGCTCTCACCCTTGCCGAGACCGGCCACCTCGTCTTCGGTACCCTGCATACTCGCAACGCGCCGCAGACCATAGACCGCGTCATCGACGTCTTTCCGCCCCATCAGCAGGATCAGATAAAGGTGCAGCTATCAAACAGCCTCGAGGCTGTAATAGCACAACAGCTCTGCCCTCAGACAGGGGGCGGCCGGGTTGCGGCAATCGAGATCATGGTAGCCACTTCCGCCATAAGAAACCTGATAAGAGAAGGCAAAACCTACCAGATTTACAGCGCACTGGAGACCGGGGCGCAATTTGGTATGCAAACTATGGATAAAGTGCTCGCAGACCTATATAGATTCGGCAGAATTACCAATGAAGAAGCTATGTCACGAGCTATCGACCGGGAAAACTACAAGCGATTCCTCCAGGGAGGCTAACAGGCTATGTCCAACTTCGTATATACGGCAGTCGATCCTGCGGGCAAATCTGTCCGGGGAAGAGTAGAGGCAGAAAATGAGCAGTTGGTCCTGGCCAAACTGCACGACCAACAATATCACGTCTTAAATATTACCGAGGACAAAACGCGTGCTAAGACTGCCACAAAAGGCGCCAGCAATAAAAAAGTAAAGCTGGCTTCCATGGTCGTGTTCAGCCGCCAATTTGCCACAATGATAGATGCGGGTGTCGCTATCGTTCGGTGTCTGGATATTCTCGAAGGCCAGACCAAGGACCCGGCGCTCAAACCTGTGATCGCAGCCTGCAAGAAAGATGTCAAAGGCGGCTTGAGCCTGACCGATGCCTTCAGCAAGCACCCGAATGTGTTTTCGAGATTATACGTGAACATGGTCCGTGCTGCTGAGACGGGTGGTATTCTCGACAAGATTCTCGACAGGCTGGCGACGTTTCTTGAAGATGAGCAGGAGATTCGCGGCAAAATCAAGGGCGCGATGATCTATCCGATTTTGGTGCTGGTATTTGCGCTGCTGATGGTGGTGGCGCTGTTGCTGTTTGTGCTGCCTAAGTTCAAAGAGATATTCGACTCTATGAATGTCGAGATGCCGGGAGCGACGAAATTTTTGTTTGGCATAAGCGACTTCGCCCAGCATTACTGGTATGTCGGCCTCGGCGCGGCGCTGGGCGGCTATTTCTTCTATAGATGGTACAGCAAGACCGATACGGGGGGACGGCAGATAGACTTGTTAAAATTGAAGCTGCCAGTAGTCGGGGAACTGGTACTGAAAATGGCGATCTCGCGATTTTCCCGCACGTTTGCTACGTTGATTGCCAGCGGCGTTCCTATGATGAGGTCCCTTGAGATCGTCGGAGAGACTTCTGGCAACCGTGTAATCGCACAGACTATTGAAAATGCGCGCTCTGCAATTCGGGAAGGTCAGAAGATCAGCACGCCGCTTGCGCAGAGCAACCTGTTCCCTGGGATGGTCACACATATGATCGACATCGGAGAGGAAACCGGTCGTTTATCGGATATGCTGGCCAAAGTGTCGGATTTTTATGATTCTGAGGTGGAAAACGCGGTAAAGACGCTGACTTCTCTTATTGAGCCTTGTCTCATAGTCACAATGGGGGGCATCGTCGGATTCATTGCCGTGTCTATCATGGCACCTATATTCAAACTTATCAGCAACATCAACTAACATCGTCAGCCACCGAAGGCTAAGAACACATCGTCGGCATGTTCACAATTAAACCGGCATGCGGAGAGGAAACACATGCTTGTAGGAAGCGTAAAAAAGCTAACTGAAGAAGAAATCCAACAGAGGCTGGCGGCTTACGCCGAGAAACCCGAACCTGAGATTCGGGATGAGATCGTCATGCAGTATACCAACCTGGTCGAGAGCATAGCTCGCCGGTTTGTGGGGGCGCTGGAACCGCTTGAGGATCTGTGCCAGGAAGGCTACATCGGCCTTATTTCATCGGTCGACAAGTTCGATGCCTCCAAGGGCGTGAAGTTCTCGACCTATGCCACGCATTTTATCATCGGTCAGATCAAGCACTACCTGCGCGATAAGGGCAAAATCATAAAGGAACCGGCCTGGCTGCAGGAACTTAACCAGAAGATGACCCGCGTGATCGAATCGCTTAGTCATAAACTCAACCGGCAGCCCACCGAAAAGGAGATCGGCGAGGTTATGGAGATGCCGGAATGCACGGTTGCGGATCTGCTTACCACTCGAGAGGTCTTTAAAGTAGGCTCGCTTGACGGCGACAATGACGAAGCGCCGAACCGCCGGGATTCGGAGAAGATCACGGATGATAAAGTGGTCACTTTCCAACTGCCGTTGGAAGACAAAATCGTGCTCGAAACCGCGATGGATCGCCTGAAGGATATCGAGCAGAAAGTGATAGCAGAGCACTACTATAAAGGCCACAACCAGACCGAGATCGCAAAAAAGATGGGGATAAGCTGCAATTATGTCTCCCATATACTCCGCAACGGCACCAAAAAGCTCAAGAAAATTCTTGCCACAGAGGAAATCCGTGACGCACAGATTCAGCGAACACTGGTCTCGTCGCGTCCGGTTGCCCAACCCCGAGAGGAAATCAGCGTGATAGATAACACCACCGGTCTTTACAATCGCTATTATCTGGAGCAACGGCTTGATGAAGAGGTCAACAGAGCCTACAGGTCGCGATGCAAGCTGGCGTTGGTGCTGGTAGATATATGCCTGCCGGAGGACACGGAGAAGTATCTGAGAATGCTCAGGCTCGATG
This sequence comes from uncultured bacterium, assembly GCA_964494345.1. GTDB lineage: Bacteria > Armatimonadota > UBA5829 > UBA5829 > UBA5829 > DTKD01. Next base: position 84,632 of record CAZBSI010000003.1, read on the forward strand.
ACGTCCTGTATGCGGCGGCACAGACGATACGGTCTTCAGTTCGCAGAATGGATATAGTAGCACGATTTGGAGCGACCAGTTTTGCGCTGATTTTGCCTCACACTTTCGGGCAAGCGCAGGTTGTAGCTGACCGGATGAGGGATATCGTGAGCAATATAGAGATAGAGTCCGGCAGAAAAACCGTCAAAATAGGCGCTACGGCTCGGATAGGCATAGCAAAATACCCGATCGATGCCACTCATTATCAGGATATGATACAGGCTGCCTGTTGCGATATGGAGGTGAGCCTCGAAGAGCTGGTAGGGGACACGCCAGGCCTCGAAAAAGCGGCTTGAGAGACCGAAAGCATAATAATTTGATGGTATGGGTACTTTCTTAGACGCATAACGTAGCTGTGATTCGGCGAAAACGTCTTACGAGGCTGCCTTAATGTTGTATAATGCCTGCAAGAGACTCATGAAAGGGAGGTCAAGGCGAAATGGCGAGACACATTGAGCAGATTGTCAACGAACAGGTGCGTAAATCGGAGCTTGCCAGGGAAAAGCAACAAAGCGTTCGGGAGATTTGTACGCATTCTGTGGTGACTATTTCCCGAAGGATGGGTAGTGGAGCGCGCATTATCGCCGAAAAACTCGCCGAGGATCTGGGCTGGAGCCTGTGGGACAAGGAACTGGTCAACTCTATGGCTCAGCATGCGCGGGTGTCACAGAAGGTTGTGCAGGCGTTCGACGAGCATACTGTTTCTGAAATCGAACTTTTTGCGCGCGGATTGTTCGGTGATGAGCAGATGGCCGGGTTTATCTATGCCAGACACCTGGCCCGAGCAGTGAAAGCAATCTCCCGCCTCGGAAATGCAATCATATTGGGGAGAGGGGCAAATCTAATTCTTCCGGACGCGTTGAAAATAAGAATCGACGAATCCGATGACCTGCGAATTCAAAATATGATTCAGTTCGAGGGTCTGAACGCCGAGCAGGCTCGCGAAAAACTCCGTAACTCCGACCGCAGCAGAAGGCAGTTTCTTATCAGCCTTTTCGGCAGAGAACGAGCCGACGCCGCGAAATTCGACCTCACTTTATGGATGGACAACTTCACCAACGACGATGCGGTAGATATCATAAAAGCTGCCATAAAAGGCTGGTGCAAACACGAATAGAGCAATTCAAAGGCCCGGATCGTCTGATCCGGGCCCCAAACCTGCCCACGCAACGCGATTCCCTGTCATTTCAAACACCCTCCCTGTCATTTCGAACACCCTCCCTGTCATTTCGAAC
>CAZBSI010000003.1:86005-383853 GCA_964494345.1 uncultured bacterium
TGTCATTTCAAACACCCTCCCTGTCATTTCGAACACCCTCCCTGTCATTTCGAACACCCTCCCTGTCATTTCGAACGCAGTGAGAAATCTGCTTTTTTCGATGTCCGAGGTCAGATGTTCGAAGTTCGATCCATCAACGCAGCGCTTTCCATTATTTTCTGGCTTTCGCCTCTTTCGCACTTTCGCGTTTTCTCTTTCCGTCTCTCCAAACACCCTCCCTGTCATTTCGAACACCCTCCCTGTCATTTCGAACGCAGTGAGAAATCTGCTTTTTTCGATGTCCGATGCCAGATGTTCTAAGTTCGGTTGGCAATGTTACGGCCTGCCATAACTTGATAGGCGGCAATCTCCGAATTGCCGCCTCACAACCCAAAAATGGCCGGGACAGAGGCCCGGCCACCACGTCGATTACCCACACAATGTGCATTATTTTCTGGCTTTCGCCTTTTTCGCACTTTCGCGTTTTCTCTTTCCGGCAGTTTGAACGCAGTCACAAACCTATCTCACTGGAACCCGCGCTCGAATCTCTTAAACGCATCGTAAATGGTGTCTGCCGTAATTCGCACGGTACATCCATCTATTCTCTCCCCACCGGCGGTGTCAAAGACCCGGTCGGCAGTGTCGGGGTTGTGATATGTGACATCGACGTAGCACGGCAGATCCGTCGTAAGCAACTTGAACTCCTTAACACGTTTTGCCGCACGCAGCGCCGCCTCGGTTATGCCTTTGCGAGATACCGTCGGATGCAGCACCTCTGCACAGTTGCGTGTCAAACCGAACTTGGTGGGGGCTACTTCCACGTCGCCGATCAGCGCGACCGCCTCGTCACAAGCAGCTTTATCCCCGCTCACCAGAATCAGCGGCACTTCGAAAGAACTGGTCAAATAGGCATATCCGCCGATTTCCCCGATCTTGATGCCGTTGATGTGGATGGCGTGGACCTGGCCGTTCATAGTGTGACACATAACCCCGTTGGCCGTGCCCGCCATCGAGTGAGCGCCGATAAAGCACATCGCGTCGAAATCGGAGTTGAGTCCATAGGGATACGGGGTCGATTTGCCCCGAATCAACGTCGCCTGAGGATCAAGCGAGGCCGGATGTATGGTCTTGCCGTGGTCGTGATAATCCCGCACGACAAACTCCGTGAATCCTCCCTGCCGCAGCCCTTCAATGGTCGCGTTAACGTCCCCAGCCATAGACTCTGCCCCTAAAGCAGCCTCTTCCGCATCCCAGGCCACGACCCCTGTCGTGCCTTCGTAGTCGCATAAAATAAATGCTCTCATCGCTACCTCCGTTACAGCATTACATTCGCAAGTAATTCCAAAAATCCTTCCAATTAGCTCAACAGAAGGATGGCCTGGCTTGAGCGCAGAAGAAATGGTTAAGGAGGGATTTGCTGTGAGAAAGCAGATTGGTTTGGTGGTTATTATGCTTTTTACTACTATGCTGGCGGGCGTCTCGTGTTGCGGAGCCAACGCACCGGTGAGGCACGATTTTCCACGAGTGGGGCCTTATGAGGTCATCACAGGGGACTTCCACATGCATACGACGCACTCCGACGGCAAACTCAACACCAGAGAGCGTGTTGAGGAATCGTACCGCTGGGGTTACGACGTCATAGCGGTGACCGATCACGGTAAAATGGGGGGCTGCCGAGTAGCGAAATATGTCGGCGAACAGCTCGGGATGATCGTTATCACAGGCTATGAGTCGGGCGTTGCAGGCAAGGAGCATCTGGTTGTGCTTAATGTTCCTGCGGATTTACCGATTCGTGATGCCCACCACTGGGCGGAGAAACCCGGCGAGACGAAGGCGTATTATCGCGATGAACTGAAAAAAATCGCCGATGCGGGAGGGTTGGTTATCTATCCGCACCCTCACGTCGGATATCGCGAGTGTGTGCTCTGGGGAGTAAAGCAGGGGATTATACAGGGGATCGAATATAAGAACGGAGTTGTGGGAAAAGGCTGGAACACGATCGAAGATCACGGTACCTGGTGGTATCCGCATGCTGTCGATTTCGCTCTGAAGCATAACCTGGCTATCTTCGCCAACTCCGATGTGCACGCAAACAGGGCGCCGGATACGTCTCCGGTGACGCTGCTTTTGGTGACCGAGCGGACAAATAAAGGCGTGATGGACGCGATCAAGGCTAGGAGAACCGCGGCGTGGTTTAACGGAATGCTGTGGGGTCGCGCTGATCTGCTGACCGATTTGCTGGTCGCCAGCGTTGTTGCGAAGAAGGCTGCGGGGGGCGTAGAAATTGAGAACCTCAGCCCGATCGGTCTTTCGGGAACAGCGGGATCGAGCGTCATCGACCTGAAGCCTTACCAAAAAATCACGATCACGGAGCCATCCGGCGCTCTCTCCATTAAGTGGGATAACGTCTGGACGGATTTGACCACGAATCTTACTACTAAGCATGTGGTGAGGTAGGGATAGCAGGATAGTTGAGAATGTAGCGGCCGTGTCTCTGTCCCGGCCATTTCATAACTACAGGGCGGCGATCCGGAGATCGCCGCCCACCTGTTTTTACCATCTATTTTCTGACGATTCGAGATCGCCACTTGACTGTATTAGAACCGGTTTAGCTCTTGAGGAGCTTCCTCTTGTCCGGATCAAACAGCGCCATCTTGTTCTGTCTGTAGGAAAGTTCCGCCATCGAGACGATGGTCTGAACCGCCAGGCCCAGGTCGATGTTGGCGTTGGGCACGCCGCCCTCGCGGATGCACTTGATCAGGTTCTTGTGATGCTCGACCGTGCTCTCACCCGGCCCAACGACTTCAAGGTCTTCCTGCTCGACTTCGTCAGTATACGGTCGCTGCGGTTCCACAGTAACCTTGCCTCCGCCGAAGAATAGAGTCGCCTTGTTGCCGCGGATCATGTCCTCGACTCCGCGCTCGTTGGTGGTCGCGCCCGCCAGATAGATCATAGTCCCGCCAGGGAACTCTGCGATCATCTGGGTGGTGTCCGCAACGTCACGCTTTGCGCCATACGGCTGCTGAGGATTGCCGGGGTTGCTGTCGGTGTCGAGAATGTTGGCTCCCAAACAGACAACTCTTCTCGGGAACTGTACAGACGCCGGATCCGGACCCATATTCATGGCGATCATCAACGGGTGCAGCCTGTGCGGCCACAGGTCGCCGATAATGCCATTGCCGTAGTCCCAATATTTTCTCCAGCGGAAGAAGCGCTCTGGGCTGAACGGAATGTTCGGAGCGCTGCCAAGCCACATCTTCCAGTCGCAGGTGTCCGGAGTCAACTCAGGGTCGATGCCATAGTTCCATTCGCCGTTCGGGTTGTTGCGGCAGTAACCACCCTGCGCCCACAGAGCCGTGCCGATCTTACCATCCCTGACAGCCTTGCCGGCCACATGCCACTTTGTATCAGTGCAGCCCTGGCTGCCGACCTGCACCAGACAACCGGTCTCCTTGGCGGTCTTGTGCATTGCGAATGCTTCGTCAAGAGTATGAGTCATCGGCTTTTCGCAATATACGTGCTTGCCAGCCTGCATCGCAGCAATGGCGATCGGTGCATGCCAATGGTCCGGAGTTGCGATCACGACCACATCGATGTCTTTGTTCTCAAGCAGCTTGCGATAGTCGGTATAAACCTGAGCCGCGTCACAGCCTGTGGTTTTCTGTGCCCAATCTCTCTTTTTGGCCCAAACGTCGCACACCGCGACCTGCTGCAGGTTCATATCCCCAGCCAGACCCTTAATGGTGTTGACGTGGCCTCCGCCCATTCCGCCGACGCCGATATGAGCATAATTAATTCGATCGTTAGCGCCGAGCACTCTCGGATGCGCCATAGTCGTCTTTGCAGCAGGGGCGGCTATCGCTGCGTTGCCGACGAGCGAGCTTGCCATAACGCCAGCCGCTGTCAGGCCGGCGGCTTTAATGAATTCGCGCCGACTCAGCCCTGTCTTGTCCTGTTTGTTGTCCACTTTGGTTTGCGCTCCTTTATAGATTGACTACTTCAATTCGAACATATCCGGAGTAAAGGCCACTTTGTTGCCGGATATAATGGCCTCATTTGCTTTAATTACGGTAACAGCAGCCTGAAGTCCTTCAAGCGCACCAGCCGCAGGCTTGGAATCCTCTCTAATGTTGCGCGTGAAGCTCTCCAAAGCAATGTAAAGCGACTCAGAGGCCGAATCCTTGGCTTTCTCCTTGGGAGAATCCTTATCCGGTTCCCCACCAGCGGCCAGAATCTTGCTGGCATCAGCCAACATACAGATTCCGGTCTCTTCGAAGATCTGCTCCTTGCGAGCATAAGGCTCCCAACCGATCAACGGCGAGTCGGCTTCTTTGATCATCCAGCCGCGATCCTCCCTCATCAGAAGACTGCTCTCCGTGCCCTGAATAACAGTGTATTCACCGCCAAACGAGCTTACGATTGAGGCGGAGAAGTTGAGGCGGACGTCTTTGGGATATTCCAGCACGCACTCCACCGTATCCGGCACATCCCGGCCGTCTTTCCACGCCATAAGGCTGCCGAACCCGATAACCGCAACCGGGACCGCATTGAGATACTGGTTCACAAGGTCGATGCCGTGAATACCGACCTCCCCAACCAACCCGGTCGAGGTAGCCTTAGACAGTCGCCAGTTCTGCTCCTTCTCGCGTTCCGCAGATGGCGCCATCCTCTTCCAGCTCTGTCGTCGATTAGCCTGTGACCGCGCCTCGGTCGGCACACCCATACACCCCGACTTCACGAAAGAAGCAACGTGGGTGTAAAGCGGGTTCGTGCGTCCCTGCAGACCAGCCTGGAAGACTTTCTTCGACCCATTTGCCGCAATCGCAATCGCCTTGGCATCTTCCACACTGCCAGCCAATGGAGCCTCGCAGTAGACATGCTTGCCCGCAGCGATAGCCGCAAGCGCGATCTCTTTATGCTGATGGGTGGGGGTCGCAATCACGACCGCTTCAACATCCGGGGAGTCCAGAAGCTGTTTATAATCAGAAAAAGTCTTGGCTTCCGGGGCGTTTTTGGCAGCCCGCTTCACAAACGCTTCGTAAGTGTCGCAAAGCGCCGTTACCTTGGCACTGGGCATCTTGGACAGAGCAGTTACAATGTCCTTGCCCCACTGCCCCAGCCCGATCACACCGATTTTGACCTCAGGGCCAGGAATTGGTTTGCTATCATCTCCGGCCGCCAACACTTGAGACACTCCCAACCCGTCGGCAGCCATAAGGAGAGCCACAGTCGCCGCTGCTCCCTTGAGAAAATCGCGGCGATCGATTCCACTATCCGTCATAATCATCTCCTACGACAAGAGCAGCCGCAGCGGGCCGTCCTGTATGTTCCTGTTCTACATTATAAAATAAGTCGGTGAATTCCTGCCAGTATTGCCGAGCTTGCCATCGACAAGCTCGCTCAGGCGGGACAATGACATTAAAACTCCGGCGGCAATTCGTCGATCTCAGCCAAAGAAAAGACCGGCCCATCGAGACAAACCAGCTTAGACCCGATATTGCAGCGGCCGCATTTTCCGACCCCGCACTTCATCTTCATCTCCAGCGTAGTGTATATCTGATCCGATTTGAAGCCGAGATTAGCGAACTCCGGCAGTATAAATTTGATCATAATAGGAGGGCCGCAGGTGATGGCGATTGTGTTCTCGGCGCTCGGCGCAAGCTCCTTAAGATAGCCCGGAACGTGCCCAACATGGCCTTTCCAGTCGTCATCGCCGACGTCAACGGTGAGGTTTAACTTGCCTTTAGTGTTCCATTCCTTAAACTCGTAGGCAAAACAGAGATCCCCCGGCGTCCGCGCTCCGTAGATCGTGGTGATGTCGCCGTAGTCGTCACGATTGTCCAGGCAGAAATTGAGAAGCGACCGCATCGGGGCCATACCGATCCCGCCACCTGCAAAGAGCAGGTTCTTGCCCTTCCAATCGGGATACGGGAAGAAATTGCCGAGCGGGGCCCTGATTCCGACTGTGTCCCCCTCGCTCATATTATGCAGCGCTGAGGTAACAGAGCCGACTTTTTTGACCGAAAACTCGATATAGCCCTTGCGAGTAGGCGACGAAGTCAGGCAGAAAGTACACTCACCGACACCAAACACCGAAACCTGCTGGAACTGACCCGGCTCGTAGGTAAAGCTTTCCCGCAGAGCCTCGTCTTTGAACTCAGCCCTAAAGGTCTTGGTGTCCCAGGTCTCAGTGATAATCTTAATCAAGGTCGCCGGGATCGGCGTGTATGGAAGAGTCGTTATCGGATTATTTGCTTGTGTGTCTATCATTGATCTCTCTACCTGTTATGATCTGATCGCCTGGGGCAACTTCAGGCCTCGGTTTTCTGCTCCAGCGGTTCGGCGCACGTTCTGGTCAATACTTCTCTGATGTCGATATTCACAGGGCACAGCTCAACGCACCTGCCGCAGCCCGTGCAGCCGACCACCCCGAACTGCTCGTGTTGATATCTAAACTTGTGAAGCAGCCTTTGGCGGGACCGCGGAAGCTGGTTGGGGCGGGGGTTGTGACCGTGGCCCATTAAGGTGAAATCCTCAAACTGGCAGGTGTCGCGGCATCTATAGCGCTCGACGCAGTGGCCGCAGGTTTCGTCCTGAATGTCGAAACAACTACAGCTCGGACACATAAAGCTGCACGTGCCGCACGCTATGCACTTCTGGGCTATTTCCTCCCATACAGGGTCGTCCCAGGCCAGGTTCTCATAAAGAGCCTTGCCCGCAAACGGCAGCACGCCCGTGGTCTTGAATGTCTCCCACAGCTTATCCTTAGCCGAAGTATCCGCATCTGAAATCTCATTCAGAGACGCACTCTCGATCAGCGCAGCACCCTTATCCGACGTCGCCTCGATACAGTACCTGTCCCCGAGGTCATACATCAGGGCATCGACGCTGGATTTCCACGTATCGACATTATCGACCGACCCGCAGAACCAACTCCATCGCATCTCAGCAGGAATAACCGCGAACAGAGTCAGGTTCTCACGCCTGCGGGAATAGTACGGGTCCACGAACTTTCTGTCCAAAAATACTCTGTCAAGGACCTGAATAGCCTGCGCATCCGGCAGCCACGCCCCCAGCATAACCCTGGGCTTATCCTCCGGCAGCGGCGTCTCGACCCTGGTTTCCCCATCAGACATGTCGATCTTAACGAGCACTTCATGGCGCGGCAGCAGATAATCCTTCGGGGTCATCATCTGTTTGCTGCCATCAAGCACCGGCACGTCCCCTTCGCCAAGCGCCTTGAACTCGGCCGGGGCATCCCCACGCTCGACAGGAGCCACTACTTCATACTTCTCAGCCAAAAAACCGAGGAAGTCGTTTACTTTATCTTTTAATAATACTCTATCTTTCATGCCAGACCTTTCGGTATCGGTGCGAGTCTAATATTTCCCTACTCCGAGTGATGCGCCGGGTCGATATCGTTGTCTTTATATGTGCCAAGCAGCGGCTTTTCGGCCTGCGGGTCACCCGGGTCGAAATCGTAGCGCTCCTTAGCAACCGCATTAAGCTCCCTGGCCAGTTCCACCGCAGGAATCCCCGCCGGGCAGACTCGCTCGCACTCGCCGCATCCAATACATCGACCGACCAAATGCATCGCGCGGGTCGCGTGGAACATCCAGGCCTCGTCGGTAGTCGCTTTTTTTGCAGTCCACTTCGGCTCGATTCTGTCACAGAAACAGGTCTCGCAGTAGCACGCCGGGCAGACCTGCCTGCATGCATAACATCGAATACATCGTGAGAACTGCTCCTGCCAATACTTCTGCCGATCCTCAGAAAGCCCCGGCAGATCCAGTTTGAGGCCTTCGGACGGAACAACTGCCTCACCGATGGTAACATCGCTCAGCGAAGGGCTGCGATCCTCACAGACTTTGCACTGCTGCCGCAACGCCTCAGCGGCTGGAACTTTGACCTTAGTGGTTTGCGTGGTCACCATAAGATCGTCGCCGTCCCACTCAAGGGAGGTGACTTCCTGCATCCGCACATCGCCGCTTTCAATTAAACTCGCGTCGACGACCCCGCCGCAGCCGAGTCCTATAATGAAAACGTTCTCGCGCTTGACCTGCTTCTCGCGTATCAGGGTGACGATGCTGCGAACGTCGCATGGCTTGGCCACAATTCCCACCTTGCCGTTTCTAGCCCACTTGGTCAAATAGACCGCGAGGTTGTTAGTGCAGGCGGGGTTCCAGACCAGCTTTTCGACATCCTCGGCCTTGTCGATGAACACCGGAGTCGTCTTAAACGGAACGCTGCCCGCGCCCCAGCCGATCACCACCCCGACCTCGCCGCTCTCCAGCGCCTTTTTTGCCTCTTCACGAATCTTGTCTTGTATCTCAGTCATATAATTTCCCGCGATTATCTGTAAATTGAAATCGACGATTTATAGTCTCTATCTTCGCGCCACACCATCAAACGGGCCGAGCTGCTTTATTTGTCCGCTGAAATCTCGAATCAGTTCCGCGAATCTGTTGCCTTCGGAGGCGGATACCCACTCGAAATGGAAGCGCTCCGGTTCGATGCCCAGAGACTTCAGCAAATCCTGGGTGAGGGCGATCCTGCGGCGGGCGTAGTAGTTGCCTTTGGCGTAGTGGCAGTCTCCCGGATGGCAACCCAGCACCATTACCCCGTCAAAACCCCTCTGGAAGCCCTTCAGCACAAACATAGGATCCGTTCTGCCTGAGCACGGGACCCGCACAATGCGCACCGTTTCCGGGTATTGCAGGCGCGTGCTGCCCGCCAAATCCGCACCGGCGTAGCTGCACCAGTTACACAAAATAGCAAGTATCGACGGCTGCCACTCTCGGGGCTCTGCCGGTTGCTCGGTCTGTTCTTCTACAACGTTAGTCTTCTCTGACATATAGTTCCTCAGTCGACTGTGGCCGGTTTGCCAACCGATCACTTCTTTACTATGAATCCCGGTTTAAGCTCCCGCACGTCGCAGGAGTATGATTCTATTCTCAAAGGAGTCTTGCCGTCCGGCCCGATGGTCTCGGCCTCCGACTCCGCTATCTCCAGTTCCTTCACAACCCCGACGCCGTCGGCGATCCAGTAAACACCGCGCGTCCGGCCTGAGGTTACGTTAAACTCCTTGCCCCATATATCCGCGCTGCCCGTCATCGTGTCGCTGTAATAGACTACTTTCAGGCAATCCTTAAACGTCCCGGCAGGCACGGTAACGGTCTCCTTGCCGACCGCCTTCGCCTTCATCGGTATTTCGGTTTTGGCGTCGCGCATACCGCCGACGTCCCATTGTTTGCCCGGCGCCGCATCGCGCATATAGTATAGCAACGCGGGGCCGTAGTCCTGCTTATCGCCTTCGTCGGAAGCTGTCGCGGATCGGTTGGTGGAGGCTATCTCCAGTCCACGCTCAGTCCGGGCAAATTTTATATCAACCTGAGAATGGCTGCCCGAACCTCCGGTCGACGAGGCCGTGTCCACTGATTCGCGATATTCGAAAGCAGGCGGATTGGCCTTATCGTCCACAGATATGACCTCATAAACCGACGAACCGAAGCTGAGATCGTTCAGCGAGGACATAACCCGACCTTGAAACATAATCGCGCCGACAATCGACCGATAACAATCGTATGTCCACTTGTTGCCCTCGGCCACGGGGATCATCTCGGTCGCCGCTAACGCAGGCAGGGTCAATACGACCAGCACGAGACTCAGCACCAATATTTGCGTTTTATGGGTCAATATAATCTCCAATACGCCTTATGGCGTTCGGTGCTATCTATACTACTTCTTCGCCTTAACCATATCCGCCAATGCGTCGATCTGAGCGAGAATCCCGGCGCCTTCGAATCCACGCAGTCTCGCCGAAAGCGATCTGCACGCCGCAGAGCATGTCCCACAGCCCTTGCATACGCCCTCATTAACCCGCGCTACAGTCTTCATTACCTGATTGTCACGAGTAGAGCGCTCCTTGTCGACGACTTCGACGAGTTCGATCGCCGTAAACGGGCAGACATCAGCGCACAATCCGCAGCCGATGCAGGTGTCTTCGAATATGGTAGCGATCATCGGCTCGCTCTTGATATGATCCTTGCTGAACAATCCAATTGCCTTGGAAGCGGCCCCGGACGCCTGGGCGACCGTGTCGGGGATATCCTTGGGATACTGGCACGCCCCGGCGAGATAGATTCCGTCCGTCAGCACCTCGACAGGCTTGAGCTTGGGGTGCGCCTCGCTGAACCAGTTATATGCGTCGGTGGATATGCCGAGTTTCCTGGCGAGATCCTTGGCATCATGCTGCGGCTGCATAGCAGTAGCGAGCACGACCAGATCGACCCGCACCTCAACCTGCTTGCCCAGCAGCGTGTCGGCGCCCTTTACCACGAGTTGATCCCCATCCGGATAAATCTTGCTGACCCTGCCACGGATATAGTTCGCGCCGTATTCCTCAATGGTGCGCTTCACGAACTCCTCATAACCTTTGCCGTTGGCGCGGATGTCCATATAAAAAACGTGCGTCTCCACGTCGTGCAGTTTGTCCTTGACCAGCAGGGCCTGCTTTGCGTTATACATACAGCAGACTTTGGAGCAATAGGCATGTCCGTGCTCATCGTCGCGGCTGCCCACGCAGGAGATAAACGCTATGGACTTCGGCGTTTTGCCATCCGACGGGCGGACGATATGACCCTCGGTCGGCCCTGATGCGTTCATAAGGCGCTCAAATTGAATAGCCGAGATAACGTCAGGATATTTGCCGTGGCCATAATTGCCAAGTGCCGAATGATCCCACAGCTCGAATCCCGTAGCGACGACTATCGCGCCGAACTTCTCCTCGACCACTTCGTCTACGGTATCGTAACTGATCGCCCCGGTTGGGCATACTTTCTGGCAGACACCGCATTTTCCGCCATTAAATATCCGGCAGTGTTCGCGGTCGATAACAGGCTTATTCGGAACCGCCTGCGGGAACGGGCGATATATTGCCCTGCGCAGCCCCATGCCCTCGTCGAATTCGCTGGGCACGTTCTTTACAATGCACTTCTCCAGACACAACCCGCATCCGGTGCAGAGTTTCGGGTCAACACAAGTGGCCTTTTTGCGAATCTTAACATCGAAGTTGCCGACGAATCCGTTGACTTCCTCGACCTCGGAATATGCCCATATATCGATGAGCGGGTGGCTGGCGCAGTCGACCATCTTCGGGGTAAGAATACACGCAGCGCAGTCGAGTGTGGGGAAAGTCTTATCGTATTGAGCCATTCTCCCGCCGATAGACGGGGTTCGCTCGACCAGCACCACCGGATGACCCGCATCCGCGATATCGAGAGCGGCCTGTATCCCCGCAACCCCTCCGCCGATAACCAGAGCGCGCTTGGTGATGCCGATATCATTTCTGAACAGTGGCACGTTTTTAGCGACCTTGGCAACCGCCATACGAGTTAGTTCGATGGCTTTTTCGGTGGTCTCAGGGGTTCTCTCGTGTACCCACGAGCACTGCTCGCGTATGTTGGCCATCTCCACCATATACGGGTTCAGCCCCGCCGCCGCTATGCAGCGCTGGAAGGTCGGCTCGTGCAGCCGTGGCGAGCAGGAAGCGATCACGACGCGGTCGAGGTTGTGCTCCTTAATAGCCTCCGCGACCATATTCTGGCCCGGCTCAGAACACATATATTTATAATCCGTCGAGTAGACGACCCCAGGGAAGCTCTTCGCGGCCTCAGCCACGGCCTCCACATCGACCGTCTTAGCGATATTCGACCCGCACCAGCAAACAAAAACACCAATTCGCATAGTTAGTTCTCTGTTTCTTAGTTATCAGTTTTGCAGCACCCGGCCACCATTGCGCAGAGTGCCTGGGTTATTTCTCACACTACTTAAGCAACGATCTAAACTCGTCAATCGTAATGCCCATGTCCCGAACAATTCCTGCAAATGTTTTCGGTTTCAAGGTTTTGCCTTTATGCACCGGTATTACAACACGACGCTTATCCGCATCACGGAAATAGATAACGTGGCCCCCTTTTGTTCGATCAAGTCGAAATCCTGCTCTTCTTGCGACAGTTTCGGCTTGAGCACTGGTCACACGCGGGATTCGCGGACTCACGCAGCTACCTCTATCGGCAATATTTGAACGTTGTCATCAGGAAAAGGCTCCCCAGCAGCTTTAAGGCTCTCTAAATATAGCTCGATCGCCTCTCGAATATTTGCTTTCACCTCATCCAGAGTATCCCCTTGGCTATGGCACCCCTGCAAGGCAGGGGCAAAAGCATGGTAACCGCCATCCTCTTCACGTTCAAGTACCACTGTGTATTTCACGGCCGTACCTCCAAAACACTGCCGCCGATTCATAAGTCAATTCTCAGCCGGTTATTTGTTTATCCCGGCTAATTCAGGCTCTCAAGCCGCCACGTTGACATTTACGATCAGCAGCCCGTCGTCACCTTTTGCTTCCACGCCATCTTCTCGCAGGCATTCAAGCATCAGTTCGATTGCATCCCGCGTATATTCTATTGCTTCCTCGACGGTTTCGCCCTGCGAAAAGCAGCCGGGCAAACCAGGAACCTCTGTCCAGTAGCCGCCTTCTTCAGCAGGATGCACCAAAATAGTGTAGTTCATTGCTACCTCCTGAGGAAACTTAAAAACTCATCTATTGTCAGACCGGTTTAATCCCGATTAGCATCTCAGCTCTCTACTTCGACAGGCTCCTTGCCAATGAGATCCAGCGCAGGGTTTACGTCGACGAGGTGAGACGCGAAGCATTTCTTAATGCCAGGTACCTCCATAGCGAGACCGAGCAGTTCGGTGAAGAAGAAAATCGGCATCGCCAGGTCCTCTCCACGTATTTTGCCGGCAGCCGCCTGCCTCATCTCAAGGTTAGTCATACACAGCGGACACGCCGTTACAATACAATTGGCCCCGTGCTGCTTCGCGTTAGAGATAATCTTGCCGGTCAACTCAGCGACTATGCTGCTTCTGGATATTCCAAAGCTCGCCCCGCAGCATTCGTTTTTGAAGAACCACTCAATCGGCTCTGCGCCGACTGTCTTCATCGCTTCATCCATACTAACCGGCTCTTCGGCATCGTCGAAGCCCATCACCTTAGGCGGTCGAACAAGCAGACAGCCGTAATAACAGGCAAGTTTCAGCCCGGTCAGCGGCTTTCGCAGGTTCTCAGACACCCTTTGCAGCACTTCCGGCTGGGTAAACACCTCCAGTGCCGAATACACCGAAATCTCACCGGTAAACTTCTTCTCCAGCTTCGAGTTGATGTCATCACGCAGGGCCTGATTAGATTTTAACTCGACTTCAGCAGAGCGCATCCGGTTATAACAAGCCGCACACGGCGCGACAACGTCCATCTTCATACGCTCCGCGATACCAAGGTTGCGCGCGGGCAAAGAAATGCTCAGATCATGGTCGAGATTATGCGCCGAGGTCGCCCCGCAGCAGTTCCAATCCGGAATCTCTTGAAGCCCGATTCCCAACGCCTCCGCGACCAGAGTCGTGGAGCTATGAAACTCCTTAGCCGTCGATTCCAGGCTGCAGCCCGGGAAATATGCATAGTTCATGCGAAAATCCTTAGTTTTGAGTTTTTATATAATTATTGAAAGCTGCACTAACGTTAAGCCGCGATCTCCAGGCTCAATACCTTTGCGTCTCCATCGACAGTAGACGGCAGACCTTCTTCAGCAAGACACGCAAGGTGAAATGGTATCCCCTCGCGCGCAAGATCAATCACTTCTTCTTCAGTGTCCCCGCAAGCGACATATCCCGGCAGGGCCGGAACTGTAAGCGAATATTTGCCCGCCGGATCGCGCTCGACCACAACAGTAAACCGCATCACTTGCTCCTCCTTGCCTCTTCGAAATCTTGCCTGCTCACTCCTGCCTGGCGCAAAATGCTGGACATATTGCCTTCGGACAAGTCCTTGCCGACGTGCACGCTGATCGTCACTCTTGCATCCGGACGCTCATTATGCACCATACGGACATGACTACCAACTTGACGGCGAATCTCAAATCCGAGCTTCTGTAAGGTGCGAATCACCTCTTTAGCCGTCATACTCGATGCCCCTCACCCGCACCTATTCCTTAAACAGCCCCTTCACTTCCTTACGGCCTTTGATAATGCCTGGGATCAGGCCGAGTTTGCCTTTCAGGAACATATTTATTCCGGAGATCACGTCGTCGAAGAGCCGGCCGGTGCGCATTTTGAACGCCGCTATCATGCTGATCTCGTGCACCCGACCGAAGGTCTTAATCTGTCGCAGCATCTCTTCGTGCATTTTAAGCACATTCTTCTGCTCCGGATTGACCTTGCCCTCTGCTACGGATATCTGTCTGCAGGCGTCCATTATCTTGGACAATGCGACACCCCTGGGACATCGTGTGGCGCACGTCTCGCAGCCTGCACATAGCCAGATTGCCGAGCTGCTCAGCACCTCGTCCTTCATCCCCACTTGCGCCATCCGAATCACCTGGTTGGGGGCTATGTCCATGTTAAATGCAACGGGACAGCCCCCGGTGCATTCGCCGCACTGATAGCAGCTTAATACGTTTTCACCGCAGATCGCTTGTATTTCTTGCTTAAAATTGGAATCAAGCTGCGAACTCGGCGAGGAAGTGGTTACTTTGGGATCAAGACTCAACGTGCTCTCCATATATTACCGCCCGGCGTAAAGCCGAACACTGCGTTCTCAGGTATCACACAACCTTATGGTAACACCGGACGTAACGACAGTCAAGCTGAATTGTGTCATTGCGCACAAATCAGATAACGCCATAAATATTCTCGCAAAAACCCCCGCGAATGTCTACCAGCCAGGCACAATTACCGTCTGCCTGTAGTCGCGCTCTGCAGAATCATATAAACCTGCCCCTTTGCGGACTTTTTCAGCTTGCCGATAACCGTGATCGCCACGCCGCGATCTTTGGTCGAATCAAGAGGGTTTTTTCCGACGACATACATACACCTGGTATCATCGCACACAGCCCAGTCCTGGTTTGTCTCAGGTGGCCCATCGTGTACGTTGGAGTCTTTCGGGTTCGGCTGGAAACCTCGATACACCGCCGATATCACCACCATTTTACCGGCGAGCGCATCAAAAGTAGTTATGGCCTGCTTGATCGTTACAGGCACCAGTGCGGCGGTTTTGGTCCCTATTTGAACCCTTGTCGATGTGGCGGGAGGAGCGTTGTCGGAAGGGGTGAGCTGCGCGTAGACGGTGAACGTGCCCGGCCCAACCTGCTTGCCGGAGTTATCCTTTTGATCCCAGCGAGCGCAATAGGTCTTTGTGTCACCAGGGCCGAGTGTCAAAGAAGTCAACGCCTGGGTGTAGAACATGTGCTTGCTGAGACGATAACATTCACCCCCATCGCACAACACCCACAAATCGAACTGCTTTCCCGAAGTGAACGAATATTTGAGGACCTGGTTGGTATCGTTGCGGATGGCGTACTCAAAACTGACAGTTTCGCCAAGACCATAAGACGGTTTGTCGGTCCGCAGGCCCTGCATAACGCTTTGCTGCGCAGAACCGGTTCCGGCCAGAGAGATTATAGCGATCAGAAAAATCGTCGCGCGCATGGCCGTGACCCCTTTCGCTCTACTGCTCGCCCTTAGCGGCCTCCCATATTTCGTCCATCTCCGCCAAGGTCATCTCAGATATATTTTTACCCGATTTGTCAGCGTGCTGCTCAATTTTGCCGAACCTGAACGAGAACCTGTCCAGCATCTCTCGAAGCGCCTCCTCCGGGTCGATGCCCTCGTGCCGGGCTATGTTGACGATCGTGAACAGCATATCCCCGATTTCAGATCGAATCTGACCCTTATCCGCAGACTCAAAAGCCTGCTCAAGCTCATCCGATTCCTCTCGCAGCTTATCGAAAATTGAGGCTACGTTTGGCCAATCGAAGCCCGTGCGCGCTGCTTTCTTGCTGAGCTTCGCGGCACGCATCAGGGCAGGCAGGCTTTTCGGCACCCCGTCAAGAACCGACTTACGATCCTCATATCCCGGTTCAGAGCTTTTTATCTGATCCCAATTAGTTAAGACGTCATCGACGCCGCTAACTTGCACATCGGCAAACACGTGCGGATGTCTTCTTTGCAGCTTTTTGCGGATCGTGGAGCACACATCTGCTATGTCGAACTGATTATTCTCACGAGCGATCTCTGCGTGCAGAAGCACCTGCAGCAACAAATCCCCAAGTTCATCCTCGACCTGAACCGGATCTCCGCTGTCTATCGCCTCCAGAACCTCATAAGTCTCTTCAATCGCGTATTTTTTCAGCGATAGATGAGTTTGCTCCCTGTCCCACGGGCATCCGTCCGGCGCCCGCAGCTTCGCCACCGTCTCGACCAGAGCCTCGAACTCATCTCGTATTCGCGATCCTTCTATCTTTTTATTCTCCACCAAAACCCCTATCGCGCTTGTCTGAACGACATAACCTCACACGGCCGCTTGTTAATCAACGTAAGAGCCATAGACTGCGCAAGATGGAAATCCCCGGTAGATTCACGGCGCAGCCCTACCACCGCCAGGTCGAATTTGCCCTCTTCAACTATTTTGAGAAATCCCAAAACAGAGTCACGAACCCTCTCCGAGACGTGATTTATAGCGACACCATATCTTTTTCCTATCCGATTCGCCTCCCTGGCGCAATCCGCCGCAGCCGCATCGGCGTCGGGCTTGGGGGTATCAATCGCCTGGCTTCGAGGAACTGCGATTATAGAGACCACCGTAACTTTTGCGTTCGGCTCCCCCTCTACGAACTTGCATGCATGCTGAACCGCCAGGCTCCATGCCCCAGTCGCGGGCACGACGACGTTAAGAGCGGGTTGACTCGGGTTATCAGGGGAACCCTTAATCAAAGCCACCTCTAAAGGGGCCGCCTCCTGAAGAGACAACGCCTCCGATTGCTCCATTCTCAGGCAATCATCCCCGCAGGAGTCGATGCTGGTCAGTGCGAAGTTCGCGCCCAGCTTCTCGGCAAACTCGCCCAGTTCCGTGCCGGAACGCACCCTTTGGACGTGCGCAAAGCTCGACAGACCCGTCTGCTTCACTAACCCCTGTCCTTCCTCCAACCGCTTCTGCCCCTGCGCTTCACGGTCAGGAAGCGGGCTGCCTAACGGCAAAGTCCACGGCACCCGGATAAGGTCCACAAGGTGTATCTCGCAGTTCTCGCCGATAGCAAGTTTATCCGCAAAATAAACCGCCCTTTTCCAGTTACCCAGCATCGGCACAACTCCGGCAGTCTGAGCCTTTCCCCTTCGCGGCGTCGCCTCGCCTATCTCCAGTGAGTATCTGGCCTCCTCGATAGTCGCAGCTATCGGCAACTGCGACCTTACACCCGGCACGGTCTTGCCGATCTCGATCTCCTCATCGGTAAGTCCCACAACCATAATCCGCGCATTTTGAGACGCGATGAATGCGAACGCGTCGGAAAACGTCTCCGCGCCCTTTGCCGTGATCTTGGTTATCGGCGATCCATCTATTATTATCCCAGTCGGGTGATTTTCCAGCAGCAGCGCTGCAGCGGCTTGAATCGCGGGCCAGATGTTGGATTTCACCTCCCCGCGCAAAGTTATTGTATCGTCACGAGCCTCGATTATCATTCTATCTCTCTATGTAATAACGAACGTTGGTAAAGACGATGTCGCGCTGCAGCATCAGGGCGATTTTCAAAAACAGCCCGGATTGATTGTGCAGCAGTTTGTGCCACCACTTTCTCGGAACAAACTCCGGCAGCACCACCGTCACCACATAGTTCGGCCTTTCTTTTTTCACTTCTCTAAGATATGCCAAAATTGGCGCAACCACCGACCGATACGGAGATTCCAGTATCACCAGCGGCACTCCAAGACCATATTTATCCCAGCGCTCTCTGATCATAGCAGTTTCGACTGGGTCTATCTCTATAAACAGAGCACGGCAGTCATGACTGAGAGTGCGCGCATATTCCAACGCGGGAAGGATACCCTTGTGAATGCTGGAAGTCAACACGATCGCCGTAGACCGCACCGCGGCAGGTTCCTCAAAAGTCTCCGGCGTCAATCGGAGTTGGTTGCCGAGGGTTATGTAATGCTGGTGAATCTTGTGGAACGTATACACCAACAGCATAATCAGCGCGATTGCGATATACGCGCCTTCCACAAACTTGGTGACACCTATCACAATAGTGACCAGAAACGTCACCGTCCCGCCCGCAAAGCTGATTCCCGAGTGAAGACGCCAGCCTTTATGTTTCATACGAAGCTGCCTGAAGCCCATTCCTATCTGCGATAACGTAAACGAAGCGAATACGCCCACCGCATACAGCGGAATCAGCAGGTGTACGTCGCCGCGAAACTTTATCAACAACCCCGCAGCCACAGCCGCCAACAGCACGATGCCGTTTGAAAACACAAGCCTGTCCCCGATACTTGCAAGCTGCCTGGGAGCGAACCGATCCCTTGCCAGCATAGAAGCAAGCCGCGGAAATCCCTGAAATGCCGTATTAGCCGCCAACACAAGGACCAGAAATGTGGATATCTGAATGAGCAGGTAAAACCAGCCCCTCCCCATGATACCCCTGGCTATCTGAGAAACAACCGATTCGCTGGAGGATGGAAATACTCTGTAGGTGTGTGCAAGAAAAGTGATCCCCAAAACCAGACAGATCAATATTCCAGCCATCCAACTCATCACCGTGGCCGCATTCCTGGATTCCGGCGGTTTGAAGGCCTGCACGCCATTTGCCACCGCCTCAATACCTGTCATCGCCGAACAACCATTAGAGAACGCCCGCAATATCAGAAGCATCCCAAGCGCGTGGGTGATCGGCATCTGCTCGGTCGGCGGATTGATATAATTGATTGGCGCACCAGTCAGGACTTTATACAAGCCCACCACACACATAACGGCCAAACTGGCAATAAACAAATAAGTAGGCCCTGCAAATAAAGACCCCGACTCCCGCAGACCCCTCAAATTGGCCAAAGCCACAACAAAAATGCAGATCACGCATATTTCTGTTCTATATTGAGCCCACTGCGGATATGCAGAGATAAAAGCAAACACCCCAGAAGCAATACTGACCGCCACGGTTAAAATATAATCAGTCAACAGCGCCGCAGCGGCAACCAATCCGTAGTTTGTGCCGAGGTTCTCCTTAGCAACCGTATAACTTCCACCACCCTGAGGGTACGCGAAAATGGTCTGCCGATAAGAAATCGTAACCAGCACAATCAAAAATGCAATCGCAGCGCCGACATAAAGCGACACAGTCCACGCGATCGCACCGGCAACCATCAGCGCCAACAGCACCTCTTCCGGGCCGTACGCGACAGACGAAACAGCGTCAGAAGCGAACACCGGCAAAGCGAGCAATTTAGGCAACCGCTCATGAGCCTGACGCGCGCTCGCCAGCGGTCTGCCGAACAGCAGCCTCCTAATCAAGGAAAACAAGTGAAAACCCCCCAGGCGCAACAGCGCTTCCGTTAGTATGTGCAATAATAACAGACGCCAGGATGACACTCCCTGGCGACAGAAATAGTTTAGCACTCTGAAGTTACATTGTCACGCATCCGTCCCGCACGGCATGGTTTGAGCTCAACATCTGAGGGTATGAGATAATGGGAGTGCGCGATGGAAAACAGTGTTAGCATTCATAGACGGGTAATCGGCGCGGCGATAAGCGTGATATTTGTCGGATTGGTTGTTCCAGCCGCATTTTGGGTGGTGACGATCTTCCTTGATCGCGCATTCAACCTGTCGCGGCTTCTGGGCGTGCCCTGGTCTTCGATTGTTGGAGCGGCGGGGATATTAGTCGGTGCGTTCTGGGTGTTGTGGTCGTGGTCGTATCTGCTGTTTGTGGGTCGCGGGCTGCCGTTGGAGCTTTTTGGTCGGGCGATCCAACCGACACAGGCTTTGGTCACCACCGGGCCTTATGCCTACACGCGCAACCCGATGATGCTCGGCCTGTTTGCCATTTTGCTTGGCATAGCCTTTTTACGCGGCTCTTTGACCGGGTTTGTGCTTGTGCCGGTGATCGGTCTGCTGTGGCTGTTTGTGGCGGAGTCCGAAGAAGCAGGGCTGGCTTTGCGATTTGGGGAGGACTATCTTAAATATCGCGCCAAAGTGCCCCTGCTTCTACCAAAAATCAGCGCCTATATCCACGAGCCTTAGTCGTTATTGGCAGGCTGATGCGGCGTCACGATGTATACCGTAACCCGCACCGTCCTTGATCCGATCGGCTTAGTCCCGAATGGGATTTCCAGGGATATGTCGCGGACGATCGTCGATTCCGCCCCTTCCAAAGAGATTGTGTCCGTTGTAATCGCGCTTATGCTTGCCAGCCTGCTGGGCTTGCCTTCTAATGTCACCGAGGATGGAGTCACAGTATATTTCTGAACCCTTGACGGGAACTTCGGCACGCCGCTAAAGACCGGGCTGATGATGACGGTCTTGGTCGCCGGCATCTCCACCATATCGAGCTTAACCATCACCCTTTCGGGCCGCACGCTGACCTCGCTGACCACGTTACCGTCCTTATCCAGAGCCGAAACGTCACAGTAGTCTCCATTAGGGGAGCTTGCCAGGTCGCTGGAGAGCGTGATCGAAGCGGAGTTGATCTTGGAAAGCTGGGTCACGCGCCCGGATGCCACTATTGCGTTAGGAGTCAATATTGGAGTGCCATAGGAGAAACCAGGCGGCGGATCGGCTACAAAGCCGACTTTGATCGGTATGCGCTTCTCACCCAACGCCTCCATACGAACTTGAATCATACGCGGATTGGCAGTCACGTCCAAATCGGCAGCTATAGCTCGCGGCAGTCGAACCTGAACCGGAAGCTGCGCCTCCGCAACGTTCTTGCCCTGTGGCAGCGACCGCAGGTTCACAAAGGCTTCGATGTCCTCCTTGGTGACGGAATCCACCGCAGTTTTCAGTCCAGCCACCGTAACAGACACTTTTTCGGTCCCAAGGTGGGCCACGTGTCCTTTAGCGACCTCGACTATATCCACCGGGACCCTGAACGTCAGGCGAGACTGCGGGTTACGCTCCGCATTGACATAAGTCCATAAAATCAGAGCCACCATCAGCGCCAGCAGTTTATATTTCCAATTATGCCGGATCATTTTCGTCTTAGCCCGGCCTTTCTGAGAGTATCATCGACTGTGCGGGCAAACTTTACTTTAGAGGCTGAATCGTCGTGCGTGCCGCAGACCACGTTAAGCCAGTGCATCAGCGCCTCGATATCTAAACCTCGATGCAGGGTGCCTTCAAGGGCGAGGGAGATAGTGCCTGTCTCTTCAGAGACCACCACCACCGCAGCATCGCTCTCCTCTGCCACGCCGAGTGCGGCTTTGTGTCTCGTATGCACCATCGTCCCCACGTTAGCGCTCTCGCTCAGCGGCAACGTACACCCTGCGGCCACAACCCGTGGGCCACGGATAATCACCGCCCCGTCATGGAGCGGATTTCCGGGGTAGAATATCGAGCCGATGAGTTGTTCGCTGAGGGCTGCGTTGAGTCGGGTTCCTGTGGCGGCGATGGCGTCAAGCGGGCTTTCGCGCTCAATAACGATCAAAGCCCCGATCCGTCTTTCCGACATCGTCGCGGCGGAGTGCGCAATTACGTGGATAAGTGAGTTGACCTCTTCCGTAGGAACCATAGCCAGTCCGCGGCCCCAGCCCGCCACGCTGCCCATGTTTTCCAGCATCTGACGCAGTTCCGGCTGAAATAGTATGACTACCGCAACGGGCAGTACATATAAAAACGACCTCAAAAGGAAGTTTATGGTATGAAGTTGCATGCGTTCCGTGAGGAAGACCAGGCCGAAAAATACCAGTAGTCCCCACAATATCTGCCAGGCCGGCCGGCGCTTGGAAAGCATAATGACCCAGTAGACGGCGAGGGTAACGAGGGCTACGTCTGCTATGGTGGAGATCACGGTCGTCCACCCGGCGCTTTGGAGGTCTCTCTGCACGGCTGATAGGAAGCTCATTTAGTGCCCTATGGCTGTGTGTTTAGTCTTCAATAATTATATCATTGCCAATCTATCGGGTCAAGCTCAACCCACGGCACAAACCCCGCAGATTTTCCGTCTGCGGGGCCATGCCAAGGAGGTTTGCTGCTCTTGTGTTGGAGAAGCTTCATTGTGCTTGTGCTATATTTGTTACGTAACAGAAACGAGGAAGGTTCCCGTTGCGTATGGAAGAATAGTAGGGAAAGGAATAGCTCGGCTTTCCGTCTAAGTAGTATTGACGCAGCGTCCTTGGATCGGGCGTTGCGAAAAGAAAGGGGCATTAAGATGAGTACAAGGATTAAAATCAGTTTGATTGCGATTTGCCTGGTTGTCGCGATGGCCGCAACAGTCGTCACCACCCATGCGGCTTTGTTTGGAGATATCATTAAAGTCGGTGGAATCGCTGTGGTGGTAGACAAATTCGGGCCGCAGATCAACGACTTTATCAACAAGCTCACTGCCAATAAAGACCTTGGCACCGAGGAAGCGACTGCTGTGGTACCGATTCTCAGCATCGGCGGCGGTTCATACATCGGCGCGGTGCAGGTTATCGGAGCTCAGGAAAACGTCGAAAAGTGCAAGGCCGTCGTCCAACTGGAAGGCAACGCAGTATTCGGCAAGAATATTCGCGTGAAGGCGCTTGTGCCGGTAGGCTCCAAAACCACCAGCAACATCAAAAGAATCTTCGGCGTCGGGGTCAGCGCCATCGTCGACATCAGGATATAATAGCCAGTCCGGCGAGTCTATAGCTTCTGAGAGAGTGGGCCGGGGCAAGCAGCCTCGGCCCGGATTTTTATATTGACTACCCCTGAACCCACCACACTATTTCTGGACGCGATGGCCACCCGATTTGAGGTGGTGTTATACGGAGCCGAAAGCTCACGGCTGCGCGCAGCAGGAGAACAGGCCCTGGGAGAAATCGCTGACACCGAAAAACGACTCAGCATGTTCCGACCCGGCAGCGAAATCTCACGAATCAACGCATTCGCGGCGCACCAGGCCGTCAAAGTCGACGCTCGATTGTATAATCTGCTGAAGCTGGCCGTAAATATAACGAGTGCGACAGGGGGCGCGTTTGATATCACCGTAGCCCCTGTTATGCAAATCTGGCGAAATGCCGGCCAACTTAACCGGCTGCTTTCTGACGATGAAATAGAATCCGCGCGCGAGTTGGTCGGCGCGGAGATGATTTTATTCGACGATTCCGAACACACTATTAGGTTCGCAAAAGAATGCGTCCAAATCGACCCTGGAGCAATCGGAAAAGGCTATGCGATCGACATTGCAGTGGAGAGCCTGCGCGAAAGCGGAATAATAAGTGCGCTGATTCACGGCGGAACCAGCACAATTTACGCCATTGGAAATCAGGCAAACGGCCAGCCGTGGCGAATCGGGGTGCGAGACCCCGCGACGCCGGATCAGTCGTTGCGAACAGTGGAATTGTGCGACGCCTCTCTTTCGGTATCCGCACCGCACGGCAGGTTATTTACGTGTGAGGGTCGGGAATATGGACACGTGATAAACCCTCGGACAGGCAGATCTGTGCGGCGGACATCGTTAGCTGCTGTGTGGGGCCCATCAGCCACGGAGACGGACGCGCTCTCTACGGCGCTTTTAGTGCTGGGTGAGGAAGGTCTGGAGCCGATTCGCCGAGATTTCCCGGATTATGACGGGCTTGTGGTGGGGTTATAACAGAGGCCGGGATATCGCACCTACCCGGCCCGTTGCATCAGGCGATCTTTTGTTTGATGGTCGGTTTGGAGTTTGTCCTGAGAAAATCCCTGATAAACTCGTTGGTGAGGTTCACCACGGAGTCGTTAACAGTGCGCACGGCCGATGAGTTTACAATTCCCATCGTGCTGCTTGTCCAGGTAGTTGCGGGGGTGAGAATATTCGGGTCTCTGGACAACGCCGCAGCCTGGATCACTTCAGCGTGTATGCTGCAGGCGTAAAGCCCGGATGTATTCTTTACGGAACTGATCGCCACATAGAAAATCGCCGCGCCTGGCTTGGAGAGTTCCGCTTCGCTGAGCGTTCTTATTCCGGCCGTGGATAGTCTTTCATTTATCAGCGATTCTATTGCGTGGTCGTCCAACCCGTCGGCCTGCAAATCGGCTGCGGGAGTCTCCACCACTACATAAACCCCAACAATCCCCTTCAGAGACTTCGTCTCCATCTCCAGTCGTGCTGCCTGGGCGCCAGTCGCGATCAGGCAAAGAGCAAGTGTTATAGCAACGGCGCTGATGTATGCCACGGTAATCTTCATCTCGGTCACCTCGTCGAGCCGCGGACTCGAACTCCGCCCTCTGTAGTAAGATTACCCAAATTGTGAACACTTCTTGGCGCATCGAGGGAGAGTATTTCGCGCAATTCGCAACACACCTCATCATCCGCGCCCACACCGCGTCACCCGCGCCTATACCTCGTCATCCTGCGCAGACTCTTCGTCATCCTGCGCCCCACTCTTTGTCATCCTGCGCGAAGTCGCAGGATCACCCCGCGACCCGTGTTCCAGCAGATTCCACGACTACGCGGACAATGGCATGGGCTGCATTTCTTGCCAATGGGTAAAATCAGTGTTAGCATAAGCTTATGGCCAGTATTGATGAGAAACACAAACCCAAGAATAAACGGCAGGCTTTCTTACGCCTGATAGAGTACCTCGCGCCCTACAAAAAAGCGGTGACGCTGGGGGTGTTGTCCAATTTGTGGGTGGGGCTGGTGGTGCTCGTGCCGCCGCTCATCTACGGAAGCAGTATAACGGATAGAGTAATATTGAACCGTCTGGACGAGTCGGCTGCGGCTCGGTGGCGGCTGCTGTTGCTAAGCACGCTGGCGCAGATTCTTCTCTATGGCAGCTCTTCTTTTATGGTCTGGGTTCGAATGAAGACAATGCACATCCTCGGCGAGCGCATTCTGGTCGATATTCGAAAGCAGATCTATTCACGCCTGCAGATGCTCTCTCTTTCGTATTTCGACAGCGGACAGACCGGGGAGATAATGTCGCGGGTCACGAACGACTCGGAGGTGGTGGAAGAGTTCGTCACGCACGCCGCCGACACCCTCGTATCCGACGCCATTCGATTGATCGCTATGTGTATAATTATGTTTTATGTCTGCAAGACGCTGGCGATCATCTCCCTGCTGCCTGTGCCGATAATATTCGTCCTCGCATTCACTTTCTCCCGCAAGGTGCGCCCGATTTATAGAAAAGTGCGGGAGAGGCTGGCCGAAATTAACGCCAAAGTTCAGGAAAACCTCAGCGGCATTCGGGTCATAAAGGCATTTGCACGCGAGGATTATGAACAAAAGAGCTTTGAAGACGATGCGGAATCCTACTTCGATATGCGCGTCAGAGCGATCCGGTTGTGGACCCGGTTCTTCCCAACCATCGACTTTCAGGTGCGAACGGCATCGGTTGTGGTGTGGGCGGTTGGCGCTGCGATGATTCTGCATAACGTGCCCGGTGTCTCAATGGGTACGCTGATTATCTTCACGATGTATCTCGGTATGTTTTACGAACCGGTGCGCAGCCTGGCCACTATTAATGACACAATCCAACGCTCGCTGGCTGCTGCTGAGAGGATATTTGAGATCGTCGACGAACAGCCGCAGATTCAGGATGCACAGGGCGCCACTGACCTGCCGCGCGTCAGCGGTCGAGTCGAGTTCGACCACGTGAACTTCAGCTACGGCGGCGAGGAAGAGGTGCTAACCGACATCTGCATCAAAGCCGAACCGGGGCAGATCGTTGCTCTGGTAGGTCGCAGTGGAGCAGGTAAGACGAGCATAGTCAACCTGATTCCCCGCTTTTATGACCCCAATTCGGGCAGGATACTGATCGACGGCTTCGACGTCAAATACGTGACTCAAACCTCTCTGCGAAACCAGATAGCGATGGTGCTGCAGGATACGTTTTTGTTCAACGGCACTGTAAGTGAGAACATTCGCTACGGCAGGCTCGACGCCACGCAAGAAGAGATAATCACGGCTGCCAAAGCGGCAAATGCGGCGGAGTTTATCGAAACGATGCCGGATGGTTATGAAACCGAGATCGGAGAAAGAGGAATCAAGCTCTCCGGCGGCCAGAAACAGCGGCTCGCTATAGCCAGGGCGATTTTGGCAGACCCGCGCATACTTATCCTCGACGAGGCCACCAGCTCGGTGGACTCTGAGAGCGAATATCTTATCCATCGCGCAATGGACAGGCTGATGGAGGGCCGGACGACGTTCGTCATCGCCCACCGCCTGTCGACAATCAAACACGCCGATCAGATTATCACCCTTGAAAAAGGCTGTGTCACAGAGGTGGGGAACCACAAAACCCTGCTCGATCAAGACGGCGTCTATGCGCAGATGTATGAGATGCAGTTTAAGCTGAACGAAGAATAAAAAAGTGGCCGGTTTGCACGCCGGCCACTTAATTTGTCTAATAACTTACTAGTTTGTTTGTTATTTGTTATTTCGGGAAACCCTTTTCCCGAAACCACGCAACTTCCTAGCTATCCTTAATGGTGTGATACATCCTCGCCTGCATACCGTGGACTTTGACTATCCCGACGGCTTCGCTCTGGTCGAAAGTCTTTGAGTCGAAGCTCGCGAGGTCTTCGTTATACAGCGCATATTTGCTCGCGCGGCCGATGATCTGTGCGGAGCCTTTAAACAGTCGCATCGTGACCGTGCCGGTGACTCTCGGCTGGATAGCGTTTATGAACGCCTCGAGGTCGTCCTTGAACGGGTCATACCACAGACCTGCGTAGGCAAGCTCGCCCCACTTCTGATCGACCAGCATCTTGAACGCGCGCTCATCAGCCGTGCAGACCAGCCCTTCGAGCGCCTTATGCGCGGGGATAAGCAGGCTTGCCGCAGGGCATTCGTAGTTCTCGCGCACCTTCAAACCCATAATGCGATCTTCCATAATGTCGATTCGTCCGATGCCGTTCTCGCCGGCCAGTTTGTGCGCCTCGTAAACGAGGTCGAGGGGCTTCATTTTATTGCCGTTGATAGCGACGGGGATACCGTTGTCGAATTCTATTGTGATCTCGGTCGGAGTGTCCGGGGCGTCCTGCGGGCTTTTGGTCCACTGGAAAATCTCTTCAGGCGGCGCGTAGTTCGGTTCTTCCAGGTGGCCGCCTTCTATGCTGCGTCCCCACAGGTTCTCGTCAATCGACCATATCTTTTCTTTGCTTTGGCCGATCGGTATGCCCTTCTTTTCGGCGTATTCGATCTCCCAGGAGCGGGTCATCGTGTGCTCGCGCATTGGTGCGATAATCGGGGTATCCGGCATGAATGTTCTCATAACAAACTCGAACCGAAACTGATCGTTGCCTTTGCCTGTGCAACCGTGACAGAAAGCGTCGATTCCGCCGAGCTTTTGGGCTATTTCGACAGCCTTACGGGCGATCAGCGGCCGGGCTATCGAGGTGCTGATAGGGTAGCCCTGATAGTCGCCGTTGGCCTTGATAGATGGGAAGATGAAGTCGGTGACGAACTCCTCGCGGGCGTCGATGGAGTAGTGCTCAGTTTTGAGCAATTTGGCTTTATCCTCCGCCTGCTTAAGCTCACCGGCGGGCAGACCGACATCGACCGTGACCGTGACTACGTGGTCGAAGCCGTAGTCCTCCCGCATCATAGGAATACACACGGAGGTATCCAGCCCCCCGGAGTAGACTAATAGGACAGTTTTTGACATTACTTCCTCCGTAGACTAATCGGCAGTGCGCGCTGCCGTTGAGATTTGCAACTTATATATTCTAACGGATTTTGATAATTTGTGCTTGTGGTCAGATGTTCGGAGTCCCGAAATCCAAAACAAGCGTATTTCCAGTGACGTGATCCTGCGACTTCGCGCAGGATGACTAAAATTGAGACATCGTATGACCGGTCCATCGGCGGACTTTTTCAGGCCTTACGGAAAGCGGGGATCGGGTTTATGGCAGTCGTCTGCGCGGTTAAACAGCACGACCAGTGACATTGCAAGAAAAACTGCATCCCGAATGATGATTTCCCACCCGACTTTGCTCTCGGCCACTGTGAAGCAGCCGCAGTCAATGTCAAGTCCGCGGGCCATTGCGCTGGCCACAGCCGCGATAAATATCACGTTCATAATCGCCGCAATCAAAGCCGCACTTTGAAAGGCCACTCCGTTTAACAACGAGAAACCCACCAGGAGTTCAACCCAGGGCAATATCAGAGCGAACACATTGACGCTATACAGCGGCAAAAGTCGATACGCCGCTATGCTGTCGGCAAAACCAGCCGGGTCAATTATCTTTCCAAGGGCAGAGACGATGAAGATCGCTCCTAACAGCCATCTCGCTATCCTCAACACCTGTCGGTTCGCGATAAAAGCAGACAGACATCTCATTGGTCTGCCCTCTTGCTTGTAGGATAACCGGCCTCTTTCCACCCCAACATCCCATCAAGCATTATAAACACCCTCGTATATCCGCGGGCCACCAGCGCATCAGCAAGTTTTACTGCAAGCCCGCATTGTGGGTCGCTGCAGTAGGTAATCAGCGTTTTGTCCTTCGGAACAGACCCCAGAGCATCATCATAGAGTTTGTCCATGTCCTCCACAAACAGGGATATCGCTCCCTGAACGTGCTCGAGATCATAGTCGTCTTTATACCGGGCATCAACAAAGACCGCAGACTTTTGATCGAAAGTCGCTTTTGCGTCCGTTAAGGTCGTAAAGAGCGCCTCCACACGCGGAGCCGATGGCTCGGAAGTCTGCGTTTTTGGCAAAACCTCCCGCACAGGTTTCGGCTTGTCCACCATCTTCGAATCGACTCTTTGACCGGATGCAGCCGGGTTCGGAGTCGCAGGCTGTCTCTGATCCGTGCTCGCAGAGCCATCTGCAGCGTTTTTGGCTGGTACCGGCGGCTGCGGATTTACACCGATGACTTCCCGTGAGTCCGCCATTTTGTGGGTCCGGCTGAGCGGAATCCGGACCCACGGCAATGGGCGCGGGTTTACGGCGTTCGCACCCAGCCCGACCGCCATAGCTTGAAGCAGTATCAACACCGCGCCGAGAATAATCTTGTAGCTTTTCACGATCTTATCTCCGAAAGACTACTCGACGACGTTGCCATATACCATGACACGAGCCTTCTGGTTTTCGTCAGAACCGTCCACAATGTCGAGCCATTCCATTATGCGACCCGGCTCGCTGCCGGCTTTGACAAGCACTGTCACTTCCCAATAGTCCCCGGCCTTGTCGGCAATCTTCTTAAAGCTGGGCGCTGATACGTGGGCACTGGGGATGACCCTGGTGATCTTGAACGTTTTCACATCTCCAGGGTAAACAAAAAGTCGATTGGTCCGGCTCTGGTTCACTTTGAGTGAGCCAAAGTTAAGTCGCTCCGGTTTCAGAGTTGCAAGTGGGATGACCTCAGCCTTGAATGACAGAGTTATATTGCCGCGCTCAGGGTCATTCGTTGTAATTGAGACGATCTTGCTGACATTGCCATTATAGCCTGAAGTGTTGAACACAGTGGTAATAATCGAGGACTGCTGCGGAGCTAGTTTGGTGTCTTTGGCCTCCGCCCTGGCGCATCCGCAACTGGATCTGACGGCGGTGATCTCCAACTCGGTATCGCCGATATTCTTGAATGTAAATACCGCATTGATAGGCTTGCCTGCCACAACACGGCCGAGGTCGATAGATTCGCTCTCAAAAGTGATCTTGGGGGCTGCAATTAGTGTGGAAACGGCGCATAGCACGAGGGCTAGAATTGCCATAAGGTAGCCGAACGTCTTGAATAACATTTATGTTCCTCCTATTGAGACCTGACAGGGCGAGCGCGCATTGCCGCTCTTAACCCCGGCTGCCTCAGCAGATTAAGGAGGACGTTACGAGACAAGCAGGCTGCACATTCGCCATATGCGATTGATTAGTGAAACACCACATGACCTGTGGTCGAGCCGAAACACTCAACGGCTGCAGTAACGCCAAATCATAAGCCTGCTCCTTTCTTATAAGTGGACATATAACTGAATTATAGCACGTCTTTTGAACTATGTCTGTCGCTGTCCGGATTGGTATGAGCTAACAAACGATGAGTGCTCTGCGCCGGGCCGTTTCGGGAAAGGGGAGGCTGTCTCAAAAGTCATTGGCGGAACCGCATTCTTGTTGTTTCGGGAAACCCTGAAGCTGTCCCAAAAACATCTACGAGTCACTCCAGATTACCTGTCGCTCGTTGCTCCACGGACACGTTATGAAGTCATACCAGCTTAGCGACTCGAAAGCGCCGTCGATCCGGGTCGAAAAGGCCGAAAAGAGAGCCTTATTGAGGCATTTCCTCAAGTTATGGACCAACAATACCAGTGACATCTCCGCAGTAGCGCCGTTGATGCCCCGCAGCAAGAACTTTCTAAAGCCTCTATCGTGCTTTGTCTGCCCGAAGACCGGCTCAATTATCTGGCTACGCAGGGAGTAGAGCAACTTACAGCCATCTCTGGCCATCTTTTCCCGCATCCGATGACGGGCTCGCTCATTGCAGCTTACGGAGACCCGGCGGCTTCCCCGACCAGACTTCACACACTGATCCCAAAAAGAACAACTCCTACATCCGTTAGCGGCGTAGAGCCTGTATTTGCCGCTGCCGAATTGATACTCGCCACGAAAACTCAGCTCACGCCCTGCCGGGCATATCAGAACATCACGCTCATCATCAGCAAGAAAGCACTCCCTTGCAAAGAGGTCGTTGTCCCGGCAAGCCGGAGCATCCTTGCCCAGCGGGATAAGCGCCTCCTGCCCCATCTCCTCGCAAGCCACCAGTGTCTGCTCATCACAGTAACCAGTGTCAGCCAAAGCCACCACAGCAGATATGCCGCAGTTGTTATTCACTTCCTCAAGCATCCCCGCCAGCTGCCCGTGATCGTTTTCGGAACTGGTGACTTTCATCGCCAGCACTACCTGATGCTCAGCATCAACGGCAGCCTGGACATTGAAAGCAGGCTTGAACCCGTCTCTGGTCTTCATCAGACGACACTCTTCATCCGAACGGGAGATAATCTTCGAGTTGCTCTCATTAAGCTTCTTTTTGAGTTCCTCAAGCATTGCTTTACGCTTCTTTGCATCACGCAGATGCTCAGGAATCTCCCTGCCATTGCTATCCCCAAGCTCGGCATCCTCAACAGCATCCGTCTCATCGGCCTCACGCAGAACCTCCCTGATCGCCTCAAGCTCCTTGTCCAAACGCTTCTGATCATAAAGCGATCTCTTGGAGGCACTGGCGCCTACCTTAGTGCCATCGAAAGCCGCTATGTTCAGGCTCACAAGCCCAAGAGACTTGCATAAGCGCACACTGTCGGCAAATAGCTGGCTCAAGGACTCGAACTTGTCTTTCCTGAACCGGGCAATGGTGTGAAAGTCGGGCTTCAAACCGCCGGCAAGCCACATATAGCGAACATCGCTTTCGAGCAACTCTTCTATCTTCCTGCTGCTTCTTATCCCCTTGGAATATGCAAACACAAGAATCTTTGTCATCACCTTGGGCGGATAGGCTGGAGTCCCTCTCTCGGCATAGGTGCTCTCAACGATGTTCCAGTTCAGCTGCTCCATCACTTCCGACAGCAAACGCACCTCGCTATCTCTCGGTACCATCTCATCCAGACTCGGCGGAATCAGCCACATCTGGTCTGGATCTTGCGGCATGTCCTTGAATCTTGGCATCATAATCACCTCTATAAAGGAGTTCGACACCAGAGCCACGAATTCATGCCTATGTACATAATATTTTTGAGACAGCTTCAGGGTTTCCCGAAACAACGGAAAGCAAATATGCGAAGTATGCGTCCGACAGCCGATTACTTTTCACCAGAAACGCATGCATACTTTTTAGCATCAATGCTGGTCTATTATCTTCACGTTGGCGAGAGATATATGCTGCCCGAGTGGGGATTGCTATCTTGGAATCTTGTGTTCGGCACGTCTGTAGTATTGCTGTGGACAATGGGAGGTATAGGCTTTATGGCCAGGGGCTTGAGCCGGCCATTAGCATATTCACTGCGGATAATGGTTCTCGCAGGCATTGTGGCATTCTTCGGTTGACTTCCTTCCGTTGTTCCGGGGAAAGGGTTTCCTGATATAACAAAAGGCGGAACTAGGCTACTTTCGGAACCATCAGTCCAAGGATTCCTTCCCACTTCATCGCATCAACCATGCTCCATACAGGTACAATTACCCAGGGATCCTGTACGTCTTTGACCAGGATTTTTATATACGAGCCCTTGAATTCTTCCCTGTAATTTGTGTTAGCGGCTAATAGAGGCACTCCGTTAACCGGAATTACTGTGCCGAACGTGGAAGTCTGCTGCCTGATGTCGTGGAGTACTTCAAAGCTGACAAGTTCGCTTTTGTGCCAATGCCTTGTTACCGCATGTTCCTCCCACTTATCGACTATAACAAGATGCTCCGCATTTGCATCAACGATCATTGCGCCTCTGCTCTTCGGGGCAAAGCAGAAGACGTTGCCGGCGGTGAAACCATATTCCGCTTCGACTTGAGCGACAAGCTCGTTGCAAGCTTGCTCCTCTTCCGCTATCTTTGCCATAACACGATCATATTCCGCTTTCCGCTTTGCTTCTTCAGCCTCATACCCGCCCAAGCAGAAGTAGTAGATAAAGAGTGCGATGAATATTCCGCCCAAAAGCCACACAGGCAACATTATTGCCGACTTGTAGTACTCGATCAATCCCATCTTAGCCACAAAGCCTCCGTTGAAATATAATGGGATTGTTCCACAGCCTGAGCTCACTCTTAATGAGCATTATTCACTGAGTGGCAATTGCCACTCTAACATTACCGCTCAATGGCAAGTAAAATTACACCGGCAGCGACCATCGCGATTCCAAGCCATTCGCGAGGCAGTGGCCGTTCGCCAAGAAATGCAAAAGCGAAAACCGCAACGAGTACCACGCTCAGTTTGTCTACCGGCGCAACCTTGGAGGCACACCCGGCTTGCAGAGCACGGAAGTAGCAGACCCAGGAAGCGCCGGTGGCCAAACCCGAAAGACCGAGAAACAGCCATGTCTTTGATGACAGCGCAAACGGGTTGATCCACTTCCCGGTAAACCAGATGAAGCCGGAGAGCACAACCATAATGATTGCGGTTCGAACTAGCGTAGCCAGGTCTGAGTCGACCCCTTTTATGCCGATTTTGGCAAAAACAGCAGTGAGCGCCGCAAAGATAGCGGAGAGCACAGCGAAATAGAACCAGCCAATTGACGAACTCACGATTCTCCCCTTACCGCAAGATTTGTTGCTAACCAGCGCTGGATAGCCATATGCTAAAGTATACCACTGCGGCTCAGCTACTGCGAACCGCGACACACTACAGCATCACGTGAGCTCCGGGAGAAGGGTTTCCCGACACAATAAACGAACAACATTTTATGCTGCACAGGTCACATCGCTATCTATGGGAAGGAGAGTCGAGCAGTGATGAGTACAGAAAGAGTGGCAGGGCAGAAGAAGCGATTCTGCCGGGCAATTCTGTTAGTGGCCGCGATTAGTCTGTCCTGCCTGCTGTGGTATGCTCTGGTCGAGGTATCGGTTGCCAGGGCGGCTGCCAGGAACGGCAGATGTGTAATTGGCTCTATTGAGTTATCCCGTGCTCGGAACTTAGCCCCAAGCGAAATGCGGCTTGCGATCGACATCATAGAATCTGGCAAAGACCGTCTGAGCATTGTGAGCTTACAGGAGAAGCATCGTCGCACTGTCAAAACTCTACCCGATGCCAGTTTCCCAGCATGGTCACCGAGTGGAGAGCAACTGGCTTTCAGCAAACAGACGACTCGTGAACTCGCACCGGGGATTCACGGGGGTAGCATAGGTCTTTACTCGTGGAAACGGGGTTCGGTCACCACACTACCAGATAAGTACTTTGATCGAGACCCTATCTGGCGGCAGGACGGCAAGGCTATTGCCTTCGCCCGCCTGGACTATGGGAATGCTTCCAACGGCTGGACTCTCGGTTCCTGGCTAATGACTGTCTCCGTCCAGGGTGACACTTTCGGAATTCCGCAGCGCATCTCTAGCCGACAGATTGACCTAACACCGGAGGCATTGGAGTGGCGACCTCTGCACAACCAGATTGCGTACGTCGGTGTCGGTAAGTTGCGACTCACGGATGATGCAGTTACCAGATCCAACGACATCTACTTGCTTGACATAGCCGAAAAGACTGCAGTGAAACTCACCCAGTCAGGAGACGTGGCACGCTATTCACTGGCGTGTTCTCCTGATGGGAAAATACGTTGTGTTTGCAACTGGCATAGGGCAATTTCGAACTCTGGAGATATTGGAGATCAAAACTGGAAAGCGGAAGATAGTTTTTCGGGTCTCCGACCAGGAGCCGGAGCAACTGCAGAGCATCGCAAATATCGGTTGGTCAGCAGACCACAAGTGGATCGTCTTCGATGCTTCTCGCCATGAGCCAGGCGTTCAGACGAATATCGGCGTTGTTGCATGGCCAAGTCTCAAACTAAAGTGGCTCACCCGAGACTCAAACAGCAAGGCGCCACGATGGACTACCGATGGCAGAATTGTGTTCATCAGAAATGAGATGGAGATCTGGCAGGTTATGCCCAGCGGCTGTGGGATGAAGAGGTTGTATACACTCGAATGACACCCAGGCGCAGGGCCATAGGACCTGTTTCGGGAAAGGTTTCCCATAACAATAAAAACGGTGGGGCTGCGGTTGCGGTTCTGCATCCGGCGGCTTTGGGTCGTCACCTGCATCGAGTAATAAAAGAGGGAATTAACAATGCGTTTCAGATCACTTATAGTCGTGCTAATGGTTGTATTGGTGGCATTTTCTGCCTCTTTGTATGCGCAGAATGCGCCTCAGCCGGACCCGGCGCTTGACGCTCAGGTTGCCGAGGCGTCGGCTGGTAATGAAATGGAAATGTGGGTTCCCTTGAGCTTCCAGGACTTTCTCCAGCAGGCGGCTTACCACCAGAACGACTGGTCAGCCGGGCAGAATTATAAGGATGCGTCCTGGATGCGGCAGTGTGATGCGTCGACAGCCAGCGCGAAACAAGAGTTCAAGCTGACGGACGAGCAGGCTAACAAGCTCGAAGGACTGATCTGCGAGTGGAAATTGCGGAGGCTATCCGGCTACTCCAGCGAGTTTGTGGACAATCCTCTGGCGGCTGGGTCATATAACGAAGCCCAGATGAAATTCGTATTGAGAAGGCATTACACGGAACGGGCGTTCAGGGTACTCGACACTGTCAGATTGGTACGGGAGATCGCTTCCATTCTCGGCCCCGGCAAGATCGAAGATGCGCGCAAGCTCGCAGGTGATCCTCAGAATGCCAGGCTCTCTTACAGTCTTACAGATACTGGAGGATCGTCTGAACCGGGCCTCGATCGCCTGGTCGAGCGATGGAAGTACGCGGAATATCTGTCTCCGTCAACTGCGCATCCACGTTTGCGAACTGCCTTCACCGCCGCTCGAGGTGAAATCGAGGTATCGTTGGACAAAGTCCGTAAACTTATGAAACGGCTTGACGAACTGGAAGCAGCCCCAACTTTGGATCAGACGGCGGTTATGTCGATATTTTCCGAGGGCATTGACGCGGAAGTCGGGATGGGTCTTGCTGATATCAAAGGCGAATGGGAAATACTGAAGCTGATACCAGACGAATTTCAAGGCACGTGGGCGGCGCTTCCTCCGCACACGAGTATTCCCGGCACAAAGAATGTTGAGAGCCAGGCACAACACGACCATAACGTCTCCGAGAACACGGTATCAGTTCAAAACAAGCCGGCTAACGATGCAATATACTTAACGGCTAAATCTATAGCTTATGGCCACTCATTTACTAAACACGCCAATGAGTTCACGGTGCTGGGTATAACGTCAAAAGCGCAGTTTGCAGGTTTCATAGACGCTATCATGAGAAACGCCAGGGGAAATAATGTTCGTAATCTCTCCGCAGGGCGTATTGCCTATTGGGATGACGCTACCGGAACAATAGTCATTCATAACCCTAAAGCTAGTGATTCGGGAACAGCGTTTCGGCCACACAAGGGCAAAACCTACTTCACGGAGCTTATGTAATGAAATCAGTGATAGAAAAGATGTCTAATCACGATTTACATATAGCAATCCAGTGTATGGATTTCATCTTGAACAGCGGTCATTATTATCCCGAGGAGATTGGGACACGACTCGGTGTTGATCGACCTGAACTGGTCACTATACACAGCCTCCTGCAGCGTTTATTGAGTGGTGAGGCCGATGTAGGTGAGTTGGCAAGCTATCCAGAGAAGATGCTGGAGGGTATTAATTTAGCTGTCCATAACAGCTTTGTTGACGTGGGATACGCTGAAGAGTATGACGATAGCGATCTGATACAGGGTTATGGGATATCGCGGAGTGATGTTGAGGCAGCTTCTAAGAGATTACGTGCTATTGAGGACTCGGAGGCGTAGCATTCTTGCGGTGGGTTAATAGCAATCATTTCCGTGTCTTGGGAAAAGGGTTTTCTAAACCAATATGTTTAACCGAGCCCTGCGGGTCCGGCTTCGGCTCGCAGGCAACCGGAGTGACTTAATGATAAAGACTGTAGTATGGATATATTGCACTTATGAGAACCTACTCCGCTAGTTGTATTGTGTTGCGTCGAATTGACCTCGGCGAGAAGGATCGTATACTTACTTTATTCGCTCGCGAACAGGGTAAGCTGTCGGCTGTGGCTAAGGGGTCGAGGCGGCCGGGAAGCAGGCTCGGGGGGGCTAGTGAGCCTCTCACTTATTGCCGTATGATGCTGTCCGCTGGCCGTGACCTGGATGTTGTCACACAGGCTGAGATTAAAGAGTCTTTTCCGCACATTCGGGGGGATATCAAAAACATAGCTTATGGGCTGTATATGCTGGAACTGGTGAACGCTTTTGTGGATAAGCGGCAGCCTAACCCTGATATTTTCGACACACTGCTATCTGCGCTGTATATTCTCGAGAGCGGCACCGACGCTGAGATTGCGACGCGCTATTTTGAGATACAACTCCTGAGTATTCTTGGCTATGAACCGCATATTGAAGCGTGTTTGCGCTGTGGGCGAAAGCCTGGCCGAGGCAAGATCGTCTTCAGTCCGCCTCTCGGTGGATTCGTCTGCAGTGAGTGCGGGGAGACACCCAAAGGTGCAGTCGAGGTGAGCGGGGCCGTGGCATCTTATATTACCGCATTGCGGAAGGCCGAACCTCCTCAACTGCAACATATTCACGTGCCAAAAGGCGCACGACGTGACCTCTCATTGATACTTAGGCATCATATACGCTATCAACTCGAATCCGACCTCAAAAGCTCTGAATTCATAGATGCTATTACCGCGATAGAGGTTAATGCGACTTAAATATCGAAGAGCATCGTATGAGTTTGGAGGACTGAACAATGAATTATCGAGTGCGAATCCTTGCATTGGCCGCTGTTGTGGTCGTGCTACTTGCCTCAGCGGCATTTGCAGAGAACTTCACTTTTGTGCATATTAGCGATACTCATCTGACTGGCGCTGGGTCGAATGTGGCTACTCTTACTTCGATCGCCAAAGAGATTAACGCGATGAAACCCAAACCGGCGTTTGCAGTGATCTCCGGGGACTTGACTGAGACAGGGCTGGCGCGGGACTGGGAAAAATTTGCCGAGACCGCAAAGGCCTTTGAAATCCCTGTATACAAAGCATTAGGCAACCACGAAATCAAGTGGTCGCATCACGGCAAGAATGCGCTTGAGAAATATGTGAATCAAAAACCGCAGTATAGCTTCGATTGCGGTGGGATGCACTTTGTGAGTCTGGATAGCACGGTGTGGCTGCAACATCACGGCCAGATTGATAAACATTCGATAGAGTGGTTGACGCGTGACCTCGCAAAAGCCGGCAGCCGGACACCGTCTGTGTTATTCTACCATCATTGTCCCGGTTATCAGCCGAACGAGTCCGAGCTTCTGCGCGCGATACGGCCGTATAACGTTCGGTTGATCCTCGTCGGGCACGGCCATGTATATAAAGTGTGGAAGCGCAATGGTTTGGAGTTTCAGGAATGCCAGGCAGCTAAAAATAATGGCGCATATAGGATTCTTGAGGTCACCGACACCCATATTAACAGCTCCAGAAAGCTTTTAGGGCAACCGGCTACCCCTGAAGCTTCGATAGCGCTTGCCAGGCCGAGGAACCCGATCAATCTGATTGAGCCGCGGTTTAACGACAAAATAGAGGGGCCAATTCATATTCGAGCGGCGATCTTCGGGCCGACTGCGGATCGTAAGATAGAATATTCCATCGGCGGACAGACAGGGGCGCTGGAGGCTGGCGCAGGCGGCGTTTATGAAACTGATGTAGACTTCGACGGCGCTCCTGGGTGGTATACGCTATATGTGAAGATGACCGACCCGGATGGGATGGAGTGGTCTGACTCAGTGCCGGTGCGAATAAACGGCGATGCTCGTGAAGCGTGGCAGGTGGCCGTCTCCGGTGGGGTGCAGCGCGGGGTCGCAGCCGTGGGGGAGAAACTATATTTCGGAACTTTGAGCGGAGATGTGTATTGTCTGGACGCACGCACGGGGTCTCAGGTATGGCGGAACAACTTCGGTTCGGAGATACTCAGCGAGGTGGCTGTTGCGGGTGATTTGGCCTGCTTCGGCACGGCGGATGGACTCGTATTCGGCGTCGATGCGTCCAGTGGAAAGGCTCGCTGGCAATTTGACTCCGGTGGCGCTGTGGTTGGCTCGGCGGCAATTCATAAGGGGAAAGTGCTGATCGGCGGCGGGGGGCCTGCTTTTTACGCGCTGGATGCCAAGACCGGCAAAATGGTCTGGAAACTGGATATGAATCGATATACCCAGGTTGTGCCGGTAGTTCTGAACGATACGGTGCTATACGGGGCGTGGGATACCAATTTCTACGCTTTGGACGTAAACACGGGAGAAATAAAATGGAAGACCTCGATAGGGCCGAGCTTCTATTTCTCCACTGCAAACTCTGATCCTGTCACCGATGGCAAGCATATAGGGGTCAACGTGACGCCCCATCAATCAGGGGATGCCGATATTTATTGCCTGGACGTGGAGTCCGGAAAAATAGTCTGGAGCAAGCGAAACCCCGGCAGGTCTGATTGCGGATTCAACAGCCCAGGCTCAGAAGGGAATCGCTTTTATAACGTGTCGGGCAATGGTCAGATATATTGCATGTCGTTTGAAGACGGCAAGCTGCTGTGGGAGAGTAACATAGGAGTCGGCACCACGAGTGGAAAGCCCGTGGCGGCTGATGGCAAGGTATATGTGGCAGGCCGAAACGGCAATGTGGTGTGTCTTGACGGTGCTGACGGCAAGGTGCAGTGGAAATATTCTGTGGGTAGTGGGTATTTGTTCGGCGGATCAACGGTCTGGGAGGATTTGGTGATTGTCCCGTCGATGGATGGTACTGTTACGGCGATTCGAAGGTAGACGGGTGAAAGAAGAGATAAACGGGAAAGAGCGCGGTGGCGATTCGCATCGCCACCGATCAAAGAAGGGAAAAAGCAGATTTCTCGCTGCGCTCGAAATGACGTAACTTGGTGGTAATCCGTCAACCGATAACCGTCAACCGAGAACCGAGAACCGTCAACCGACAACCGACAACCGTCAATCGAACATTTATCTACCACCGCAGAGTCAGTTTGTGCTCTCCGGGCGGGCAGTTTAGGAGAGTAACATAGAAGATGTCGTTTTCTACCTCCTGCGTCACTGTGGTGTGGACCCCGTCGAGTATGATTTCTTTAGGAGATGCACGTAGAACGAGGGTGGTTTTCTTGCCGGCCAGATAATGGATGTCCGCCCTGCCCGCGCCATCAATCAGCTTGCGGAAGCAGCTTGTCCCATAGATATCCAAAAATTTGGACCGCCTGCCGAACATCCTGACAACCTCGAAGGACTTTGGCGCCAGTTCAATCTGAACCTCTCCATCCGGCAGCGCCTCTCGTTTTTTGCAGTTCCAAAGATGAGCTCTGCCTGATTTTATTGTCGCTTTTTCGGGGGCGTCCGAGAGGTTTGAGATGGCAATATAGTCTTGCTGGTTGGAACTCCAGATTATATTTTTACTCTCGGAACTCACCAGCATACTTCGCGCACCGACCTCCCGCAGAGCGTACAGAACAGCTTTTTGCGCCTTATCTATAGTATTTTTGGACAGCCCAAACCCACAGAACAAGGCCAGAGT
Source organism: uncultured bacterium (assembly GCA_964494345.1). Classification (GTDB taxonomy): domain Bacteria; phylum Armatimonadota; class UBA5829; order UBA5829; family UBA5829; genus DTKD01. The sequence continues at coordinate 126,151 of CAZBSI010000003.1, forward strand.
AGCGCGATCTCGCCACTCCGCAACGACCGGGATGTGCGCCTCATCTGTGTCGACTTCGTACAAGATGCTGGCCCTCGACCCGAACACCCTGCGTACGTTGGCGACCTCGTTGGTATTTAGCTGCAAATCATCACCCAAAAAGCTGGCGCGGCGTATTCGAGATACGTCTTTCAAGGAGATTAGCTCGTCGGAAATAAACTGAGGAGTCTCCTCCTGTTTCAGGCCGATCAATTCGAAGACTCCGGGGCACGCAGCGCTGCTGGGCCTGACTCCGGGATAGTTGACATCCGCACAGAACCCAAGGCCAGTGCCAAACGCCACCAACCCACGCATCTCCTCACTGCGCCACCAGTGGCTTATCGCCGCCATCTGCGACGACGTAAGAGGGAAATGCTCCTCTAAAAGCAGCAGTTGCACCTCGGGATGGCGCGCCAGGTCTTGTTGGAGGGTATCGGCGAAAAATGTCAGCACGGGCACACCGCTCTCAAGCTGCAGTCGCCGCACCAAGTCCCAATAGAACGGAAAAACCGTCTCATAGGTAAACGGCTCGGCGTGCTGGGTGCCGCTGTATGAAAACACAAATGCAACCGAGGCGCGTGGACGGCCGAGCCTGCCGGTATAGGCGGCCGCCTCTGAAAGCACTCGCATATATTCGTCGTCTTTGCCGTAGTTCTGACCATACCAATGACGAGTAAACCCTCCCGGACACGCCGCAATCCCGGATAATGTGTAGTCTCTAAAGAAATCAAACGGAATCAACGGGCAAGCGGGATAGTCAGTATGTTCATCGGTCGGATTATTTACCGCGATAATATCTTTGCCCAGCGAGTGCGCCATAATCTCAGAATGATACAGCCTGGCAGATCTGGAAAAGTCATCACTCGTGCGCATAGTATCGCAATATATATTATCCGGCTGCATCCGGACTACAATAAAGTCGAGTTCCTCGATGGCGGCTATTCGCTGAATCTGGCATGACGGGTTGTGGGTTTCCGGAGGTGTGTTCTCTATTGTAGGAATGAAAAACCAGGGCATAACCCCGGCTTTGCTCGCCCCAACCGACTTCGCATGCACGATAAGCTCCCGGCAGAAGTTGTGCAAAGCATCCGCCTTTGCTTGCTGTAGTGTCAAATACTCGAAAGTTTCCCTGCGCCTGCCCGGGTATGCGACTTGTGGGTATGCAGCGGTGAATTCGTCGTGAAATGGATCGAGCGTGCCGGGAATATCAACACGATACATAGGTTCTTCAAACACAACCCAGTCATAGCCATATTGCTGTACAAATATCGTGGTGAGTTCTTTTAGGTAATCCAACCATTGCCGGGATGAAAACGACGCGAAAAATCTGTCATTTCCCAGCAGTTCCGGATTGTTGTCTATGTCGTGCTGGGCTTGATCCACCCCAACCCGATCCCCTGCGCAGACGGTGACTTGTATCTGTATGCAGGCGGGGTAGCCCCTGCTATGTGCTTCGGCTGCGAAATCGACGTATGCAGGTTTGAGCCTGCCGATTACATCATTAAACTGATGAGCGTAGTATGCGTTATAGGGGACATCGAACCCCAGTCTCTCGAGATCAGCAAAATATCTCTGTCTGGCTACTGCGTCCCCTACCCCGTCCGGTCCGACAGGCAGGGCATTCATAGCTTGTCCTCCCACTCCTCCGGCCACCGACTTGATTGCAGCGCGCCTTATTTCGGCGAGAGCAAAAGTGTTACATATACGCCTGCTGCCTTGTGGCACGGTTCATAATGTTACTGATCTAATTGCATTATATGTCCGTATGTTTCTAGTATTATACACCATAGACCGATAGATATCCAGTTGTGAAGTCAATTGAACAGCAACATTTTCTATTTTCTTGCACTCTTTACATACATGAGCAATTTGAATGAATCTATGACTGTTCAGTTCACGAGCAGCGACAGATATTCAGCCGTAGCTTAGCTGCGCGTCAACTGTAAGTTAAGGTTGTTAATATGTTTATAGTGGCAGGCGAATCGGCGCCTCAGTTCGAGAGGATTGGTATATTCCGGATATAATTTCGATAGATTTGCGTGCTTCGCGGCCGTCGACTACCGGCGGGCGGCCTTCGTTGACAGCCTCTACCATATCTTTTATTTGTGCGATGTGGCCGATCGCTGTGATAGCCATAGGGCTGGTGGAACCGCTTCCTGTCTCGACTTTATCGGCCACAAAATCTTCGTCGCCTTCTACGTCCCAAGTCACGATGTTGCCGTCTTCGATGGCGATTGTGCCACTATCGCCGCGGATTTCGAGTCTGGCGGGGAATCCTGCTTTAGCCGATGTGCAAGCTTCAATGACGCCTAAACTGCCATTGGCAAACTTAAGGCATGCGGCGGCAGTGTCCTCGACTTCTATGTTTCTGGTCAGCGTCGCATAATGCCCGCATATCGACTCGACCGGCCCCATCATCCACTGAAGCAGATCGACATAATGAATACCCTGGTTCATCAAGGCTCCGCCGCCGTCCAAAGCCCAGGTGCCGCGCCAACCGGCAGAGTTGTAATATTCCTGTGAACGATGCCATTTAATATAGGCGCCGCCGAGTACGAGCCTGCCAAGCCGTCCATCCTGCACGGCCTTGCGAGCGATCACAACTCCAGGCAGAAATCGCGCCTGGAAAATCACAGCCAGCTTAACGCCTGCCCTGTCGCACTCTTCTATTATGGGATCAACTTTCTCCAGAGTGACTTCAAGGGGTTTTTCAGCGACAATATGTTTGCCCGCGCGTGCTGCGTCTATGCAGACCTGTGCTCTCAGGCCCGACGGGGTGAGGATACAGACCACATCTACGTCTGGATTGGCAAGTAAGTCGCGATAATTTGTATACCATACCACCTCTCGCGTCTCACCGATCTGCCTGGCACGCTCTTCCGAGACATCAGCCACGGCCGCCAGTCGCGCACCCTCGCATTCGTCAATGCCCTGAAGGTGAAGCGGGCTGATCGCCCCCAAACCGATAATCCCAAAACCGAGCTTCTTCAATATTACATATCCTCCGTTTATTTAGGCGCCCAGGGCGTGCCGTCGTTTTTGGCGAGTTGGTCCCTAACAGTGCGAAAATGATCGGCTATTCTGGTAGATGACGTGATGTCCCACATACTGACACCCTTGGCACGCAAGCCGAGTATAGCCGTGATCCACGCCGGCCCCCATCCGGTCTCCAGACTCCACGCTCCCCACCCAGCATCAGCCGAACTTGCCCAGTAGTCCCAGCGATTATAGTCAAATGCACGGAACCAGGAGCCGTTGAGATATGGGAACTGCTTCGATTTGACCTGAATTCGGCAGAGGTATTTTGCCAGTTTGTCCTCTATTTCCTTGATGTCTTTGTTCCCAGTGGCTGCATACGCCTCGTGGAGGCCGAGCAGCGCGAAGCCGGTTGTGTAGAGTTGGTCGGTGGCAGGGTCGCCATTTGCCTGAATCAACGGCGTCTCGCCGGTGCCATAGGCTTCGTTGGTAGCCGGAATATTATAGTGACCGCCGCCAGTGCCGCCGAGCAGTTCCGGAAGCGCCCCGCAGTGTTGCTGCTTTGCCCCGAAATCGTCTGTGAGAGTCTTCAGCCATGCCCGGTGCTCCGGGGTATCCTCTATTTGAACTAACCAGGCCAGGCACAACAACATTCTGGCGCGTTCTATGGTGTCCTGCCATCGCCAACCCGATGGGAAAACATCCATCGTCATACGAATCGCGTTTTTCGTATTCTCCAAGAATGGCTTATAGCCAGTGTGCTTGTATGCCCAGATGTTGCACGCCCAAAGATATGACTCGAAATGCGGCGCGTAGTTGATAGTCTCTGCGTCGTGATAGTGCTTCCAGCCGTTGGCTTCAAGATTGGGAATATCGATTCGGTCGGAGCGAAATCCGAGCTTGCCTGTGGTGCGTAAGTTGGCCAGAAGTGCGCGGATTATATACTCATCCCATTCGTTGGTGTTCAAGCAAGCCTGAGCCAGCATCGTGGCCAACAGGGCACGGGCGTTATCGTCGCCGTAGTTGGCGCACATCCAGGCAGGGGAGATGTCGCCCCAAGCTATCAATCCGAATGCGGGGTGCTTGGGATTAGCGCGTTCTCCTCCACACATTCCTGAGCCCACATACACATAACGCAATAAATTTTTCGCGACTGTCTTGGCACGAGAATCTGAATTGACATCAGCATAAGCTGCCAGGGCCATTGCCACCTCGCAGTTGCAATCAGCGCGCAACGGCAACCGGCGGCACTGGTCGCCATTATGGTCAATTCCGGCTGCGTAGCCTTCGAGAATACCACACGAGCCGTCGCCATCCGGCGAATCGGGCCCCAAAACAGGCACATCCTCGCCGCCACCCAACAGCAATTGGTCTATCTGCGGTTTCTCCCCTTGGCTTACCAATAATCGCGAGTTCAGATACCATCCGGCCGCTTCCTTAAGAGCGCGCCGCTCGACGTCATTGGGCAGCTTATCATCCGGTCCATAAGCAGGGTGAACCGACTTTTTCCACTTTAACTTAACTTCTACAGAGGAATCAAGCAGCTTAAAAATACGCTCCCACAACGTGCCCCAATCATCAGCCGGCGCGTACCGGCCTGTGATGAATCCGCTCAGCTTTGTAGTGGCGATGAGGGCGTCGTAACCTGGCAATCGAAAAAGAATTGGCTGGGCGGAATCCGGTATTCCATAGACCGCAGAGTCGAATCCCGCAACCCGGGCGATGACGAGAAGAGGATTATCCGCCTGTGTTTGAATAAACCTGCAGCCAGATATGGATAGAATCCGCAATTCCGGCAACTTATCGCCGAACTCGCCGGTGGCGACTACTCCACGCTCCCATACTATCCCCTTTACATCACCCATCTCTATTCCGGGCAAAGCCGATGGATATTCGACATATAGCCTAACGCCCCTGGCTTTTGCTGCTTCGAACGTGGATACATCAACTGCAGTGCGTACATCGGGGTATCCGTCGGCAAACGCCAGCACTGCGCCGCCTGGGGATGATTTGTCGATGGCCTCAGCCGCGGTGTCGAATCGGAAGCATTTACAACCAGAATCGACCGCTGCCTTGTAAAGATCGTTATTATCCGAACAGACAAAATTGAGATGCAACTGCTTACCCTCCGCCGGAGCAACAAAGCCTATGGTCGCCGCCAGCAGCATGATCAAACCTAGATACTTCCAGAAATTCAATAATACCCTCCGCTCGACAATACAGCCGGAGCTCACATATTATATCATAATGCCGGCTTGAGGCCGCAGGAAGGCCGCTACGTTATTTTTGGAAGACAGTGGGGTTACGAGGCGGTGATTCGGAGATCACCACCTATCTAGACTGCACACCACCCCCTCGGACTTCGTACTTCGGACCTCGTACCTCGAAAAAGCAGATTTCTCGCTGCGCTCGAAATGACAGGGTTTGGTGGCTTTGTCAATCGACAACCGACAACCGACAACTGACAACTGACAACCGAAAACCGAAAACTGACAACCGACAACCGAAAAAGTGATAATATATCTTGGTAGAGAGGTGATATGCAGACTATTGATCTTGGCGGGCAGCCGTTGGGGCTTGATATTACACTTACTTGCGGGCAGGCTTTTCGGTGGCGGCGGGGTGAAAATGGCTTGTGGCAGGGGGTTATTGGAGATCGGCTGGTCGAGCTTTGTGTTGAAGGCGGCGATTTGTTATACAGGACGTTTCCGGATGGCGGCGCCGAGTTGGTTAAGGATTACCTGCGCTTAGGCGATGATGTCGAGTCGATTTATACGGATCTGGCAAGCCGGGACGATCACCTGGCCGCTCAGATTCGGAGATTCTATGGCTTGAGGCTCCTGCGACAGGAACCCATCGAGACCCTGATTTCTTTTATGTGCTCGGCTGCGAATAATATCACCAGGATATCGAACTCCATAGAGGCGCTTTGCAGGCATTTTGGAGAGCTTGTCTGTGAAAAAGATGGCCGGTGCTACTATGCCTTTCCGAGTTGTGAGACACTTGCTGAAGCGGATCCAATCGGCAAGTTGTGCGGTCTCGGCTTTCGTGGCAAAAACATAAGAGATGCAGCCAAGGAGATTCTGGTTCGAGGTGAGAATTGGCTTGATGATCTCAGGAAGGCGCCGTATATGGAGGCTCGGCGGCAGTTGACGACCCTTAAAGGAGTCGGAGCCAAGATAGCTGACTGCGTCTGCCTTTTTGCCCTCGATAAGGACGAGGCGGTGCCTGTGGATACTCACGTACGCCAACTGGCTGAGAGGTTGTTTTTGCCGGAGTTGAAGGCGAAATCGTTGACGGATGGGGTTTATCGTGAGATTGTCGAGGCGTTTTGGGATCGATATGGCCACAACGCAGGTTGGGCGCAGCAGTTCTTATTCTATGAGGACTTGCTGAGATAATCAACGTTATGAGCTTAGGCCCACGCAGATTGCCCCAAGAGTGACCAGCGCCACCCCTGCCCACCTGAGAGGATTTACCCTCTCGTGCATCGCGAGTGCGGCGAAAATAGTGACGAGAACGTAGCTCAAAGCAGTCATCGGGTTGGCGACGCTGACCTCCGTGTAGGCAAGCGCCGCAAGGTATGAAAAGAAGTAGAACATCAGAGCGACAATGCCGAGAATAATGGCCGGGGTGCGGAAGATGATTCCGAGATTTTTAGGCAGATCCGACAGCCGCCTGATCTCGATCTCACCGTGCTGGCGCATGCCCTTGCTGAGAAGAATGTCCCCTATCGCCCCAAACAATATCGCAAATCCTAAAGATATCGCGACTTCCACAGCTAACTCCTGACCACCAAAACGATCCCCGTAGTTACAAGCACCGCACCGGACCACCTCAGCGCATCGACGTGCTCATGAAGAAAGAAGAAAGCCATAAGAGTGACCAGCACATAATCTCCAGCGGTAAGAGGTAGCACGAAGCTGAGGTCCTCCCAGGATAATGAAGCCAGGTATAACAGCATAAATGCGCCTAACAGCAGCACCCCCGCTATTATGCACGGATGAAGCAAAGTGCCGAATATCGCGTCCCCAGCACACTCGTAGCCCGCTTCTCCCACACATCTCATACCCTTACTCAGGCAGATGTTGCCCACGGCGCCGAGCACGACGCCGAGGGACATAGCTACCACGACTTTCGTTTTGTTGTGACGGTCGTGTCTCGGTCTCATAATAGTGTGGCCGGGGATGCAAGCCGCATCAGAGGTTTGATCTCCCTCTGCATAATGTGCCCCCAATCCGCCGGCCGTAAACCGAGCCTGGATGCTATAAACGAGACTTGATAAAGTTGAGGCGGCCTCCGGCCAGGATCATCTCTCTCTCCCGGTCGGAGAGGTCGGTGGTCAGCGGAATAGAATCGCCTGAGGTCTTATTGGTCAGAATGAACTCTGAGGCCGAGTCACGCAATAGGCCAGCCGCGTTTTCGATCTCGATTTCGTCCAATTGATCAATAGAATCGTAGTCGTCCGGATTGGCGAACCTCAGCGGAAGGATTCCGAAATTGATGAGATTCTGCCGGTGAATGCGCGCAAAGGACTTGGCTATGACAGCTTTGATGCCGAGATACATCGGAGCCAGAGCGGCGTGCTCACGCGAAGAACCCTGGCCGTAGTTATCGCCGCCTACGATGATCCCGCCGCCGAGTTCGCGCGCCCGCCTGGCAAAATCCGAATCTTTTGCCGCGAAGACAAACTCGGATATGGCAGGGATATTCGACCGCAGTGGAAGAACTTTGGAGCCGGCGGGCATGATGTCGTCGGTAGTTATGTTGTCGCCGAGTTTGAGCAATATTTTGCCGGAGATAGTGTCCGGCAAAGCCGTGTTTCTGGGGAGCGGTTTGATATTCGGCCCTCTTGCAATTTCAACAGATTCCGGCTGATCGCTGGGCGGGATAATCAACCTGTCGTCAATGAGGTATTTCTCAGGCGCAGTATATTCAATTGGAGTTCCGAGGGTTCTTGGATCGGTGATCTGCCCGGTTAATGCGGCTGCGACAGCGACTTCCGGCCCCGCAAGGTAGACCTGAGCGCTTTTGGTGCCGCTGCGACCCTCGAAATTGCGGTTAAAAGTGCGAATGGAAACAGCATTTGTCCGCGGCGACTGACCCATTCCTATGCACGGCCCGCAGGCGGATTCCAATATTCGCGCCCCGGAAGAGATCATATCCGCCAACGCGCCGTTGCGGGCTATCATCTCAAAGACTTGCCGGGAGCCGGGGGATATAACGAGGCTGACTGTGGGATGAACCGTTTTGCCCTTAAGAGCGTTCGCCACTATCATCAGATCGCGAAGAGAGGAATTGGTGCAGCTTCCGATCGCGACCTGATCTACCTTTGTGCCGGCAACCTCGCTGACTTTAACGACGTTGTCCGGGGAATGCGGCCTGGCAATCATAGGCTCAAGGGCGGACAGGTCGAGTTCGATTACTTCGTCGTATTGAGCGTCGGAGTCGGGCAGGAGTTCTTTCCAGTCATCTCCCCTACCCTGGGATTCGAGAAACGCACGGGTGATTTCATCGCTTGGGAAAATGGACGTGGTCGCACCGAGTTCCGCACCCATGTTGGTAATGGTGGCGCGATCTGTTACTGACAGGCTGCGCACGCCTTCCCCGCCGTATTCTATAACCTTGCCTACCCCGCCTTTGACTCCGAGAATGCGTAGAACCTCTAAAATGACATCCTTAGCCGAGACCCACCCGCCAAGCACACCGGTGAGTTTTATTAAACAGATGCGGGGCATAGGCAAATAGAAGGGTTGGCCTGCCATAGCCGCAGCCACATCTAATCCGCCTGCTCCGATGGCGAGCGTGCCAAGCCCTCCTGCGGTGGGGGTGTGGCTGTCGGAACCGAGCAGTGTCTGACCCGGCACATCGAATCTCTCAAGCTGGACCTGGTGGCATATGCCGTTGCCGGGTCTGGAGAAATAAATGCCGTGTTTGGCGGCGACGCTCTGAAGGTAAGCATGGTCGTCGGCGTTCTCAAAACCCGTTTGCAGGGTATTATGGTCTATGTAACTCACCGAGCGTTTTGTGAGGACCTTAGGCACATCCAGAGCCTCGAATTGCAAATAGGCCATAGTGCCAGTGGCGTCCTGGGTGAGTGTCGAATCTATGCGTATGCCGATTTCCTTACCGGGGAGCATTTCTCCTTCGACGAGGTGGTCAGCGATTATCTTCCAGGCAACAGAGTATCCCATATAACACGTCCTTTCCTAGGGTTATTATATCAAGGGGATAGCGGGCTGCTCAAGCTAATGGCTGGCTGGTATACAAAACGTGGGAGGAAAGCAAGGGTGCGAAGTCGTAGAAGTAATATCGTGTGGAAAGTCCAAGTGAAAGGTATTCACGAATTATGGCGACAAAAATGGTGATGCCCCTTCTGGGTCAGACAATGGAAGAAGGGACGATAATTAAATGGTTCAAAAATGAAGGCGACGCGCTGACAGCCGGCGAGCCGCTCCTTGAGGTGATGACCGATAAGGTCAACATGGAGGTTGAGGCCCCTGAAGACGGGGTGCTGCTGAAGATTCTTGCTCAGGTAGATGATATTGTGCCGGTGCAGGATCCGATCGCGATCATCGGGGCTGCGGGGGAATCGATAGATGATCTTCTATCGGAGAAGCCTGCCGAAAAGCCTGTTGTGGCAGAAGCCGAGGTAGTTGCGCCAAGCGCGCCTGCTGTGTCTCCAGGCCCCGTGGTAGAACAAGCGACGCCTGCTCCTGTTGCTCCACAAGCCCCGATCGGGAAGGTGATATCAAGCCCGTCGGCGCGTCGAGAGGCCAGTCAGCGCGGTATTGACATCAATCTGCTTGCCGGAAGAGGAACCGGGCCTAATGGTCGAATTACGGAAGCTGATGTGCTGGCGTTTGCCGCTTCGGTAAAGGCGACGCCGTTGGCAGGTAAGGTCGCGGCCGATATGGGAGTTTCCATAGGTGAGGTACCTGGAACGGGAATAGGTGGCAGGATCACTCGTGCGGATATCGAGAGAGCGACAGCAGCGACTGCGGCAGCGCCGGCGGGTATTGGCGCTACTATTCCATTCACCGGTATGCGCAAGATGGTGGCTCAAAACGTGTCAGCCAGCGCACATTCGGCGGTGCACGTGACCCTGGTAACTGAGGTCGATATGTCGGCTTGTGTTGCTCTGCGAGAGCAGTTACTTGATGATGTAGAGAAGCAATACGGCGTCAGGATTTCATATACCGACATCATAATCAAGGCGGCGGCGAAGGCGATTTATGACGTGCCGATAGTCAATGCATCGCTGCAGGAAGACAAAATCGTCATCGCGGACTCGATGAATATCGGCGTCGCGACTGCCATAGAAGGCGGGCTGCTTGTGCCGGTGGTTAAAAACGTTCAGAGCAAGTCTGTGATAGAGATCTCCAGGGAAGTGAAGGCGCTGGCAGAAAGGGCGCGCACCGGCAAGTCGACTTCAGATGACCTCTCCGGTGGCACGTTTACCATAACGAATTTGGGAGTCTATGGTGTCGACACCTTTACCCCGGTTATCACACCCGGCCAGAGCGCGATTTTGGCTGTTTGCAGGATAGTTGACAAACCGGTGGCGGTGAAAGGGGAGGTAGTGATCAAGCCGATGATGAACCTCTGTCTTTCGTTCGATCACAGAATAATGGATGGAGCGCCCGCTGCACAGTATCTGGCCCGGCTGCGCGATATCCTCCAGGCTCCGGCGCTTATACTGCTGTAGACCTGGCCCAACCGCGCTGTAAGTGCGGTGCAAAATTTATGAGGAGGTAGTATTTTATGCAAAAAGTGGCTGTGATCGGTGCAGGCACGATGGGACGAACGCACGCGAATATATACGCTTCGCTTCCTGACTCGGAGGTGGTAGCTATTTGCGACCCCCGCATCGAGGCCGCCCAGGAGTTGGCTGAGTCGCTTTCAGCGAGCGCCTATACGAAGCTTGACGATGCCATAAACGACGTCGAGTTCGATGTGGTCGACATCTGCACACCAACCCCTACCCATCTCGATTATATCAAGAACGCGGCGGCTGCCGGTAAACATATATTCTGCGAAAAACCGCTGGCCAGAACGATCAGCCAGGCGATGGAAGCACAAAGAGCGGCTGAGGAAGCTGGAGTGACGCTGTTTGTGGGGCATGTGGTGCGGTGGTTCCCGGAATATAGAAGGCTCAAGGCTATTATCGACAGCGGAGCAATTGGGGAGACCGTGATGGTGCGGACGACCAGAGGTGGGCTGCTGCACGGCGGTGTTGGAAACTGGTTCGCCAATTTGCAGATGAGCGGCGGCGCGGTGTTGGATTTGACTATCCACGACTTCGACTGGCTGCGCTGGTGCTACGGCAAGGTGCGCAGAGTATATGCCAAGGGTCTGTATGCCGCGCAGATCCCCGGAAAGGATCATACCCTGGTGACGCTGCGTTTTGACAACGGGGTCATCGCACACGTCGAAGGCAACTGGGCCAGACCGGACAAGTTCTGCACAAGCGTCGAAGTGGCGGGAACCGAGGGGCTGTTGAATTTTTCGAGCACCGATTCTATGCCGCTTGTCATCAAGCACAGATCGAACGACGGCACCACAAGCACTACCTCGGTGCCGGACTTTGTGGCGAGCAAGGTCCCGTATTACTATGAGCTGGAGCATTTCATCGATTGCCTGGAACACGGGAAGACCCCGGAAGTTACAGCGGAGGATGGCGTTGAGGCTATACGGATATGTGAGGCCGCGCTGAAATCGATATCCACCGGGGAACCGATTACGCTTGCATAATGATTGATGACTTGAAAGGAGTGCGGGATATGACGCCTGTTAAGATAGGAATGATGAGCTTTGCTCATATGCATGCATACAGCTATGCCGCGGCGCTGAAGAAGCTGGATTGTGTGGAGTTTGTGGGGATCGCCGACGACGATAAGGAGCGCGCGGCCCAGGTCGGCAAGGACCTCGGAGTGCCATCGTTTGCGGAATATGAAGATTTGCTCAACACCGACGTGCAGGGGATAATCGTATGCAGCGAGAACATACACCATCGTCGCCATGTGGTCGTGGCAGCACAGCACGATAAGCACGTGATGTGCGAGAAGCCGCTGTCGACCACTAACGAAGATGCCGAGGCGATGATTGAGGTCTGCAAGCGAGCAAATGTAAAGCTGTTGACGGCATTTCCGTGTCGATTCCATCCGGCGTTCACCCAATTGAAGCATACTGTGGACAGCGGGGAGTTGGGGAAGATATTGGCTGTGCGCGGGACAAATCAGGGCCAGTGTCCGTGGGGATGGTTTGTTGACAAGTCGCTTTCGGGCGGCGGGGCAGTGATTGACCATACGGTTCACGTGGTCGACTTGATGAGGTGTATGACCGGCGCTGAACCGACGCGGGTTTACGCCGAAATCGACAACCGAATGTTCGGAAAAGACTTCGATGACACGGGGATATTGACCATTGAGTTCTCTAATGGGATGTATGCCACGCTGGACGCCAGTTGGTCGAGACCGAAGAGTTACGCGACCTGGGGCAATGTCAAGATGGCAGTAGTCGGCACGGACGGTATCGCTGATATGGATATGTTCGGGCAGATCATTGAAGGGTTCTACGACAAGTCGATGTCATATAAATATGAATATTGGGGCGAGGACGCTGATCTCAATCTGGTAGCATCGTTCGCTCAGTGCATAGCCGACGACACTCCGCCTGAGGTGACCGGTGAGGACGGAGCAAAGGCGCTGGCGGTCGCGTTGGCAGCGTATGAGTCGGCCAAGACAGGAAAGCCGGTGTCGCTAATTTAGGCTGGTGTATTCCGAAAAGACCCAATAGCAGTAGAGTTTGCACCCCCAATCGAACGGGTATTATATGATCGGGAATTATTTGATCTTACAGGTTCGTTGGGGGTGATCCTCATGGAAGAAAAGATCGGCAAAGTAACCCATTATTACAGCAAACTCGGCGTGGCAGCGATTGAGATTGAGAGAGGCTCGTTGCGCAAGGGCGACCGGATTCGTATACACGGCCATACCACCGATATCGAGCAAAACGTCGACTCAATGGAACTGCAGCATCAGCAGATTGTGGAAGCGGCGGAAGGCGAGAATGTCGGTGTCAGGGTAATGGAGCAGGTACGCGAAAACGACGATGTGTATAAGGCGTATATCTAACTCATTTGCTGAATGCGGTGGGGCGAAATTAGGCAGAGGCCGCGTCTCTGTTGCGGCCGTTTTTGGGTTGTGAGGTGGCAATTCGGAGATTGCCACCTATCTATTTTGTGAGGTTAATTCGGAGATTACCACCTATCTATTTGCCGGAACCGAAAACCGTCAACCGTTCATCGTCAACCGGAAAAGCAGATTTCTCGCTTCGCTCGAAATGACGGGGAAGGTGTGCTCGGAATGGCGGGGATCTGTGCTCGAAATGACGGACGGGTGCATGCTCAAAATGACGGGAGGGTGCAGTGTTAAAATGGCCGGAAGGTGTGCGCTCGAAATGACGGGGATGATGGCTGATTTTATACTTGCTAGCCAATGCCCAACACGATGCTGATGGCGGCTAAGACGTCCTCTAGCGTCTCCGGCCGTATGTCACCGATTTTATTCAACAACCGCTCTGTCGATACCGACCTTATATTTAGACAATCTGCTGCCACGATCTTATCTAGCCCATTCTCCAGATCATTAGCGATGAAAACCATCCATGGATATTCATAGAAAGCATTATTCCAGTCGGTTAGTGGCACAACGACTCGTAGCGGTAGTTTTCCGACTCCGTCAACACTTACGATTAGTGCAGGGCGCGTCTTACGCATTTCAGACCCTCTTACCGGTTCAAGTTCCGTCCACCATATCTCACCCCGCTGCACTCACGCTACCTCCCGACCCCATATCCTCCCACAAATCCAGACTGCCGCCAGCCTCATAGGCCGATACTGCACTTTCCGGGATATCGGACTCTTTTATATCAGGCAATAGTATGCGATGCATCGTGCCAAGGTATTCGGCTGCTTTGACGGGGGATATGATGCCTTCAGCCTTTGCCCTATGCACCAACGAGCGGAATCTCGAGGGATACTCAAGCTCAATCAAAATGGGTTCTTTTGATTTCCAGCCTCGTGCAGCCAGCTTAATGAAAAGATTTCTTCTTGTTTCCTCGCCTATAATATCTAAATCATAGGCACGGTTCACCCAGGCAGAAATACTAAGCCCGTACTCCTTTTTGAGCTTTTGAAGTTCGTAATCTATGTCCAACATATGTCGCTTGTTACCGAGCCTCTTTTTGGCCGTTTCTCGAGGCACGAGCATGGCGGCTGCAAAGCGATGACACATCTTTTCTTTATCCAGACCGGCTTCGGCACTAAGCAACAGATGACCCAAACCGTGTAAAACGTTGAACCGCTGCCTGTCGCCCTTTCCTTCGGGCAACGCTTTGACGACCACAACAGGGTATTTACCATTCGCGACACAGGCAAGCTCGTCAAACCGATCGTCGCCGACATCGGTAATAACTCTGACACCTGCCTGCTCGATGGTTTCCACCACATTGCTTATTGGCCCTAAGCCGAGGTCCCATTCTTTTCTAAGATTATCTGCGAAAGACTCCACTTGATCGAATGTCGAGACCGCAGACTGTACTGGCAAGCAACAATCACAGCTAAGAGCCATACCAGGTGAGACAAGTTCAAGGAAGTCAATATAGGGCTCCAGTTCGGCTCGCACCCTGGCCTGTATCTGCTCTTGTTTATAATCGGGAAGTGATGCACGTTTTCTGAACTCGACAATAGACAAAGACACAGGTTGCGGCAAAAGAAGACGCTCTACTGGAATTGCGAGGGCACGGCCAATGGCCAGCAGCTTCGACTGACGCGGCGTATCAATGTCCTTTTCATATTTGCTGATTGCAGAAGCAGAAACACCTACCTTGCCTGCCAGCTCACGCATCGTCAGCCCAGCAGCCAGTCGCGCTTGACGAATCCTTTCTCCCAGCATTGACATCTCCTTTCCAGTTGACAAATCCTATCTTATAAGACGTAGTTTGTCAACCGTATTGTTCCATTTTTACCTCTTGACCATCCCCTACTCAATACTTATAATCAACTCAATGAAGCCGTTGTTGGGCAATATGGGGTCGGTGCTGTTTGACCTTGATGGTACGCTTGTCGATACCAATATCGATTTCGCGCTGATGAGGCGGGAGATGACTCGGCTTGCGGCCGGGGTTGGGTTGACGGAGGACGATGTTCGGGGGTTGGATATTCTGGGCATTGTCGAGGCGGCTTCGGCCAGTTTGCTTGATGACGAGGATCGCGGCCGGCAGCTTCGCGATGAAGCTATGCGAATTCTGGAAGAAATTGAGCTTCGACACGCGCACGAAACCCAACAGATTCCATTTGCCAGGGAGATTATTCACCATTTGCGCGAGAGTGGCACGCCGACAGGTATTGTAACCCGCAACTGCCGGGCGGCAAGTGAGATATCGCTGCAGATCGCCCAGATACGAGCGGATGTTATGATCTGCCGTGAGGATTCTGTCCGGCATAAACCCCACCCTGAACCTGTCCTGCTGGCGCTTTCACAACTAAATACGCCTGCACAGAACTCCGTTATGGTCGGGGATCATATTATGGACGTGCAAAGCGGCAAAGCGGCAGGGACCAGGACTATTGGTTTTTTGAGAGAAGACAGGCCGGATGATTTCTTCGATAATGCGGCGCCGGATTATATAGCGCGCGACCTGAGAGAGGTGCTGAGTGCGATTATCGGTCGCGATAGTTAACTGGAACACCACAAATCTACTGGCCGCTTGCGTACGCTCCATTTTGACCTTTCCACCCCAGGGCGACTGCGAGATTATCGTGGTCGATAACGATTCCAAAGACTTCGACGAACAGCAATTCCGCGAAGAGTTTCCGACCGTTAAACTGATATGTAATACGGACAACGCTGGTTATGCGAAGGGGAATAACCAGGCGCTGGAAGAAGCACAGGGGGAATATATCCTGCTTCTTAACCCGGACACCGAGGTGACTGAAGGCGCTCTGGATGCATTGGTCGAGTTTATGGATGGACACCCATCAGCGGGCGCTGCTGGGGCGAAACTAATAAGGCCGAATGGCGATATCGACCACTCCGTCCGCTCGTTCCCCTACCCTGGCCCGATCGCCTGGGAATATATTGGTCTTGCCAGGCTGTTTCCGAAAAGCAAAGTTTTCGGCGCATACAGAATGACGTGGTTCGGATATGACACAGAGATGCAGGTCGATCAGCCGATGGGTTCGGCGTTGATTATAAGGACGAAAACATTGCGAGAGATCGGAACACTGGACGAGTCTTTTCCGATATTCTTTAATGAGGTGGACTGGTTATACCGGGCGAAACAGGCGGGTTGGGAGACGCATTTTGTGCCGAACGCGGTGGTTATTCACCACGGAGGCTCCGGCACCAGACAGGTCAGGCGAAGAGAAATGGTGCGGGAGTCGCATAAATCGCTGTTGAGGTTTTATGAGAAGCACTTCAAAGGCCATATTTGCCCGTTGAGCTACTATTTTACCGTGGCGTGCATTAGTATCAGCATGCGCCTGAGAGGATAAAGACTTGGCCGACGTAACTGTCAGCATTGTGAACTGGAATACCCGTGAAGAACTGGCCGATTGCCTGAAGTCGATTATCGAACAGAGGGAATCGGTGGGTTTGGAAGTCTTCGTGGTGGATAATGCGTCGGCTGACGGAAGCGCGGAGATGGTCGCATCGGAGTTTGGCGACAGCGTCAAACTTATTGTGAACTCGGAGAATCGGGGATTCGGCGCGGCTCATAATCAGGCTATTAAGCAATGCAGCGGGCGATATGTGCTGGTTTTGAACCCGGACTGCCGCATATTACAACCGGATTTGTTGCGTAAGATGGTCGATTATATGGATGCGCATCGTGATATCGGGATGATGGGGCCGAGGATAGTCAACCCGGATGGGTCTTTGCAGTTTTCTGCGCGCCGCTTTCCGCCGATGTTTGCGGGATTGTTTCGGCACACTGTGCTGGGGAAGTTGTTTCCGAACAACCGGTTTGTTAAAAGGTATCTGATGACGGATGTCGATCACAGCCAGATTATGGATGTGGATTGGCTTTCGGGTTCGGCTTTAATGGTGCGACGGGAGACTTTCGACGAAATCGGGCTGTTTGATGAGCGATTTTTTATGTATTGCGAGGATGTGGACTGGTGCAAACGGGCCAAAGATGCCGGGTGGAGGGTGGTTTATTATCCTGAAGTGGAGTTATCACACCGCATCGGCGCAGCCAGCGATAAAAACCCCATCGCAATGATTAAACAGCATCACCGCAGCATGTTACTTTATTTTATTAAACACAACGCCGGAAGCCCCAAGATTTTGCTGACGCCCCTGGTGTTGATCGCGTTATGGGCCCGTACGTATGCACGGACGAGGCTGGTTAAGCAATAGACTATGCAGCGATGTCGAGGTCGTCGTCGGCGGCGGCGCTGGCGGAGGGCCGGGATATCCAGTTATCGCAGTCTAACCTGGAGCAGTAGAACATCTTCTTGCGCGTCCCATCTTTTGTGACGACGTCGGCGATATATGCGTTGTCACACCGCACGCACATTAAAGGATCCATTATTTTAATTACTTTCAGTCTGCTCTCGGTCGGATTGGCCATGTTTTGCTCCAGTTGTTGTGCGTTTCGTTGTTGTTACCCCGCCGCGTCGATAATTCAACTGCAGGCTCCACTGACTGATTATCGGCCTAATTCGCTCGACTAATTAGGTATTCCACAGTTTGGATTGAACATGGTACAATTCAAGCGACATGGAAGAGTACCTGGATTCGTTCATAGACTACTTGCGCCTGTCTCGCCGAGCCAGCGAGCACACCCTGCGTGCATACGCATCGGACATCAATAGATTCCTTGATTTTGCACGTGAGGCGGGCTGCGATATCGACCGGCATCTGATGCGTCGATATTTGGTTCACTTGCAAAAATCCGGCCGATCGAAGAAAACCCTGGCGAGGGCGATGGCTGCACTGCGGTCGTATTTCGGCTATCTACTGAAGCGCAAGATAGTAGATAGCGACCCCACCGAGGGCCTGAAAACGCCTGCTCAAACCCGTAACCTGCCACACGTTGTGCCTGAAGATTTATTGGCACAACTAATGGAAGCCCCGGACGCGCAGACGGCTATTGGCCTGCGGGATAAAGCGATATTGGAGACGTTGTATGCCACAGGGCTGAGAATAAGCGAACTCTTGAGTCTGAATATCGACGATCTGCACAAAGATAGCGACGAGATTGTGGTTACGGGTAAAAGAAACAAGCAGCGGGTTGTGTTGATAGGATCGCTTGCATTACAGGCCGTTGATGCTTATCTTTCTTCCGGACGCCCTGAACTCGCAGCGAAAAACCCGGATGCCCCGGATGCGCTTTTTTTAGGCTACAGGGGAACGAGATTGGTTGGCACCTCGGTGCGCAGGATACTTAACAAGTATGTCGAAGAAGTAAGCGACACTCTGAAGATCAGCCCGCACACGCTGCGGCATTCGTTTGCGACACATCTTATGGATCATGGGGCTGATTTGAGAAGTGTGCAGGAGCTTTTGGGGCACGAAAGCGTGGCTACGACGCAGATTTATACGCACGTTTCTCAAGAACGTTTGAAAGAGGTTTACGATCGCACCCACCCCAGGGCTTCGGCGGATGCGGATAAACTGGAGAAATAGCCGGCCCAGGATGGGAAGAATAAACAGATGATGCACGAAACCGGTTCGGGCTGGCTTATGAAAAATATGGAGATAACCTAATGGAAATGCACGCCACAACTATCTGCGCGGTCAAGAAAAACGGCCACATCGCCATCGCAGGCGACGGGCAGGTTACGCTGGAAAATACTATTATGAAGGGCACCGCGCGCAAGATTCGGCGGATATATGACGACAAAATCCTGATGGGATTTGCAGGCTCGGTGGCGGATGCGCAGACACTGGCCGATAAGTTTGAGTCTAAAGTTAAAGAGTCGCACGGCAACCTGCGCCGCGCTGTGATAGAGTTTGCAAAGGAATGGCGCACGGATCGGATACTGAGAAGGCTTGAGGCGCTTATGATAGTCGGCAATGCGGATTATCTGCTGGTGGTATCCGGAAACGGTGAAGTGATTGAGCCGGATGAGGGAGTGGCGGCGATAGGCTCTGGCGGCGCATACGCTGCTGCGGCCGCGAGGGCGCTGCTGGCTAATACCGACCTTTCCCCGAGGGAAATTGTAGAGAAAGCCCTGAACATCGCGGCGGATATCTGCATTTACACTAACCATCACATCACCGTGGACGAGTTGTGAGAGTTGTATAAGCATTAAATTAGCAGCTAAGCGCATAGTATAAATCGAGGTGCAAATTGAAAGAGATGAAGGAACTGACTCCGAGGCAGATTGTCGAGGAGCTTGATAAATATATAGTCGGGCAGGATAAGGCGAAGAAGGCGGTGGCGATTGCGCTGCGGAACCGGTATCGCAGACGGCTGCTTTCCGATGAGCTGCGTGACGAGGTGATTCCTAAAAATATCCTGATGATCGGGCCGACTGGGGTCGGTAAGACGGAGATAGCGAGAAGGCTGGCGAACCTGGCAGCGGCCCCGTTCACTAAGGTCGAGGCTACTAAGTTCACGGAAGTCGGTTATGTGGGTCGTGATGTGGACTCGATGGTGCGAGACCTGGTGCAGAGATCGGTTGCGATGGTGGAGAGTGAGAAAATAGAAGAGGTGCGGCCAATCGCGGAGCAACGGGCGTTGGAGAGAGTGCTGGATATTCTTGAGCCGCCTGCCCGACGCAGCGGGCAGGGAAATGTGCCAAAACAATGGATGGACTCGCTGCAGAGCGCGATGGGGCATATTTTCCCGGGCACCGGTAATCCTGTCCCTCCGCCGCAGGATAGCTCCGTTTATGAGGACGAAGAAGCTGAGCCTGATGAGTATACCCGTGATCAAGTAGAGCGCAAGGAACGAATCCGGGAAAGGCTTCGAAGCCAACTGCTTGCCGGTGAGCTTGATGAGCGAGAGGTATTTGTGGAGGTCGAGGATTCCGGCATGCCACATTTCCAGGTCTTTGGTCAACAGGGACTTGAGGAGATGGGAATGGATATGTCCGGGATGCTGGGCAATTTGTTTCCGAAACGAAGAAAGCGCAAACAGGTGACTGTGGCGGAGGCGAAGGGTATTTTGGCCGAGGAAGAGGCTCATAACATGATCGACCAGGATGCGATCACGAGGGAGGCCATAGAACGAGCGGAACAGAGCGGGATTATCTTCGTCGATGAGATGGATAAAATTGCTGGCCGAGAACAGGAAGGCGGGCCACAGGTTTCAAGAGAGGGTGTGCAGAGGGATATCCTGCCTATAATCGAAGGCTCCACTGTCACGACCAAATACGGCCCGGTTTCGACTAATCATATCCTGTTCATCGCAGCCGGGGCGTTCCATATCGCCAAGCCTTCGGATCTTATTCCTGAGCTGCAGGGCAGGCTGCCTATACGCGTCGAACTCGATAGCCTTACCGAGACTGATTTCGTGCGAATATTATCTGAGCCAAAGAACGCTCTAATAAAGCAATATACCGCGCTGCTTGAGACGGAGGGCGTGGAGGTCAACTTCACCGAGGATGGTATCGCCGAGATAGCCCATATCGCCTGCGAGGTGAACACGTCGATGGAGAATATAGGCGCACGGCGGCTTCATACGATTATGGAGAGGTTGCTGGAGGAAGTGTCTTTCGATGCGCCGGATTGCGAGCAGAAGACTATTACAGTCGATGCAGAGTATGTGCGCGCAAAGCTGTCTGATATCGTGAAGGACGAGGATCTGAGCAAATATATTCTTTAATGGTCTAATCGACTGCTAAAGCAGCGGCTGGGACAGATTTCCGGCCGCTTTTTTACTATAAAACGGCCTGGACGAGAGGCTTATCCAGTCCAGGCCGAATATAGCGATTACTTCTGTCTAACCCTACTTCTTGCGAAGTCTGCGGAAACCGAGCGCCCAGCCGATGCCGGAAGCAAAAACTATGAAGCTGGCCGGTTCGGGGATGGACTCGCCAAACATGTTGCCAACGTATCTGTTGACCGGATTGTCATCGGCGTCGAAGAAATACGACGTGAAGTACATGGTCAAACCGTCAAGGCTGTTGGGTGCAGTGTTGGCTCCATAAAGATAGTTGTTGGGATTACCCCACCACATGTCGTCGGTGTCGAATTTTATCGTCGCCGTAAAGACTGCGTTAGCCAGATTGGCATCCGTCAAACCGAGTCCTCCGGTCTCGTTGTACCACACAGGATACAAGTTCGTATAAGAGCCCGATTTTGGAGCAGAATCGGTGACCAGTGTGAATGCCCATCCTGTGGGCCCCGTGCCCGATACCCATTCGTAAGGCTTGTAATCCTCGCCCCATTGCCCCGCATATCCGTTGCTTCCACTCAACGAGAATTGTCCGAGCACCAGTCCATTAGCCACTGCTGCGTTCCAGGTGTTGTTAAACTGTGTGAGATAGTTGCCACTGAGGAAGGTAGCACCGACCGCTGTTCCAACGGCAGGGCCAATCTGCCTCATGCCTTCGTAGACCTTCAGTGACCCGTCGCTGTGTCGAACACCCGTGGCAAATACGTTGTTGATCAGATCTGCGCCCGTGAACGCATAGGTGCGCTCTACGATCGCGGCTTGAGCGGAGATGGCGAAGCACATAAACAGAAGCGCCGTCATCAGAAGACACAACTTCTTCATATCCAATTCCTCCAAGTGTGTAGTGTACGAAGCCATTTAGGTATGACTTTCATTATGGTACGGCTGCCTGCACGTTTTGTGCCGACATCCTACCGCAGAATATCATGTTGGTTTATAGTAGTCAATGAGTTGTCAGATTTTCTAGTATTATTACCAGTATAATAACATATTTTGTATCTTATATGTTTTGATATCCTTTGTGACTTCGGCGAAGACAATCAATAACTCGCATTATAATTGACTATATATTTATTATTTTATGTTATGATCGATTGTCATTGCCCAACGATGGTTAATGCTGTCTGTTTACAGTGGTTGAGGTTGGAGAGGCTAAATTAACGCGTGATTATTCGAACTGTCTCTGAGGTTAAAAACAGCAGAAAAAGCATATTTGTTGTATTTAGAACTGAGTCGCGCTGGAGAAGCTAAACTTGCCGAGCTTGAGAGCCGGTGCAAGGACGCCTTCTTCGAGCTTCAGTTCACGGCCTACCATTTGAGCGCCGGCAAGAGCTTCGGTGATGCTTTGGGTAAAGCGCATATTCTTTACCGGCCTGATGATTTTGCCGTCTTCTATTAAAAACGTGCCGTCCCGGGTCATGCCTGTGAAGCTGGCGCTCATTTGATGCGCAACGTTTGTGTAATGGAAGCGGGTCACGAGGATTCCGCGTTTTGTGGAGGCGATCATATCTTCGACGCTGGCATCCCCTGGCTCTATTATGAGATTGCTCGCCCTGCCGCGTGGTGCATGGCCTGTCGATTGCCTGCCCTCCCGGTGAGCTGTGTAGGAATCATAAAGGATGGCATTAGCGACGCCGTTCTTGAGGAGGTCTACCCGCTGCTTTGCTATGCCTTCGGAGTCGAATGAATCTACTATTGTGCGAGAGTCCAACCCATCGTCCCAAAGGCTGATGCAGTCGCTGACAACCTTTTGACCGAGCTTGCCACAAACCCAACTGCGACCCTCTTGATACTCAAAAGCGCCGAAGCCCATCCACACGAGCATATTGATCATATCGGAAACTGCATACGGCATTAGAATGCACTCGTATTCGCCAGGCTCAATACCGATGGGATTCGCGCTGTCACGAGCAAGCTCAGCAGCTTGTGAGCCGATAAGACGGCCGTCGATGTCTGTGACATCGCACGAAGTCGCCGCGTCGTAGCCAAAACCACCGTCCGGCCCTGTTATTACAGTCAGCAGATTGGCATAGGTCCCAGTGGCTGCTGAATCGACACCGAGGGTGTTTTTGATAAGGTGCTGGCCGGATTGAACGGTAAAAGAACCGGCCGCGCTGCCCGCGATTTTATCGGACTCGCTAACCAGCGCCCGGATTTGATTCGCACGCTGTTCGGGGGTGCTGTCGGCGGTGGATTGATAAAACCCGCCTGCATCTTTTATAGGGTTAATCGGTTTAGGCAGGGATACGAAGTCCTTGTTTGGGTCCTGCAGGCGAGCCATCTCGACGACTCTATCGACGAGTTCAACGACCCCCGATTCATCTAACCGATTCGTGCTTCCCGATGCCACCTTCTTGCCAAAGACAGCTCTTATGCGCAGCGATTGGCTCTCAAAGACCATATTCTGGTGAATAGTGGAGTTCGCAAAACGTGTCAGCGCCGATTTGCCAATGTAGATTGCTGCCTCGGTCTGGTCGGCTGATGAGCGCTGCAGTGCGATGTCGAGTAGTTTTTCGGGTGTCATTTTGCTCCCTCCGTTCTGACTTCGCGGAACCTGGCGGGCGCAACGCCGTGGCCGACATGCGCAGTCTGACCCGGCTCGCCCTTGCCGCAATTCGGCGTGCCCCAGATTTTCCATTCGTCTTCATTGCAAATGGCATCGCAGTTTCCCCAAAAATCAGGGGTCATACCGGAGTAAATGGGGTTGCGCAATACCCTGCCGATGGAGCCGTCCTTTATCTCCCAGGCTATCTCCGTGCCGAATTGGAAATTGAGGCGTTTGTCGTCGATGCTCCAGCTTGCGACGTTAGCTGCGTAGATTCCGTCTGAGGTGTCGGCGATTAGCTCATCGAAAGTCCAATCCCCTGGCAACAGGTTGATATTGGTCATACGAATCAAGGGGATTCTGTTCCAGCCGTCGGCTCGCATAGTTCCGCCGCTGGACCAACCCATCTCCCCAGCCGTCTCGCGTGAGGAAAGATAGCCGGAGAAGACCCCATTTTTGACTATATCGATTCGCCTGCCAGGCACGCCTTCGTCGTCGAAATCGAAGCTGCCCAACCCGCCGAAAAGAGTGGCGTCTGCAGTTATGTTGACTATGTCCGAGCCATATTGGAACGTGCCGAGTTTATCGAGTGTCAGAAAACTGGTGCCTGCGAATGATGACTCCATTCCGAAAACCCTGTCGAGTTCGATGGGGTGGCCGCAGGACTCATGCACCTGCAACGCGAGCATGCTGCCTTCGAGAATCAAGGTGTTGTTACCCGACGGGCAAACTGGAGCGCTCAGCAGAGCTATGGCTTCTTGAGCAGCCTGCTCTGCGTAGTCTATAAGTCGAAGCGATTCCACAAATTCGTAGCCCGCTGTGGCGTAGTCGCCGGTGGGAATAGATCGGCGTTGGACCTCGTTGCCCTCGATGGCTGTCGCTGCCGCCTCTGCGCCGCTTTCTATCTTCTTTTGTTCGATGTAAGCACCCTCAGTTGAGGCAAAGACCTGGTCGAGCTTCCAAAACCGCATACTGCAATCGGTGAGTTTGATCTTGTCGTCACATCGCAGGGCGCTATCGATTTCTTTCAGAGCGCCGATTTTTTCATCCAATGGGACGTCGAATGGGTCGGTCTCCCAGGAGGAGCTAAATGATCCTGTAACCGGCTCGACATCTGACAACTGAACGTTTTTCCGCTTCATAGTCGCGCTTGCCTTTGCGGTGCGAACGGCGTCTTCGGCTATTCGCGAGGCGTTTTCCATATTCACTTGAGGGCTGCAGGCAAATCCCCAGGCGTCGTCAACGATGACACGAACGCCAAATCCGTAGCTCGAACTGCGGTCAAGACCCTCGACCTTTCCGGTCCTAAGAGATATGCTCTCACTGTCGCGACGCACAATCCTGACATCGGCGTAGCTCGCGCCAAGGCCAGTGGCGTGTTCCAGGAGTCGATCGCAAAACTGCCTCACATCGATGGCATTTTCCATTCTCCACCTCACAGGGTCGCGCTTTCCCTGACAATATTGCCCGAAACGTGTATTCGGAAACTTAGTGGCAGCCAGGCGATAATCCTTCCTTATATGAGGATCTTCAGGCCATCGTAAGCGAGTTGTATGTAAGACGGAAGGATCGAGTTTGTGGTATCGTGGTCCAGTTGGTGCGCAATGTGGGTGAAATAGGCCTGTTTGGGGCGTAGATAATCAACCATTTCAATGCCTTGCGAAAGGCAGAAATGGGTTTCGTGCGGTTCGTGTCGAATCACGCCCAGCGCCAGCACATCCAGATCGGAGAGAATTTGCAGAGAATCCGGCGGTATCTCGCTGACGTCGGTCACATAGGCGAAATTGCCGATTCTATATCCAAGTATATCTAACTTTCCGTGCAATACCTTAACAGGCGCGACCGGGATGCCAGCCGCTGAAAACGGGCCATCTATAGGAATGAGTTCCAGCACCGGCTTGCCGCCTCCGATTTGGGTCGGGACAAAGACATATTGAAAAGAGCGCCGAATGCTGCTTAAGGTCTCTTCAAGACCGTAACAAGGCATATCCCTGCCGTTAAGATCGTTGAAGCGCCGAATATCATCTAGACCAAAAACATGGTCTGCGTGAGCGTGGGTGAAGAGAATTGAGTCGATACGGCGGATATTTTCACGCAGAAGCTGATTGCGCAAGTCCGGCGGGGTATCGATCAACAAGCCGGCATCGTCGGTCTCTATGAATATTGAACAGCGAGTTCGCTTGTTTTTGGGATTATCTGAACCACAGACATCACAGTCGCAGCCGATCATCGGCACCCCATGCGAAGTGCCAGTGCCTAAAAAAGTAACCCTCACCGCTTGCGTCCTTTGGCCTGTTGTTTGTTAAACAATTCGATGAAATCCTGGTAAGGGTTATACGTGCCGTTAGCCTTGGCTTGCTCTTGTTCAGCCTTATATTGCTCAATACGCTCGTCAAGAGCCTTTGCCCGCCTTTTGGTGCGGATAACAAGCAGGGTTATAATCGGAATGGCGATGCCTATAAGGACCCAGTTCAGATACTCCATAACAGATTCATGCTACATTCACACGAGTGTGGTGTCAACCCGGGGAAGGGGGAACGCGAAGACCGAATAGGACGGAAACCTATGATATTTGTGTGCTCGCAGAGCAGATCGATGCAAACTCGGTCAGGGTGAGGGTCTCCCCTCGTCGGCTGCTGTCTATTCCTGCGGCGCTTAAGGCTGCCTCGGCACGCTCGCGATCCCATCCCAAATCGGCTGAAGAAGAAAGCGAGTTGAGCAAAGTCTTTCTTCTCTTGCCGAACGCAGCCCTGACTATGACAAAAAATAACTGTTCATCGGCGACATCGACTGCCGGTACTGAGCGGATATCTAACCGTATCAACTCGGAATCTACGTCAGGGATGGGGTAAAAAACGTTGCGGGAGACTTTCATCACGCTGGCAACCTCGCAGTGATATTGCACAAATACGGTAATCGAACCGTAATCAGCGCTGCCAGCAGAGGCCTTGAGACGAGCGGCGACCTCCCGTTGCACCATTAGAATTATGGAATGGAAGTCAGTCTTCGATTCGATGAGCTTGATAATTATGGGCGTGGTGATGTAGTAGGGCAGATTTGCTACGACGCTCCAACAGCCTCCTCCACGCTCAGACAAAAACTGGTCGAGGTCGATTTTCAGAAAATCGGCTATCACAACCTCAGCATTCGGCAGACCGCACAACACCTCGCGTAGAATCGGCTCCATATCCGAGTCGATGTCTATGCAGACCACCTTACCGGCACGCTCAGCCAGTTCTCTACTGACCACACCCAGCCCAGGCCCGATCTCGATTATCCTGGAATCAGGAGTAATGTGAGCGGCCTCAAGCAATCTATCGAGCACATTTCTGTCGATAAGAAAGTTCTGACCAAGGCGTTTCTTAGGCCGAATGCCGTGATTGGCGAGTATATTTTTTACCTGTGAGGCAGATGTCAGATTCATAGTCCACATACAACACAGGCCGCCATTTCGGCGGCCTGAACGGGCTTTCTGATAGTTTGATCGCTATTCTAACACGTGAACTATGACGCTCCTGCTTCCAAAGTTCAACGCTTCACGAACCGTGGCGAACCCAAGATCGATGCGGCTGCCCTTAATCGCTCGCCCTCGATCTCCCGCGATAGCATAGCCGTAGCCTTCGACATATAATTTCGTGCCGAGCGGTATAACCTTAGGGTCCACCGCCACGACGCCATAGCCCGCCTGTAAACCAGATGCGGTCCGGCCTGTGGCGTATTTCCCACAACTTCTAGGCCCCGGCTCATACGCAGTCGCCGACATTTTGAGGATTTTCCTGGTTCGGAACTCCCCTCGGCTCGTATAACGACCTCTGGATCCGATGCAGATCACCTTATTAGCCGGTTTTTTTGCAACTTCGGACCCAATCAGTGTTCGCTGTACGGGCTTGCCGTCTTCATAGCGAACCACATAACGAACAAGTTTTTCCCCTGGCTCGCCGGGTGTGTCAAGCTTAACTTGCCCCGGCCGCAGCGAGGTAGTGAACGTTTTTACCGAGTCGAATGCAATGGACTGTTTTTCAACTTCCACCACATTCGTTACCTTCACGACCGTGATGACCATCCCGTCTTTCGGTCGCTGATTCGTCGCCGGTGTGACCTTATCTATTGGTCCCACCTCGACCCCTGCTTCTTTTAAGGTCGCGCCGACAGTCGTCTGGGCGGTTCGTATATGCCGCTCGGCCCCGTTAGACCTTATTAACACATTTACCGTCGCCAGGCGCTGCGCTTGCACAACGTCATCTCGGTTGGCTGCTACCGCCGCAAAAATAGCGAATCCTATCACTATCGATAAGGCGGTCCTCGCAAGCCGAAACTCGCGTCTCTGCAAATCATCGCCTCCCTTCCCGCGCCGCTTACCCAAAGCCAGCCCCCATCAAAACCTTTTGAGGGGAAAACCGCTTGAGGAAACGGTGCGAGGGCATGGCATACTAACATTACATTTTCACAATGTCAAATTTTGTTAGCCGCCACAGGTTGCATCTTCCGATATATTGGCTGATTCCCGGGCATTCTTCAGTTTGCGAGAGTGGCCCTGATCATCCGCTACATGACGACCTACAGATTGAATCCGAAACTGCATGCAAGATTCACAGCGCTCCGGCTCTTCGGTGATGCAGCGTTTGTTGGGATAAATCTCGTAGTGAACTCTGTATTTCAGAGGCGTGTAGTTCGGCATAACCACGTCAGCGCCGGCCTCAAGCGCCATCTCACGGCCCATTTCTTCTATAGAGCCAATTGCAGTGGTGGCGGGCAAGAGCGCGTTTCTCGTTACTATCCTGGTCAGCGCCACCATTTTCAGGGTCATTTGGATAGCGCCCGTCGGGCTATCTGCCAGCGGTGTCTGCGGATGCGGTATATACGGCCCAATTCCGGCCATATCCGGCTGAAAATCTCTGAAAAACTCGATGTCGTCGGCCATTTCCTCGACACCCTGGCCAGGCATACCTACCATACACCCCGCTCCAACCTGATAGCCGAGTTTCCGCAGGGTGTGCAGACAATTCATTCTATGATCGTAGTTGCTGTCCGGGTGCAGCTTTGCGTATAATTTGCGGTTCGCCGTTTCATGGCGCAGCAAATACCGATCCGCCCCAGCCTCTTTCCAGAGTCGGTAGTCCTCTTCCGGACGCTCGCCGAGGCAAAGCGTAATTGCCAGTTGCGTCTGATTTTTTATACGACTGACCATATCAGCAACGATCTTAGCTGAATAATACGGGTCTTCGCCGGACTGCAACACGATCGTTTTAAGGTCTTTTTTATCGAGTTCGACGGCAAGTTGCACCACTTCGTCCGGGACCATTCTGTATCTCGTGGCCTTTGAATTTGGGGCTCTTATGCCGCAGTACAGGCAGTGCCGTGCGCATACGTTGGACATCTCGACCAACGCGCGAATCTGCACCTCGTCTCCGCATTCCGCCTTGCGCACGGCATCGGCAGTCTTCAGCAATCGGACAACTGCGGCTTCGGTGTCTAAGTTTAAGAGATAAAGTATCTCATCTCTTGACAACTCGCCCGTTGCCAAACACTTTTGCATAAGATTGTCTAAGCTCATTGCATATACCTATACTGCATAAATCGGGCCCGGGTGAGCTAAATGTAGAGATCGCGCTCCCCTGCCTCAATTCGATTAAGATATTCCTCAGTGCGCTTGCGTAAAGCGTCAGGGAGATCCATGAGACCGTCGGCGATAACACGCTCCCCTTCCTGTCGCGTCTCGACCTCCGCATAGTCCATCAGATACTCTTTAAGAGAAAGCAAGGCGTTCGGGCCGCACATTTTGTGAATCTCGCCGTGTTTGGCCAACCCCATAAATGCCTCACCTGTTCTGCCACTGCGATAACACGCCGTGCAGAAGCTGGGAATGTAGTTCTCTTTGCAAAGGCTGCACAGCACTTCGGAAAGACTTCGTTCGTCGCCGATGGAAAACTGTTCGGCTTCCGGCGCGTGTGCCTTCGCGTCGTAGTAACCGCCAGGGGATGTCCTTGATCCCGCGCTGACCTGGGATACACCGAGGGCGATCAGTTCGGTTCTAAAAGACGGACGCTCCCGAGTTGTGAGAATGATGCCAGTATATGGAACAGCGAGCCTCAAAGTGCTCACAATGCGGCGCATATTGTCATCCGAAACCGCGTGCGGTGGGTGATTTGCAGCAGGGGCGTTCAGCGCAGGCTCAAGTCGCGGCACCGAGATCGTGTGCGGCCCCACCCCGTATTTGCCATCGAGATACTGTGAGTGCATCAACACACCCATCACCTCGAACCTGAAATCCGTAAGCCCAAACAGCGCCCCTACCCCGACGTCGTCAATGCCGGCCTGCATCGCACGATCCGGGGCGTGCAATCTGTAGAGATAGTCCTTTTTCGGCCCCGACGGGTGCATTCTCTGATAGGTGCCCAGATGGTAAGTCTCCTGGAAGCACTGATACGTGCCGATACCGGTCGCCTTGAGTCGAGTGAACTCCTCGACAGTGAGCGGCGCACAGTTGACGTTGATGCGCCGAATAGACGCGTCGCCGACTTTGGTATCGTAGATGGTGGCGACAGACTCTATGATGTAGTCTATTCCAGACAGCTTGGGGTGTTCTCCAGCGACCAGAAGCACTCGCTTGTGTCCCTCTTCAAGCAGAATCTCGATCTCCCGTCGAATCTCGTCCTGAGTCAAGACGCGGCGCTTGAGTTCTCTGTTGTCTTTGCGGAATCCACAGTAAAGACAGTTATTGGCACAGACGTTGCTGACATATAACGGCGCAAAGAAGACCATCCTCTTGCCGTAGATAGTGTTTTTGATGTGTAAAGCAGCCTCATATATGGCCGAAATGACATCGGGGTCCTCCGCCTGCAGCAAGATCGCCAGCTCGTCCAGTTCCAGCCCGTGGCATTCCCTTGCCTTCGCGACAATCTCCAATCCCCTCGACTTATCCGCCGATTTTCCAGCTTCAAGCAGCGAATTGATCAACTGCTCATCGATAAACCCGACTTGATCTTCTGATACCGTGCTCATTTTATTTACCCCTCTGGATATCTCAGCTTAAGCATACATCAGCGAGCGGCCACGAAACTTGACCTTGATCAAGTTTCGTGACTTCACGCTAACTTAAATCATGGTAACACTTTCGAGGCAATTGAGAAAGTGGTTGATACGAAAGCGGGCGGCGATCAGGGATCGCCACCCGCTCACTAATGAAATCGATGCAAAGACTATTAGTCTAAAGGCACCTCAATAATAGAAGTGCTACCGCCACGATGGATCACCATTACAGCCGTATCTTTCAGCTTTGTAATCGCCGCATTATAGGTGGCGACGTTTTTTACCACGGTGTTGTTGATCCTGCTGATAACATCGTCCTTCTGTATTCCGGCCCTGTCCGCCGCACCACCGGGTTCCACGCTGGTGACTACGACGCCGGATGTGCCGGTCAGACCGAGGGATCGGGCTTTCTGCTGAGTAAGGGCGTCAACTGACAAACCGAGCTTGCCGCCTGTTTCCGCCTTGGCTTCCTCCACGCCGCTGGGGGCTTCGCCGAGCTTCACGGTGAGAACTTTTTCGGCCTTATCTCGAAGTACCGTCAGCTTAATAGTCGATCCGGGAGCCAGGGCCTGGGTGACTCTGCGCAGATCAAGAGCCGTATCGACTGTCTTGCCGTCGATCTGGGTTATAATGTCGGCCACCTGCACACCGGCTTTGTCGGCAGGGGAGTCAGCCTCCACGCTTTCGACCAACGCGCCCTTTTTCGTTCCATAGACCTCCGCTTTGACCGGACTTAGATCGACCGGCACCAGACCAAGATAACCGCGAACGACCTTGCCCTTGGTAATGAGCTGATCCATAACGAACTTGGCGCTGTTCGAAGGAATGGCGAAACCAATCCCCGCGCTCTGCCTGGTGCTGGAAATAATCATAAAGTTGACGCCGATGACCTTGCCATCGACATCGACCAACGGCCCGCCGGAGTTGCCCGGGTTAATGGCAGCGTCGGTCTGGATAGCCTCGGGGTAGCCCAATCCGCCATTGTCTGCGCTTGGGTCGGACTCTCGTCTAAGGGCGCTGACCACGCCGACAGTCACGGTGTTTCGCCACCCGAACGGGTTGCCGATAGCAATAGCCCATTCGCCAACCTGCACCTTGTCGGAGTCGGCAAACGTGACGGCAGGCAGGTTATTGGCTTCAATTTTAACAAGAGCGAGGTCGGTTCTGGGGTCGAGGAAAACCTTGCCTTTGAAATCCCGGCCATCGGTCAGCTTGACTGTGACCCTGTCGGCCCCAGCAACGACGTGATTGTTTGTGAGAATATAGCCATCAGAGCGCACCACGAACCCGGAGCCGGTGGCTTTTTGGGTCCTTTTCTCAGTTTTGGGCGCCCGCCTGGGTTCGCCGAACGGCCATCCAAAACCAAAGCCCTCGAATGGATCGACGGATTGGTAAGTGACATCCTTTTCGCTGGTGATAAAGACCACGCTCGGAGCAATTTTGTCCGCGATATCCGCAAACGCCGTTCGCCAGTTTGCACTGCTAAGATCTTTTGGCGGGGCGGCAATCGCCGGGCTGTTCACGTGCTGGTAATAGTGGGCTGCCAGCGAGAACCCCAGTGCAAGGCTGAGGATACATACCATCAAAAGACTGGGATTCTTTACTCTCGATCTCAAGTAAGACAACATCGTACGTCTGTTCCTCCTGATGTGTATATGAGTATATGTCGAAATGCATTACTCGGTACGCCTATTTTGACGGAGCTGATCTTTTGCTCGTTCCACGTTATTTATAAAGTAGAATCGGGCTCTAAATCAGGCAGATTAAGGACGCCGCAAGCTCAAATATGGCAACGCGCCAGACAAAACTTGGGAAACTGCGCCCGAAGGTTTGTCTGGCGCATCGTCTTCTGAGGCCAAACATAGTTAGTTTATCGAACCGTGAAGTCCACCATCCGCAGCCCTACGGGTTGCGACATCTCGTTTGCTACTACCAGAGGCCTGGCGTTGGAGTATAAAACGGCGCTTTCCGGCATCTCCGGCACCAGCGAAACCTCCTGCGCATGCAGGCTGATGGGCGCACTTGCCACAACTTCGTTGTTGGAGGCGAGTCTATTTTGTCCGCCCACCGCCAGGAATGCAAACGCCACCCCAGATACAGCCAGCGCCGCCACCACAGGGCTGAGCTTGCGGGCGAAGTAGCCCGACATACGACTAAGCGCACGCTGATGCGGCGGGGCGCTTATCTGATTCAGCCTGTGCATAATGCTGACCGCGAGGTCATCTCTCGGGACCATAGTGTTGAGTCTGGCAACCATAAGCTTGGTCGCCCTAATCGATTCGTATTCTTCCGCACAATCCGGACATTCGCGGAGATGGCTTCTGATATCGAGCATCTCCGCGCCTGTCAATTCGCCATCCACATAAGCCGATATCAAGTTCACAACACGCCGGCAATTCATAGTATTACACCTGCCTATAGTAACTGATGTTCATACTTTTTAAGTTTGTCCCTGAGAAGACGTCTTCCACGGTGAAGTCTCGACCGCACAGTGCCGATGTTTGTGTTTGTGGCCTCCGCGATTTCTTCGTACGAAAGACCTTCGAGATCGGCATAAATCACCGTGATCCTGAACACCTCAGGTATATTCTCTAAAGCCGCCTGAATGCGACCGTCCACTTCCATCGCCAAAACAGTATCTTCCGGACCGCGCGCCGTATCAGCAACATCAAACGGCGCTTCTCCTTCGGCGGTCTGCACTGGTTGATCCAGTGATCTTATCTTCACCTTCGGCCTTCTTCGCAACCGGTCGATGAAGACGTTGGACATAATTTTATATAACCAGCTATCAAACGGAAGTTCTCTTCGATACTGGCCGAAAAATCTGAATGCGCGAATGAATGCTTCCTGAGTCAGATCCTCTGCCTCAGCATGATTGCCAGCCATTCGATACGCGATATTGTATGCCTGCTTGTGGTAGCGTTCCACAAGACGGTCAAACTCGCGCCGATCTTCGTCTCGTGCTCCCTCAATTACGGTGTCTACTAATTCCACCAAGGGACCTCCACCTCATTCCTAGATTTATGTACGCTGATAGGCAGGCAAAGGTTCCCAATCTGATTATCGGATTTTTTGCCTGCATCTCCGCACAACTTAATTATAAGATAATGGTGTTTATAACTCAAGTCAAAGCCTGGACGGTATTGTGATAAGCAGCCGGAATCACGGCGGGTTTAGCACAAATCAAGCCGGGGGGACAATTACCATGACGGGTAAAGCCGTTAATCGAGCGCGTGGATGGTATACCGCAATGCAGTGGCAAGACAAAGGTCCTGATAAAATCGGACACAGTGAGCGGGACTTTAAGGTGTGCGGCCTCTGCGACGCGCTCAACCCGGCAGGCAATACACACTGCCACGTCTGCGGATGGAGTGGCTGGTTTTACAGGGATAAAGAAACCGTTCGTGAAGCCATTAGGGCTATGGCGGAAAGATTCGGCGGTCTGGACGAGTCGCTGTTTGTAGATGAGGCAGTGCCGAGCACCCCGCCCAAACCTGGCGTGTGGGCGGATGTTTGGGATTCACTTAGAAGACTGTTCGGCCGGGCTTAGTGCGGTCGCGACCGCGACTTTGATGGCCATTAAACGGGTTTGTCGGCAAAACCGGCAAGCCCGTTTGGGTCAACCTAAAGAGATGTCGTTTTGAGCAAACGCTTCACGCACGTGCGAGTTGAGGGCGAACCGTATTTTTTCCTGCGCATCAGGAGCGACGACCCCCATAAGCCGTATCACGCTGGAAGTTGGGGTAATATTGGCCATTCCATCGCATACGAACGGTTTTTTGATCTCACCGGGAAACTGAGCCGCCACCGATTTGCCGACCTCAGCCAGCACTTTTCGAGCTTTATCGACGTCAGAGGCAGAGGTGACCGAGTAGTCGGCTGTTAAAATCAAATCTCCGCGCGAGTGGTTGCAGACCTGGGTTATGTCGCCGTTGCTGAGGATATATAGTTTGCCGGCGGCATCCCTGATGCGGGTGGTGCGAATCTGCAGATCAACAACCTCACCCGTAATAAGCCCGATAGTGACATAATCTCCTATGCCATACTGATCCTCAATTAAAATGAAAAAGCCGGAGATGACGTCGCGTACGAGTTTTTGAGCTCCGAAGCCTATCGCCAATCCTGCGATGCTGGCGGTGGTGAGCAGCGGCACGATATTGATGCCGGCTGCCTGCAGGACCATTATCACGGCCAAAAACGCCAATATGAAGCTGACCGCGCTGCTGAGCATACTGCGAAGTGCGGCTAACCGCGCTTTCCTGGCGTGCAGCATATCGCCGCTGAGCTTGGTCAACGACTTATTGAGTATGCCGCCGATCAGTTTGATCAGCACGAAGCGTAAAATCACATAGCCGACTACGATGACCAGAATCCTGGCAGACGCCATCAAAGCATTCTCAGCGTGCGATTGCCAGAAATTAACCCAATATTGAGATGCGAATATGAGGTTCAAGATTTCTTTTAACACCCAAAACAACGGAAGCGCGGAAGATTAGAATGCCGCCGGCTCTTCTGTCTTCCGCGCCCCAATATTTTCAGAACCCTAAGATTCTATCTTCTTCGCAAAAAGGCTGGTATATCGAGTTCACCTTCAGACGGGGCTGTCACCTCGGCGGGTTCGCGTGAGGCGGATTGCCTGCGCATCGGATCTCCCTCACCCGTCATTGTGGCGGCCTTGGTAAGGATGGGCTGCGGCGTTCGCTCCATAGAATCGAACCCCGTCGCCAACACCGTGATGCGAACTTCGCTGTTCAGCGCTTCGTCGACCACCGTTCCGAATATGACGTTGACGTTATCGGCGTCGCAAGCCTTGTAGATAATGTCAGCAGCTTCGTAGACTTCGGAGAGCGTAAGGTCGGATCCGCCGGTAATGTTTATGAGAACGCCCTTCGCGCCGTCGATTGTGGTCTCCAGCAGCGGGCTTGCACACGCCATCTCAGCGGCTTTGACGGCCTTGTCGTCGCCCGAACCATGACCGATACCCATAAGCGCGGTGCCCTGGTTCTCCATAATAGTCTTAACATCGGCGAAGTCCACGTTAATCATACCGGGGATAGTGATAATGTCGGAGATGCCCTGCACCCCCTGCCGCACGACGTCGTCTGCAACCTGAAATGCGTCGACCAGCGTGGCCCGCTTTTCGACCACACTCAGCAGGCGATCGTTTGGAATCGTGATAAGAGTATCAACCCGATCCTTGAGTTCGCTGGTGCCCGTCTCGGCTACTCGACCACGACGCGGGCCCTCAAAGGTAAACGGCTTAGTTACAACAGCCACAGTCAGTGCGCCGAGTTCTTTGGAAAGCTCCGCAATGACCGGCGCCGCACCGGTACCAGTGCCGCCACCCATTCCTGCGGCGATGAAGACCATATCGGCGCCTTCGAGGAGTTTCCGAACATCCTGCCTGCTTTCCTCAGCCGAGGCACGTCCGACTTCCGGGTTGCCCCCGGCGCCAAGACCCCTCGTGATAGTCCCGCCAAGTTGGAGCTTGCTCTTGGCTTTCGACATATCCAACACCTGGGTATCAGTGTTCATCGCTATAAAATCAACACCCGATACTCCAGCTTCGATCATTCGGTTGACGGCGTTCATTCCACCCCCGCCAACGCCAATAACTTTTATTTTTGCATAATAATCAGAACCGTGTCCCATCTCTCGCAAGCTCCTCTCACGGGCGATCTAATCCGTTATAATTGCACTGTTGGACTCTGCCAGGCTTACTTTCCAAACAACTTAAAGAGCCCTCGTAATCCACCCTTAAGTGTAGCGGTTTTCTGCTTGGCCCGCAACCCCAATTGTCGTTTTACAGAGTATTTTACAAGTCCCACCGCGGTCGCATGGATCGGCGTGTCGATCTCATCCACTCGTCCGCCGACATCCCGCGGCAGTCCCAATCTTACAGGCATCGACAATAAACTTCCGGCCATACTTTCAGCGCCCGGCAGCATCGAGCCGCCGCCAGTGATAACCGCGCCAGCCGGCAGCATTCCCAAATAGCCGGATTTCACCAGCTCATCGCGCACCTTGTCGAAAATCTCCTCCATTCGAGGCTCAATTATGCTTACCAGAATCCTCCGAGGCAGTTCGCGCGACTCATCAGCGCCCAAACTGCAGACTTCGAAGAGCTCCTCCTCGCCCACCATATTAAGTGACGAGCAGCCGTTCTCTATTTTGACCCGCTCCGCCTCCTCCGGCGAGGTGCGCAGCCCGACCGCGATGTCCCTGGTCACATGGCTGCCGCCTAAAGGAATCACCGCCGTGTAGAATATCTCGCCGTCGATAAACAAAGCGACGTTGGTAGTGCCGCCGCCGATGTCTATAAGCGCCACTCCCAGCTCTTTTTCCGGGTCTAACACAACCGCAGAGCTGGTGGCTATCGGCTCCAGCACCTCGCAGTCGATGGCCAGCCCGGCCTGCTCCACGCACTTAACAACGTTGTCGATGAATGTGGTGGAACCCGTGACTATGTGAGTATCGACTTCAAGCCTGCTGCCGAACATTCCGACCGGATCCTTAACTCCGTCCTGCCCGTCGACGGTGAAATCTCTGGGGATAGATTGGATGATCTCCCGTTCCGGCGGCAATACAATCACCTTTGACGCCTCCACCACCCGCTCGACATCGTCGACAGTGATCTCTTTGCTATCGCCGGATATCGGAATAACGCCCCGGCTGTTGAGTGAGGAGATATGCTCGCCCGTAACCCCTACCGCCACCGTCCTGATCTGAAAATTACCGGCCTGGTTTTGAGCCTGGCTCACGGCCTCGCGAATAGCCTCAATGGTAGAGTCGAGATCGACGATTACACCCTTGCGAACGCCATCGGACGGCGCGACGCCGACTCCGATAACGTCCGTTTCTCCAGACGTCATATCGACATCCGCCAGCACACAACAGGTTTTAGTAGTTCCAATATCTAAACCAGCGATATATTCTTTGCGATTCAACTTTAGCCCTCACGCTTTCTGCTCATTGCAGTCTGGGTCAGCCAGTAGCGCCGGATAAGAGACAGATTGAGGAACACCCTCCCGCCGAGCGCCACCACCGCAGCAAGCCACAAGTCCACCCCGATTTTATCTCCCAAAAATGCCAACAACGCGGCCAGAACTGTGTTTGCCACGAATCCAGAAATGAAGATGTCGTCGTGAAACTTGCCTTCGATGCCCGCCCTGATTCCACCAAATATGGAGTCAACGCCGGCAAGCGTGGCAAGCGATAAGTAGCTGGCGTAATCCGGGGGAAGCCGGAGCGGCAGCCAATAGATAGAAAACCCTATTATCAGCCCCAAAATGGGCAGCCAAAGCATTAATTTCTCCGAAGATAGCTTGTATCAGTAATAGTTATTCGACGCCTGCCGGCATCCCTTCCGATTCCATCAGAAGTTTATCGGCGGCTATTTTGGTGCGTTTTTACTCGGCGCCGCATAATTGAATCTTGTGCTGCCGGTGTATGCCGGGATGACCATATCAGTTTGCCTGGTGATCTCGATCATATCCAGCAGAATCAGTCCGTCCGCGACTCCTCCCGGTATTTTCAGCCCGTTTTCCAGAGTCTCCGGCTTGCCGATGGCTTTGATAACAAACGGCGGCGCAATCTGAGTTGAGTTGACCAGCACCACCGGCCCCACACAGCGGATTGACGAGGTGGCGACCAGGCGTTGTCCGTTTAATGAGATGGCCT
This sequence comes from uncultured bacterium, assembly GCA_964494345.1. Taxonomy (GTDB): domain Bacteria; phylum Armatimonadota; class UBA5829; order UBA5829; family UBA5829; genus DTKD01. The sequence continues at coordinate 164,312 of CAZBSI010000003.1, forward strand.
CCGCACCGGATGCAAAGAGTTCGTTTACGATGCCGCGGATGTCCGAATCGTGGATAATATAGTCACTGACTACGTCCTGGCGGGTTTCTGACGGGTTTCGTTTTGGGCTGTCGTGCAACAAGACGATGACTCCCGGCCCATGCACTGCCGCCGTGCCTGCGACCATTTTGGTCTCGTCGAGAATCCGCTCGATTTCCGTGGTGCCGCCGATTCTGCCCGCCTGCTCCTTAACGAGTTTCTCCACCCGTTCCTTATAATCCGCGAGTTCTTTTTCCAGATCAACGTTTTGCTGTTTTAATATTCTATATGCTTTTCTGAGTGCGACCGGACGTGCGGGTTCGTTGCTCTCTATCGCCTGTCGTTGGGTCTTAAGTGATAGCGCCAGCAACATTCCCAGGACGATACACAGAGCGGTGATTTGCCACAGCCAAGCTTTACCGCGAACCGGTGGAGCAATTGTAGACATTCAAATCTTCCGCTAAGATGCGGTAAGCGAGGTCGCCTTTGGTTTCCACACTGGTGCGGAGGGACAGCTCAGGTCGATGTATGCTCCTTCGCGGAGAATCGACGGCCTCTCCAACAGCGCGTGTCGCAATAATGACATTTTTAGTGCAATATCGTCCGGCTGGCCAAGCTTAACGCAGAAATCGCTGTTCATATTTAAGCATATATCACCGACCGGGTCAATGATAATCTTATGTAATTGGGTTTGGTGTTCTCTGGCAATCTCCACTATTTTCAATGCGCTTTTGACAGATGCGGAGGTGGTGGGATAACCGACTTTCATTTGCAGCTTGCCGGATAACATCACCTTCGGAACGCCTTGCGGGGCGGCTTTTGTCTGGTGGAACACGAGTCCGTCTGATTGCAAAAGATAGCATCCGTTTGTGCAGACCACCACCGCGCAGGTCTGCCTTTCCCAGACTCTGAGCCATAGCTTATCCGGGTATCTGCGGCCTATTTTGACCTGTTGCACCTCGCTTAATTGTGCGATAGCCTGCAGTGCGGCGGATTTTCTCATTGTGATAATATTTCTGCCGATAAGAGGTTTGGCGGCTTTTTCTATCGCGGCCTGGTCGGCTAAATTGACGCCTTTGATCTCTATTGCCGAGATGTTCATCTTCGGGCTGTTCAGCAGCCAGGTAATAGATCCGGCGGTGAGCGTGGTTACCATAAACAAGCAGAACAGCAGAAAATAGTTGGGCCTGCGGCGATTTCGCGGGCGCCGGGGGTAGGCAGGCCGGGTTTTTGCCGGTGCGGATTGTTTTGACTTTTGCAACTTCACTCTCCCTTTTCGCAAGCAAACTCAATCAGCATATCAAGCAATCGATCGAAAGATATTCCCACCGCCTTCGCAGCCTCCGGCAGAAGGCTGGTCGGCGTCATACCTGGTATTGTATTAACCTCCAGCACGCACATTCCTTCTTGCCCGACGATCAAATCGACCCTTGCTGCACCGCTGCATCCGAGGGATTTATAGGATTTTACGGCTAAGTTCTGAGCATATTCTGTGTCTGCGTCGCTGAGTCTGGCGGGGATTATGTGTTCGGAGCCGCCGGGCGCATATTTCGATTCGTAATCGTAAAACTCGCTTTTGGGGAGGATTTCAATTACAGGCAGCGCGAATGGCTCGCCGTTACCCAGCACGCTTACTGTCAGTTCAGGCCCCGATATAAACTGCTCGACGAGGATTTGATTATCGTATTCTGAGGCCAGTTCGATGGCGGCATCGAGGTCGGCGGCTGTGTTGATTTTGCTCATTCCTAGAGTAGAACCCTGGCGACTGGGCTTTACCATTACGGGATAGCCAATTTGTGCGACCTCGGATGTGACTTTTGGACGATCCCAATCCCCTTTTATGACTGTGAAATCAACTGATTTCGGCACCGGGATGTCATCGGCTGCGAGGACTTTTTTGGCCATTGATTTATCCATAGCCAAAGCGCTTGCCAGCACTCCGGAACCTGTGTATGGGATGCCAAGCAGTTCCAAAGCGCCTTGAATTGTGCCGTCCTCGCCGTATTTGCCGTGCAGCGCGATAAAGACCACGTCGGAGCGTGGGTGTGATTTCGAGCCTATTATGCTGCGCACCGATGCTAAAGTTCGGGCGCCGAAAACGCTGCGCACCTCAGTTATGCTGGAAATCTCGACGTCGGCGCCTTTGAGAACGCCACGGCTGCTGCCGGTGAGCAACGCCGCATCGACACCGTAGGCATCGTATTTGTCCGAATCCAGAGCTTCCAATATCTGTTTGCCCGTGGATAGTGAGATGTCCCTTTCAGATGATATGCCGCCCATAAGGACCGCGACTCGCTTTTTCACCACTCGCCTACCAATCTGACTTCGTATTCTAATTCGATGCCGTGTTTTTGGATCACCATTTCTCGAACCCGCTCCGCCAGAGCATACAGGTCTGATGCGGATGCGCTTCGGGCGTTAAGAATAAAGTTTGCGTGTATGCCTGAGACCTCTGCGCCACCTTCGCGTAGCCCCTTGCCGCCAGCGGCTTCGATGAGCTTACCGGCGCTCATATTCGGCGGATTTTTGAAGAAACAGCCGGCGCTTTTGCCTTTGGGCTGGGTTTCAGCTCTGTGCTGCCGGACCGTTGCCAGGTGGCTGCGAATGGCCTCGCTGTCTCCTGGCGCGAGGGCAAATGTAGCCGAGGTGATAATAATGGAATGATCTGTCTGGAAACGGCTGTTTCTGTAGCTGAACCCGCATTCCTCTTTGGATAGAGTGCGAATGTCCCCTGTCTCGGTGACGACTCGGACGCTGGTCGTGACGGCGTCGATGTAGCCGCGATGGGTGCCTGCGTTCATTACTATGGCCCCGCCAACGCTGCCCGGCACCGTGCCGACCCCTTCGAGGCCGGTAAGGGAATGCTCTGCCGCGACATCCGCTACTTTGGATATCGCGGCTGCGGAACCGGCTGTGATGGTGTTTCCTTTCACCTCAATGGCCTCAAGCTGATCGCCCAGCCGAATAACAACACCCCGAATGCCTTTGTCTGAGACCAGAAGATTGGCTCCGTCGCCGAGGATCATCCACGGGAGATTGTTTGCGTATATGTGCTTCATCAGGTCGGCGAGTTCGTTCTCGTCGTTGACCAGCACGAAATAATCAGCCGGGCCGCCGACACCGAGCGTGGTATGTTTAGACATTGGCTCGTTTTCGATTATCCTGCCCTTAAACGGCAACGGGCGTTTGGATATTAACAATTCCGCAAGCCGTTCACTGACTTGTCGAATGTCCCCTGCTCCGAGGACGATTACCATATCATTTTGATCAATCGAGGCGGCGAGTTGGTCGACAATGGCGTCCTTATCTGCCACATGGCGAACGTCTGCGAAACCGCTTTGTTTCATAAGAGCGACGATAATTTCCGAGTTGACACCTTCGAGCGGCTCCTCTCGCGCACCATAAATCGGGGCCACGACGACTTCATCCGCCATAGAAAGCGCGTCTGCGATCTCATTTTGGAAAGCCTGGGTGCGGGAGTAGAGATGCGGCTGGTAGACGGCAATTATTCGCCGGTCGTATGCTGCTTTGGCGGCGGTAAGGGTGGCTTTGATCTCGGATGGATGATGCGCATAGTCGTCGACTACCATAGCGTCGCCGTAGTATAGCACCTCGAAACGTCGTCCGGTGCCTCGGAAACTCCTAAGCCCCTCGGCGATGGCGTCGAAGCTGGCTCCCATCTCGTGGGCGACCGCGGCGGCGGCAAGGGAGTTTGCGATGTTGTGCATCCCCGGCACTCGTATTTGAACCCTGCCGAGCGGATTGCCTTGATGAATTAGAGTAAAGGACGGCTCCGGGGTGGAGATATCGATATCAATTGCCTGCCAATCGACTTGATCTTGAAAGCCGAAACGGACTATCCTGCGATCATGACCCTCGCAGACCCTGCGTACCGTCGGGTCGTCCCAGTTGGCGATCACGCACCCGTCCGCGTCTACCTGTTCGATAAATTGCCTGAACGCCTTCTCGACATTTTCGGCTGTGGCGTAGTAGTCGAGATGTTCGGGTTCTATGTTGGTTACGACTGCAATCGAAGAGTAAAGCTGAAGAAAAGAGGCGAAGGCCTCGCAGGCTTCAGTTAGGATAACTGAATTGCCTCCGAGCCGGGCATTGCCGCCCAGACTCGCGAGATTGCCGCCGATCAACGTGGTCGCATCCAACCCGCTTGACTCAAATATCGAGTCAATCATAGAGGTGGTCGTAGTCTTGCCGTGGGTGCCTGATACTGAGATGCGATGCCTGTAAGGCTCCATCAGGCGGCCGAGCATAATCGAACGCTCTATGGTTGGTATTTCCAATCGGCGGGCTTCGACGATCTCCGGGTTGTCCTGGGATATGGCGGCTGAGTAGACTACCACATCCGCACCGTGGACGCTGGCGGCTTCGTGGCCGACGGTTACTTTTATCCCTTCGGCTCGCAGCTTGTCGAGGGCGGCGCTGTCCTGCCTGTCGGAGCCGGTTACGACATCACCACGGCCGTGTAGTATGTGTGCGATGCCGCTCATACCGATGCCGCCGATGCCTATTAGATGATATTTAAGTCTTTGATTATTGCTCATCAATCAGTTGTCCAAACCTGTTTTTGCAACTTGCAGAACTATACGGGCGACCCTATCTGCTGCGTCGGGTTTTCCGAGCGATTTGCTCGCCTCAGCCATCTTTGAAAGCTCATTAGGCGATTTTCGCAGGCGGGCGATGATTTCGGCAAGCTGCTCGGAAGTTGTCGATAGATCCTCGCACATTATAGCAGCGCCGTGCTCGACAAGATGCTCGGCGTTGCGTTTCTGGTGTTGATCTTTATGATATGGATACGGAAATAGAATGCTCGGCTTGCCTGCGGCGGTGATTTCGGCTACTGTTCCGCCGCTGCGGCTTATTATTAAGTCCGCGCTAGCCAGGGCCAAAGGCATATCTATATATGCTTCAACGTGATAGTGCGGGTGTTCCTCCGGCTTGCCGAGATACGCGCGCATATTATCTATATTGCGCTGGCCGACCTGGTGAAGGAGTTGGGTGGAGCCGTCATCTATCAGAGGCCACGCACCCGCGATGATCTCGTTTGGTTTCTGTGCGCCCTGGCTTCCTCCGACTGCCGCGATAGTGAATAAATCCTCATCAAGGCCCAACTGTCGCCGCGCATCTGTTTTATCGGGCAATTGGCGAAGCTGGGAGCGAATCGGAAGGCCGGTGACCTCGGTTTTCGACTTGGGCAGATATGCGGTCGATGAGTCGAATGTGACACAGACTTTGTCGGCAATTTTGCTTAGCAAAGTGTTAGTGCGGCCTGGTTTGGCGTTTTGTTCGTGTATGACGATTTTGCCGCCGAGGGTTCGCTGTGCGAGTAGAATCGCTGCAGTCACATATCCGCCGGTTCCGACCACGACATCTGGTTTGAACTGCTTTAGCACTCTGCGTGCCCTGAAAACACCTGTCATCAGTTTAGCCAGAGATCGCATATTGCGAAGAGATAAAGATTTTGAGATCGGGCCGCTGGGGATTGGTATGAACTCAAGCCCCGCGTCTCGTGCGATATCTCCCTCCGGGCCGTGTGAGCTGCCGATGTAGAGAATCTCGACATTCGGATGCAACTGCGCAAGCGCCTGGGCTATGCTTATAGCCGGGTATACGTGTCCGCCCGTGCCCCCGCCTGTAAGCGCGACTTTAATGGCGTTATTATGTGATTTTTGAGAGTTCATTTACGCGATTCCGATGCGGTTCTGGAAACAGACAGGAGCACCCCTACCCCTGCCAGAGTGATAATTAACGACGATCCTCCGTAGCTGACGAATGGCAAAGTGACACCTGTGGCGGGGATTAGCGCGCTTACAACCGCGACATTTATACACGCCTGTATGCCGATCATCGACGTAATTCCGACCGCAAGCAGGCTGGAGTAGGTGTTTTTTGCTCTCTTTGCGACCCGAAGCCCGGCATACATAAAAAATATAAATAGCGCCAACACGATCAGACTTCCGATCAGTCCGGTTTCCTCGCCGACTGTCGAGAAAATAAAGTCGGTGGAGGTGGCGGGGAGATAGAGTTTTTCAAGGCCCTCGCAAAGCCCGCTGCCGACCACCCCACCCCTGCCTAATGCTATGAGAGAATGGACGACCTGATATCCGTCGTCGTAACGATATTGCCACGGATCAAGCCAGACCTGCACTCGATCGAAGCGGTACGGAGCCGCCTTTATGCCGACTACAACTATCATAATCAGCATCAGGCTCACAAATATGATATGACGCTTTCGGCCACCTGCAGCGATCCACATAGCCATACAGGTTGCAATCATAGCCAACGCGGTGCCCATATCCGGCTGTTTGAAGACCAATCCGATAATGAGCAACACCGCAATAACGGGCCACATCCACTGAGAGTCGATCTTTTTGAGTATTTTTTTGCCTTGCGAGAAGAACCCGGCGAGGTATATCACAATCGCCAGTTTGGCGATTTCGCTTGGCTGTAAGGTAATAGGGCCGAATTTATACCACCGCAAAGCGCCGTTCACTTTAGTGCCGAAAGCGTATAACAGAATAAGTGACGCTATGGATAGCAGGAGAAGCGGAGTCGATATCTTTTGCAGAGCGCTGACAGGTATCCTTGACGCGATAAGCATAGCCAAAATCCCGATTACCGCGAAGACGATCTGCTTTTTGGCGTAGAACCAGGAGTCGTTGTTGGTCCATTCGGCCTCGACTGTTTTGGCAAAGCTCGAATCGTAAACCAGCCATACCCCCATCAATACGAGCAGTATCACCGGTATAAAAACGTTAATATCCATAAGCCCCGGATGGGTTCGTGTCGCTGACTTTTTCATGTCTGCTCACGCTCCAATTCTCGCACGGCCTGCTCGAACTCTTTTCCTCTGTGCTGAAAGTCCCTGAACATATCGAAACTCGCCATACCCGGGCTGAGCACCACCGCATCGCCTGGCTCCGCCATTCGACTTGCGACCCTCACCGCGTCGGACATAGACGCCGCCATTGTAATCGCATCGAAACCGGCGTTATGAGCGGCTTGTCGCAGGGCTTCGGCGTCCGCACCTATCAATATGACGTGTTTGGCCTTGCGCTTGTAGGCGTCGCCTATCGGGGAGAAATCGTCTGCTTTGCCCTTGAGTTTACCGCCGGATATGATGATCTGAGGCCGCTGGGTCGCCTCAATTGAGCGCACTACCGCCACGACGTTGGTACACATAGAATTGTTGATGTAGAGAACATCGTTAATAGTGGCAACCGGCTCCATTCGATGCGGGATCGGCTCGAATGCGCGTATGGCGTCTCGCATTTTATCGAAATCTGAATCTAAAAATACGGCTGCTGCACACACGGCGGCGAGGGTGTTTTCTATGTTGTGAGCGCCGGGCAAGGGAATATCCGACGCCTGACAAATCGTGGTCTGATTGCCCTGAAATCTGAGAACCAACTTATCGTCCTGCAGAAACGCACCCTCTTCTACCTCGGATTTGATAGAAAATTGCAGCACATGGGCTTTTAATGAGGGGGCGAAAGCTGCGGTAATTGGATTGTCTGCGTTTATTACTGCGAAGTCGTCGATTGTCTGATTTTCGAACATTCGAACTTTTGCCGCGATGTAGTTATCCATAGTCACGTGGCGATCCATATGATCTTTGGATACATTCAACAGCATCGCCACTTTAGGTCGGAAATCTTTGATTAACTCGAGCTGGAAGCTGCTTAACTCGGCGACGATTACGCTTTTGGCGGCCGCCTGGTGAGCGGCGCGCACCAGTGGCATTTCGATATCATTGGCTGCGATGTTGCCTGCGATGTATGTATCGTAGCCGGTCGCGTTAAGTATTCGCTCGGTCATTACTGTTGTGGTGGTCTTGCCGTTGGTGCCGGTTATGGCGACTATGGGCGCTTTTGATATGCGGTAGGCAAGCTCAATTTCACTGATTATCTCGATGCCGCGCCTGTTGGCTTCCTGTAATGCGGGTAGGTCTGCAGGCACACCGGGGCTTGGGACGAGCAGATGGACTCCGTTTAGGTCGATTTTGTCGGCTGAAGCAGTTACGCGGACTCCCAGCGAATCAGCGGTTGCGATGGCCTCGGTCAACTCTTCGGCTGGTTTATTGTCGAAGATGTGGACATTAGCGCCGAGATTAGTCATAACCTCGGCCACTGCCAGGCCCGTGCGCGCCGCTCCTATTACTGTGATATTCTTTCCCGCGTAGTCCATTTCAGCCTACCACCAGTTGAATCCCGCGCCGATAAATGCGATCAGCACGGCTAATACTGCGCATATCCAAAATCGGACGACCACGGTTTGTTCTGAGAATCCCGACAGCTCAAAGTGATGATGGATCGGGCTTTTTTTGAAGACCCTGCGCCCGGTGCCGGTGGTGATGCGGGTGAACTTGAATACCGCCCATTGAAGCGCGCTCGATAGCCCGTCGATAATAAACACCGACCCCAGGACCATCATTACTATCTCGGTGTGGGTGATAATCGCAACGGCCGGCAGCGCGACGCCGATGGCAAGCGCGCCGGTGTCGCCCATAAATATCCGGGCAGGGTTGGTGTTGTGCCACAAAAACGCGAGACAAGCGCCGGCTATTGCGGGCATGATCAGAACCACTTCGCGAGATTCAGTGGCGTGGCGCAGGGGGACGAATATCAGCAGCAAAGTGAACGCCATTGTGGCTATCGCTGTGAGACCGGCCACTAATCCATCTAACCCGTCGGTGATGTTAACGAAATTCGCCATTCCCACCAAAAACACCAGCGCGAACGCCCAGTAGAGCCAGCCGCCGAGCACCTGGACTCCGCCTATAATTAACACCGGCGCGAAGGTGTTCTTATGTGCGATTGCCAGCCACGCTAGAAACCCCGCAGCGAGCAGGACTTGCAATATGAACTTAGGTTTAGAGGATATGCCGCGAACGGAGCCTATGGGGTTAATGGTGAGATAGTCGTCGATAAATCCCAGCAGGCAATAGCCCAGTATCAGCATCAAAACAGCGGTCAGGGTGGGAATCCACGATGTTATACTGCCCTGCGGACTGGTCATCGGCCGGAAACACCACGTGCTGGCCAAAGCTCCGCCGAATATGCCAGCCACTATGATGAACCCGCCCATAGTAGGGGTTCCGGCCTTGGATTTGTGCGAATCAGGCCCGTCCTCGCTGATCCTCTGGCCCGCACCCCGCCTCTTGAGAGCAGCTATCACGCCAGGAGCAAATATCATAGATGTAATAAACGCAGCCGCAAACGGCAGCGCGATGAACATAACGTTAGGCAATCAAATCCTCCACAATTCGCTCCATTTTTAGGGCACGCGACCCCTTCACGAGCACGACATCTCCCTCGCGAACCATCCCGGCGACCTCTGCGGCAGCTTCTGCACTGTCGTTAAATTCGATTATCGCGTCTACGGACATTCCCTCGTCGATGGCTCCGCGGGCGATGAGTTTGGCGTATTCTCCGACCACAACGAGCAAATCGACGCCGCATCTTTGGGCCGTTCTGCCGATTTCCAAGTGGGCCTCGGAGGCATAGCCCCCAAGCTCCAGCATATCTCCGAGAGTAGCGATTCTGCGGCCGCCCTCCATCATAGACAGGGTTTTCAGCGCGCTCTTGACCGATGCGGGACTGGCGTTATAAGTGTCGTCTATGACCACGCAGCCTTTTCGGCTCGGCACAATTTTGGACCGTTTCTCCGGCGCCTTGAAGTTGGTGAGAGCGGATTGTATAGACTTATGGTCGATGCCCAACACCTCGCCGACAGCGACAGCGGCCAGAGCGTCTTTTATGTTGTGCTCTCCGGGGACCGGAATATATACATCGAAGTCGCCGTTTTCAGTCGTCACGTTGAAACTGCAACAGCCGTCGGAGTCTATCACCGAAGAGTGCGCCCGAACCTGAGCGTTTGCTCCTTCTCCGAATGTGATAATTCGACAATTCGCCCGCCTGCGAAGATATTCGAAGTAGCGGTCGTCGGCGTTGAGAATCGCCGTGCCATCTGAAGGTAGATGGTCGAGTAGCTCGCCTTTAGCGTCGGCGATGGCGTCTAGTGAGCCGAGCAGTTCGATATGGGACATATGGATATTTGTTATCACGCCGATAGACGGCCTGGCTATTTTCGCGAGATAGTCAATTTGACCCGCCCCGCGCATCGCCAGTTCGACTACCGCGGTTTTATGACGCCCAGAAAGATTGAAAAGAGTCAGTGGCAGGCCGATCTCGTTGTTGAAATTGCCCTCGTTTTTGAGCACAGGTCCACGCGCCGCAGCGACCGCCGCTATCATCTCCTTCGTGGTGGTCTTTCCTACACTGCCGGTTACGCCGATCATAACAGGAGAAAATTTAGAGCGATAGTGCGCGGCGAGGTCTCCAAGGGCCAGTAACGTATCCGGCACACGAACAGTAAGACACTGCGCCTCGACCTTGCGGGAGACCATCACCCCAACTGCGCCCCTGGCAAGCGCATCTGCCAGAAACTTATGGCCATCGGAGTTCTCACCCGTAAGGGCTACGAACATGTCCCCACGGGTAATCGTGCGTGTATCCGTGCTGATTCCAGTGATCGGCGTATTGGAGTCGCCGACCATCAGCGTGCCGTTGGTCGCCTCGACTATTTCTCCGGCCGTGATTTGCTGCATTCCAGCACCTCCCGTGCCACCTGTCTATCATCGAAGTGAATGATGCGATCTGCGAAAATCTGGTAGTCCTCGTGCCCTTTGCCAGCGATTACAACCACATCACCAGAATTGGCCATTAAAATAGCCTCTTTAATAGCCCCGCCGCGATCGGGCTGGATGGTGACCCGGCTTCGGTCGTTATCTGCTATGCCGGTCAATATTTCCGTGATAATCGACACCGGCTCTTCGGTGCGCGGATTATCTGAAGTGACCACAAGCAGATCGGCGAGTTCGGCGGCAATGGAGCCCATAATCGGACGCTTGCCCCTGTCGCGATCCCCGCCGCAGCCGAAAACGACAATCAGATTATTTGAGGTTATGTTTCGCGCCGTGCGAAGAACGTTTTCAAGCTCGTCGGGTGTGTGAGCGTAGTCCACAATCACGCCGAAATCCTGGCCGCAGTCGACCGATTCAAACCGACCGGGCACCTGATGAGCCGATGCGAGACCTTTAGCAATAGAGTCCATATCCAGCCCCATCGCAAGAGCCGCAGTGGCCGATGCCAGGGCATTATATACATTAAAATATCCCCCTATTCCGAGCTTGATCGGGACACTTTCACCGGAATAGGTAAGATCAAATTTGACGGAGCGATCAGTAACCTCGATGTTCGACGCTCTTACATCGGCAGAAGAATCAATGGCGAAGGTCATCGACTTCGGGCTGGCGTCGATTACCTGCCCCGCCGCGGGGTCGTCCGCATTGACTACTGCCACAAATGGCTTGTCCGACTTTGCGGGATAGTCCCGGAATAGAATTAGCTTGGCGTCGAGGTAGTTCTCTACGGTGCCGTGGAAGTCGAGGTGGTCGCGGGCTATGTTGGTGAATACGCCGCAGTCAAACTCGCAGCCCATAGTGCGACCTTGATATAACCCGTGCGAACTGGTCTCTATTGCGACCGTATCGACCCCATCTTCGACCATCTGCGCGAACAGCCTCTGCAAATCGACTGATTGCGGGGTGGTGTGGTGAGTCTCGATATAATGGTCGTCTACTCGTGCGCCCATGGTGCCTATTAAGCCAGCAGTGTGACCTGCTGAGTTAAAAATTGCCTGAATAAGATGGGTGACAGTGGTTTTGCCGCTGGTGCCGGTGACCCCGATCAGTTTAATTTTCCTGGTCGGGTTACCGAAAAATGGGGCAGATATCACACCCATCGCCAGCTTGCCGTCCGGGACTATCGCGCAAGGAACGTCGATACCTCCCGGGTCGCGTTCTGCAATGATGGCAGAGGCGCCGGATGATATGGCGGAGTCGATGAAATTATGCCCGTCGAATGAGCCGCCCTGTATGGCGATAAACAGCCAGCCGGGCTGCACATTGCGGCTGTCGTAGGTTATGCCTGTGATCTCAGCCTCACTAGGTCTAACCACGCGGACATCTGATAAATATTTGACCAGGTCTGTAAACTGCATAGCTTATATTATAACGCCCCTGATGCGTAATCGGTTACGACCAAACGCAAACAAAAAAAGGGGGTTGCGCCCGCTGTCAAGATTCGCCCAAGTATCTTGCCCACCAGAGACACAACCCCAATATCGAACGACCGCCAATCGGCTGGCTGGCCGCCGGCTCTTCGCCCAGCAAGCGAAGAGCGTACGAAAATGGGACTGCGGCAAGAGTTGAAGGTTCGCCCAAGTTCCCACGACCCCTGTCTGCCCGCCGCCCCAAAGCTAGCTTATGACTCACACAAGCTATAAATTAACGCGCCCTGGCGCTGGTTTGTTGATTCGATTCGACCGAGGCGATTTAAAGCCCGGCTTTTGTGGCCTTCGGCCACGCTTCGGCTGCGTGCAACCGGAGCAACTTAACTGTAAGCTGAGATTGATATTGCCAAATCCTTTTTTTCACCGGCTGGTTTCGGCGCGATTTTGGGAGCAGTCGGTGCGTCCGGCGGCACCTTCATATACCACAACGCCTTCTCGCCGATTTCCTTAAACACAGGCGCCGCGACCGTTGCCCCCCAGTGCGAACCTCTCGGCCGGGTTACTACCACGGCTATCACCAGCTTCGGTTTAGTGGCAGGCGCAAAACCTATGAACGAGGCGATAAACTCACCTGCTATGTAGCCGCCTTTAGGCTTGGCTATCTGCGCACTTCCGGTCTTTCCGGCCACCGTTCTGCCTTTAATCTGAGCGGGCTTGCCGGTGCCTTCCTCCGCGCAGAGCACGAGCATTTTTGTCACCTCTGCGGCGGCCTCTTTGCTTATTACCTGTCTCGGCTCACTGCTGCTTCCGCACTCGCAGATCGTGCCATCCGGGTTTCGTATCTCTTTAATCACATAAGGCTCATGATATAGCCCGCCGTTGGCAATCACCCCATACGCAGCCGCCATCTGCAGCGGCGTCACCGCTATGCCCTGGCCGAAACCGATATTCGCCAACCTGATCGGTCGCCAGTCTTCCGGCGGAAGCATATATCCCACAGCCTCGCAGCCGAACCCCGCATGCGTTTTATCTATCAGACCGAAGGCCTTCTCGTAACCGTGAAGTTTCTTCGAATCCATCCTGAATGCCAGGTGCGCTGAGCCGATGTTGCAGGAATGCTGGATAATTTTATACATATCCACAGGCCCGTGACCGCTCATATAGGGCGGATGCACGCTGCAACTGATCCTGCCACCGGCGATACTCTCCCTGCGGGCGCAGTTGGTAATAATAGCTCTCGGGCTGATGCCTTCGTTGACCGCTGCCGCCACAGTTATAGCTTTCAATGTGCTGCCGGGTTCGTATAAATCCGCCACCGCGCGATTACGCCATCGCGCAGGCTCAGTCCTGGAAGTCGAGTTCGGGTCGAATCCCGGATAATTCGCCAACGCCAGAATCTCCCCGGTCGCCGGGTCCAACACAACCGCCGCTGCGCTTTCCGGCTGATAGGTCTGCGCCATACTAGACAAGGCTTCCTCAGCGATCTGCTGGATAGTCAGATCGAGCGTCAGCACGATATCCTTGCCATTAACCGGATTTTTGACCGTGCGATGAGCCTCCGGGATAGCCCTGCGCCGCGCATCGACCTCGGTGGTCATACTCCCATCGACGCCGACCAACAGATCGTTGGCGGTAAGTTCCAGCCCTTCGGCTCCTATATTATCCGCATTTACAAAACCAAGCGCCTGTGAAGCGGCAAACCCAGCCGGGTAGATACGCTTGGATTCGTATAAAACCCCTATCCCCGGCAAACTCTCGCGAACTTCTACTTTTTTTGTAGTTCCGCCGACTTCGCGCTCGACTACCTTTTTATAGCCCAGCCGTATTTCTCTGCCGATGCGCGGGTCCACCCGTTTTGCAATCCACAGCGTGTTTTTGTTCCCTCGCAGCTTTTTTTCGACAGACTTCGGATCCTCGCCAAGCATTTCCGCGAGCATCCGGGCCGTTTTCGGGATATCTTTAAGCTCTTTTTTGGCAGCGTATATGGTGGCCGCTTCGATGCTCACCGCAAGCACACGTTTGTCACGGTCGTAAATGGATCCTCTAAGAGCACGCAGCGGGATCGTCCTCGACGATATCCTCGCGCCCCAGTCCAGATACTGCGCCCTGTTGACCACCTGCACATAGACCAATCGCCCGATTACAGCCACATATCCGAGCGCCATCAGCCAGAAAAGACACGTTATTCGACTTATGCCAGATCCTCTGTGCCGAGAAGCCACTTCTACACCTGCTTTACTTTTAAGCAGTAAACGCACTTGCCGGCCGATTATCTGCTCGCCACCACTTGCCGTGAAGCCAGGAAATCGTAATCAGCAGCCGGCACCATCCCCATGTTCAGCGCGTCATCTTTGAGGCGGCTGTAGCTGGATTGCTCGTCTATGAGCAGTTTCAGTCGTTCGTTTTCTTTCTGCGCCTGCCAGCGTTTCGTTTCATATTCGCTTTTTGAATAGCTCACCCGTTTTACTTTGGCGTAGAAGCCGGCATAGATAAACGGCGACGCCAGCAGACCCAACCCCAGCATAATAAAAAAGACCACACAGACTAGGCGATGAATTTTTCGCAAGGTTCGACTACGCGCACTTTTCTTTGGCTTGCGATATGCGACCGTAGTTTTTTCGACTTTAACAGCTTTTGCAGCGACAGCAGCAGCCATTCTCGTTCCCTCTCTTCTGCAATTTAGCAAACCACACCGTGACCCGATGCCGAACTAATCCAGTTTTCTTACAGCGCGGAGTTTGGCGCTGCGACTGCGCGGGTTCTCCGCGATCTCCTCGTCACTTGCACTCACCGGCTTACGAGTGAGTATCTCGACGCTCTTCCTGGCTCCGCATACGCACGCCGGCAGCCGCCGATCACAATCACAAACGCCGGACAATCTTCTGAAAATCGTCTTAACAAGCCTGTCTTCCAATGAATGGAAGCTGATCGCCGCCACAACTCCGCCGCTTTTGAGAGCATCCACCGCCTCGGGAATGGCTTTCTTTATGGCGGAAAGCTCGTCATTTGCTTCAATTCTGATCCCCTGAAAGGTGCGAGTCGCAGGGTGAATATCCTGCCATCGCCCTCCGCCCGGTATCGCCGAAACGATCAAATCGGCGAGTTGTCTGGTCGTAGAAATCTTTTTTTCCTGACGCCGCGTGACAATGGCTTTCGCTATTCGGCGGGCATAGCGCTCCTCGCCGTAGTCCTTAATCACCCTTGTCAAATCGGCTTCCGAATATCCGTTTACGATATCCGCCGCGCTGAGTTCGCTTCGCCCCATCCGCATATCCAGCGGCTCATCTCTTTGAAAACTGAAGCCTCTCGGTGAATCCAACTGGTGCGATGAGACCCCAAAATCGAAAAGCGCCCCGTCGGCTTTCGACACTCCGCTGCGCTGCAGGATAGAAGCCAAGTCTGCAAAATTGCCCTCAAACAGCAAAAGTCGGCCTTCCATGGCCAGCAAACGCTTCCCTGCATACTCCAAGGCTTCCGGGTCTCTGTCGATACCGATCAGAGTGCCGGTCGGGCCTATTTTCTTGAGCAGTTCTTCGGCGTGTCCTCCGCCGCCGAGAGTTGCATCAACAAAAACGCCGCCCTCTCTTGGAGCGAGCAGCGCCAGGGTTTCTTTAACCAGGACCGGTCGATGATACTCCGACATCGCCCTCTCCCGGCGGAGAGATCTGCCCCAGCAGCGTCTCTCCTGAGCGGATCAGGTCTTCGACCCGTCCGTTATTTTTTTCATATTCATCAAAGGCTTCCGGCGACCACAATTCTATATATTCGCCGCAGCCGCAAATCACCACGTCTTCGACTATGCCTGCATATCGCCGGTGTTCCGGAGTCAGTTGCACTCTGTTTTGCTTATCGGTGCTGGCTTCGTTCATACCGCTGAAAAAGTGCCGTTGCAGCCTGGCCACTTCCGGGTTCAGCAGTTGAGCGAGCGGGCTGGCGAGTTTGGTGAGTTCGTCTTCGAGTTTTCTGGCCCATTCCTGGGTGAATACGCACAGGCATCCGAGGCCTTTGGTCACATAAAATCGTGATCCGAGGTTGTTGCGCATATCCATCGGCATCACGAACCTGCCCGCCGAATCCAGATTATGCCTGTAGGTTCCTCCGAACATCCCCAGCCTCGTCAATTCCAGTAGATTGCCAGCTTCTAACCATCAAAATCCAAATGATCAGCTAATTAGGGTATAATCACCAACAAAGTTACCAATCAGCCACCAATCAACTTCGTATCAAGAGTGTAGCAGCAGATTTCCCCTCTGTCAATGATTACGGAAAACTTTTTTCAGAATTATTATTTGTAAGGTACGGAAGTGTCGGACGTGACGAACATGCGTTCGGTTTTGCGCAGGTCCGCGCTTTGTCGCGGGAATACGGTGGGAATAATTGCGGGGTCTATACAGTGTAGCGGCGGGATCGACTGACCCCGCCGCTACGAGATTGCTGCAAAAGCTATCTTAAGCCTTGCCGATCTTGAACATCGTTGTGCCGCACGTCGGGCAGGTACCTTTGGTCGCCGGCTTGCCGTTCTTCATGGTAACGGCCTGTGGATCTTTGATCTCCTTCTTAGCCTTGCACTTAACGCAATATCCTTCCATCTTTGACTCACCGTCCTTTCCTCTCGTTGTGAATCGATTATCTGTTTCGTCTACTGCACGATCGCTCGGCAAAGTTTTCCACAACCTCAAGGGTATTTCCTTCTCAACTGAGCACGTTACGAAAAAAAAGTACAGGAAAATCGCGTTTTTTGGGCATTTTGCGCCTCTCAGGCGCTAATTGGAGCTTAAAAGACTTCAAAAAAAGAGGTTGACAAGCCCGGCTTTGTGGTATAAGATGATTGCAGATACTATACCCCCCAGGGTAGTACACAGGAGGAACAGGACAACGGATACGCAAAACGATGTCACAATCAGGCTCAAAAAAATAGAAGGCCAGGTAAGAGGTATCCGGCGAATGATAGAGGAAAACAGCCCCTGTGTCGATGTCCTGCGCCAGGTGCGAGCGGCCAGAAAAGCCTTCGATAAAGTAGGGTTTGTTATTCTCGCCGGCAAGATGAAAGAGTGTGTGACCGCAAAAGGAGATTCTGCGGAAACCGATGCGGCGATGGAAGATTATATGGAGCTATTCCTCACGTTGACTTAATTTACTGAAAGAAGGTGTGTAGAATGCCAACTTACGAGTACAAGTGCAAAGATTGTGACGAGAAGTTTACGGTGGTGCAGCCGATTTTGTCACGGGGTAAGCGGGTTGAATGCCCGACGTGCGGCAGCGAAAACACAGAGCGGGAAATATCGAGCTTTAACCCCGCCGGCAACTCCTGCAGTATCGACAGGAGGTTTGGTTGAAGGTAAAATAGGCGCCAGTTGGCGCTTAGACCTATGATCGTGGCGGAGAAATCCGCCTCTTTTTGTGGAATGCAATATACCCCCGGAGGTATGCGAAGATTTTGAAGAGGCGATTAGGAAAGGACGGATAACATGAGTAAGGCACAGGCAGTTAATCAGGATAATTTCGATGCGGAGGTAATTAACTCCCCAATTCCGGTTTTGATCGACTTTTGGGCGGGCTGGTGTATGCCGTGTAAGATGCTGGCTCCGACAGTCGATGAGCTTGCCGCTGACTTTGAAGGCAAAATCAAGGTTGTGAAGATCGATATAGACGCTAACCCGCCGTTGGCCAGCAGATATAATGTTCGCGGTATCCCTACCCTGCTCGTGCTCAACAACGGCACCGAGATCGACAGGATAGTCGGAGTGCAGCCGAAGTCCGCGATTGCGACGAAGTTGAACGACTTGCTTGGAGCGTGAGTATGCTCAGATTTGCGATATTGATGTTGAGTGCGAGTTTAGTGTTGGTCTCGGCAGTTGACGCCGAGACCAACTACACTGCTCTTGATTTGAGATCAGCCACGCAGCTTGCCTTAAAACACAACCCGATGATATCGAGCGCAGGGGCCGCGGCTGATATGAACAAGGCAGGGGTTGATAAGGCGACAAGCGCCCTGCGCCCCACCCTCGACGCCGAGGCAAACTACAGTTACCTGTCCAAGGAGACGCTTTTCGGCAACACACCGATTATGGAGCACGATACTCAGGCGAACAGGATCGTCGCTGGGCAGTTAATCTACTCCGGCGGGGCGGTACAAGCCGGGATAAAGCAGGCAAAGCAGGGTTATGCTGCGTCGAATTACGGCGCGGAGGCGGTTCGGGCCGATGTACTGACAAACGTCTCAGTAGCCTATTTCCGCGCCAGGCAGGCGGCAGAAGCAATTGACGTGGCTCAGGCGAGTGAGAAAGCATTGGCGTCGGGTTATGATGCAGCTGTGAAACTGCACGAGTCTGGTGTGGTGACTAACTCCGACGTGTTGCGTGCAAAAGTGGCATTGACGTCGGCTGAGGCTGGGGTTATCGCTGCCAAGAATAATTATGAGGTAGCCAAAGCGGCGCTGCGAACGGCGATAGGACTAGATCAAAATCAACAGATAGATATCAACCCTGGCGCTACTGATGCGGAACTGAATATCGCTCAAGAGAAGGTCATCAGGCCGGAAGTAGCGGCAGGGGAAGCGGCAGTGCAGGCGGCAGATGCAGGGAAAGCAGCGGCAAAGGCGGCCCGGCAGCCGAATGTGACGCTGTTTGCAGATTTTTATAATCAACCGGTCGGTGCGCAATTTCCGAGGCTGACCAATACGGTTATGGCCGGGGTCATGATGAAGCTGAACGTATTTGACGGCGGGTTGACCCGTGCGAAAATTGCTGAGGCAGATGCGGCGTCTCGGAAAGCCCGTGAGGATCTGGAGGCTCAGAAGCGGCAAGTCGAATTGGAACAGCAAACCGCCGAGTTTAATCTAAACTCTGCCAAAGCCCGAGTGGAGACTACGGCCACGCAGGTGCAGTCTGCTGAGGAAAGCCTGAGGTCACTGGAAATAGGATACAGAGAAGGCATATCATCACTGACTGACGTTTTATCCGCAGAGGCCGCGCTGACATCGGCAAGGGTGACCCGGCTGGCGGCTCTATATGATGTTAAAATTGCCCAGATTAGCCTGTTGCGGGCGTTTGGACATACCGATGAATTGACGAAGTAAAACGGCTGTAGAGGATATTAAAATGACCATAGAGAGAACGCTGCGTCTAATCGCGGGTGTATTTATATTGATCAGCGTTGGCCTGGGATATTATGTAAGCCCATATTGGTTTCTGTTCACAGCATTTATTGGAGTAAACCTGCTTCAGTCCGGGATAACTGACTGGTGCCCAATGATGAATATATTGCGCAAGTTGGGGCTTAGATAGCCGATCGCACGTCGAGTTGGAGGGAATTATGGCCGGAGAAAACGGTAGACCAGCGAAGAAAAGCAAGAAGATTTTCTGGTTTGCAGGGCTGGGTATTTTAATAGTCATCATTGCAATGATGGCGAGGGGAAAGCACGCTCCTGAAGAGCCGGTTGCGGAGGCTGCGGGGATGATCGAGGCGGAGACGGTGGTGGTGAGCGCATCGAGCTTGCCGAATAACGTGTCTGCTTCGGGTACCGTGCGGCCGAACATCGAGTCCAAAATCGCGCCGAAGATTATGAGTAGCGTGGCCGCAGTTTTGGTTCGCGAAGGTGACCATGTCCGCCAGGGGCAGGTGTTAATCCGGCTTGAATCGAGGGATCTCCAGGCTCAAGTGGCGCAGGCGGAGGCCAGCGTTGCAGCGGCGATGGCGGGGTCTAACAGAGCTCAAACCGGCGCTGGTTTGCAAAAAGTGCAGACCAGCACGAGTATAGCCAACGCAGAGGCGGCATTGAAAGCGGCACAGGAACAGTTGTCCATTGTTAAAGAAGGACCAAGAAAGCAACAGCGCGCACAAGCCCAACTCGCCGTGGCACAGGCCGAGGCGCAATTCAAAAACGCGGAGCTGGAGCTTAACAGATATAAAAGATTATATGAGCAGGACGTAGTGCCGAAGCAGAGGCTGGACAGTATGCAGACTGCCTATGACATCGCGAAGGCCCAGTACGCATCTGCTAAAGAGCAATCAAGCCTGACTGAGGAAGGCTCTCGTGAGCAGGAAATAAGAGCGGCGCAGCAGCAGGTGTTGCAGGCTGAGCAGGCGCTGCGGCTGGCGAAGGCGTCCTCTGCGCAGGATTCTATGAGCGCACGCGAGGCGCAGGTCGCCGCTTCGCAGACTAAACAGGCTCGCGCAGCGCTGGAGTTCGCCAGGACTCAGTTGAGTTATGCAACTATTACGTCCCCTATTTCGGGCGTTGTGTCGGCGCGAATGGTCGACCCCGGTGACACGGTATCCCCTGGGATGCCAATTATCACGGTTCAATCTGCATCACGGCACCGGCTCGAGGCGACGGTTCCTGAAAGCGGCGTAGACGACCTGTTCGTGGGAAAGCTGGTCTCTGTGGAGTTGGGAGCGGAGAAGAGGACAGCATCGGGCAAGGTGGCGGTGATATCGCCGGCCGGGGATTCGAGCAGCCATAAGTTTCTGGTAAAAGTCGATTTGCCGGATTCGTTGAACGCGCGCACGGGGGAGTTCGGAATGATTTATTATCCTGTCGGGTTCAGCAAAGGCGTGACTATCCCTGTCGTGGCGCTTAGGGATCAGGGCGGATTGCCGGTGGTGTTTGTGATCGACAAGCAGGGGCTGGCAAGGATGCAGGCGGTTAAAGTCGGGCGAACTACCGAAAGCGGCGTTGAGATACTGTCCGGATTGCATGCAGATGATCAGGTCATCGTTAAAAACAGCGGGGTGCTGATTGATGGCGCTAGAGTCAAATTGAAGAGATCGAGTTCGGCAGGAGATGGAGTGCAGCAATGAACAAACACTTCGGAATCGCCGGGCGAATAGCTCATTATTTTATAGATTCAAAATTAACGGCGTTGATTGTAGTAGCGTCGGTGCTGTTGGGGGTATTCGCGGTGGTGGTCCTGCCGCGCGAGGAAGAGCCTCAGATTATAGTGCCGATGATCGATATATTCGTCGAGATGCCGGGGGCAAGTTCCAAGGAAGTCGAGACGCGGGTGTCGACGCCGATGGAGAAGCTGCTTTGGGAGATTCCGGGCGTGGAGTATGTCTACACGACGAGCAGCCCAGGGCAGTCTATGGCGATTGTGCGGTTCTATGTCGGGGAAAATATCGAGGACAGCATAGCTAAACTGTATAACAAAATGCAGGCAAACTTCGACATAATTCCACCCGGAGCCAGCCGTCCGATTATCAAACCCCGCTCCATAGACGACGTTCCGATTCTGGCGTTGACATTCTGGGGCAATGGATATAACGGCTATGACCTGCGCAGGCTGGTGGCTAAGGTCGACGATCAAATCAAGTCTGTAAATGATGTATCCGAGACGATGGTTATCGGCGGACTGCGCAGACAGGTTAAAGTGACCCTTGATGCCGCGAAGATGTCGGGCTATGGACTCTCGCCGGTAGCCATTCAGCAGGCGATTCAGGGGGCGAATGTCCAATATCCTGCGGGGCATTTTGCGAACAATAATTATAGTTTTGCCCTGCAGACCGGTCAGTTTTTGCAAAGCCCGGAGGATGTCGGGCAGGTCGTGGTCAGCGCTCCCAACGGCAGGCCCGTATTTCTTAGAGATGTCGCCATTATCGAGGACGGCCCTGAGGAGCCGAACAGCTACGTGAGCATCGCCTTTGGGCCGGCGGCGAGAGAGTCACACGAGGCCGAGACTGATTCCATTCACTCGGCGGTGACTTTATCTGTAGCAAAGCGGCAGGGCAAAAACGCGATCAAAGTGGCCGATGCTGTGCTGGAGAAGGTCAAAACCCTCGAAGGCAAGATGATCCCGCCGGATGTGCATTATACGATCACTCGAAACTACGGCGAGACGGCGACTGAGAAGTCAAACGAGCTTCTGCTGCACATGCTGATCGCGATTATATCGGTGATCCTGCTGATAGCGTTCGCGTTGGGGAAGAGGGAATCGCTGGTGGTGGCGATAGCGGTGCCTGTTACTCTGGCGATGACGCTGTTGGTCTTTTACTTATTTGGATATACGCTGAATCGTATCACACTTTTCGCGTTAATCTTTAGCATAGGTATACTCGTAGACGACGCGATTGTGGTGGTTGAGAACATTGTCCGCCACTTCCGAATGGAATCCAACGCTAATCGAAGCCTGATTGAGGTTGCGACTGAGGCGGTGGATGAAGTCGGAAACCCGACTATATTGGCTACTTTCGCTGTCGTGGCGGCGATTCTGCCGCTGGCGTTTGTGGGCGGGTTAATGGGGCCGTATATGCGCCCGATCCCGGTCGGGGCGACTGCCGCCATGATATTCTCACTGCTGACCGCTTTTATCATATCGCCGTGGGCTGCTCTCAGGATTCTGCACCGGCAAACAGATGGGACAAACTCTCACGACGAACATCACCACGACTCAGAAGGCTGGACCACCCGGCTGTATCGTCGAATGATGAATCCGTTGATCGCAAATTCGGCCAGGCGACACCAGTTTTTGGGGCTTGTTGTGGTGCTGCTTATAGCAGCGGTGGCGATGCTGCCTGCTAAGTGGGTCACGGTTAAGATGCTGCCGTTTGATAATAAGAGCGAGTTCCAGGTGGTGGTGGATATGCCGCTGGGCGCGACTCTGGAACAGACCGCTGCGGCTACAAACGCGATGGCGGCGTACCTGCGCACAGTGCCGGAGGTGACCGACGTCGAAAGTTATGTCGGCACCGCCAGCCCTTATAACTTTAATGGGCTTGTGCGACACTATTTCCTGAGGCGCGGCTGTAACGTGGCTGATCTTCAGGTGAACCTGGTAAATAAGCACGAAAGAAAGCGGCAGAGTCACGCTATAGCGAAATCCGTGCGGGATACAATACACGAGATCGGGCGTAAGTATGGGGCCAACGCTAAGGTGGCGGAGGTGCCGCCAGGGCCGCCTGTTCTGCAGACGCTGGTGGCGGAAATATATGGGCCAGACGATAACACACGCTGGGCGATCGCCGATCAGGTTAAAGACGTATTCAGCGATACCGAAGGTGTTACCGACGTGGACTGGTATGTTGAGGCAGATCAGACCAAGTTCGAGCTGATACCGGATAAGGAGAAGGCTGCGCTTAGCGGTATCCCGACCGAACAACTCTCGCAGACTATCGCTCTTGCCGTGGCTGGAAGCGGAATAGAACTGGCTCATATTCCAGAAGCGGCGGAGGATGTGCCGATCTACCTGCAACTACCATTGGTGCAGAGATCAAGCGTTGAGGAGATCAAAAATATACAGATCCAAAGCACTAAAGGGAACCTTGTTCCGCTTGGAGAACTGGTGACGGTGCGGCCGACTGTTCAGGATCGAAGCATATATCATAAGAATCTGAAGCCCGTGGTCTATGTGATTGGGGATATGGCGGGGGCGCATGAGAGTCCCGTTTATGCAATATTGAAGATGAACAAGACTATCAGCGAGATGAAGACGCCGTTGGGCTATGAACTGAAGCATTTCACGACTGCATCTCCATTCGACACGACCAAATATGCGATGAAATGGGACGGGGAATGGCACATCACCTACGAAGTGTTCAGGGACATGGGCATAGCGTTTGCGGCTGTGCTGGTGTTGATCTATATACTGGTGGTAGGCTGGTTCAAGTCGTTTAAGACGCCACTGGTGATTATGGCTCCCATCCCGCTGACGCTGGTCGGAATATTGCCTGCGCACGCGTTGTTGGGGGCGTTTTTTACGGCGACCTCGATGATCGGATTCATCGCCGGGGCGGGGATTATCGTGCGCAACTCGATTATATTGGTGGACTTCATTGAGCTTCGTCGCAGACAGGGAATGCCCTTGGAGGATGCTGTGGTCGACGCCGGCGCAGTGAGGTTCCGGCCGATGTTGTTGACGGCTGCCGCAGTTATGGTGGGTGCATCGGTTATTCTCATGGACCCGATATTTCAGGGGCTGGCGATTGCTTTGATGGCTGGTGAAGTGGCGTCCACTTTGCTATCGCGAATGGCGGTGCCGGTGCTGTATTATATTAGCGAAAGCGGCAAACTATAAGCACGCGTGGGGCACGGATGTGATGTATCATTGTGTCGTGCCCCTATATAATAGAGACTGGGAACCGCGTGAAGGACTCCGGGCGTAGTCGGAGTAAGTGGTGACCGACTACTGTTTATTTCTCGGAGGAGTCTTGGATAACGAAAAAACGCATAGCAAAGCAAAACTGGCGCTGGCGATAATAACCTCGCCGGGCGCGGCATTTGAAGAAATCCACCGGCGAAGGCTGCTCGGTACCGCACTGGTGATCTCACTGATCGCTGGTGCGCTTTCTGCTGTACCGGTAATTATTACGGCGCTGAGCGGGGAACGGGTGCAGGCGCTGATGCTGGGTAAGTCGAACCCGGTGACCTGGTTAGGGCTGACGCTGCTGTTTGCGTTCGTGATGCAGAAGCTGCTCAAATGGATCGGGACGGAAGTGGAGTATGTTGGGCTGCTGACGCTGATGGGCTGGTCGCAGGTGACGCTTATTATCGCTCAGCTTGCGATGGCGGTGTTGTCTTATAGCCAGTCTTTGGCGAACACCCCTACGTTTTCGGTCAACTTCGCGTTCGCGATACTGGCTACTGCCTCGCTGGGTTATGTATTTCTTATGGGCCTGGTCGTCCACACACTGACGGGCGCACCGAAAGCCCGGGGTGTGATGGCGTATGTGGTGGTATTATTTGCGGCTGCGATTGGGTTTTCTCAGACCTATGTGACGGCTAAAATCAGCCCGTTTGCGGATGCGCTGCCTGGAGTGGCCAGTACAGCAAGGTTGATCGCAGGAGCGGACCAGACCCCGTGGACTTTTGCTGCTGTGGTCGGATTGGCGCTGGGAGCAATTTTTATAAGCAAAGCGATGCAGTGGCCGGCTGAAAAGGTGCGCATGAACGCGATTGCTGCTGGGCTTATCGGAGTCGCGATGGTGGGTATCTACCTTAATGTGGTCTATAAAACGGACTATTATGGCAAGCTGAGAAGAGCACACGAGTCATATATACATGAAAAATACAAAACCGCTGCCGCGCAGATGGAGGCTTTGCTGCCTGTTATCAAGGACAATTATTCGCTGATGCTGGATGCGGCTGATGTGAATATGCTTGCTAATCAAGATAAGAAGGCGATGAGGCTTTTCGAGAAGGCTGTCGAGCCTATAAAACACGGCAACGTGCCGGACAAAAAGCAGTGGTTGGCCAGGCTATATGTGGGAGAGGGCTCTGCGCTGTATGCCCTGGGCGACTACGAGGCGGCTCTCGGTAAATTCAAGAAAGCAAAGAAGCAGTGGCCTGAGTTTAGAGAACCGTGGGTGCGTATGGCTGTTACCTACGACAGGATGGGTAAGTATGATAAGGCCGTAAGCGCAGGTAACTATGCCGTTCAAAACCTTGGATCGAAGGCGACGGTAGCATGGGTGGCGCTTGCCGAGGCTTTCGCGAACAAAAACGACGAAGTGCAGGCGGCGACCGCGATTACTATGGTGAAAAGTTCCGACGAGAAACTGGCAGATCGGATCGGCAAAAACCCAGAGGACTGGAAAGATGCTTTGAGCAAGCTGAACAGAGTGGAGCTGGGGTTCCCTCTGGAGAAACAACTGGCTGACGAGCCTGAAAAAGCGGAAAAGAGTAAGGATAAGAAAAAGAAGTCGTAATCTGTTTTGGGGATGGTGAAAATGGTAAGCAAACGGCTCTTGTTTTTTGTGATTACGATCGTTATTACGGGATTGGTCGCTCAGGTAGCCGAGGCGGTTTCTCTGGCTGAGGAGATAGACCTCGGTAATAAGATCGACTTGCAGATAATGAAAGACAACGTGCTCTACTCCGACGAGCAGGCCCAGAAGGAAATTGATGAGTATGGGCAGGCTCTGGCGAAGTTCGTGAAGCGCACGGATATTAAATATCATTTCAAAGTCCTCCAGGACGACAGCTTTAACGCGTTCTCGGTGCCGGGAGGCTATGTCTACTTTACGAGCCGGCTGTGGAACGTTCTACGCACGGATGAGCGGATCGGGGTTATCAGTCACGAGATAGTTCACATCGACAATCGCCACGCAATCGATGCGATATCGAAGCAACAGAAGCGACAGACGATACTTGCCGTGTTGCTGGCAGCGACTCGCGCAAGCAGGCTGGTCGGAGACATCGCAAGCATCGCCGAACAGCTTTATTCACTAAAATACTCCCGTAGCGACGAGGAAGAAGCGGATTTTGGAGCGGTAGACTTCTGCCAGAAGGCGGAGTACAATCCCGCCGGGATTCTGCTTTCGATGTATAAGATCAGGCGATTTGAGGACGAGGCCGGCGGCGCCCCGCCTAAGATATTCTCCGATCACCCGCCGACCAAGGAGCGCTTGGATTACCTGGTGAAGCTGCTGACCGATAAGGGCATACCCGTGCCACCGGAAAATGCCGGGACAGTCGAGATGGCGGGCAAAGTGGGCGAGGTGACGGCCAGTAAGTCTGAGACTATCACATTCACCTCCGACCAGCCTTTGAAAAACGGCGACGTGGTATGGGTGATGCGCAATGGCTGGGATTCCTATTATGAAAAGCACACATCCGTGCCGATCGGCCGGGGAATCGTTGACTCGACGGGTTCGAGCTACACTGCGAAGATGACTATGATCACCCTGCCTAAAGCCTGGCCGCTCGCAAATGGCATGGGGGTCTTTGTGCCCGAATCGCCTAAACTGGAAAAAGGCGTCGGCTCATTGATGCCGATTTCTTCTACTTCGCCGGTGGCAAAGCTGCAATTGGATAGCAAACCCAGCCAGTATGAACGATTGGTGGCGGTTCAGGCGGTTTGGAATAAAGAGAACACCAAATTGATCGCCGACAGTGTCGGATATCTGGTTGTGACCGACCCGGCTAATCCAAGCGGATATATCGGATTGCAGAGGCCGAAATACTCTTATGCGCCGATGGTGTCCGGGGCAAGCCTTATCAAGGTTAATGATCCGGATGCAGGCAGGTGGATCGGGCCGATTCTCTCTATCGGAACCAGCCGTGCGACAATCGAGGTTCCAGGCACGGTGGCGCTTGATCCGAACAAGACTTACGATGTGTTGTATCCTGCGTGGAACTCAAAGGATAAGTATAAGGACCGGATCGTGGGCACAGCGAAACCTGAACCTAAAAGCGGCGCAAAAGTGGTTCTCAGGATGTCGAGTTTTAGCGGCGGATGGGATGTCTCGCAACTGCGCAACGGGTTTGATGTATATGAGCAAAAGCCGGAGAAGGCGGAGGAAGTAGAAACAAAGAGCCAGAGAGAGTAGATTGAGTTTCTTGCGGCTGTCAATTGCAGATCGCTGCCTGTTGGTGAAGATTGTATAAGATTATTGGGAATACTGATGCAGGGTATGGTGTTTTGGACTTGAGGCGAGCGATAGCGATTGTCTGTATATCTGTCGTGCTGATGGCTTATCCGGGTATTTGCCATGCAGTGTCGGTCGCCCAGGAGATAAAGATCGGCGAGGAGACCTCAAAGCTAATTCTCAAAGAGATGCCCCTGTCTACAAATCAGAAGTATCAAGACGACATCACCGCCCTCGGATCAAAGCTGGCTGGGTTTGTGAACAGGCCGGAAATAGCGTATCACTTTCATGTGGTCAAAGATGAGAAAAATACCATAAACGCGTTTGCCCTGCCGGGCGGTTATGTGTATTTTACGGAGCGGATGTGGAGTATTCTGACCCCGGATGAGCGAGCGGCGGTGCTTGCACACGAGATAACGCACTGTGATTTGCGGCACGGGATAGATGCGAATATCAAGCAACAGCAGCGGATGCTATGGACGCTGCCGCTCATAGTATTCGGAGGAGCCGCCGGCGCGGATGTCTGGACATGGGGAAATATGATCGTCAGTGCGCGGTATTCCCGTAAAATGGAGCGGGAAGCCGATGAGAAAGGTATACGGCTGACGACCAAGGCCGGGTTTCAGCCATCGGGCGCGGTCACTTCGATGAAAAAACTCCTTAGTATTGAGAGCAATCAGAACCGGTACGAGGTGTCCTCATTATTCGCCGACCACCCTGATACGCAAAGACGCATTGACTATTTGACCGAGGCTGCGTTGTCGCTGGGGGCGATTAAGCCGGAGCTTGAACTACCAGCCGTCGACGACCCTGCCCGACTGGGTAATATAACGAGTAAGGTGCCTGATATGTCCGTGCTGTATGCGAGGGTGTCCGAACCTTTGGCTTATGGCACAAAAGTGGTAATTAAGAAAATGCTGTGGGACGAGGACAAGCAATCGCTGTGGCCAAAGAAAATTGCGGACGCTACTGTGTTGACTCCCGGCAAATTCCCAGCACTGGCGTTGAGTGACGATAAGAGCGAGGACGCTTGGGGCGTTACGGCTGGCGACGGGGTTTATGCCGCTCCCCCTGATGCAAAAGAAGAGGCTCCGGAACCGGACAGCTCCGAAGCCTCTTGAGAGATTTTACAATACCTCGCGGCTGGCATGAGCCGCCGAAACCCCATCTTCGGAGAATGGCTTCAACACTACAGTGAACTTGAACTCACCTGTGCGAAGCGTATGCTCCGGAAGCACACCGGGGCCGCAACTCGCGCTGCCTATTCCGTTCTGCCGGTAGTCGAGATTGAGATTGATGAAATCTCGCTCGACAAGTTCGCAGGTGTGTCGAGCCTTCTCGAAATCCGCAGGCGTAAATCGATGGGCGCTGAAGTTGATCGTTGGCTGACCAATGGCAATGATCCCCTGCCCTCTCGTGTTGGTCAGGGTCACCCAACTCACGTCCATGCGATTGCCGTTTTCCTGTGGGAAAATATACGGCGTGTAGAGGTCGTCCACACAGCCGCCGAACAGGCCGAACCGACCGGCTTCTTTGGTGTCGGCATAAGATTCGCCTGGCCCTCTGCCGAACCAGCTCACCTGATCCAGTTCACACGGTATCTGCATCTGCAAACCGACTCTGGGCAGGGTATCGCACCACTCGCGATGAGGCACCACCGACGCTTCAATTTTGACATGGCCCGTGCCGTATATCGTGTAGAGATATTCGCACTCGAAGTAGCGGTCGAGGATCGGAGGGGCGATGTGGGTTTTAGCCTTGATCTGCACTACGCCGTCGCTGGATGCCTGCCAGATGACCTCATCGACGCGCTGCTGCAGAGCATCAAGGCCGGATTGTCGCCAGGATTTGGCGTTGTCCCAGGCGCGGTCGTTGTCTGTAGTAGCACGCCAGAAATTGAGTATCGGGCCGTCCTCGAGCAGATCCACCCCGTCGGCGCTCCAATGGACTATAGTGGCGTTGATCTTATCGAACACCAGGTAGAACTCCGGTCCGAACAGGGCGATTGTGAGGTTGTCCTCCTCGATATCAATAGGAAAATCGTCCGGGCAGAGTTGTACGGTGCGTAGTTCGGTGGGCAGTTTGAACTGTGCCCAGGCAACCTCGTGGCCTGTGTCCGCCCAGGGTTCGTCGGTGGCGAGGGTGAAGGAAATAGTAAGGTAGCTCTCTCCGTAGATCCCCTCTTTGCAGAAGGGGATGGTGACCTCTTCGGAGGACTTTGCTGCGATTGCGGGGATCGGTGCGCTGCCGGTGCTGATGATCCTGCCGTCTGATGTGACAGTCCAGTTCATAGCGAATTGATCTATGCCGGAGAAGTCGAAGCGGTTTGTGAATTTGAATATACCTTTATCAAGGTTTATCGCTTCAACTTGAACAGGTTCGATGACTTTCTTGTATTCAATCAAACCCGGTGAAGGGATTCGATCCGGGAATATCAACCCATCGCAGACGAAATTGCCGTCGTTAGGCAAATCGCCGAAGTCCCCTCCATAGGCAAAATAATCCGTCCCGTCCGGAGCCTGCACCCTGATTCCGTGGTCGACCCATTCCCAGATGAAGCCGCCCATAAGTCGCGGATATTTGTAAAAGACGTCCCAGTAATCCTTGAGACCGCCGGGGCCGTTGCCCATAGCATGCGCATATTCGCACTGCACGAACGGCATTGTTCGATAGTCGCCAACGGCGCCGTCGATGGTCCACTTGCCCTCACCGATGGCGATACAGTCGTCGCGGCTGAGATACATTCGGCTGTATACGTCGGCGACTTCGATAGAGTAGTCACCTTCGTAGTGTATCGGTCTGGTTGGGTCGAGGGCTCGGGCTGCTTTCGCCATAGAAAAGTGGTTGCGGCCCATGTGCGATTCATTGCCCAGAGACCACATTATAATTGATGGATGGTTCTTGTCCCGCTGCACCATTCTGACCATACGATCGACTAAGGCATCCTCCCATTCGGGGTTGCCAGGCGGATTTCCGCGCCATCCCGGCTGATCCATAAAGCCGTGGGTCTCAAGGTCACACTCGTCGATGACGTATAACCCATAGTAATCACACAAATCATACCAGCGCGGGTCGTCGGGATAGTGCGAAGTGCGGACGCCGTTGACGTTGTGACGCTTCATAAGAAGGACATCTTCGATCATCGTCTCCAGCGGCACTGCCCGGCCGAGGTCCGGATGCATCTCATGGCGATTCACACCCTTGATCTTGATAGGCACGCCGTTGACATAAAAGACGTCCCCTTTGATCTCGACTTGCCTGAAGCCGACGTTGACCGGCACGACTTCGACGACATTGCCGGAGGCGTCCTTGAGAGTGAGGAGCAGTTTGTAAAGGTATGGAGTCTCCGCTGTCCATTTGGCGGGGTTATCTATCGCCATCGAAAGGTCGATTTTTGCGGCCGATGCGTCCGCCGTAGCGCTTGCAACTTTGGCTGATTTGGCATCGAGCAGAGTCGCTTCTACGGTGAAGCCAGAAGTCGCAGTCTGCAGATCAAGGGCAATTTGAAGCTCGGCGTTCTTGTATTCTGAGTCCAAAATGGTGCGAGTAGTGACATCCCATATGTGGGATTTCGGGACCGCGAGCAGATATACATCGCGATATATCCCCGACAGCCACCACATATCCTGATCCTCGCAATATGACCCGTCGGACCACTGATATACCCGCACGCTGAGGCTGTTGATACCGGGCGCGACCTTATCGGTGATGTCGAACTCGGCGGGGATTCGACTGCCTTTGCTGAAGCCGACCTCTTCGCCGTTCACCCAGACGTGGAATGCAGAGTCGACACCCTCGAACTTTAGCAGAATGCGCATACCGTCCCAGCTTTGCGGCACGAAGAACTCTCGTTTATAAGAGCCGGTGGGGTTCTCGCTGGGGACCTTGGGCGGGTCTACGGGAATAGGAAAGCGCACATTGGTATAATGCGGCCTGCCGTAACCGTCCATTTGCCAGCTCAACGGAACATCGATTTCGTCCCACTCAGCAGGATCATAGTCCACAGCCTCAAAGCCCGCCGGCGCTGATAATGGGCTCTCGGAGAAGTGGAAGCTCCATTTTCCGTTGAGCAGTTTGAACCACGGCGACACTCCACGGTCGCCCGTTATCGCGGACACAGCGTCCGGATAAGAGAACGTGTATGCCCTCGCGGGCAATCTATTGCGATGTGGCAGTTGATGGTTTTCCCAGTCGTACATAGCCCGTCCTTTGTGTTCTATAATCTGTGAGATTCTAGCACAAACAGGCAGGCAATGAAACCTGGGGACGCGGAGGAAGGGAGTAACGCGAAAGCCAGAAAGGGGCGAAATTAAGAAAATACTGAAAGGGGTTGTACGGTGGTGATTCGGAGATCACCACCGATCGAAGAAGGGAAGGGAATAACGCGAAAGCCAGAAAGAAGCGAAATAAAGAAAATACTGAAAGGGGTTGTGCGGTGGTGATTCGGAGATCACCACCGATCGAAGAAGGGAAAAAGCAGATTCCTCGCTTCGCTCGGAATGACAGGGGTTGATTAGAACTCCGCTGATCTCTTGATTTCGAGTTTTAAGCCGGGGATTGCTTCTATGTATTCGGCGCGTTCCAGGCGGGCGGCGGCTATGAGGTAGTCTATTCTCGCCTGCGAATAATGCCGGTTCAGTTGATACTTTTCCAAATCAAGATCCGGGATTGATTCCGGCGTCTCAACCATCCAGTTTGGGTCCTCTCGCCAGTTGATTGACCCACGCGAGATAGCTCGAATAATCGCCGACATCTCATCTATTTCCACACGAGTGACCTTTTTTCTGACCCTGCGCGCACCATCTAAGCCCAGTTCGACGAGTTCCCCCACCCCGCCGGTATTCAGCATATAACATTCGACCTTATCCTGATAGGACTTTATCAGCTCATAAAAAGCGTTCGCCTCGTCGGCTGGTTCGGCGATTAGCAGCGGGTTGCCGGCGATATCCCTGGCGTCCGGGCCGGTCGAATCAAAGGTTTCTGAAAGTAGAAACGCTACAGCAGCCTGTTCCGGGGTGAGTCTGCTTGCGATGGGAATTACCGTGTATTTGCGCACCATAAAAGCCACAATCAGCCCATCAAGTTCGTCAATCGAAGGCAGATCAATTGTGGACGCGGCGATATCGCCGAGATCTTCTCTCTGTATGGTCGCCCGGCCGTTGGCCGTAAGGGTTCGATCGTCAAAATAGACGTTGCCTTCGTAGTCTACTACAACATTGTCGAGAAGCGCCAATTGTGACGTGGCGGCGCGATACAGAGCAGGGTGCACTTTCGAACCGAGGCCTTCTGTTTTTATATAGAATCCTCGCTCCGAGCCCAACGCAGCGCCGTTGTCGCCCCAAAATACCACATCGTCCTGAGACACCTCGACGCCCTCGCCGGGCAAATCCAAGCCGTGGTCTGAACATATATGAGTGGTCTTGCCTGAGGCTGACATACCGAACAGCAGCATTCCTAACTTGCGGATGTCGCCATCCGGTCCGGCTGCTCGGATAATCTTCGTGCCTGCATGCAGCCCTAAAAGCCCTTGCTGCCTGGCTTTCCACATAGCCATTCGCAGAAATGCGTTCTTGGCCTCTCCATAATAATCCGTGCCGAGAACATAGGTTACGCCGAGTTCCGGAAAGACAAGTATCTGCCGATCCCTTTCCTGCCATTCCGGAATAAAGACCGTTATAAGACGATCCCCGCCCTGGTGTCTGCTTGGAAACAGGGTCTGCATTACCTGATGAGCCAACCGCGCCGATTCTTTTCTGTAGGTGGATAGATATAACGTACACTCAGGGGCAAAGCTGTCGTTGTCCCCCACCCTGCAATCGACTTTTAGCAGCGGCGTCTTTTTGAGATACCGATGAAGCGCACGCACGGTCTCGGCTGCGTGTTTGGTTATGTCACGTTTTTTTGATGTCGACAGATCCGGCAGCACTCGCCTGCTGCCGAGGTTAACTGTCAACGCCGCGCTTTGATTTTTGACCGTGGAGACATAATTTACGTTGCCAAACACCGTCGCTCTGCCGAATTCTTTGGCCCGTCGACAGATTTCGTCGGAAGTAAGCGAATATACATTCGGCTGCTCCGATAACTCCAGAATAGTACGCTCGACGCCATCCAGCAGGGGTTGGGGCACGGATAATCACCTCAGACAATAGATACTTCGAGAATTATAGCCATAGACCGGGGGTTGGTCAAACCCACAGCCCAAATCCCGGTAATGTTACCGCTTGACCTGTTGCTGGTAATCGTGCATACTGTCTATAGCTGAGCATAGAGCAGGCTGGCAGTACTGTGGCGCTTATCGGGCGTGCCCAACAGGATGCAGAGACATCCGCGGATAAGCTTAGCGGCGGGATGGGTTTATCCACCTAAGCACGAATCCTCAACATTATTACCACCCGAAGCGCTTCATCACGCCTGCAATTTCTATCTCTGTTAGGCCGGAAACATAATTTACCCGCTTGCATTCTACTATTAATTCACTATCAAAACAAAAGTATAAAGGAGGGTATGGAATGCATCTTAAAACGTGCAATCGTTTTCTGATAATGTGCATTTGTTTATGCGCATTATCAGTGCTTGTGGCTGCACCTGCGTTTGCCTATTGGGCGAACTCAGGCGAGAAAAACCCGACCAGCTTTTACAACGGCACCGGTTCCTGGGGAAGTGGCACAAGCTGCAGCAGGGACTATTGGTACTGCTGGGCGATCAATGACACCAACGTCAAATTGGGCCAAACGGTAACGTGGAATCACGGCTGGACGTGGGCCGGACGTGGTTGGTTCCAGGAGGAGTTCTGGCGGCCGGGATACTTTAGCGGCAGCGTAGCCTATTCTAAGGCAAAGAGCATAAACACCGGCGGCGCCGTTAGCGATGCTTCGAAGCAGACTTATACTACCTGCTCTCAAGGCTGCGACTGGATAACTCTATGGACGGGCGCTGTTGCTAATGTTGCCAACCGTAACGGCGTTTTTATCGACACCAAAGAGAACATTGACTCTTGTAAGCCGGCCGGAAGCTCCATTACGATGGTTGGCCAGGTAAAAGGCTTTGGTGACAGATGGTCATATCTTAATAAGTGGGTTGTCTTGGGCCCGTTTAGTTCGACTTCTCTTGCCAATGCAAACGGCCTTGACGAAGCGAACCTGTATTTCTATCCATATATCGAGACCAATAAAGGGACAGCTATTGTAGATGGTCTGTTTGGCGGAAAGAAGCCTGTGGCTCACGACGCCGGAGACTGCAACAACGCAAACACCCTAAATTTTGGCACCCTATGGAATAAAAATGCAGACCAGGCTGGCTATGCTATGGCGTGGGTATATGCGCCTGGCGGAGCAGGGCCAAAGTTTGCAATCGGTTCTGACGACGGCTGCAAAATCTGGCTGAACGGCACCGTCATCCATACAAATGATAAAGCACGTGGCTTAATCCGAGATGAGGACGTAACTGCTTCTAAGAGCATGCCTTCTGGATGGAGCAGAGTGCTCTTTAAGATACAGCAGGGGCCTGGCGGCGGAAGTTGGGAAGGTACGATGAGCCTTCGCAACGGTGGTGATGTTAATCAGGAAGAAGGCAGCGTCGACTTCCAGACACACCGCTACGATGGCTATAGTATCTTCAACGAGCAGGACGGCTGGTTCCCTAAGATGACGCTGTCCAACTTCAACGGCGTCGCCAATCCTGCGCACGGTCTTACCATATATACGAACAATACCACAGTCACAGCGAGTGGTACTGTTACTGCGCAGTTCATTCCTTTCTGGAAGACCGGATACTATCAGTGGGGCCGAGGGCTTTCCGGCGCCGATACGTACTATAAATTCACCACCAATAGTACCGCTACCTGGTCTCATACCGAGACTAATGTAACCGGCTATAGACGACTCCACTTCTTCGGAATCAGCAAATCTGGTCGAACATCCGGCCAGGCGAGTGGTTCCAGTGGTGGATGGACCTATAACGGCACTGGTAACTGTGCCTGGGGTGCGGTTTTCGTAGATAACGTTGCTCCTAACAACCCGAGCTTCTCCAGCGTGAACGCAGTCAGCCCGACTCAGATCAACCTGGCCTGGGCTATTCCTCTGGACAAGGGCGTTGGCGTAGCTGATGGCGCTGCTGAGGACTCAGACAGCACCAATGGCGGAAGTTGCCACTATCGCCGAGGCGATGTCGGCGTTAACGTTCGCCGTGGCGGCACATCGGTCTACGGCTGGGGTACTGGAACATCGTTTAACAACACCGGACTTACCCCGAATACTCAATATACTTTTGATATTGCCGCTCGCGACAACACCAGCCAGTCGAGGGGTGCGTGGGCAAATACGACCAACTATGTTGGCTCCACTTCTGTTTATACGCTTTCTCCGGCTCCTGTCGCCAACAGCGTTACCCCGAGCACAACTACTCCGTGCCAGGGCGCCAGCGTTGTATGGACAAACAACCTCGGTTGGGGCGCAGGCGGAGTTGAGTATTTCAGATATGCATGGGACAAGAGCGCCACACACACCTGGACCGACACCGAAACCAAGTGGAGCAGCGGTACTCTTTCCCTGGTTCCGACTTCCGGCGGAACGTGGTATCTGCACGTAAAGAGCTACAATGCCGGCGATGTTGCTAACGGAAGCTATGATTATTCCGTGGCTGCGAATGCGACCTTCTCTGTTGGAACCATAACTGGCGGCGGCGGATCTGCCTGCGGAAGCATCGACCCGTCTGCAATGACCTACAGCGGCGGTTCCGGCGGCGGAGCGCTGACTTATCAGTGGTACTCTGTGGAGGGCGCTGGTTCCCCGACTATCAACGACACCGAGATCACTGGTGCGACGGGTGCGTCTTATGATCCGCCTGCGGGTCTGACCACTACGACGACATATAACGTGCTGGTTACTCCGACTTGTGGCACGGCTGCATTTACAGCAACGCCGGTAACAGTTACTGTCACCCCGGCGCCGGCCGTACCGACGAACGCTTCGACTAATGCTCGATGCGGCTCGGGTAACGTCGACTTCTCCGCAACGCCTGACACGGGTTGCACAATCAAGTGGTATTCTGCCGCTACAGGCGGAGTGGTTGTCAGCACGGCTAATCCGTATACTGAAAACCTCAGCGCCACCCAGACCTACTACGCGGCAAGCGTGAATGGGGAAGGCTGCGAGAGCACGACGAGATTGGCTGTAACAGGCACAATCAATGACGCGCCTGCGGCTCCGACTAATGCTTCAAGCAACTCTCGATGCGGCGCTGGCGATGTCGTCTTCTCGGTGACTGCTGCCCAGGACAGCAGCGTGAAGTGGTATGACGCAGCTACCGGCGGCAACGTCGTGAGCACTGCTAATCCATACACTGCCAGCCTCAGCAGCACGACCACTTACTACGCTGCAAGCGTAGGCGACGATTGCGAGAGCGCGACTCGAACGGCGGTTACAGGAACTGTCTTTGCGATTCCTGCCGCACCGACCAACGCTTCGACTAACGTCCGCTGCGGATCCGGCGAGATAGAGTTCTCCGTGGAAGTGGAGAGCGGCTGCTCCGTGAAGTGGTATGACGCTGCTACTGGTGGCAATGTGATAAGCACTGCCAACCCGTATGCTGAGGACATAGAAGCTACGACAACATATTACGCAGCAAGCGTAAGTGCGGATGGCTGCGAGAGCGATACTCGAACCGCCGTCACCAGCACTATCAACGAGGTCCCTGATGCACCGACCAATCCTTCTGCAAACGCGATTTGCGGCGGAGGTGAGATCGACTTCAGCGTAACCCCGGCTGATGGTTGCACGGTGAAGTGGTATGATGCAGAGACCGGCGGAAATGTGGCAAGCACCGCTAACCCGTATTCTGCTGAACTCTCTGAGACTACTACTCTGTATGCTGTCAACGTTACAACCAATGGCTGCGAGAGCGCTGAGCGCACCGCAGTCACGGGCACTGTCAACGCCATACCTGCCGAGCCGACCAATGCTTCGGAAAACTCTCGGTGTGGTGAAGGTCTCGTCGACTTTGAAGTAAGTGTCGATGAAGGCTGCACGGTCAGATGGTATGACGCTGAGACGGATGGCAATGTGGTAAGCACTGCCAACCCGTACGCTGCGGAACTCTCTGAGACTACTACTCTCTATGCCGCCAGCGTAAGCGCAGACGGTTGCGAGAGCGAGCTCAAGACTGCCGTCACCAGCACCATATTCGACATCCCGGCTGCTCCGACTAACCCGTCCAGCAACTCCAGTTGTGGGTCAGGCGCAGTCGCATTTGCAGTCGCCGTGGATGATGGATGCTCTGTCAAGTGGTATGACGCCGCTACCGGTGGGAACATGGTGAGCACTGCTAACCCGTATTCTACTAACCTGATGGCTACCACAACAATCTACGCTGCCAGCATTAGTGCAAACGGCTGCGAGAGTGCGACAAGGACTGCCGTTACAGGCACGGTAAACGCCATTCCCGCTGCTCCGGTCGATGCTTCTATGAACGACCGCTGCGGCGCTGGTGAAGTTGACTTCGAGGTCAGCGTCGACGATGGCTGCTCTGTCCGGTGGTATGATGCCGCTACTGGTGGTAACGTGGTAAGCACCGCTAATCCGTATACTGCGGATATATCTGCTACCACAACCCTGTTCGCCGCCACGGTAAGCGCGGCCGGATGTGAGAGCGCTGCGCGCACGGCGTGTACCAGCGTTATCAATCCTCTGCCCGCAGCTCCGAGCGATGCGTCTAACAACGCTCGCTGTGGCGCCGGTACGGTTGCGTTTGAGGTTACTCCGGATACTGGTTGCACAGTGAGATGGTATGCTGCTGCCAGCGGCGGCGTTCCTGTAAGCATTGCCAACCCGTATTCGGCAAACCTGTCTGAGACTACTACTCTCTACGCCACCAGCGTAAGCGCTGCCGGTTGTGAGAGCGAGACAAGGACGGCTGTAACCGGTGCTATTAATATCGTGCCGGGCGCGCCGACCAATGCTTCTGATAACTCTATCTGCGGCGCCGGCGAAGTTGACTTCGAGGTAACCGCTGCTGATAACTGCACGGTCAAGTGGTATGATGCGGCTACCGGTGGCAATGTAGTGAGCACTGCCAACCCGTATACTGCTGAACTGACCGAGACTACTACTCTGTATGCTGCCAGCGTGAGCGTTGATGGCTGCGAGAGTGAGTCTAGATTGGCTGTCACGAGCACCGTCAATGATCTGCCCGCGGCTCCGGCTGACCCGTCTGCAAATGCAATTTGCGGCGAGGGTTCGGTTGCCTTTGGTGTGAGCGTTGGTGAGGGCTGCTCGGTTAAGTGGTATGACGCTGCTACAGGCGGCAACCTGGTGAGCACAGCCAACCCGTATACTGCTGAACTGGCCGAGACTACTACTCTGTATGCTGCCAGCGTAAACGCTGATGGCTGCGAGAGTGCGACAAGGACTGCTGTAACCGGCACCGTCAACGAGATACCTGAGGCTCCGGCCGATGCTTCCGAGAACGCCATCTGTGGCGCGGGCGAGGTCGACTTCGAGGTGAGCGTTGATGAGGGTTGCACGGTTAAGTGGTATGATGCTGCAACTGGTGGCAATGTAGTGAGCACTGCCAACCCGTATACTGCTGAATTGGCCGAGACTACTACTCTGTATGCTGCCAGCGTGAGCGCTGATGGCTGCGAGAGTGAGTCGAGGACAGCCGTAACAAGCACGATTAACGAGGCTCCTGACGCTCCGACGAACGCTTCTGCTAATGTTCGCTGCGGCGTTGGTGATCTTGACTTCTCCGCGACAGCCGGCGATGGTTGCACCATTGCGTGGTATGACGCGGCGACCGGTGGTAATCTGGTCAGCACGGCTAATCCTTACGCGGCCAGCCTGTCTGAGACTACTACTCTCTACGCTGCCAACGTCAGCGCTGCTGGCTGCGAGAGCGAGAGACTGGCGGTTACGGGAACCGTGTTCTTTGACGAGGGTTCTATCCTTGCCGCAAAGCAGGCTGAAGTGGGCGCGCCGATTGAGCTCGGCAATAAGGCGCTCTACTTCAAGGGTGATGGCTTCGGTTACATCGAAGAAGCCAACCGCATCCACGGTATTCGAATCGAGGGTGCGATAGCTGCTGGTGAGGATTCTATCGTCAGCTTGATAGGTACACGAGGCGTCACGTCTGAAGGCGAGCCGTGCATAACGGTAAGCCAGATGACGGCGGCAGGTGCGGGTACGATTGCTCCCTGGGGAACCAATGGCAAATCGTTCCAGTTTAACCTGCTCGACGGCCTTTGCGCTAAGACCTGGGGTCAGGTAAAGTGGGGTTCGATTGATGG
Source organism: uncultured bacterium (assembly GCA_964494345.1). Taxonomy (GTDB): domain Bacteria; phylum Armatimonadota; class UBA5829; order UBA5829; family UBA5829; genus DTKD01. The sequence continues at coordinate 204,003 of CAZBSI010000003.1, forward strand.
CAATTCTTATGTTGTCACGACCGGCTCTGCGGATACTGAGATCAAGGTCATAACCAAATCCGCCCCGACCGTGAGCGAAGGCGACTTCGTGATCGTGACGGGAGCTGTCGGATTCGGCAACATTCGGGTGATCTACGCTAAGTAACGCCCGAAGCCGACGACAAACCAACCGGCCTGCTCAATTTAGAGCGGGCCGGTTTTTTATGAGACTTGGCGCCTGTAACATTTTTGGCGAAATTACCGATTGCGGTGTCATATATAATGGAAGTTGAGTTGTGATACTGCCGGGCTTGTTCAGTAATATCAACTAAATGTAAGTCGATTATGCGCCGGCGCAAGCTTGTGATTCACAACTACGTAATAGTACCAGGTTGACTCCACTGTAAAAACCACGCATACTGAGATTGCGTGTAATTTTAAAGAGGGGCAAAGCTCAGTCGACCTTTGTCTCCGTCGAGTCGATCATATATTCTTTCGATAGGATTACGCGGAGGTGTGTGGATGAAAAGGATTGCTATGATTTGCTTGTTGGCGCTGTGTGCGTCAACTGTGTGTGCAGGAGGTTTCTGGGCAAACTGTGTCCGAACCTCTACCGCAGGAGGTTGGGCGGAATATTCTGCACCTGAAGGATGCAGTACTATCTGGGTTGGCTGGGGTAGCAACGGAGCTGACCGCTGCAGGTGGTATAACGCCAGCGAAATACCGCATCGTGACCAGTATTTAACCTACCGGCACGGATTCAATCTACGGGCCAATGGCGACACCAACGCTTTGCACTGGTCTTATGCCGAAGGCTCTTATAGCGGTAATCAGACATTTAACCAGAAAGGCGCCGGCGGTTGGACCGAACCCACTATCAATGCGAGAGCCTCATACAACTGGGACGATTGGATGGAAGTCGGATCGGACTGGGGCGGCGGAATGGACACAGTATGCAACGTCGCCCGATTATATCCAGAGTTAGATGCCATCTACAAGGCCAAATCTGTAGAGCCTAACATGTATATGGGTAACGTCTACAAGTGGATATACGACATGGAGAACCCGTGGTATGCCTGGTGGACGTGGAATACCGCAGCCGATCAGTTCTACCACATCGGAGGAGTTGTATCGGGTCCAGGCTGGTATTCTTCTGGGGCGGTCGTCAGCGCGCCCGGCACTGCTCCTGAGGGGGTTATGTACTGCCATTTCAATATGCGCCCTACGCAGACGGGCACATCTAACGAAGACTTCCAGATGATCCGCAATGGCACCTCGTGGTTTGGCGACAAACCCGCCAGCAACAGCGATATGCGCACCGCAGTTACCGTAACCCGAAAGAACCCGTCGGCAACTGCCGGCTGGGATAGTGGCGCCAAGAAAAAGGGCGAGACTGTACGGTTCAGCGTCTACGGCGCGGATAGCTGGGGCGCTGGAGACAACTATAGCTGGGATTTCGACCATAACACCACACAGGGTTGGTATGCTGGAAACAACACTACTATTACAAAAGAGTCCGGCCAAATTAAGATCGGAATAACCGGCGCCGACCCGTTTGTCTACAGTTTCGGCGGCTTGGCTATTAATACTAACCAGTGCAAATATGTCTCAATCAGAATGAATGCCAACGGAGGCTCCACCGCGCAGTTCTTCTGGAAGGGCACAGCCGGCGATTGGTCATCGGCCCGCCAGGTCGATTTCGACATATATTCCGATAGTAAATGGCACATTTACACCATTCCGCTGCCTGCATCGTGGACCGGAACGGTCACTCAGTTCCGTTTCGACCCGGTTCAGACCGGTGCAGCAAACGGCCAAACGGTCTATGTAGACTGGATCCGCATCCACAACGTCAACGCCGGAATGTCGGCGAAAGCGTGGCTGGGCAAAGCGAACAACTCGTGGACTATATGGAGCGAGCAAGCAGCCACCTGGGATGGGACTAACGTCTGCTGGTATAAAGACTATATAATCCCGGACGGCTATCCGCAGACGTACTATCACGTGATGCACGTTTATAACAACGCCAATCAGACTGAGGGTGAGGACCCGGATCGTCGCTATGCTCAGTATCAGCGTGCGTATAAGGTGCTGAACACTGCGCCGAGTGCGACGAACAACTCGTATCCTTCAAACGGCTGGTGCACTACCAAGACACCTGCTCTGGGCTGGAACTACACTGATACCGACTCTAACGCTCAGAGCCGATATCAGGTGCAGGTTTCTACTGCGGCGAACTTCAGCAATATCGTTGCTGACACCGACCTTGTTGCTTCGAACGCAAACTCCTGCACCGCACCGTCTCTGCCGGAAGGGCAGTTGTATTATCGAACCAGGGTCATGGACGGCGCGTATGCCAATGTGAACGCCACTTATCAGGGCGGTTGTTTACTGAACCAGAACGGGGCGCTTTCTGGTGACCCGAACAGCAAGTCCGTGGATTTTAACGGCACAAACGGTTATGTCAATCTGCCGTCCGGCTTTGACAGCTTCGGCAGCGGGTTCACTTGTGAGTTCTGGGCATATCCGACTGCTGCAAATAGTTGGGCAAGGTTCCTGGATATGGGAAACGGCGCACCGATGGATAATATCATCATCGCACGCCGTTCGACCAGTGACGACCTGATATTCTCCGTTCGGCGAGGGGACGCTGTTGAGATGTCCGTTAAGGCTGAGAATGTCATCAGCCTGAACACCTGGCAGCACTTCGTGTTGACTTTGGATACGAGCGGCTACGGACGAATCTACAAAAACGGCTCTTTGGTTGCACAGGGGCCGATGCAAATGCCGGAAGTGGTTAATCTTACCAAATGTTACATCGGCAAAAGCAACTGGGACGCGGACGCCTATTACAAAGGCCGGCTGGGCGAGTTTGCCATCTACGACAGATGCCTGCCTGCTGCTGAGGTTTCAAGCCACTACTCCAAGGCTTCGCAGTCCGACTCTGCGTACAGGGATGCCGTCTGTGCCAACAGCCCGTGGGTATACTATCGCTTCGACGAGGTCTCCGGCACTACAGCCTCTGCCTATACGGGTATGCTCTCTAACTGGTCTGCCGGAACCAACTTCAGGGTGGACAGCATAGCTCCGACTCAGCCGAGCATCACAGGCATTGATTTAAGCAGTTGCACAACTGCTTCGGTGTCGTTCGGAGGCTCCGTTGATGATAATGCCGTCACTTATGAAGTGAAGCTGGATAACGGCGCTTTTGAAGCTAAGACCAGCCCGGCGGTGTTTTCTTCGTTGGCTAATGGGCCTCACATGGTTTATGTGAGGGCGATCGACGAGGCTGGAAATATCAGCGAGGTCGCCAGCCAGCCATTCGACAACTCCGCACCTGCCGCCCCGACTAACGCTTCGGCTAATGCCCGGTGTGGCTCGGGTATTGTTGAGTTCTCCGTGACTTCTGATTCGGGCTGCACGGTTAAATGGTATGACGCGGCGACCGGTGGCAATGTGGTTAGCACAGCTAATCCGTATTCGGAGAGCCTTACCGCGACTACGACCTACTACGCTGCGAGCGTAAGCCCTTCGGGTTGCGAGAGTGCGACTAGACTGGCTGTAACCGGCACGATCAGTGATCTGCCTGCCGCACCGACTAATGCTTCCAACAACTCTCGATGCGGTGCGGGTGACGTTGAATTCTCCGTGACCCCTGCTGAGGGCTTTGATGTGAAGTGGTATGATGCTCCTACCGGCGGCAACGTCGTGAGCACTGCCAATCCGTTCACTGAAACGCTCAGCGCCACGACCACTTATTATGCCGCGAGCGTCAGTGACGAATGCGAAAGCGCGACTCGGACTGCGGTTACAGGAACTGTCTTTGTGATTCCTGCCGCACCGACCAACGCTTCGGCTAACGTTCGCTGCGGATCCGGAGAAATAGAGTTCTCCGTGGCAGTAGAGAGCGGTTGCTCTGTGAAGTGGTATGACGCAGAGGTCGGCGGCAATGCGATAAGCACTGCCAACCCATACTCTGAAGAGATCGATGCCACAACAACCTACTACGCATCGACGGTGAGCGCGGATGGCTGCGAGAGTGAGGAAAGGCTGGCTGTTACGGGAACTGTTAATGAGATCCCGGCCGCCCCGACCAACGCATCCGCTAACGCCATCTGCGGATTGGGAATCGTTGGCTTCTCCGTTACGCCTGCCGCAGGCTGTAGCGTGATATGGTATGATGCAGCTATCGGTGGAAATGTGGTTAGCACCGCTAATCCGTATAACCCGACCCTGAGCATCACGACTACTTACTATGCTGCAAGCGTCAGCGATAAAGGTTGCGAGAGCACCGCGAGATTGGCTGTAACGGGCACTGTCAATGCTATCCCGGCGGCTCCGACGAACGCTTCAGCTAATGCCCGGTGCGGGTCTGGTGATGTTGACTTCTCAGTAACCCCTGCCGCAAACTGCACAGTTAAATGGTATGATGCGGCTACTGGCGGAACTGTTGTCAGCACAGCCAATCCATACACCGAAGACCTGTCAGCCGCCAAGACCTACTACGCCGCCAGCGTAAGCGCTGCCGGTTGTGAAAGTGCGACGAGGCTGGCTGTTACAGGCACAGTCAACGAGATTCCGGCCACTCCGACGAACGCCTCGAGTAACTCTCGCTGCGGCGCCGGACAGGTGGCGTTCTCAGTAGATGCCGCTTCCGGATGCACTGTGAAATGGTATTCGGCTGCGACTGGCGGAACATTGCTCAGCACGGCCAATCCATACACGGTATCTCTAAGCAACACAACCACCTATTACGCGACAAGCGTGAGCGCTGCCGGCTGCGAGAGCGCGACGAGGACTGCCGTTACCGGCACGGTAAATGCCATTCCCGCTGCCCCGGCAGACGCTTCTTCGAATGATCGCTGTGGCTCTGGAGCAATCGACTTCGAGGTCAGCGTAGACAATGGCTGCTCTGTCCGCTGGTATGATGCAGCTTCGGGCGGCAATGTGATTAGCACTGCCAACCCGTATACTGCTGAATTGACAGAGACGACAACTCTCTACGCCGCCGCCGTAAGCGCTGCCGGTTGTGAGAGTACGACCAGATTGGCGGTAACAAGCACTGTCAATCCTCTGCCCGCAGCTCCGAGCGATGCGTCTAACAACGCTCGCTGTGGCACCGGTGCGGTTGCGTTTGAGGTTACTGCGGACACTGGTTGCACAGTGAGATGGTATGCTGCTGCCACCGGCGGTGTTCCTGTAAGCATTGCCAACCCGTATTCGGCGAACCTGTCTGAGACCACTACTCTCTACGCCGCCAGCGTAAGCCCCGCCGGTTGTGAGAGCGCGACAAGGACGGCTGTAACCGGCGCTATTAATATCGTGCCGGGCGCACCGACTAATGCTTCAAGCAACGAGCGATATGGGGAGGGCAATGTAGACTTCTCCGTGACCGCCGCCGGTAATTGCACAATCGCGTGGTATGACGCACAGACCGGTGGAAACCTGGTCAGCACGGCTAATCCTTACACGGCTGAATTGACCGAGACCACTACTCTGTATGCCGCTAACGTGAGCGCAGAGGGTTGTGAGAGCGCAAGGACCGCGGTTACGGGCACAGTCAATGAGATGCCTGATCCGCCTACCATCTCTATCGGTTCTCCGTCGGCTTCGCTGACCAAGAGTGGCCCGATTACATTCGAGATCACCTACGGCGACGCGACCGATGTTACCCTCTCTGAGGATGACATCACGCTGAACACCACCGGAACCGCGACTGGAGCCATCCAGGTCAGCGGCGACGGTCTGACAACTCGAACGGTCACCATTTCCGATATCACCGGGGATGGAACCATCGGAATATCGATTGCCGAGGGAACTGCTGTTGGACTGGCTGATCTTGAAGCCCCGCCTGCAGGCCCAAGCGATACGTTCATGGTCGACAACACCGCACCGACCACGGAAGCCGCCCCTGTCGGCGGAGTCTACAGCGCAGCGCAGAACGTGACGTTGACTGCCGACGATGCCTCGGCGATCTACTATACGGTCGACGGTTCTTTACCGACTACCGAATCGACTCTCTATACCGGCGCTGTTTCGATAAGCGCTGACGCGACACTTAAGTTCTTCGCGGTCGACGAGGCTGGTAATGCTGAATCGATCAAGCAGGAGATCTATGCTATTCTCGACGACGAGGGTTCTATCCTTGCTGCGAGGCAGGCAGAAGTGGGCGCGCCGATTAAGCTCGGCAACAAGACGCTCTACTTCAAGGGTGATGGCTTCGGTTACATCGAGGAAGCCAACCGCATCCAGGGTATTCGAATCGAGGGTGCGATAGCTGCTGGTGAGGATTCCATCGTCAGCTTGACAGGTACACGAGGCGTCACGTCCGAAGGCGAGCCGTGCATAACGGTAAGCCAGTTGACGGCGGCAGGCGAAGGTACGGTTGCTCCCTGGGGAACCAATGGCAAGTCGTTCCAGTTTGACCTGCTTGATGGCCTGTGTGTTAAGACCTGGGGTCAGGTGAAGTGGGGTTCGATTGATGGCAATTCTTACGTTGTCACGACCGGCTCTGCTGATACTGAGATCAAAGTCATAACTAAATCCGCTCCGACCGTGAGCGAAGGCGACTTCGTGATCGTGACAGGCGCAGTCGGATTCGGCAACATTCGGGTGATCTACGCTAAGTAACGCCCGAAGCCGACGACAAACCAACCGGCCCGTTCTAAATTGAACGGGCCGGTTTTTTTATTAGGCTAATGCCTGAGATTTGTCGTAAGATTCATTGAGTTGCAACAGCTCACGAATGATGAGCGCTCCTGCCAGTAGTGTCCGATCTCCTTCTCGGACAAGGCTGTAACAGAGGTCAGCTACTAAACTCGGATACATCAAGTATCGGAAAAAGCAGATTTCTCACTTCGTTCGAAATGACATAGCTTGTGTGACCGCAACGAAAGCCAGCCGCAACAATCACTCACAAAGAGTGAGCTGTTACATCGAGTTGAAAATCCGCGACGACGAATGTGTGGTCGGAGGGTTTCTCCATTGATCTTGGTTCGAGGTCGATCCAGGAGTCCGAAGACTTATCTGCAAGAGGCGCCGTGGCCCAAATGTGGTCGATTCTCCAGCCCAATTTACGCTTGAGCGCGTTGGGGATGCGGTAGTCGTAGAAGGAGTATTGCTTGGGCTCGCCGGGATGGTGCTTGCGAAAGACATCGACGAAACCCCATTGCTTCACCTGCGCTAAGGCTTCATGCTCTCTCGGGTGGAAGCATACACTGCCTAACAATCGCTCCGGATCATATACATCTATGGACTCCGGCGCGACGTTGAAATCCCCCACCCATACCACCGGAGTTGACGGAGTAAAATTGCGATCAAAATAGTCCTTAAGCGCGGATATCCAGTTGAGTTTGTATTCAAATCGTGGAGATTCGACCGCTGTTCCCTGTGGTATGTAGGTGTTTACGACCTCGACACCGCGAACCTTAGCCCGGATGATACGAGCCTCATTGTCGAGACCCTCGACTCCAAGCCCGGTGGTAACGTTCTCAGGCTCTGTGTGACAGAGGATAGCTACCCCATTAAAGGATTTCTGGCCCAGAAAAACGGCGTGATAGCCGATTTCCTCGAATGCGGCGACCGGAAACGCGTCGTCCATTACACGAGTTTCCTGAATGCAAAGCGCGTCAGGCTCGTGCTTGCGCAGCCAGCCAGTGGTAATCTCGAGCCGGCTGCGCAGCGAATTAGCGTTGAACGTAGCAATCCTGAATCTGTTTTCCATTACAGATCTGCCTTGTCCGTTTTAATGTTAAGCCTGCGCTTTGATCATCGATCCGACCTTGCGACCAAGCTGAACACAGTCAGCGAGGTTTTCATCTGTCGGAACGTAGTTTACTCGCAGGCACTCTCCAGCGGACTCATATTTCATTTCCGCAAGAAACGTATCCAGGAGGCGGGGAGCTTCCCCACCCCACCCGTAAGAACCAAATGCCGCGCCGATCTTTCCGAGCGGGCGTAGGCCTTTCATATAGGTGATCATATCCGCCATTCGGGGCAGCATTCCATTATTGAGCGTCGCCGAACCGAGCACGACCGCCTTGCAATCGAGTAGTTCGGTCATCACATCGCTGCGATGATACTCAGAAAGCGGCATAAGCATAACTTCAGCGCCGGATTCTCTAATTCCATCGACGATAGCGTTCGCCATCATCTCAGTCGAATGCCACATAGTGTCGTAGACTACCACGGCTTTATCAATGGTAATCTGCTTGCTCCATTGATCCCACAAATCGAAGATGACCTGTGGTTTGGTGCGCCAAATCGGGCCGTGATCCGGAGCGATCATATCGATTTTTAGCTCCATCTGCCTGACATTGTGCAGCGCCCTTTGTATCAAGGTGGAGTATAGCAGCAGGATGTTTGCGTAGTATTTCTTCGCCTGCCGCATCAGCTCGTCCTGATCGACCTCGTCGTCGAATCTCTCGTCGGTCGCCCAGTGCAAGCCGAAGCCGTCCTGCGATATCAGAAGAGCATCCTCTTCGATATAAGAGAACATACTGTCCGGCCAATGGATCATCTTCGTCTCAATGAACTTGATGTTCTTTTTGCCGGTGTTTATGCTCTGCCCGGTGGCGACGACCTCGTAAGGCCAGTCTGCGTTGTGGAAATGAGCCAGCAGGGCCTTTTTTCCGTTGGCCGAGCAGATGATCTTCTCCGGCTTCACCGCATCGATGATCTCCGGCAGTGAACCGCTGTGATCCAGTTCGACGTGATTGACCACAATGTAGTCGATTTTTGAGGGCTCTATAATCTCGCTGATGCGCGCGAGCATCTCCGACGCGAATCCTTTGGCCACTGTATCGAACAACACGATTTTGTCATCGACAAGAAGATACGCGTTGTATGTCGTGCCAAAGGGCGTCGAATAACCGTGGAAGTCGCGAACCGATTTGTCGATCGCGCCGACCCAATATATGCCCTTCTTCAGTTCAGTTGGCTGCATTTTTACCAGTTCTCGCCGAGCAGTTCAAAGTGGGCCTGCGGATGCGCGCACGCCGGGCAGGCTTTGAGGGCTGCTTTACCCGTGTGAATATAGCCGCAGTTTCTGCATCTCCAGGTGACCTCAGTGTCGCGCTCGAAGACCTTGCCCGCCTCGATATTGCTGGCAAATGCGAGGAATCTCGACTCGTGCTGCTTCTCGGCAACAGCGATCGACTCGAATACCGCAGCGATTCCGGAGAGTCCCTCTTCGCGTGCGATTGCCGCGAAACCGGGGTACATTGAGGTATGCTCGTAGTTCTCGCCACCTGCAGCGGCTTTCAGGTTCTCGACTGTGGAGCCGATAACACCCGCCGGGTATTTGTCGGTGATCTCGACTTCCCCGCCTTCGAGGAGCTTAAAGAGCCGCTTTGCGTGCTCTTTTTCCTGATTTGCGGTCTCTTCGAATGCGTCAGCTATCTGTACATAGCCGTCTTTTTTGGCCTGACTCGCGAAGAAAGTGTAGCGATTTCGGGCCTGCGATTCGCCTGCAAAGGCGGCCAGGATGTTTTTTTCCGTGCGTGTTCCTTTGATACTAGCCATAGTCTACCTCCAATTGAATCCTTCCGGATGTATTATGTATACGGTTCCCCATGAACCGTTAGGTCCCAGCCAGGCAGCCTCAAGATCCTGGCGGGGGAAAATCTTGCGCAGTTTCTCCCCGTTTTCGACCCTCGCCCATGGATCGTTAAATATCGGGTCTCCATAGGGGGTAAACCCGCGTATGACCATCAAGTGGCCGGATTCGTGCTCCGTAACAATATTGCGCAGCCTGCTATAATGCAGGCTGACGATCACCGGCACGCCTTTTTCGATCCAGCGTTCTATTTGTCCTATCCCCGCGAAACGGGTGACATAGGAGCGCATGCCGGCGAATTCTCCCGCGTAAGCGGTGTTAAAAGTCCAGTTACCGGTGCCTCGCCACGCTTCATCGTGCACCGCCTGAGCGGTCTCAGTGACGCCGAGCTTCATTTCCGGTCGATTGAGCTTTTGCCCCCAGTAACCAAGCAGCATAGCTGTCGAGGTTGGACTGCACCAGCCGTCCCCGCCCTCTACAGATATTTGACACAGTTCAGGTACTGTTAGTTCCGTTCCCCAAACCTCTTTATGCGGTGGCATATCAACGATCCACGCCTTGGAATCGATAACGTTCACCGAAATAAAGCGCAGGCTGGGATAGTGCATTTTGTCTGCGCTGGACAGTTCGACCTTGATTTTGAACGCCGAAGCCATGCTCTTGAGCTTCAGAATGTCGCAGTCTACCGTGCCGATCTCATCGGACTGATCTGTGCAACTGGTGCGATGCTGCGGACAGCCGCCCTGGTTCCATATCGCCATTCGATACCACTTAGTCCAATAGCCATCAACCAGAGCCTGGACAAAAAGTGTAAGATAACTGCCAACCGGAGTAGTCGCGTTCCATGAAACGACCAGATGATCGAAGCCGTTGTTTACGCTAACCTCCGAAGATTCTACGGTTCCGATGTCGCCGGTTTGATCCGCCTTATACGTCAGTCCGCCAGCTTCCGCATCCCAGGCCGCGGAATTGAGCGTAAAATCGCTGAAATCTGCCTCGGATTCAAACCTTACAAGAGCGCCATCCAAGTTGCTCGCACCATTGCGAGTAAACGTGACCTCCATACCCACCTCCGAAAATCACTATAAGTTTGGATTAGATAATTCAGTGCGGTCTTCCTTCAGATGACAATGTAATTATTTTAGGGTAAGATGCTGTGGAGGTGATTATATGGTGCTTGAAGACGAATTTGGGGACATAATTGCTAAGGCAAGGGCCGGATTTAGTCTGAGTAAAACGGAATTGGCTGATCGGGTCGAGCTGGCCGAGGCTGACATCTCAAAAATTGAGGCTTACGATTGGGTTCCAGTTAGTGGCGTCATCAGTCGGTTGGCGGTGGCGCTGGGGTTGGATGCCGATAAGCTTGACGCGATCGCTAATAACGCGTGGGCGCCTGAAGCTCCAGATTTGTCTGCTGCGCCATTTTCTGTTCACACGGTGCAGGTTCCTATCGGACAATATTCGGAGAACGCTTATGTAGTTGCGTGCAATCAAACGAAGCAGGCAGCGATAGTAGACCCAGGCGGTGCGGCAGGAGAGATATTAAAGATTATTCAAGATAATACATTTATTCTTATACAGGTTTTGATAACGCACACGCACAGCGACCATATAGGGGGGCTGGCGGATATTTGCAGAGCTGTGCCGGATGCTATGGTGGTGTCGACTCAAATCGACCGCCAGGAAGTCACTCGTCACTGCACAAAGTGGCAGGCCGCAGAAGATGGCCATTCGTTTGAGATGGGGAATTTGACAATCACGCCTCTAACTACGCCGGGGCATACTGCGGGGTCGGTGTGTTATAAGGTGGACAGCGCCTGCTTTGTGGGTGATACGTTGTTCGCCGGATCAATTGGAAGGCCAGCGGTTAAAGGCGGTTACAGTGGGATGCTTGAGGCGATAAAGGATAAAATACTAGCCCTGCCGCCTGACACTGCTCTGCTGCCAGGTCACGGCCCAATCACAACCGTTGCGCAGGAGAGACGGCAGAATCCGTTTTTTTGAGTGTTTGGAAAATATTAGCGAAGACAAGGAGGGGATAAGGTGTTCGATGCGCCCTTTTCATCTCTGGTGGGGATGAGAGGAGTTGAACCTCCACCCAGTAACCTGGACTTGGCCCTCAACCAAGCGCGTCTGCCATTCCGCCACATCCCCGGACGCAATATATTCTACACCTCACCTTGCCCCATGTCAACACATTAGCGGAGATTTTAAGCTCAACCGTGTTTATTCAACTTTGGGTTTGCCCTCTGTTGAATCGGGGCCGGAGGTTGAAGCAGGGCCGCTCGCCACGAAGTATAAATGCAGACCACGGGCTGCCACCAAAGAACCTGCAACGCATAGGACTATTAAGAGCAAAATCTGGTATATAAACCGCACCACCGACGCACCCAGCGATGCAGCCGCACCATCACCGCCCGGCTTTAACTGCACCGCAGACGTGCTCGCCGAGAACAAATTGTAGGCCAATACCGCGACAATAACTAAAATCGCGATCCCTACAAGAAAAACCAAAATACCAAGCAGCCGTCCGGCGAGGCTGTCCTTACGCATTGATACCTCCTGGCTTTAACAGCACACTCACAACTCTTATACCCCGCAGCGCAACCTTCCTTCCATACCCGCCGCCAAAGGCAGACAAAGCCTCGAAGTTTCTTATCCACGTTCGCAAAATCCGGCATTACACCCAGCAAATTAACCCCGTCAACGATGGAACAACTGAATGGAGGAGTTATCGCTATGCTGCTCACAATAGTTGAAGTAGTGTGTTGTGAAAACCCAAAATGCAGGGATTTCGGACGGGTCGCCCCAAACCCACACAGGCTGCGATCCTATTATTGCCCTATTTGCAGCAAGATAAGCTCTGTGAGAGTGGTCGACGTCAACGTGGCCGAATCTGTCGAAAGATTCAGAGAGTATCTGCTGCAGCGAGTAGAAACTACCGATGACTTTGCAGCTAAACCCATTTCTTCGGAGGTGTGTTCTTAGCTATTAATCTAAACAGGTGGCCGACAGATAGGCGGCCACCAATTCTCTTATCCTATTGATCGTTCTTCATTTTTTTAGGAGGCTCTTTAGCTATTTGCTGCAGAAACCCCTCCTCAGCGGTTAATATCTCGATGGATGCCTGCTTCAGAGTTTTGTTCTGGTTTCGGCATTTTTGTTTGATGTGGGCAAAGGCTTCCACTTCGCTTAGAGCCAGGCGACTCATAAGCACATGTTTGGCGCGCTCGGATAATTTCCTGACCTCAAGCGCGCCTTTCATATCCTCTGCTTCCTGGCGCAGAAGCATGAGTTCGTTTGACCTGGCGGCGGCTACTTCGAGGTTTGCGCAGAGTGCCTCTTTTGTAACGGGTTTCAGCAGATAGGAGCACGCACCAGCCTGAGCCGCGCCCTGAACGAACTCCGGATCCGCATAGGCAGTCACTATCATAACGGCGAGATTGTGCCTCTCCACCAACTGCCTGGCCGTCTCAATGCCGTCCATCCCAGGCAGTCTGATATCCACAATGGCTACATCCGGACAGAGTTCTTCGGCAATCGCCAGCGCCTCTTCTCCGCTGGATGCATTACCAACTACCTCGTAGCCGGCACCTTCAATTATGGACCTCACCGCAAGGCTTGCGGTAGCATCATCCTCAACAATCAGAACACGATATCCCAACAACAGGTTTCCTCCATTTTTTATGCAGGCACCTGAACAACAAAGGTATCCTGTTTATAATTCAATGAGTTGACAAGAAGATGCGACCGCCCAAGCTCTCTACCCTGAAAGCAATCCGGCCAACCAGTAAGATTATAATTCATAGTTCTTCACAAGGCAATACCGGGCGTAAGAAGGGAGATCGCGAAAACCAGAAAAACGCGAAATGGGTTTGTGTTAAGATTGCTTGCTCGGGCTGCGCCAGGTCGCGATTAGTCCTGAAGCATCTGGGGAATATTGCTGAAGTGAGCACTTCGAGACTTCCATTTTTAGACAGGCGGCAGGCCGGACAGGAATTGGCCGCATCTTTGGGACATCATCGTAACACGGATGCGGTGGCGCTTGCAGTTCCGCGTGGCGGCGTGGTGGTGGCTTATGAGGTGGCTGTCGCCCTTAATTTGCCACTGGATATCATCGTGGCACGAAAGATCGGCGCTCCCAATCAGCCGGAGCTTGCGATTGGCGCGGTGGCTAGCTGGGGTGATCACGACATAATAATTGACCAGGATTCTGTCAAATACCTGCACGTACCTGAACATTATATTGAATCCGAAGCTGAGAAGCAATTGATCGAAGTGCAGAGGCGACTGGAAGCTTACAGGGGCAGCGCGGAGCCGCCGGATGTCGGAGGTCGCAGGGTGATTTTGATCGATGACGGAATCGCGACGGGGTATACGATCAAGGCCGCAGCAGTGTCGCTTCGAAACCTGAATGTGTCATATCTCTGCCTGGCGGTGCCGGTTGCCCCGTCGGATTCGTTGGCTGCAATGGAGCAGTATGTGGACGAACTGGTCTGCCTGGGCACCCCTGATCCGTTTTTGGCGGTTGGTTATTGGTATGTCGATTTTTCACAAACCTCTGATGAGGAGGTAGTCGATATACTAAGCAAGGCCAGAAAACGACAGCTTTAATTGCCAGGAAGGTTCGCCGTGCTATCACCATTTGAGAGTAGAGCGAAAGCGGGAAGGCGATTGGCGGAATTGCTGGTCGCGTATCAAGACAGCGATGCAGTTGTAATCGGTATCGCCAAGGCGGGCATACTCGTAGCGGCAGAGGCGGCAAAGGAGTTGCGATTGCCCTGGGGGTTTATCGTTACTCGCAGATTGCCTGTGCCGAGCAGCCCTAAAACAGACTTCGGAGCAATCGCATCAGACGGGACAATAGCCCTGAACCACGAGATACTGCGTGGAATGGGCGGGCTGAGCAAAGCGCAAATAGAGTCTATAGCAAAAGAAACCGGCGCGAAAGCTGCGAAACAGGCCGATGCATACTCCCAGGTGCGACATACTCCTGAAATGCTGAACAGACCCGTGATCGTGGTCGATGATGGGTTGGCGAGCGGATACACCATGCTGGCGGCCATAAAGTCCCTGCATCTTCACAATCCATCCCGCGTTATCGCTGCCGCCCCCGTATCATCCCGATCCGCAGCAGCGATGATCGAAGAAGCGGCGGATGAGCGCATATTCGCGATTATAAGCCCAGCCGTGCCTTTCGCGATTGCGGACTTTTATGTGCTATATCGCGTATTAACAGATGAGGATATACTGCCAACTCTGAAATCAGGTTGACACCAGAACCTTCGCCGCCAGCAGGGTTATTTATTTCTTCGGTTCGAGAGCTATTGCCAGCACCTGGCTGACGTCTTCGACGTATTCTATACGCATAGAGTCGCGAATGTCCTGCGGCACTTCCTCCTCGACATCCTTACGGTTCTCTTTTGGCACTATTATAGTCTCGACCCCTGCTCGACGCGCAGCCAGTATCTTCTCTTTCAGGCCGCCAACCGGCAGAACCTTGCCTCTGAGGGTGATCTCTCCGGTCATGGCCGTTCGCGGCTTGACCTTTCTGCCGCTAAGCAGCGAGGCTAAAGCTGTGAGCATCGTGACACCAGCGCTTGGCCCGTCTTTCGGTATCGCGCCGGCGGGCACGTGCAGGTGAATATCCGAATCTTTATAGAAATCCGGGTCTATGCCCAGCGCGTCGCTGTGGCTGCGCACGTAGCTTAGAGCAGCCTGGGCGGATTCTTTCATAACGTCGCCGAGCTGACCGGTGGTTAGAAGCTGTTTGCCGCCCTGCATTTTCGTCGCCTCCACGAACAGCACGCTGCCGCCAGTCGGAGTCCAGGCCAGGCCCACCGCAACTCCAGGCTCATCGGTTCGATCCGTGAGCTCCTCCTGTGAATATCTTGGCACACCGAGGTAGACGCCCACCTGTTTCGCCGACACTCTGACCGTGTCGGTTCTGCCTTCGGCCCACTCCCTGGCCACTTTTCTGCATATAGTTGCGATCTGCCGCTCAAGGTTGCGCACACCGGCCTCGCGGGTGTATCCTCGGATAATCCCAGCCAGCCCCGTCGCCAGAAATGTGATGTGTTTGCCTTTTTGCAGGCCGTGTTCGGTGAGCTGCTTCGGGACGAGGTGCCGTTTGGCTATTTCCAGCTTTTCCTCTTCGGTGTAGCCCGCGATCTCGAGAATCTCCATTCTGTCGCGCAGAGGCGGCAGGATGGTGTCGAGCACGTTCGCCGTAGTGATGAAAAGCACCTTGGAAAGGTCGAATGTAACCTCAAGATAGTGGTCTCTGAATGTGGAGTTCTGCTCCGGGTCCAGGACCTCAAGCAGCGCCGAGGACGGATCGCCGCGGAAATCCGCGCCCACCTTGTCTATTTCATCCATCATAAAGACCGGATTATGCGACTCCGAACGCTTGATTCCCTGAATAATCTGACCGGGCAGCGCACCGATGTAAGTGCGCCGGTGGCCGCGTATCTCGGCCTCATCACGGACCCCGCCGAGGCTCATCCTGACGAATTTTCTGCCCAACGCGCGGGCTATCGACTTGCCGAGGGATGTCTTACCGACACCCGGAGGCCCGGCGAAGCATAGTATAGGATGCCGCATCTGGCCGGCTTCGCGGAACTTGCGCACGGACAAATATTCGAGGATCCTCTCCTTGACCTTATCCAAACCATAGTGGTCTTCGTTGAGGATCTTATGCACCTCGGGGATATCGAGGTTGTCCTCAGTGTAGGCGTTCCATGGCAGAGATATGAGCGAGTCGATAAAGGTCCTTACGACCGTGTATTCCGGTGCGCCCGGAGACATGTGCCTGAGCCGATCAAGCTCGCGCATAGCCTCTTTTTCGGCTTCTTCGGTCATTTTCGCATCGACAATTTTCTGTCGCAGTTCCTCGACTTCCGCCGTGCGTTCGTCACCTTCGCCTAATTCGCGCTGGATCGCCTTTAATTGCTCGCGCAGATAGTAGTCTCTTTGGGTTTTGCCCATTTCCGAATGGACCTGTGACTGTATTTTGCTGCCGAGTTCGAGGACTTCGACCTCACGGACGAGAATAGACAGCAGCGCCCGGAGTCGTTCTCTTATGCCCGGCATCTCCAACAACGCCTGTTTTTCGGGAATGGATATCGGTAAATGCAGGGCGACCGTGTCGGCGAGCACCCCCGGTTTCATTATCGAGGTTGCGATGCTCTGCAGCTCATCGGGCAGCCCGGAGGACAGACTGACCACCTTCTGAAAGTGCTCCGCCACATTGCGACGCAGGGCTTCGATCTCTACCTTTTCTTCCTCAGTCCAATCGGCGACCTCCGGAATCTCCTCGATCTTAACCCTCAGATAAGGTTCAGTCTGGATGCACTCCTTAATGCGAATTCGCTTCAGCCCCTGTATAATCAGCCTCTGGTGTTCCGGCAGCCTCAGCATAGTATGTATAGCGGCCGCCACGCCGATGGGGTACACGTCGTCGATACCGGGAGCTTCGATATTGGGGTCCTTTAACGTAGACAAGGCGATAATGCGCGAATCGCTGACCACCGCATCGTCCACGAGCTTCATCGAGCTTTCCCTCGACACGATAAGCGGCATCACCACCATCGGGAAAAGCACCGTATCCTTGATCGGCAACAGACTCAATTCCTCAGGTATGACCACATTGCGATCTACCGTTGTGAAATCCGTCTTTTCCGCTCCGACTTCTATATCCATTCGTCTCCTCTAGCGTCTATTCTATATCTATAGACCGCGCTTCCCGCGCAGGCTGTCTCTTAGGCAGCACCACCTTCAGGAATCCATCTTTATAAGTGGCGCTGAGATTGTCTCTTTGCAACGGGATGTCCGGCGGCAGTGCGATGACGCGCTCGAATGGGCCATAATAGACTTCCAGTTGATAATAGCGTATGCGTTCCGCCCTGTCTTCATCTTGTTCGATGCGCAGCCCCCGCATTGTCAGAAACCTGTTATCGGCAGAAATTGTCAGCTCAATCTGATCCGGCGCCAGCCCTGCGGCGCAGACTTTTACGATAACGTCATCTGCCGTCTCATAGACATCGACACGCGGAGTCCAGAGTTCCCCCGCCATCCCGGAGACCCGGAACACCTGCAAAAGCACGTCGTCTGAGACTCGCCGCATTTCCCTTTCGAGTTCTTCGAGCATTTCATCATAAGATTTGAACATCCAGGCCACCACCTCGCCGGAACAATCAGCGGTACTACCCCGCTTGCTTCGGCGATATTGTAACATTCTGACAAGCATCAGTCTAGCTGGAAGCAAGAATTTGAAAGCAGATGGGCAGCGGTCTATTCAGCCTCTGCGTGCGCAGCTACAAGCTGATCGTCCTCTGTAAATTCCCCGGTTCCGATCGGCTTTCCCATCACCACTTTTACCTGGTGCGTCGTAGCCGCCGGGAATACAGGCAGCAAATGTGAAGGCTGCCGCTCGCCATCGACCCATACCTCGCGTATCCCCTGCGAAACGTGGTCGGGATTATGGACCTCAATCTCATAGGTCGCCTTGCGGAAACGGCGGGTGACAGTAAACGAGTCCCACTCAGGAGGAATACACGGATCGACGAGCAATCCCCGAATCTCCGCTCTAACCCCTAATATCCAGTCCATACAGACCTTCCACATCCAACTCGCCGTACCCGTCGTCCAACTGAACTCACCCTGGCCGAAGTAGTGGGAATCAGGGCCGTGGACATATTCCGAATATACATAAGGCTCGACTTTGTAGACTTCCGGCTCCATACCCCTGTGGATAAACGAGACCTTTTTCCAATACTCATAAGCCTCAGCGCCCCTGCCCAGCACGCACTCGGCCATAATCACCCAGCACGTCGGGTGGCAAAAGATGGTGCCATTCTCCTTTGTGCCAGGCGCAAAACGGGATATAATGCCGATTTTAGGATCTGGCTCGTGATAAGCGGGCAAGAACAGCGCAGGGCCGTAGTCGGTGTCGAGGTATTTTTTGACCGCATCCATGCACTTGATGGCTCGTTTTCTTGGGGCCGCGCTCCCCATCACCAGCCACGATTGGGCGTTTATATATATGCGACCCTCTATGTTGCGGGAAGACCCGAACGCCTCGCCGTCGTCACGAGTGCCGCGAATATACCAGTCACCATCCCACAGGTTTTGATTGATACTGCGGATCAGCTTGTCACGCTCCTCTATATAACGATCCGCAAGGGAATCGCTGCCGATGAACCACATCAGCGCGGCCGTCTCTTTAAGCATCCACGCCAGTTGCGCCGCGACCATAGTGCTCTCTCCCCTGCCCTGCCGACCGACGTAATCCAGCCCGTCGTTCCAGTCGGCCGCCATTATAAGGGGGATGCCGCGATCGCTCATATGCGCCAGCGTGTAGTCTAAAGCCCTGACCAGATGCTGCCGCACCGTCTCGGAGCCACTGTCGTAGTAGCGCACGGATTCATCGAGAAAGACTAAATCCCCAGTCTCTTTGAAGT
This sequence comes from uncultured bacterium, assembly GCA_964494345.1. Classification (GTDB taxonomy): domain Bacteria; phylum Armatimonadota; class UBA5829; order UBA5829; family UBA5829; genus DTKD01. The sequence goes on from CAZBSI010000003.1 coordinate 222,999, forward strand.
ATTCGATCACGCCCTGCACCAGCCACATTGGGTCGTCGGAATGGCCTGTTTTCACCCCGATGTCCGTAAGCGGGTCCCAGTTGTGCAGGGTGCTGCCGTCCTGGAACTGGTGTTCGAGCAAATATCGCACGCGCTCGCGCGCCCAATCGGTGTCGTTTGGGAGAATGGCGAGCATATCCTGCCAACTGTCGCGCCATCCGATGATCGACCCCCCGCCGATGTAGTATGAGTCCATTCTGCTCCATCGCGAAGTGACCCAGGCCTGGTATTTATTCCAGATATTTACAGACAGATTGAACTCGTTGCCTGGAGTGTCGACCAGCGTCCGATCGAGATAATACTCCCAGTAGTTGTGCACCTCATCAAGGCCGCGCTGAGCCTCTTCCCAACTGTCGTATCTGCGCTTTAGGGATAACGCCTCTTCCGTTCTATGGACAACGCCCACCAGGACAATGAATTGCACTTCTTCGCCTGCGGGAATCTCGAAACTATGCTGCAATGCGGCCATGATATCTCTACCGCAGCCCTGTGTATTACGAAGTTTGCCGTCCTCAATAGCCTGAGGCTTATGCAGGCCGCGATACATCCCCATAAACTCCTCGTCGAAACAGTCGAAGCCCTCGACCGGAGCGCTGGAGGTCATAAAGGCCCATTTATCCCATCTCGCGTTTGGGTTGCCCGTCACCGAACCGCTGGTGATGTTCCAGAACCGGGTGGTGGCGAATATGGTATCCTGTTCAACCGACGCCTCGTTGAACAGCACGGAGAAATTTGCTTCGACGGCGTTGTAGGCGTAGTTGGCAAGGTCCCACTTGACGTAAGGGAACGCCTGGATGCGACGGGGCTTATCCGACGCATTTTTTAGCGTGACCATCCAGACTTCGCAATCATCCCTGGGCGGCACGTAATATGTGATAGAGCTATCTATCCCATGAGAAGAGTAGCTGACTTTGGTGTATCCCATGCCGTGGCGCGCTTCGAAGTTGGAGATATCCTCGCACATCGGCTGCCAATTAGCGCTCCAGTATTCCCCGGTGTCCGCGTCCCGCAGGAAAATATAGCGCCCTGGCCTGTCTTGCAGCAGCACCAGGGGGGCGTATTCGCGGGTTATGCGGTTGTAGCCGGAGGTCTCGAAAAACGAGTGCCCCCCACCCGTCTGCGAACAAATCGCACAGTAGCGGCCATTGGTGAGATAGTTGACCCACGGCCGAGGCGTATCCGGACGGGTAATGATATATTCTCGCCCATCACTGGAAAACTGACCGTAGCTCATTTGGGGGCCTCTTTTACCTGTAGTTCGTCTGCGACGACGTGGCGTACGCCAGGCGTGCCGCGTGCTACAAGAATGGCCATCTCCCGCTGGTCATCTTTGTCGACAATACCCTTTAAAAATACTTCGCCCTTAGCTACGCGGACCACAATCGCCTGGCCTGAAATGCGCCTGTCTGCGGCTATCGCGTTTTGGACCATTAATGTGATGGCTTCGTCCTGCACGCTCACTCGTCGCCTCCGCTGGCTTTGTTGACCATTATTTACCCGTCACACTAAGACCCAAACAGTAAATATGAGGTCGATTGGCGCAAGGTGATTCAGGGGCAGATGTTTGCGGAGGATTGCTGGACGACAATAGTTCGCCCGCCCGGTCGATCCCAGCGCTTCCAGCCGACGATTTGATTGTTGGTTTGGTCGACCCAAACCGCTATCCAGGGATAGCGTCGATTTGAAGGCTTGAGGCGGATGGCCCAGGTAAGGCTATTGTTGACTCTCGACTGTCCTGCCAAAACCGGAGTGCAGCCATTGCGCAGTTGGTCTCCGATAAGGTCAGGCGGAATATCGGGGTTATCCCGGCTCAATTCATTTGCTTTTTCGAGGATGTCCCGCACTGGTATGTTTGTGGCAGGACGAGGGGCGAACACCATACCCAGTATGAGCAAGACAAGTACTGCTAATGCTCCGCAATACTTATATTTGGATGTGGTGTTATTTTGCATTAAGACATTTTTTACAGATATGGGAATATGGCTTCGATTACCATCGCGGCAGGCACTCTCTCGAAGATAGCCAGGTGCGGTTTCAGGGTGAGCACTTCCTGAGTCGGTCTCGGCTCCGATATTCGGCGCACATTGAAACCGCGAGCGCTCAAAGCATTGACATAAGTCGACAAGGTGCGATGCTTGACCCTGTTTCTCTCCTTTACCGGCCCAGCAAGGTCGGAAAGCCACCAGCGCTCGGCGTAGTAGTTGTCGACTGCCTCATAGAGCATCCTGCCGTCAGGGTCCTTTATCCAACAGGCATCCGGCATGCTGAAACACGGATGGGCTATCGAGAAGATAAACCTTCCGCCCAGCTTGACCAGCCTCGCCAGCGCCGCTACGGTACCGGCCAGATCGCGAGTGTTGGTGAGACTCATATTGCAGACGATATCGTCGAACATGCTGTCTTCTATTACGGATAAATCGTTGGCTTCGGCGACCGCGTATTGTATGGTGCAGCGTTCTCTGGAGTTGATCTCCCTTGCGATGCCAACCAATCTGTCGGAGTTGTCGACTGCGGTTACATTAGCGCCAAGCGCTGCGAGGCGGCGCGAGAAATAACCGGCTCCGCAATATAGATCGAGAATCTCCTTGCCGGTAGCGGCCCCTATCATTTCGAGCATCGCGGGAGCCACTATGTAACGCTGTACATCCCCGCCGCTCTCGCCGGCGTACGAGGCTATGCCGTCCGCGATCTGTTCGTACGTAGACGCTTCGTGACTCATTGAGGTATTCTGCTTTCCCATTTGTGGGATCAACCGAGGAGGCTGATCCGTTTGTATTGCTTTGACGCGATTGTTGGACGCATTGTTCCGGTAATGGCGCAATGGCCCAACAGGTATGTTATTCCGTAAAATCCATCATGTCAACTGATGAGTGTTAAATCCGTTGTCAGGATCCCATATCTGGTAAGTTGAATCTGGACAAAAGTTCCCTCCACGCTTCAGGGCAGGTCGGGTGCATAAAATAGGGCTTGAAGCCGAAGTCCAGATATAATTTGACGGCCTTCCACCTGAAGGTCTGGGTGCCCAGAACTGCGCAGTCGTGGGATTCCGCCATTCTATTGAGTACTGCAGTGATGAGCGGTTTTGCGAGGCCTTTGCCCTGATACTCGGGGATAATCGCCACCCAGTGAACTCTGCCGCAGAGCTCTCCGTTAAAATCCGGGTCGAACCAGGCCATTGCTGTGCCGACTGCGTGAGACGTGGTGTCGTCGATGATGAAGAAACACCTGCTCTCCATCTCGTCTATCTGGAAGGCGAACTCAGCGTCGAACCTCGCCATTCCCTCATCAAAGGAGCCAAACCCACCCGCGTCAGCTCCGATTTGCGCCCATAGTTCCCCTTCGCCACGCCTGAAATTGCGTATCGAGAATCCCGCAGGCAATTGGTGCTGGGGGATAAGGTCCAGGTTGTCGCGGAACATAGTTATGGGAATAATGTTGTGCATGGTTATATGATAGCATATTGCGCATCTCGCGCTGACCATGTTTGGCGATTTGTTATTAATTCTGCAGAGGTTGTCCGATGGCGTGAGCCAGGGCAGCTCTGGCCTGGTCTACTGAGAACCTGGCGTTTACTCTGTTGCTGTCCGCTTTGATGAATGCAGTCTGGGCGTCGAGCACATCCAGAAACGTCCCTAACCCGGCTTTGTAGCGACCCTCAACCAACCTTAACGCCTCTAAAGCATTAGCCACTTCGGCTTCTGATGTGGTCACCCGCTGCTCCGCTGTTTTGAGGTTCAGGTAGGCTTGTGAGACGTCGGAGGTTACTGACAGTTTTGTGGATTCCAAATCGGCCTGCGCGGCCAGCAATGCGCCACGCGCCTCTTCTATACGTCCCGCTGTTAAACCAGAATCGAACGGCGTCCACTGCATGGCAATTCCATAAGTGACGGTATCGTTGCCTGGTGGAAAACCCGCGCCTCTTTGCAGCCAGCCGGTGTTGGCGGAAATAGCGGGGGAGTTGGATGTCCTGGCCGCGCTCACGGAGTAGCCGGCTGCTGACAGGTTGGCCTGAGCCTGAGCCATTTCAGGTCGAGCCTTCAGCGCCTGTTGAGTCAAAGCCGCAGGGTCGTCGCTGGAGATTTCAGGCTCGTTGGCATCCTGTGGGATTATAGGGGTGCGAGGGTCTATTCCCATTAGTTCAGCAAGAGATACCCCCGCGACCGAAGCCGCATTGCGGGCAAGATTCAGACTGAATATGGCGTCCGCAACGGCCGTTTGAGCGCGAACTACATCTGCAGGCAAGCCAACACCCGCATCAAGCCGAGCCTGTGCTAACGCGAGATGGCTCTGTGCGTTCTGCACATTTGCTTCGTTCACCTTGACCAACTGCAGGCTCTGGGCATAAATATAAAACGCCTGTTTTACTCGCAGCACGGTGTCGGATTCTACCCTGGTCATATTCGCATTAGCAGCGCACAGTCTCTGAGATGCCTGCCTGGCCAGGTCTCGGGTGTGATTAAAGTCGAAGATAAGCTGCCTGATGTTGGCGGTCAATTGATATCCCGAAGCGGTGCCGCTGCCCGGCACGATTCCTACCGGAGATAGCGCAACACTGGTGTAGCTGCCGGAGGCCGCAAGGCTCGGCAGGAGCGCGGATTTAGCACGACTCTTGCCACCTTCCGCTATCATAACCCCTGCCCTGGCTGACGTCACACTCGGTTGGTGATTGAGGGCGATGCGGGCTGCCTCATCGGCTGTCAGCGGCCGATTCGGCACATCCGACGGTATTTGCTCCGGCTCAGGCAGAGTAATCTGGGGCGGAAGCGGAGTCGGCTGGATTTTGGGCTGAACCGGCGGAGTCTGCTGCGCAAAGGCGCCCGTTGAATATATAATCACTACGATTGCTGCAAATAGAAGTCGAAATCGCACCATTTCTTCCTTTCAGATAACCTGCGATTGGCTGTTGGCATTTCTATTATGATATTTTCGTGCTGGCATCGAGAATAGCGTTAAGAGAGTCTACGATAGAGTCCCGTTGCTGTCCGCTCAAAAGATTCATAGCTTCCATTGTGCGCAATATTCTGCGTTCGCGCCGACCCTCCAGCACCGCAAGTCCTTTTGCAGTAAGCGCGAGTCTCTTGCACCGTCTGTCGTCCGCTTCCGGGACACGTTCCACCATTTCCGCGCGTTCGAGCCTGTCAGCGATCTGAGTAATGGCGCTGTGGGTGATTCCCAGTTCCTCGGCCAGAGTCGACATCGTCTTCGGCCCATCCCAGAGCAGCCCGCAGACACGCAGTTGCGCCCCCGGCAGTTCCATCGCTATGTCGTCGGCGGTCAACGCAAACAGATGTCGCATCAAAGCCGACAGCGCAGAAACTACCTCTTCGCTTTTTTCACGCAGAGTCGAATTGATGCGAGAGTTATCGTCCATTATTTCGGCTCCTTGCGTTTTCGTTGAAAAAGCATAGCGATGTCGTCGAATACCGTATATACCGCCGGCACCACGAACAGTGTCAGGAACGTGGATGAGATAAGCCCACCGATAACAGCAGTCGCCATCGGCGCCTGGATCTCCGAACCTTTACCAAGAGCCAAAGCCAACGGCAGCATACCGAACACCGCAGCCGAGGCTGTCATTAAAATCGGCCTCAATCGGGTCGGCCCAGCGGTCAACAGCGCTTCGTTTCTCTGCAACCCGCGACGTCTGAGCTGGTTTGTGTAATCTACGAGCAGAATTCCGTTTTTAACGACGATTCCGACTAGCATCAAGACCCCAATAAAGGCAGTTAGCCCAAATGTCCTCCCCGTCAGGAACAGACCTAAAATCACGCCCGTAGCAGCCAAAGGCACGGAAAATAAGATCGTCAGGGGGTGAATCAACGACTCAAACTGGCTTGCCAGCAGCATATAAATCAGAGCGATAGCCAACAGAACCGCGACGCCCATGCCGCCGAATTCCTCAGCCTGGCGTTTCTGGGTGGCGCCCCAGTCCCAATAGAAACCGGACGGCATTTTGATGCTATCCATCACTTTTTGCACATCGGCCTGAATCTCGCTGGCGGCTCTGCCCTGCGGCATACCCATAATAGCGACGTATCTTCTGCGATCCATCCGGTCGATCTGGCTCGGGCCGTATCCGTAGGTCGGCTGTGCGACCTGGTTCAAAAGCACGTCTTTATATCCATTTTCCGGAGTGCCTGTGCGCACAACGAGGTTCCCCATCGCGTTGACTGTCTTACGCTGCGATTCCGGCATCTGGACGATAATGGGATATTGGAAACCGTGCTCCTGATAGTAAGTGGAGATGGAGCCGTTGGTGGCAGTGCCTATCACACTCGCCACATCCGAGAAGCTGATGCCCAACTGCTGCGCTTTCTCTCGATCCACAACCCACTGCACCTCAGGCATAGCCTCCTCCCAGCCGACGTCGACGTTCTCAAGTCCGGGGATGCCTCGCAGGTTCATCATAACTTCTTTTGACAGCCTGGAGAGCTCGGTCAGGTCATCGCCGAATATATCAACTTCCATGTTCGTGCCGCCACCGGTCATCATCTGAGAGACGATGTCGCGCTGTGTCGGCCTTGCGTTGACACCCGGCAGAGACATCAACTGCCGCCGCAGGTCGTTCATAACCTCCTGCGTGGATTGATCTCTTTTCTCTTTCAATTTGACAGTCAGAGAGCCTTGATATGGCGTGCGGGAGAACTGCCCCCTGCCCGTTCCAGCGGAGGAAAATACCGTCATAACGTTTGGGTTTAACAGAACGATCTTCTCGATTTTGCTGATGGCTTCGTTGGTATTAGAGAGCGCAGTGCCGACAGGGAGTTTGACACTGACATTGAAGTCGCCACTGTCCGACTGCGGCATCATCTCTTTGCCGATAAGCGGGAAGAGTATGAAACTGCCGGCGGTGAGGGCGAAAGCGCTTATTAAGACGAATTTTCTGTGATCCAAAGCCCAATGCAGGCCACGGCGATAGGTGGCGTCCAAATTGCCCAGCACCCTGCCTGCCCACGCGAACGGTCGAGCCAGCAGTCCGCGCCTTTCGATACCCTGCTCGTCTTCGTGCTCAGTGCCAGTAGCGATGAAGCGGGTGGCAAGCATAGGCACGATGGTGGTCGCATCGAGAAGCGATACCGCAAGTGAGAATATAACCACCAAAGCGAACTGCGTGAACATCTGACCCGCCTGGCCCTTGATGAGCAACAGCGGCAGGAAGACTACCATAACAGTCCACGTTGAAGCGACTACCGCGGAGAGGATCTCCATAGTGCCGGCGACCGCTGCTTCGCGCGGCGGCTTTTTGTCCCGTTGTATATGTCGGAAAATGTTCTCGATAACTACAACGGCGTCGTCGACGATCAACCCGGTCGCCAATGCCAAACCACCAAGCGACATCGTGTTGATGGTGAAGCCACAAACATAAAGCAGGCCGAATGTCGATATAATCGAGGTCGGAATTGAAAGGGCGACAACCAGCGTGCTGCGGACATTGCGCAAGAAGAATAGCAGGATGAGAACAGCGAGAATACCGCCGAGAATTGCGCTGTCGCGGACGTTGTTTACAGAGTCCCGAATAAAGGCGGATTGGTCGAACGCCAAACCAAAGTTCAGTTCAGGATACAGCTTCTTGACGCGCTCGACTCGCTCGAAGACGGAGTCTGCAGTGGTGATCGTGTTCGCGCCGCTTTGCTTGGTGATGGTAAGGCCGACAGAGGGTTTGCCGTTAAGTCGGGCGTAAGCGCGGGTTTCGTCGTGGAAGTCGCTGATTTCCGCCACATCCCCTATTGATATAAGCTGGCCATTGTACGACCCAAGCGGCAGCCGGGCGATTTCGGTCGGACTTTTAAACCATCCCAGGCTGCGGATGGTGTATTCCGTGCTGCTTTCCTTTGCGATGCCCGCCGGCAAGTTGAGGTTTTCGGCGAGCAGCCTGCCGACGACTTTGCTTAGAGGGATATGGTGCGCACGTAGCCTGTCCGGGTCGACATTTACGATTATAGCCCTCTGCTCTCCACCCGTTACCGCAGCCGAGGCGACACCGTCGGCGGATTCGATCATCGGGGAAATCTGGTTGTCGATAAGAGTGCGCAGCTTGACCGAATCCTGCATCCCCGTGACACCAAATACGAGGATTGGCATCTGGCTGGGGTCGAACTTGTTAACGATCGGGTCGCGCAGGGTCTGGTCGACCGGGAACTGTCGTTTGGCCCGCTGGACCAATTGCAAAACTTCAACAGCGGCCTGGCCGATGTCGGTGCCCCACTGCAACTGGATTCTCACCTGCGAGACGCCTTGCATCGAGGTGGATGTCACTTGGTATAAACCGGTGACCTGAGATGCAGCGCGTTCGATGGGCCGGGTTATCTGAGCCTCGATTTCTTCGGGTGCGACGTTTGGCCATTCCGTCATTACAGAGATGGTCGGAAGCGAGACTTTCGGCAGCAAGTCTACCGGCAATCGCCCCAAACATACTATTCCCAGCAGCACAAACGCGGCGATGCGCATCACCACCGTAACCGGGCGGCTGACGGCGAATTGGGCTATGTTCACGGCTTGCCCCTCTTTCCACCATCAGGCTTCCCTGCTCCGGACTTGCCGCCGCGATTAGACCCGTCGCCTGCTCCGTTGATGATGCTAGCGCCGTCTTTGACCGGAAACGCGCTGAGCATTACAACCCTCTCGCCGGGTTTAAGACCCTGCTCTATAGAAGTATAGCCAGGGTCGGATGGGCCGGTTATGACGTCGCGTCGATGAGCCACATCACCCTGCTTGCCGGATTCCGCCACCATCACATAAGAGCCTCGGCCGTCGTGTTTGATGGCCTCTTTGGGGACGCAAACCAGGTCCTTCCGGCGCTCGACTTCAAGAGAAACACGCGCGAACATTCCGGTTTTGAACAGGCCCTGCTTGTTGTCCAGGGCAATTCTTACCATAAACTGCCTGTTCTGCAAATCCGCAGACGGGTTGAACTGAACCACACTGCCGGTGAAGTTGCGATGGGGAATGGCGTCGAATGAGACTATCGCGGGCTGGCCTATGTGAACCAATGCGCTGATCTCTTCGGGCACGGAGATCGTAACCCAGACGTTTTTGACGAACTGCACCGTGAGAATCGGCTGGCCCGGAGTGGTCATAGCGCCGGGGTCTACGTGACGGCCGGTAACTACCCCATCAAGCGGAGAAACGAGAACGGTATCTGCTCTTTGAGCTTCCGCGCTGCGAAGAGAGGCTTTGGCCGATTCGACTCCCGCCTGCAAAGCTGCAAGGCTCTGCTCATAAGCGGATTTTTGCGATACATTTGCCTGTGCGAAGTCCAGCGAAGCTCTGGCCTGTTCGACCTTGGCCTGGGAGGCCGCGATATCGGCTTTTCCCTTTGTTTTAACGATGTCAGCCTGCTGCTGGGCAGCTTCGCGCTGTGCACTGGCGGAATTGAGCTGACCACGCGCGATATCGAGTGCGGATTCCTGCACGCTGACCCCTGCCTTGGCGTCATCGACGTCCTGTGCGGCGACGAAGCCCTGATTATACAGGTCTAATATTCGATTCAGCTTAGCTTTAGAGTTGTCGAGGTTAGCCTGCGCGCTTCTGATGCCGGCTTCGGCGTTTTTGACCTTTGCCTGAGCGTCGGTTACGCCAGCGTTGGCTGCGGCCTGCTGGGCTTCGTAGTTTTGTTTGACCTGCCGCAGGTCAGCTTCCGCGCTGGAAAGGGTTGCTTTTTGTTGCCGAATCTGTGCATTGACGCCGACGTTGGTAGAGTTCTGATTAATTTTGGCCTGGGCCAGGCGATATTGAGCCTCCGCCAGCGCCGCAGATTGCCTGTGTACTTCTGCTTCTATCTGTCGAGGGTCTATGCGGACCAGAACCTGTCCTTTTTTAACTCTATCGCCTTCGCGCAGTTCCAGATAATCTACCCGGCCGCTTACTTTTGAGGCTACCTTGACATTTTGCGGCGATTCTACCGTGCCTGTGGCTTCAAAAGTGCGGACTATATCTCGAAGTGTGGCAACTTCGGTGGAGACCAATGAGGGTGCGTTTTTGCGCATCTGCCTCATCCCTGCTACTGCTTTGTTCTCTTCTCGTTTTTGCACGAGTCGCCAGCCTAGCAGCGACCCCAAAATAAGGACCGGAACTAGAACATAGGTCCAACGCTTCATTAAGTCCCTCGCATTGTTTAATGAGGATTTATTATTAATCTACCTTAACCGTTAGCTGCTGTCAAGATAGTGTGCCCAAAAAGCTCGTGGATTCTTGCTGTGAAGGGAGAAACGCGAAAACGCGAAAGGGGCGAAAGACAGAAATAACGATATGGCACGGTAATATGGAGAGTTGAGAAGGCTTGATCGGACTCCGAACCTCGGATATCGGACATCGAAAAAAGCAGATTTCTCGCTGCGCTCGAAATGACAAACGCGGGGATGTTCGAAATGACGGAGAGGAGTGTGGCTCGGAATGACAGAGACAGATGCTCGAAATGACGGAGAGGGGTGCTCGAAATGACGTACGGGCGTGCTTCTGGCTGATCACTCGGCGGTTGGTTCGCGGGTGGCGCCGACTGCGTAGAGGGTGGCCAGGGGGCGATATGTGGATTTGAATGAATCGCTTACATCGGCGCCGTCTGTGGTTTTGATCTTGCGATAAAGGATGACCTGCAATCCCCCTGCGCCCTTTGTCACAATCTGTTTATGGCCCTCCGGCAACGAGGCGTCGACGACGGTCTTAGCTCCGGCAGTGGTTCTCTTTACAACGCTGGTTGATAGGCTGACCTCTTTTTTATCTGCCGCTGAACCGTATATCTGAACCACCAACCTGCTGCCCTGTACGTTGGCAATGATTCCAATCGGATGATTTGCAGTGTTTTGGAATCGAAAGTCGGTTTGGCCATAAGCCACCGTTGCATCGCGGCCTGGAGTAACATATGGGACGACTTGAGAGTGTGGAGCACGTTCTTTGATAGTGAGGCCTGTGAGCAGCACGGCGTTGAACAAAGTGCTGGATACCTGGCAGACTCCCCCACCCAATCCATCCTCCAGTTTCCCTTTCACAAATATCTGCGCTGTGCGATAACCCCGGCCCGCTAGACGAGGGCCAACAGTATCGTTGACGGAGAAGACACCGCCGGGCTTGAGGATTGTGCCATCTATCGACTGCGCCGCCAGGGTGAGATTATGCGTTCTGCCTACTTTCCCTCTATTAAACGGAGTACTGAAGCTGGCAAGCAGAGTATTAATACTGGCCGCGTCTTTTGCGGTGACTTCAGGATGATCGGGGATAACCGGAAGGCGAACTAAACTTTGGCCGGATTGCACGCCTTTAGATACGGCTTTGAGAGCTGCCTTTTCATCAAGTTGCAGACCGACCACGTCCTGCTGAATCTCCAATTTCGAGTCGATAATTTTCAGCCTGGCATCCTTATGCGGCGCATTCACCGCCTGAGCCACTTTACGCAGAGTCTTTTCGAGTCGGCTGTGGTCGACCAGGACTCTCGGAACTATGCTCTTTCCCGCCCCGCCGGATGTAAGCGCGCAAATAATCGAATTCAGGGAGAAGTCGTTACGACCGAGCGAATATGCTTGTTCAATAGATGGTTGCCAGTCAATTCGCACCCCCATATCCGACAAAGCCCCGCTCCAGCGGCGATCGAGCGCGACTAGAGTAATGTTTCTGGACGCCTGTTTTCTCGACCAGTCCTGCACGGCGCGGCTGGCCTGGTCTTTTGAGAGTCCGCCCACTTCGACAGTAGCGATGCTGACCCCGCGGCAGATTATGTCGCTGGTCCGGAATCTGATCACCAGCGTCACGACAACGAGCGCGCAGACCACTATGCCCACACCCATACCGATAGCCAACCGTGCTAACTTATTGTTCAACAATCAACCCCATCCGTAATTATGCGTGATCCGACCGACGCCATAACGTTCCCGCAGGCGTGTCCTCCAAAACAATCCCCATCTGGGATAATTGCTGCCTCAACTGATCGGCTTTCGCCCAGTCTTTAGCGGCGCGGGCTTCTTCCCGCTGTTTAATCATACCCTCTATCTCGGCATCCGCGGAGGTGGCTTTTTCTGCGGATTCGCGTAAGTTTAAGCCTAGAACTTTATCAAAGTCATACAGTGCGCCGAGCACGCCATATTCCTTGCGGCGATCTGCCTCACGAATAAGTTCGTTGACAGCGGCCAGCGCCTGGGGCATGTTCAGGTCATCGGCAATCGCGTGTTCGAACTTTTTGCGATGCTCAGCAACCCACGGCTGCTCATCGCCCCCAATCTGCTTCGCCCTGGCCACGAAGTCCTTGAGACTATCGTATCCCGAAGCCGCAGCGTCCATCGACTCCCAGGTAAACTTCAGCTTCGCCCTGTAATGAGCTGAGAAGCAGAGATAACGATATGCCAGCGGGTCGTAGCCCTTATCTATTAACGTCTGAAGTCGCAAAAAGTTGCCTTCGGATTTCCCCATACGCTTCTCAGAATCGGCGTCGTCGTCGACAGAGAGCTGGCCTACAACCAGAAACGCCCCATGCATCCAATATCTGACGAACTTCTGCCCCGTTGCGCCTTCGCTCTGGGCAATCTCGTTGGGGTGATGAACCCAGATGTGATCCTCACCGCCTGTGTGAATGTCCAGTGTCTGACCGAGGTATTTCATCGACATAGCGGAACACTCGACGTGCCACCCCGGAAACCCGACGCCCCACGGCGAATCCCATCTCATAATATGATGCTCGAATCTGCCAACAGCCTTGAACCATAGAGCAAAATCCGCGGGGTTGCGCTTCTCCGGGTCCTCCTGCACCTCATCGCGAGCGGCGGTCATTTTGTCCTCCAGGGACTGTCGCGAAAGCTCGGTATATGAGGGGAACGTGCTGACGTCGAAATAGACAGCCTGTGCTGTCTCATAAGCGTGTCCGCGCTCGAAGAGCTTTTGGACCAGGGCGATCATGTCGTCGACGTGCTCGGTGGCACGGCATTTGACGGTAGGAGCCTCGATGTTGAGCTTCACAATGTCATCGAAGAAAACGCCTTCGAAATATCGGGCTATATCCCAAATGTCCCCGCCCGCCTCTCGCGCCTGGAGTTCCATTTTGTCCTCGCCCGAATCCGTATCCCCGGTGAGGTGGCCGACGTCGGTTACGTTCATCACCTGTCGCACATCGTAACCGAAATATTGCAAAGTGCGCCGCAGCACATCGGCGAATATATATGACCTCAAATTACCGATATGGGCGTAGTTGTAGACCGTCGGACCGCAAGTATACATCGCCGCTATGTCGGGCTTGATCGGAACGAACTCCTCCTTGCGCCGCGTGAGCGTATTGTAGAGGCTAAGAGACATTCTCGCTACCTTTCCCACTCTCATATTCTAAGTCTTCGAGCAGTTCTATTCTTTCAAGCATACTCTGGAGTATATCCATTATAGGGTCCAAATCTCGGCCGTGGGTAAGCGGCGGAGGTTCGGGCACTCGCCTGCCATCTTGTACGACCACTCTGCCCGGTATTCCAACGACAACCGAATTGGCTGGTACGTCTTTGAGCACAACTGCGTTTGCCCCAACCTGGACGTTGTCGCCGAGGTTTATATCCCCCAGCACTTTGGCACCTGCGCCGATTACCACGTTATTGCCGAGGGTTGGGTGTCGTTTCTTCTTTTCCAAACTAGTGCCGCCGAGGGTGACGCCGTGATATATAAGGCAATCTTCCCCGATTTCCGCAGTCTCGCCGATCACAACGCCCATACCATGATCGATAAAAAACCCTTTGCCGATGGTCGCGCCGGGGTGAATTTCTATTCCAGTACAAAATCGAGTGACCTGGGAAATCAAGCGGCCTAGAAACTTGCACTTATGCAGCCAGAAAAAGTGGGCCACTCTGTGCCAGAACACTGCGTGCAGCCCTGCGTACGTGAGCACTTCCCACGCGTTACGCGCCGCAGGGTCTCCACGAAATACCGCTCTCCAGTCTGCTCTAAAATTGTTCAACATATCCCTCAAAGTATACCACTAACAAGGTGGGTTAGCATATAGCCGATGCTGCGATTCGAGATCGCAGGAGAAAAACAAACGCGAAAACGCGAAAAGTGCGAAAGTCAGAAATTAATTAGATGGTATCGGATTGCGGAAGGCGTAACGTCGCATTCGGACGTCGAACGTCTGATATCGGACATCGAAAAAGCAGATTTCTCGCTTCGCTCGAAATGACAGGGGTTATTGGCTCGAAGTGACCGGTAACCGACAACCGATAACCGATAACCGATAACCGATAACCGTCAACCGATAACCGGTAACCGACAACCGATAACTGTCAACAGATAACCGACAACCGACAACCGACAACCGATAACCGACAACCGATAACCATAATTACTACCCCATAACAAACCGGGTGGTTCAGGAGGTTATGGGAGGGGATGCGTGGAATCTGATTATGCCGGGTTATGTAGCATTATCAATGACGAGGTCGTAAATGGCGATTAACAGAGTATTTTACACAGCGATCGTTGTGATCGGAATTATTATTTGCGTAACAGGAGGGACGATGGCTGCTTCTTCTTCGGAGACAAAGGCTTTCAGGCCGCCGGCGGTGCCGCTGATTACCTGTGATCCGTACTTCAGTATATGGTCTATGGCCGATAGACTGACGGATAGTTTCCCGAAACACTGGACCGGCACTAATAATAGCCTGGCGGGAATGGCGCATATAGACGGCAAGACATATAAATTTATGTCGCCGTGGGGTGATGCGCCCGCTATGGAACAGACTTCGCTGCGTGTGACGCCGACGCGGTCGATTTACGAGTTCGCGGCTGGTGGAGTGAAGTTGACGGTGACTTTTATGACTCCGCTGTTGCCGGATGACCTGGATGTGCTGTCGCGGTCGGCGAGTTATATAGAACTCGAAGTAGCGTCGACTGACGGCAAAGAACACGACGTTCGTTTATATGTGGACGCCACTGGAGAGCTTGTAGTCGACCGAGCGAATCAGGAGATCGAATGGGGCCGGTATGTGCTTGGAGGAGATGAGAAACTCCAGGTGCTGAGAATGGGCAGCGCAAAGCAGGATGTGTTATCAAGGTCAGGAGACGATCTTCGTATCGACTGGGGCTATCTGTATATGGCCTTTGCAAATACTCCGAATGCCAGAGGAATCATCAATTCCACGGACGCCACTCGCAGGATGTTTACAGAAAGCGGCACGATTCCGGATGGAGATGATCTGAATATGCCCAAAGCCGTGTTTGTGGGATGGACGGGCGCTGCCTGCGTATTTGATCTGGATAAGGTGGGCGCTAAGCCGGTCTCGCAATTGGTTACGCTGGTCTATGATGATGGGTACTCAATAGAATTTCTATTCCGAAAACTGCGGCCTTATTGGCGACATAACGGATGGGGACCGGAAGATTTGCTGCGGGCGGCGGTGCGCGAGTATCCGACGCTGAAGAAGCGATGTGAGAACTTCGACGCCGATCTTATGATAGACGCTGCTAAGGCCGGCGGAGAAAAATATGCTCAGATACTGGCGCTGGCGTATAGACACTCGATTGCAGCGCATAAACTGACCGTCGATGTAGATGGTTCCCCGCTGTTCTTCTCTAAAGAGAACTTCTCGAATGGCTGTATCGCTACTGTGGACGTCGCCTACCCTGCGTCGCCTCTGTATATGCTGGTGGCGCCGAAATTGTTGAAGGCTATGCTGGAACCGGTACTGCAGTATGCGCAGTCCCCGATGTGGCCGCATGATTTCGCGCCTCACGATGTGGGGAGATATCCGTTGGCTAATGGGCAGGTCTACGGCGGCGATGCGGCACAGTTGCAGAATCAGATGCCGGTAGAGGAATCCGGAAATATGCTGATTGTGCTCGGGGTGATCTCGCGAATAGACGGCAACGCAAAATTCGCGAGTCGGTATTGGGATCTGATCTCAACCTGGGCTAATTATCTCAAGGAGAAAGGCCTTGATCCCGAGAACCAGTTGTGCACCGATGACTTTGCAGGGCATCTGGCGCATAATACCAACTTATCCCTGAAAGCGATAGTCGCGCTGGCGTGTTATTCGGATATGGCGGGAATGCTGGGCCATAAGCAGGTTGCGGCGGAGTATCGGAAGCTGGCGGAGTCGATGGCGGCCGAGTGGAAAAAGATGGCTGCGGATGGGGATCGTTATCGGCTGGCATTCGATCAGCCGGGAAGTTGGAGCATGAAGTATAACCTTGTATGGGATAAACTACTGAATCTTAAACTGTTTGACCCGGAAATAGCGGCTACTGAGCTTGCCTATTATGCGAAGGTGACTAACCCATACGGGATTCCACTGGATAATCGAAAGCCTTACACCAAAGCGGAGTGGCAGATATTTGTTGGGACGCTGACGGACTCTAAGGAGCGTTTTGAGCAGATAGTTGATCCTATATATAAATATATCAACGAGACGCCCAGCAGGGTCCCGTTTACGGACTGGTATTGGACTACCGATGCAAAACAGGTCAATGGAATGCAGGCGAGGTCGGTGGTCGGCGGGATGTTTATAAAAATGCTGGCCGACCCGGTGGTTTGGAAAAAGTGGAGCAAATAGGCAAAAAGCAGCCCAATAAGACCATGATTAAGCGCCCGGACGGAAAATCCGGGCGCTTATGCGTCTGTAAATCTTCAAGCCGGGTAGCATCCATCTACCCCGAAAGACTCAGCCCCGACGCCGGGCACTTTTGGAGGGCAAGAAACTCGTAACGCCGGATCCTATGCCGGCTGAATAATCCTCGACCATCCTCCCGATTTCAATGAGCGGCAAACGGTAAATAGTTATTGTCACTTATAGTTTTCCACGCAACTACACCAGCCTATCCCCGTACTATTGCTGGTTTACTGGTAAAATGCGAAGGAATGTGCGGAGGCTGCGACCTATCTCGACGATACCGTCTGGACTTCAACGGACCAGTAGACTATTTCAAGGTCCGGATCGGTGACGGCCGGGCCGTCTGAGTTGTAGCCGTAATATAAGCGATCGTTTGTGGTATCGACTGTCACGTAGTTCTGCCCGCTGGGGCCAAGGCCATCCCATATTCTATTAGGCACAATTTGTCCTCCGAGCGGCAGGGCATTTGTTGTGATAAAGTTAATATCTAGTTGTTTGATGTCGTCAGCAGGGATCGCTGTGGTGGCGATTTGGCTGAAATCTATAGTGATGCGCAGAGTGGAGCCGCCTTCGAGCAGCTCTGCGCGGATAGGAGGCTGAGGGGCGGAGACGTTCAAAAAATATGTTCCGGGCAGGATGCCGTAGATGTATCCTTCCGTGTTGAAGGAGTCGTATTGTATAAAAGACGTGAGGCCGATACTGTGCTCGGCGTTTTGGGATGTGACCCAGCCGTTACCACCGTAGGGTGGATAGATCGCAGCCCAGGGACCGGTGTTAGGGTCGCCGTCGTTGTCGATGGCTATAAAATAATGCCGCTGGATACCCGGGTTCAGGGAGTCGTGCGGGTTTATTCTCCCTCGCACTTTGAGTGTAAGGACGAGTTGTTTTCCGGTTGTAACCGGGCCTGATGGAAACTTGGCGCAACCAGTTAGCGTAAACAGGATGACCAAAGCCACTATGGATGTTGTTGTGCGCAATCTAAACATGAGCCTCACTGATAATTATAACGTGCTCAGACGATTCCGTCACCTGATTCTCCCCGCAGCAAGTGGAATTATCCTGGCGCTGGCTATGCCGGAGCCGGGGTGGAGCGTGCTGGCGTGGGTGGGATTGGCGCCGCTGATGGTCGCGCTGCGTGATGTTGGCGCAAAGAGGGCGGCGGTGTGCGGGTTGGTGTCGGGGCTGGTTTATTATGGCATCATCCTGCGATGGATCGCTTTATTTGGTTTTCTGCCGTGGGTGCTGCTAAGCATACAGCAAGCGCTGTTTTTTGCCGCGTTTGCAGCTATATTTGTTAGAGTGTCTCCGAATCGGATAGGGAGACTCGGTTATGTGGCTGTGCCATCGGCGTGGACTGCACTGCAGTATGTGAGAACGCTGGGGCCTTACGCGTTTATTTGGGGCAACCTCGCTCACACTCAGGCCAATAGCTTATATGTGGCGCAGATAGCGGCTATTACCGGGCCTTGGGGCATAGATTTTCTGCTGTGTTTTGTTTGTCTTGCCGTCAGCTATGCCGATTTTCATAAGAGGCGAGCATTAGTACCGTTGGCTGCGGCTATGCTATTGACAGTGGGAGTGCTGACGTTTGGAATTGTCAGCATGCGAACTCCAGAGCCGGCGGGCGCACATCGAAAGGTGGCGGTACTTCAGGGGAATATGAAAAACGACTTCCATCCAATCCCGAATTATATCCCCAAAGCCCTGCAGCGATATTGCGAACTAACCCGTTATGCCGCCAATAGCAAGCCTGATGTGATCCTGTGGCCGGAGACTGCGTTGCCGACGGATATTTCAGACTCGATCATCGCAAAACCTCTCTCCGACCTTGCAATTGAGACAAGCTCTTTTCTTTTGATAGGCGGATACGATCTGCCGGACCCTGTGCGTTCGAACTGCATATATAACAGTCTGCAGGCGATTGCTCCGGATGGCGAGTATGTGGGGGTCTATCGCAAAGTGCATCTGGTTCCTTATGGAGAATTTGTGCCGCTCAGAAAGCAGATGCCGTTTTTGAGCCGTTATGGAGTTCGGGACAACGATTTGTGCGCTGCTCATCAACATAAGCTTCTGGACACGCCGATCGGCAAAGTCGGGACCAGCATCTGTTTTGAATCCACATTCTCTCATATTGCACGTAAGGAAGCCCTTGGCGGCGCCGAGATTTTGTGTGTGGTCTCAAATGACGCGTGGTTTCAACGCACCCCAGCAGCCCAGCAGCATCTTATGATGGCCCGATTGAGGGCTATAGAGAACAGGCGATTTTTGATGAGGGCTGCGGGCACTGGCATTTCGGCTGTTATCGACCCGTACGGCAGGGTGCGGCAGCGCCTGGGTCTGTTTGTGCCGGGGATTGTAATAGATGATGTCGTTGCCAGCCGCAGCATAACCGTCTACACCCGATTCGGCGACTGGTTTGCGTATCTGAGTCTCATTATTGTCGCGATCGGTTTGCTTGCGAAGGCTCCTGCCGCTTCGAAATCCAAGCATAAAAAACATCATCGGGAAATCTTACAACGATGACTTGATGGGATTGCCCGCGGATGTATTGTCGAATGCGGCGATCGGTTTTGCCACTTATGACCAGTGCGCAAAAGACGCAGATCATCGACAAAAGAATCAATATCCCCATTAAGACAAGCATCACAACGACCTCGCCACACGATGTCTTATAGTGTCATTCCCGTCGGGCGAATCGGCGAAACCGCGACCAGTGTTATGGTTCGATTGAGTGTAAATTATATCCAGGCGGGTAAGTATACAGCCACCGGAGATTTGATGTTGTTGTAAAGAAGGTGTTTGGGCGGTGTGTTGGTGAAATATACTTTATATGTACGTGTGGGTGCGTTACACCTTTTGGGGGTTTGACGCGTTATTAGAATAGGCGGGATGCCACTTTTGGGATGCAGGTTGCGAGCCGATTAGGCAGGTGGTGTATTCGGCTGCGAGCCTTGACACCCGCTGAACTCATCAGTTATACTTGACCAGACACTATTTGTGCTTGTCGGCAAGCTGACTGAGAGTAGAAATCCGACAGGAGGTCTAGGCATTTGGGCAAGCTCTCATTAACCGGCGGCGCACGATTGCTTGGGACGGTAGGTTCCAGCGGCAGCAAGAACAGCACTCTCGCTATAATGGCGGGGGCGTTGCTCGGCAAAGGTGAGACGATCCTGCATAATGTCCCGGAGATCGGGGATGTCCGCACTATGATGGACATGCTCTGCGCTTTGGGGGTTGGTTGTGATGAGATCTCACGCGGCGTGGTGCGCATTGATGCGACCGATATAGAATCCACGGAGGCCCCTTACGAACTCGTAAAGAAGATGCGGGCCTCTTTTTGTGTACTCGGTCCAATGCTGGCACGACGTGGCTATGCGAAAGTTGCTATGCCGGGCGGCTGCGATATCGGCGCCAGACCGATTGATTTGCATGTTAAGGGTATCCAGGCTCTTGGAGCTGTGGTCAATATTGAGCACGGCTTTGTGGAGGCCGAAGGTGACGAACTGCGCGGGACTCAGATTTATTTCAATCTCCCCAGCGCGGGGGCTACTCAGCATATAATGGCCACGGCCTGCCTTGCGCAGGGCGTGACTACAATACATAACGCGGCGATGGAGCCGGAAGTGGTGGAGCTGTCGTGTCTGTTGACGAAGATGGGCGCGAAAATCCACGGCGCCGGTACCCCGGTTGTGCGTGTAGAAGGCGTTAAGGAACTGCATGGCACGGAGTTTGAGATCGTGCCGGATAGAATGGAAGCAGGAACTTTTGCCGTGGCAGCGACGATTACCCTGGGTGATGTTACAATAGAGAATATTCGGCCGGATCATATCGAACCTTTTGTCCTGAAACTGCGTGAAGTAGGCGCGGTTGTGGATATGTATGATAATGCGATGCGAGTGAGATGTAACGCCAGGCCGATGGCGACGGATATTACGACGATGCCGCATCCGGGTTTTCCGACCGACCTGCAGCAGCCGTTTGCTTCGATGCTTTCTATAGCCGAAGGGGTGTCGATGGTCACGGAGAACGTATATGAGCGGCGGTTTAAGTATGTCAACGAGATAGCCAGGATGGGCGCAGACATCAAGCAGGACGGACGCACCGCGGTGATTACTGGCGTGCCGAAGCTGCTGGGGGCTCCGGTGACTGCTCCGGATTTGCGAGGCGGCGCGGCGTTATTGTGTGCTGGTCTTGTGGCGGAGGGCCGAACGGTTATCAGCGGCACTGAGCATATGGAGCGGGGTTACGAAAACCTGGCGGATAAACTGAATCATTTGGGCGCGAAGATTGAATCAAGTCCTAACGATATAGAGAGGGAATCAATCCTTGTTTAACCTGGTGCCTGAGCTGGGCATCGACCTGGGCACAGCGAACATATTAGTATACCTTAAGGGCAAGGGCATCGTGCTGCGTGAGCCGTCGGTGGTGGCAGTAAACACGACGACCAAGCGATTTGTCGCCGTGGGCGAGGACGCGCGCTTGATGCTGGGCCGTACGCCTGGTAATATCGTCGCTATCCGGCCGATGTGTGAAGGCGTTATCGCCGATTACAGCACTACGCAAAAGATGCTGGAGTATCTTATCGCGAAGGTGTGCGGCAAGAGGCGGATGTTGAAGCCGACGATTATCGTGGCGGTTCCCTCGCAGGTGACCCCTGTTGAGAAGCGGGCCGTGGTGCAGGCGGCTAAGAGCGCCGGTGCGAAACAGGCATACCCCATTGAGGAACCGCTGGCGGCGGCTATTGGAGCGGGGTTGCCGATTGCTACGCCGGGCGGCAATATGATTATAGACTGCGGCGGGGGGACTACGGACGTCGCGGTTATTTCCCTTAACGGTATTGTAAGCTCGCGATCAATTCGTATGGGCGGCAACAAGATCGACGAGGTGATTCAGCGTCATATAAAAACAAAATACAGTCTGATGATCGGAGATCGGACCGCTGAAGAGATCAAGATGAAGATCGGCAGCGCTTATCCGCTGGAGCAGGAGCTGGCTCTGGAGGTGAGGGGCCGTGACCTGATTGCGGGGTTGCCTAAGACCATTGAGGTGACATCAAGCGAAGTGCGCGAGGCCATAATGGAGCCGATTATGGCAATAGTTGATCGAGTGAAGTCGGTGCTGGAGCAGACCCCGCCGGAGCTTAGTTCGGATATTATCGAGCGTGGAATAATGCTGACCGGCGGCGTGTCGCTGATACGCGGGTTCGATAAGCTGTTGTCGAAGCAGACGAGGATTCCGGTGCACGTGGCTGAGGACCCGTTGAGCTGCGTGGCTCTGGGCTGCGGGCGTGCGCTTGATCAGTTGGACGTGATCCGCGATCAGTTCATAGAAACCGGCTTCGAAGCCTGATTTACCGCTGTAAATACGTATTCTCCCGGCGAGGAGGCTGAAATGCGAATCCCCACTTTTTGCGTGCTGCTGTGCGCCTGCCTTGTGACGTGTGTTTCTTCTGATTCATTCAAAGATGTGCCTGAGGATCACTGGGCGGCGGAGTCGGTAGAGGTTCTGAAGGCCAATGGAGTGCTGCAGGGGTATCCGGACGGCACGTTTCGGGGAGATGCGGCGGTCACGAGGTATGAGCTTGCGGTGGCCCTGGCCAGCATGATTGACTATATGGAGCACAGCCTGAAGCCGGAAGTCGAGTCGCAGAAGGGCCGGGCATCCACTCAACCCGCCAAACCGTCAGATAAAGAGAAGCCTAAGGATGCGCCCGCACAGGCTTTGAAGGACGGCGGATTTATTGCGGCGGATTCCGTGCTTCTTAAAGACCCCGATAAGACGATTTCTGCTTCTGAGCTATCCGAGGCGCTCGCGTCTGTGGCGAAGAAGTTGATTGAGAATCATATTCCCCCGCCAACCAACGATTGAGCCTCACTTGTTAAAAACCCACTCTAACGCATAAACCTCGAGATCATCTATTGACAAGCGAATACTATGCCTGCATAATACAATAATGGAAATCATGGCCTATTTCGTGACGTACAAATGAGTTATTAAAGCTCGTATCGACTTCGGAGGGAAGATTGCTGTGAAATATATATTAATTATCCTTTTGATAATAGGCTTTGCTGTTCAAATCGGCGTTGCTCAGGCCCAAGAAAATCCTTGCGAGATGGTCTATATCCCCGCTGGGTCTTTTCTTATGGGCAACAACGGCTCTGAGAGTTATAGCAATCCAAATGAACTTCCTCAGCACGTGGTATATCTCACAGATTATTATATAGGCAAGTATGAAGTAACGCGCGGGGAGTACCGGCAGTTTATGGAAGCGGACGGCTACTCTAACCCTGATTATTGGTCAAATGAAGGCTGGCAGTGGAAGGAGAGCAACAAGCGCTCCGAGCCAGACTGCTGGGCGGCCACTCAGACTTGGGTCTCAGGCTACACTTGCACTCAAACCGATAACCATCCTGTGGTTGGAGTGACGTACTACGAAGCTGAAGCTTTCTGCAACTGGGTAGGCGGGAGGTTGCCTACTGAGGCAGAGTGGGAAAAGGCTGCGAGATGGACAGGTAGTTCTCCTAATGTATACCCTTGGGGCAATGTATGGGATGTCGAAAAGTGCAACAACAAAGAAGATACAAACCCAGCCGGCGGCGGTTACCAAAGGTATCAGACAGCGCCTGTCGGTAGCTACCCTGACGGAGCAAGCCCTTATGGCTGTCATGATATGGCAGGCAATGTATGGGAGTGGTGCAAAGATTGGTATAGCGATAGCTACTATTCTGTAAGCCCATCAAGCGACCCTCAAGGGCCTACAAACGGCGCCCTTCGCGTCGGGCGAGGTGGTAGTTGGTCCACCTTTGACAACGACACCCGGTGCTCCCGCCGCCTCGGCTACTTCGTAGATAGGGGCGGCACCGTCTTTGGGTTCCGTCTGGCCTATTAGGTTCGTGCTTTTCTTTTTTGCCCTACCAAAAGAGAAGAGGCAGTATACATATCGGAAAAGCAGACTTCTCACTACGTTCGAAGTGACGTTGCGCCAAAGCCGATTGCTCATTTCGTTCGAAGTGACGTTGATGTCAGGCTATGCTCAGAATCATTGGCATGTCATTCTGAGCATCGCGAGGAATCTGCTTTTTCCCTTCCCTGGTCTCTTTATTCTCCATCCGACGCAATTGAGGAATTGCGTGCGTTTTGACGGTGCTTCTTGACTGCTTTATTTGCAAGCTCGTCTGCACGTTTGTTGTATTCCCTGACCACGTGGGTGATCGTAGCTTTCTCAAAAGAGCGCAAAAGAGCCACTAATTGCTCGAAAAGCGGCTGCAGATTCGGAGATTTGACCTTATAGACGCCGGTCAGTTGGCGAACAAGCAGTTCGCTATCTGCGCAGATGTCGACGTGAGTCGCGCCGAGGTCGTGGGCTGCGGCAAGGCCGTGGATCAGTGCGGTGTATTCGGCAACGTTATTTGTGGTTTTACCGATATATTCAGCTATCTCTCGGACGATTTCCCCGTCGGGACTGGAGATAACCACCCCCACCCCTGCGTCCCCCGGGTTTCCTTTGGAGGCTCCGTCGGAGTATATTGTCAACCTCTTCATTCGTCTTCCATTTCCAGCACAAGTATGCGGCCGCAGTTTTCGCAATATTCGATGTTTTTGTCATCGTAGACGTTGTGAAGGGTGAACGAAGTCACTGCGACCTTGCAGCCCTCACACCGGTGATCGACGATTCTGGCCACAGCGGTGTTGCCGGTCTTTTTGCGAATTGCCTCATAACGAGACAGCGCCTGTCTATCAGTTATGGCAGCGACCATCGACTCGCGAACAGGAGTCAAATCCGCAAGTTCGGCTTCGAGGCGTTTGCGTTCTACGGCCTCTTTTGCCAGGCCATCTTTGACCTGTTTTTCAACCTGCCCGACGAGTTCTGCGGCCGATTTCGAGTCTTGGCGTAGTTTCTCGACTTTGTCGAAAAGCTCCAGCACAAGTCCATCGAGTTCGTTTTGCTGGTTTTTGAGGTGGTCGATTTCTTTTTCGAGGCTGGTGGATTCTTTGATGCTCATAATACCGCCGCTGAATAGTTTCTTTTCGGCAGCGGCTCTTTTGGTGTCTATTGTTTTCAGCTCAAGTTCGTTGTTTTTGAGCTGCATTTCGGTGTCGATAAGATTTTGATGGGTGGTTTCTGCGCGTTTTTTTGCTGCTGCAAGCTTCTTTCGGAGATCAAGAGCGTCATTTAGTGCGGCAAGTGCGTTGTTGATGCGCGTGATCTCCAGATCGATTTTTTGCAAGTCGAACAGCGATTTTAGCTGTTGTCTCATTGTAACCTCCACGTCGCACACCGATTGTAACAGACCATAATCCAGCATGCAATGTTTTATGTGAGTTGTCCACGTATAATACCTCGGCTTATCCTGGAATAATTGTGGTATGATGTTAGGTGCACGATCAAACGAGCCGACGGAGACTGGGGGGACTGATGATCGAGGAGAAAGTAACTTTTAAGACTTCACGGGGACTCAGGCTCTCCGGGGCGCTGCTTGCTCCGGATGAGGATCTTCACGACGTAGTTGTGTTCGCCCACGGCACCGGCTCGAATAAATCAAGCCCTCGAAACAGGGGAATCGCCGAGCGGCTATTGGATTCGGGGGTGGCCTCTTTTCTTTTCGACTTCACCGGACACGGCGAAAGCGACGGCATTGCAGAGCAGTCGACTCAGGATCAGCAGTTCGATGACCTGACGAGCGCGCTGGATTTCATCACATCGCAATCTTTCTTTGAGACCAGGTTTGTCGGGATAAACGGATCGAGCACAGGCGGCACTGTGGCGATACACACAGCGGCCGAGGACGAGCGAGTGGTTGTTATGGTGCTGAGAGTGCCTCGTAATTATGAAATCGCACCATTTGTTCCGATGGTAAAGGCTCCGACGCTCGTTGTGCAGGGCAGCGAGGATAAGATTGTGCTGCCCGAAGCCATTGAAATCTACGATCGTCTTACATGTCCAAAGGAACTGCACATTGTGCAGGGCGCCGGCCACCTGTTCGACGACACTCCAGCTCATCTTCAAGAGATGACCGACGCCACGTGCAGTTGGTTCGAGAAGTGGTTCCACCAGCACGGCGAAGTGTGATTACTCCAAAACTCCGGCCCCTGCCGCAGGTGAGCAGGCAAACAGCACCTCATCGCGCCGCTGGGGATTGATCCCGCGTTTGGCGTAATAGCTTTCCCACACCTGATTCAGTACTGTGTCGACGTCTGCTGTGCGTACCAGCGAGACAGTACATCCGCCGAACCCGGCTCCTGTTAGCCTGGCCCCTAAAGCCCCGGCATTTCGCAGAGCAGCTACGAGTTCATCGAGTTCAGGGCAACTGATCTCGTAGTCGTTGGCGCAGCTTTCGTGTGATTCGTTCATAAGCCGACCCAGTTCTTCTGCGTCGTTGCGCTGCATTGCATCGGCGGCAAGTTCGACTCGATTGCCTTCTGTGAGGACGTGGCGGACTCGCGTTTTGGGTTTGAGGCCGTCGACATCGTCCGGCAGGTTTTTGATTAGGTCCGGCCACTGGGGAACCGTTTCTGAGAACTCCTTGAGCAGGGCCGCCGACTGCGCCTGCGGGTGGGTATCCCGCACCATATCTTTTAATAACGACAACCCCAACCTGCATTCGGAAACGCGGCGGTTGTAAGCCTCCAACGCACCACCGGTTTTGTCGGCGATGACGAGGGAATTGGCGACTACTATCGAGCAGCCGGATGGGACCTTCACGGGGGTGGTTCGCAGTGGGAAGAAGTCGATTTTAAGGGCGTATCCCTTCTGTGAAAGAATCGACGCGGCCTGATCCATTCCCCCACCCTCTGTGCCGACGTAGCGCTCGCCTTTTGCGAGCAAATCCGCCAAATCGGGTTTGGGTATAGGCAGTTTGTTGACGTGTACCAGAGCAAGCGCGGTGGCGACGACGAGGGCCGAACTGCTGGATAGACCTGAACCCGATGGCACTGAACCGGCAACACATCCGCGATAGCCCTTTAGAGGCAGCGATTGCGGTGAGTTGATCGCCGCCCAGCCCCAAATGGCCTGCGCCGCCGCTTTTGCGTAGTTGCCCCAATGGCCGGTTTCGTACGGCTGAATAGCGTCACTGAGGTCGAATTGGACCAACGGAAATGTGTCTTTCACATTGGTAAGCTCCACTGCCGGCTTGAAATTGGCAGCCAGGGCGATCGCTATTTCCCTGTCGAGAGCCATTGGTAGAACGGAGAGGCCGTTGTAGTCGGTGTGCTCGCCGATGAGATTGACGCGACCGGGAGCGCGGACAAATTCTATATCGGGGTCACCGAATACGGACATAAAACGGGTTTTTGCATCATCATAAAGGGTGGACATGTTACTCTCCATCTCCGGCCAGCATTCGCTCAGCCACAGCTACGGCTTCTATCGTGCCGACGTCAAGCCACTGGCCATCGAGATATGACGGGTATAATTGCAGCCCATCGGCGATCATAGCGTTCATCGCGTCGGGAAGTTCGTATTCACCGCGAGCCGAAGGGGTTAATCGTTCGAGATAATCGAATATAACAGGCGCAAATGCGAATATGCCGGCGCTGTTCCAGTTGGATGGAATCTGGCCTTTCGGAGGCTTTTCGATGACGCCGGTGATTTTATTTTGCTCATCGACCAGAACTGCCCCGCCGTGGCACGGGTCATCAACCCAGTTCAGGGTTACTACCCCTGCTCCACCCGTTTCGTTGAATATGCGGATTGCATTTGCGTAGATGTGGGTTTCGACTATGACGTCGGCGAAGGCCATCATTACAGGCTCTCCACGGGACAATTCTCTGGCGGCGAGCAATGCGGCCCCAGTGCCGTATTTGTCGGTTTGCTCCACATATTCGACAGGTGCGCCGAGAGCGCTGCCGTCTCCGAAATATTCGACTACTTTGTGCGCGAGATATTTTGTGACGAGCACGAAATCCGTGACGCCGCCGGCCATCATCCTGCGCATAACGTATTCGATCACGGGCTTGCCGTTTACGGGGATCATAGGCTTCGGGGTGTTTTCGGTAAGCGCACCCATTCGTGTGCCCCTGCCCGCCGCAAGGATTACCGCCCTCATTGCGAACCCCTCCACGCGGCGCTGGCTTCGACAAACGCACGGAAAAGCGGGCCTGAAATTGTGTTTATGAAGTCATCGGACTGCTTCTCCGGATGCCACTGTACCCCCATAACAAATGAGTCGCCAACCATCTCCGCTGCTTCGACAATACCGTCAGGCGCGGTGGCGGTGACCCGCATCTTGTCGGAGAGGAACTCCGGTATGAAGCCCTGGTGGTGGCGGCTGTTTATGACTACAGAAGTGGAATTGTAGACCTTTTCCAGCAGGCTGCCCGGCTCGATTGTGATCTCGTGGCGAGAGCTGATGCCGTTGACGGCATAGTGGACGAGGGTATTGGGCTTGAAGGTGGTGATGTCGCCAATAAGGGTGCTGCCGAGGACAACACTGAGCATCTGAAAGCCTCGGCAGATGCCCAGAATCGGCTTGCCCTGTTTGAGAGCCTGTTTTGTGATACGAAGTTCGACTTCGTCTCGCATTTTCTCGGTTTTGATTTTATATTTCGCCATTACCTCGTCGTCGGTAAGGTTCTCGTCGCCGGGGATTCTTTTGACATATTTAGGATGGACGTCGCAGCCGCCAGAGAGCAACAGCCCGTCGCAATCCTCGAATTTCGCGTGTCTGCCGTGCCCAAGCGGCACCGCGTCCCCACCCGCGTTTCGAACAGCCGTCGCATAAGATAGAAAATCGCGACCTGTGCGGGACCCGTCGGCGCCAAGGCCAACGGTGATCCCGATAAGAGGTTTGTTACTCATAGCTATTTCGTCACCTTAAAACTTACGTAATCCAAGCCAACCATGTAGCTCTTTATAGCATTTTCATTTGCACCAACGATGGTGGCGGTGAGTTGATGCTCGCCCTTGCTCAGTTCGACAACTCCGAGTTCGACCGGGCCGAAGGGTATTACGCCGTCGTTATAGAGGTCGATAGGCTCGCCGATCTTTTTGCCGTCGATAGACCACTGCACGATGCCGTAGTCCTTGGCCTTAGTCATCCCAAGGGCGATGTTATATTTGCCCTTTTTGGGAATCGGCAAGGCAAGGGTGAGAGTGTCACCTGGTTTCGCGCCGATCCACCACAGGTGGGCTTCCTCGCTGAATCTCTCGCCGAGTTGTTGAATCTCGGCGGCGCCGCCGGTTTTTGAGAGCACTTTCATAGTCTCGCCCTCTTCGATGCCCGGTTTCTTCTTAACCACCGGTCGCACATACCAGTTCAGTCGATCCTTGAGCGGCACAGGCCCATACGGGTCGACTCCGCCGGGCGAAAGATACCAATACACGGTGGAGGCATAAAGGGTTGGCCGGTCGTTGAGGAAATACTTCTCGATATATCCATCGAATGATTTCTGGAACGGTATGTTTTCGGTTATCTGCCAGCGATTGACAGAGATGTGGTCGGAGTTGTTGTCGTTGTCGTTTCGAGTCTGGTTGTGGTAGGCGTTCTGGAACAGGCTTGGGTCGCACCACGCATAGCCGAAGTAGTCCTCTGAACCGGTGCCAAACGTGGACGGGAACTTCTCGCCATCGACGAACCACTTCTCGTCACCTTCGCCCCACCATCCGCCTTTGGGATTCCATACCTCAAGCGCCATCCCGCAGAATCGACCGCGGCCCTGGGTTTTGAGCACGGTCCAGTCGATCCATCTCTCCTCTTCTTTTGGCAAAAACGCATCCCGGTGCCACTTGGCATGGAATCGTCCGAGCTGGTCGAGCGGTTTTGAGAGCGGGGTGTATGTTATTACCATCTGTGAGGTGAATCTCTCGCGGCCCTCGTTGGTGATCTCAACTGTCGCTTCCTTCTCGAATGGCATATACCAATAGGAATACGCACTGTTCGGGGTGACGCCCATTGTCAGGGATTTGTACTCGCTAAGCCCCGGCGCTGTGCCGAAGAAGTCGCCGATCGGTGACCATACGCTGGGCTGCTTTTCGCCGTCCCAGTATATCTTTAGAATAACGCTGCGAAGTTGAGCCTCCGAGTACTTTTTGGAGTTGATCATAGCGTGGAGGCTGGTTATGGCGTTTGGGCCTTTTATTCGAGCCACCGTGACCGTCTGGCCAGGCGCGGCGTCGATTAACGGTGCAATGACGGTCTTTTTCGAGCGATCTGCGGGGTCCGTGCCGAGCTTCTTAGTGAGAAATACGCTGGCATTTTTGAGCGCCTCGGCTTCCTTTGGTGTGATATCTCGCTTGAATGTAGGGATTATTGTGCCCTTTGGGAATGTTGTATAGTTAAACTCGAAATATGCTCCCCAGTCTTTTTCGCCTACGATTTTGCAGGACTTTTGATATGGAATCGGCACATAGTTGTTGCGACCCTGAGCAGTTGTGTGCACCAGTCCGGGGTAGTCGAACGGCGGGTTTTGCAGGTTAAAGTAGCCGTCAAATGGCAGGTCGACTACAGGCTCAGTCGCTCCGTCCAGATATATCTTCACGTGACCCTGTTTTGCCATTGCCGACCAGATTCTCCAGATGCAGCCGGGGCCTTCCATCTCGGCGAATACGAGCGAATCGCCCTCTTTGCGGATGATGCCCATCCCGTCCCAGTTGGCATCCCAGCCGAGGTATTTGCCGGTCTGCTCGTCGTATTTGCTGGCCCTGTCGTAACTGGACCACTGCGCGCAAGTCTCACCCTGGGCTGGAAGAACTGAGAGAGCCTCAAGGTCGGTGAGTCTGTTGACCAAATCAACATAGGTAAGAGTCTCCGCCGCACACGGCAGAGCGGTTATTATGCAGAGAATTGTGATAAGTACAATGCCTGGCCTCATTCGACTATCCTCCGAATGTTCACTTGATAGAGTCTATCACTCTATGGCTGAGTAATTCAAGAAGGGAAGGGAAAACGCGAAAGTGCGAAAGAAGCGAAAGCCAGAAGCAAACATATATTCAGTGTTGCTGGGAAGCGAGCTTCGAACATCTGGCCTCAGACGTCGAAAAAGCAGATTTCTCGCTTCGCTCGAAATGACGGGGAGGGTGGACGAAATGACGGGGAGGGGTGGTCGGAGTGACGGGGGAATGTGGACGGAAGGACGGGGGTGGCGGTCGGAAGGACGGGGGAAGGTGGCCGAATGACCGGGGGTGGAGGTCGGAGTGACCGGGGTGGCGGCCGGAATGACGGGGATTTAAGACGTATCGGCCCGTGTCTCCGTTTCGGCCATCTTGTTTACTCGGTTCGAAGATCATCGCTGATCTATTAGCTTTTAATTCATACTAATTCGGTGGTTGCTCAGACTAATGAGTTGTTGGGAATTGGCCGAATATTGTAAAGAGGCGAAGTTGGGGGTATAGATTCGATTTGGCCGAACAAGAGACTAAAGCACCGGCAATAGAACTCACGGGCGCGGAAAAGGCGTCGGTGCTGTTGATTTCGCTTGGCCCTGAAAAGTCGTCGAGCGTCTTGCAGCAGTTGACACCTGATGAAATCGAACGCCTGACCGCAGAGATCGTGATGCTGAAGCGGGTAGATCCCGCTATGCGCACACAAGTTCTTAATGAGTGTAAAAAAGCGCTGGCTGACGGCACGATTATGGGGGGAGCCGACTACGCGCGAGTGATACTCGAACAGGTGGTCGGGGATGCCAAGGCCAAAGAACTGCTGGCCAGGCTGACTTCCGGCAGCGGAGTCGGCAGCTTCAGATGGCTGCGCGCCGTTCCCCCTCAACAGTTGGCCCAGTGCATTAGAAGCGAGAGACCACAGGTTATGGCCCTCGTGCTGGGGCATCTCCACGCCGAACTGGCCGCCCAGGTATTAAGCGCCCTTCCCGAACAATCACAAGGAGAAGTGGCCTTGCGCCTGACCATGATGCAGCCGACCGATCCCGACATCGCCCGCGGCATAGATGAAATTTTAATGCAGCGACTCTCCACAATCGACAACGCCACCTTCGCAGAAGTCGGAGGCAGCGACGCTGTGGTAAGTATACTCAACAACGTCGACCGCGGCACGGAAAAGAAGATCATGGAATACCTCACCGAGACCGCCGCCGAGACCGCGACTGAAATTAAAGAGATGATGTTCGTCTTTGAAGATATCCTCAACCTCGACGATCGTTCTATACAAATTATTTTGCGAGATGTGCCCCAGGACGATCTAAGGCTGGCGCTGAAAGGCTCACCCGATAACGTCAAAGAGGTGTTTTTCCGCAACATGTCACAGCGTGCTGTGGAGACTCTAAAAGAAGACCTCGACTCCAGCGGGCCTGTGAAGCTGCGGGATGTGGAGGCGGCGCAAGGTCGTATTTCTAATATCGCGCGATCGCTCGATGAGGCTGGTGAGATCAGCATCCGAGACAGCAGCGACGACCTGATCGTATAAACCTCGTAAACCACTCGACAAAAAGGGCGCCGCCCAAGCAGATTTATGCCCGCTCGGACAGCGCCCTGAAATGCGATTTATTATTATTTTACCACGTAGACTGACGGCGCAAGTTTGGCGCCACTCAAACCCATCTGCCGGGCCGTTTCGGCAACCGCTTCGCCAGTTGACGCATCGACGCCGACTGTGACGCTGCCGGTTATCCCATTTTCAGGGGCAAGAACAACTACGCCGTAATCCGCAGAGAGCTTGCTGAAAACATCATAGCCTGCGCCCTGCATATTGATCTTCGCTCCGTCGACCGCAGACCCGAAAGTCCACGGCACAAATACGAACTCGCTAAACGATTTACCGCCGCTCTCCCAGATAACCATCGCAACCTGCGCCCGGCGCTCCGCACATCCGGCCATAACAACCGGAACCGCAGTCTGCTGATTTGAAGACACCGTGCCCATATACAACACGTTGGTGAGATCTTCGTCTGTTATGCCGCCGTCCATAGCGTTTTCACTCAGCAGATAGACCCGAACCGGAATCGATTGCCCCGTATGCACGCCGAGTCTCAATATATATACCGTGCTTGCGTGGCCTCCGGTATCGACGTGTACGCTCATCATAAGCCCGCCGCCTACATCAGCGTGTTTAGCGTCGACCATAGCAGCCGCGCCCCAAGGCATCGGCATCGGCGCCACCCCTGAATCATCAGCGAGTTGAGAAGTGTGCCTGTTCACCCCAAAGAGATTGGCAGTGATCGACTGCAGAGGAGTAAACTGGAACAAAGTGGCGGCAACAAGCAACAATAATACACTCATCGCCAACGCCCTTGCGGGAACCCGCAACGTAAAGACGTTCGGCCAATTGAAGTGCAGCCACTTTACCCCGTTTGGAGAAACCCTACGAGCCTCTTCTATGCGCGCCATAATGGCAGCGTGCATATCCGACGGAGGCTCCACCTGAGGCAACTCATCCAACACTACCGTAGTAGCATGAAACTTTTCATAATCCGCTTTGCACCGAGCGCACTCTGCCAAGTGCTGCTCGAATGCGACGCCCATAGGCGGTTGGATTGTTTTCTCAAGGTAAGAGGAAAACAATTCCTGGGCCTTCACGCATTTCATAACACAGTGCTCCGTCTTCCGCCGGCTTCCATTGCCGGCTTACGAACGCTTCCTGGCGTATCGAACCGATCAGCTATCTGCCCATACCCTCTCGAGTTCGCAACCCGCACAGGCATTTTACTCTATGCCTCTGTGCTTTGCTATCGTTCTAGTTTGTAGACTAATGATTTATCCGAAAAGTTCCGGTTTTTCCCCCAAGATTTCCGCGAGCGCCAGTCTCGCTCTATTAAGTCTGGATTTCACAGTTCCTATGGGAAGCTGAAGAACCTCTGCAATCTCGTCATAACTCAGGCTTTCCATATGATAAAGTGTGACAATAATCCGCTGATATTCCGGTAAAGATTTTATCGCCGCTTGAACAATTTGAGCGCGCTCCCCCGCTTCAACCACGTCAGCCGGCAGCGGCGCATCGTCGACTATCTGCCTCGCCACAGAGCTCTCATCAAGCTCGATATACTCGTCCAAAGACGTCTGCCGATGTGCCTTGGACTTCTTGCGCTCATCGAGAAAGACGTTGGTTACTATGCGATATACCCACGTAAGGAAGTTTGCGTCGCCTCGGAATGTCGCGATTGAGTTGAAGACCCTGAGGAACGCCTCCTGGGTGATGTCGCTGGCGTCGTGATAATTGCCGCAGATGTGAAGTGCGCAGTTGAATACGCGCTTTTCATAGCGGGTGAAGAGTTCGTCGAAAGCCCCGATTTCGCCGTTTTTGCAGCGAGTGATAAGCGCGCGTTCAGAAGCGCGTTCGAGTTCTCGCTCTTCGCTTGATTTTGAGGTCTTAAAGATCACTTACCGACTATCCTCACCGGACGGGCGCTGCATCCGGTTGCTTAAGCGCCTTCGAGAGCGCTTGCTGCTCCTCAGCAGATAGCGGCCTTTCCCCCTGTCCGCCGTAGATCGCCTTGGCGTAGACGCGAGAATCCTGCCGCCCATACAGACTGCTGAACGCCACTCCGTTCTTGGCGCTATCGAGCATAACTATCGCAAAACTCTGCTCTCCTCCCACGTCGTCGAATGCGTCAAATCGCACCACGCCGACGTTGCTTATGCACGACGATAAGGCTCGGCCGTGTTCGGACTGTATCTTCCGCAGCCCATCAATCTGCTCCTGAAGTTTCTCCAGCCCATCAGCCAGAGAGTCCAGAAAATCGATGATGTCCCCTACCCGGCCATCCTCAAGTTTCCCGTTGCGTTTCCGGCTAAACCCCACCTGTTTGCGCCACAGAATCAGGACAAAGACCAGCAACAGCAAGCTCAGAGCCGACAGCCCGAGCAGAAAATAGACATCATTTGTTTTGAGAAAGCTCGCGACCTCATGCATAATCGCGCATCCACCCTCGCATCCAGTACACCGTGGAGTATGTCGCTGCACGGCTCCACTGAAAAGAGCCTGGATACAGACTACACAGGTGTGTTGGGTTTATTATACCACAGCAGTGACGTCCACTCCAGAATATTGCTAATCCAAATTGCAGACGATTCGCGGCAGCCCGGCAGTTAAAATTATAAAAACTCTTGAGTTTTCATTTACTTCGACGTAGTAAGTTGATACAATGAGTACCCGTTATGGTGTTATCCAAAGCGCCTTATCGGCAACCTCAAACTTACATCTTTGATTTAGATGGCGTGATCTATCGAGGCAAGGAAATTCAGCCTTACGCGGCTGAGACTCTGGCCGCGCTCAGAGACCGGGGAGATCACGTCTGTTTTTTCACCAACAACTCCTCACTGTCTCGCCTATCATACACCAAACGCCTGCAATCATTCGGCATTGATGCAGAAATCGACGACGTAATGACCTCGTCGTATGCTGCGGCGTTGTATCTGCTTGACTCGAATGCAGCGGAGGGCACCGTCTTTCAAATTGGCCAGGAAGGGGTCAGAAGTGAGCTGGAAGCAATCGGTATGAAGGTGATCGAAAACGACGACGACCCGGATGCGAAAATTGATTATGTTGTGGTGGGAATCGACACTTCTTTTAATTACGATAAGCTCGCACGCGCACAAAATGCGATCTTGAACGGGGCGAAGTTCATAGCAACTAATGAGGACCTGACTTATCCAACCGAAGGGGGCACCGTGAAACCGGGTAATGGCAGCCTGGTGGCCGCAGTGAGAGCCGCAACTTCGGTGGAGCCATTTGTCCCGGGCAAGCCGCAAGTGTATGCGATAGATAAAATCCTGCAGCGGACAAATACGCCGCGTGAGCGGGCGGTTATGGTTGGGGATAATCTGGCGACGGATATAGCGGCTGGGAATCGCGCCGGGATAAAGTCCGTACTGGTGCTAACTGGACTGACTTCGCGGGAGATGGCTGAGGCGGCGTACGGTGAGATGAAACCTGATGTCATAATAGAGACTCTCAAGGAGCTGCTATAGTGGACCAGCCCGTTTATCAACAAGGCGACGAAGCGAAGTCTAAAAAGGTTGCAATGACAATCGCAGCCTCGGATTCGAGCGCGGGGGCCGGGATTCAGGCGGATTTGGCGGTTTTTCGAGACGTTGGAGTCTATGGCGTGTGCGTGGTCACAAACGTGACCGTTCAGAACTCGCTGGGAGTCCATAAAGTAAACAAGGTTCCGCCGAAAGTCATCGCCGGACAAATAGACGCTCTGACACGGGATTTCGCAATCGACGCATGCAAGATCGGGATGTTGTTCTCGCCTCAGGCGGTGGATATAGTCTCAGAGAGAATTATGCGCCGAGAGATAACTAATGTTGTGCTTGACCCAGTGATGTGCGCAAAAAACGGCGAAGTGTTGCTCACAGAGCCTGCCATTAAGCGTATGAAAAGATGCCTGATGCCGAAGGTGACGCTTATTACTCCAAACGCCGGAGAAGCTGC
Source organism: uncultured bacterium (assembly GCA_964494345.1). Classification (GTDB taxonomy): domain Bacteria; phylum Armatimonadota; class UBA5829; order UBA5829; family UBA5829; genus DTKD01. The sequence continues at coordinate 258,925 of CAZBSI010000003.1, forward strand.
GAAGCTGACCGGAATTGAGGTTAATGACCCGCTGGCGGCGAGGGATGCGGCGAAGGCGCTGGTGGAAATGGGGGCTGCTAACGCGCTTGTGAAAGGCGGGCACATCGCGGGGGAGCCCGTGGATGTGCTGTACGATGGAGTCAATTTTGAGGAGTTTGCCGGTAAGCGGCTTGATAAAAACATGCACGGCACTGGCTGTGTGCTGAGCGCGGCGATCACTGCACGATTGGCGATTGGCGATAGTTTGGCCGCGGCTGTGAGATTCGCCAAAAAATATGTGATGGCGGCTATTGATCGATCTGTTCGCCTCGGCAAAGGCGAGATGAATTTTTTTGTGGGCCTGGATCAGGATGACTCCGGGCCGAGTTTTTAGTGACCGACGATTCGCAACTTCTTCCAGGGGGCAAGTAGAGATGAGCACAAAGTATATTTTCGTAACGGGCGGAGTGGTTTCGTCCGTCGGCAAGGGAATCACCACGGCAAGCCTGGGACGGCTTCTTAAGAACCGTGGATTCAAAGTGACCGTTCAGAAGCTGGACCCATACATCAACGTCGATGCCGGTTTGATGGACCCCTATCAGCACGGCGAGGTCTTTGTGACGGATGATGGGGCCGAAACTGACCTCGATTTGGGTCATTATGAGCGTTTTGTTGACGAGAATCTCAGCAAGCTGGCAAGTGTGACCACGGGTCGAGTCTACAACGCCGTAATCAGCAAGGAACGACGAGGCGAATATAACGGGGAGACCGTGCAGGTGATCCCGCATATCACAAATGAGATCAAAGCTCGTGTGAAGTTGAACGCAGAACAGAGCGGCGCAGAAATAGCGATTATTGAGATCGGCGGCACCGTCGGAGACATCGAAGGACTGCCGTTTCTGGAAGCAATTCGGCAATTTCGCAAGGATGCAGGCCCTGAGAATGTGATGTATGTGCACGTTACGCTCATCCCCTCCGTCGGCCCCTGGGACGAGCTGAAAACGAAACCAACCCAGCACTCCGTCATCAAGCTCAGGGAGATCGGCATTCAGCCGGATGTGCTCATCTGCCGCGCCAAGCGCCCTATGAGCGACGATATGAAGGAGAAGGTCTCGCTGTTTTGCGATGTCCCGAAGGCTGGGGTTATTGAGGCGAGGGACGCCGGGTCGATATATGAGATTCCTCTCAAGTTTGAGGACTATGGCCTGGCGGACCTGGTTCTTAACAGGTTCGGCTTGACTAATGGCACTGCGGACCTTGAAGAGTGGAAGAAGATCGTCGGAATTATCAAGCGACCGAAAAACAAGGCTGTCGTGGCTATTGTGGGGACGGATGTCGGCAATGCCGATGCGTATATCAGCCTGGCCGAAGCGTTGAAGCATGGAGGTTTTGCAAACGAGACCGGAGTTGACATTCGGTGGGTGGAAGCAGAACAGGTGACGGCCGAGACCCTTAAAGAGAAGATTGGGGATGCGGACGCCATCGTAGTGCCGAGCGGTTCCGGGACGGGCGCAGAAGGCAAGTTGCTTGCAATCAAATACGCTCGAGAGAACTGCGTACCGTTTTTTGGTATTTGCTATGGTCTTCACAGGACGGTTGTGGAAGTGGCGCGACACTTGTGTAAGCTCAAGGAAGCCGATTCTGAGGAGAACAACGAGCATACTCCTGATCCCGTCGTTCACGTTCTGCCTGAGCAGGCGAACGAAAGTGGTGATGAAGCGGCATTGAGATTGGGTGTTTTTCCGTGCCGATTGATTGATGGCACCTTGGCCTCGAAGTTGTATGGCACGGATCTGGTTTATGAGCGACATCGCCATCGGTTTGAGGTCAACAATTCGTATCGCGCAAAACTCGAGAGGCGGGGGCTGATTTGCTCCGGTGTGTCGCCGGATTACAGGCTGGTGGAGATAGTGGAGATGAAGGATCACCCGTTCTTTATCGCCACGCAGTTCCATCCTGAGTTCAAATCCCGGCCGAATCGCGCTCATCCGATATTTGCCGGGCTTATCGAGGCGGCTTTGGATTATCAGAAGAACAGGAAAGGCAAGGAAGCGGCTGTGACCGCGCCGGCTTAGGATATAGATGACCGACGCCCTTTCAACGGTTGTTTCCGTATTTTTGCTGTTGCTGGCGGGATATGGAGCCAGAAAAACCGGCATTCTGAAGCCGTCGGATACCCGTGCGGTCAACTCCATCGTCATCAATTTGACTATGCCTGCCTTCATCTTCGTGAGCCTGTATCGACAATCGATAGACTCTGCGATGGTGAAGGCTCCGGCGGTTGGAATCGTGATGGAGATGGCGGTGCTGGGCCTTGCATATCTGGCTGCGAGGATACTCAAGCTCGATCGACCGACCACGGGTGGGTTGATGCTGGCGGCTACTTTCGGCAATACCGGATTTCTTGGATATCCAATGGTTGGAGCTGCTTTTCCTGATGATAGCCGAGCGATGCCGTCGGCTGTGATGTTCGACGAGTTCGCGATGGCGATGATCATGAACAGCGTCGGGGTCGCGGTGGCGGCGAGCTATGCGGGGAAATGCTTTCAATGGAGCAGCTTGCTGGAGTTTCTCAAAACCCCGTTGTTTCCGGCGACGGTGGTGGGATTGGCGCTGCGAAACGCGTATATTCCGCCGGTGATACTCAAGACTTTGGGGTTTCTGGCAGCGGGGACGGTGCCGTTGGCAATGCTTTCGATTGGCTTGAGCTTGAGCGCGACCTCTCTGAAGAAGTATCCGGCGCCTCTAGGCGTGGGATTTCTTTTGAAGATGGTGGTACTGCCGTTTTTGGTGGCGGCGGCGCTGCCACTGGTTGGGGTTACGGGGATAGTAAAACAGGTCTCAATTCTGTTGAGCGCGGTGCCGACGGCGGTGATCTCAGGCGTGATAGCGGGTCGATATGGCGCAAATGAGGAGTTTGTGGCAGGGGCGATATTCGTTACGACACTTTTGAGCGTCGCCGTGCTGCCTGTTGTTTTGATCCTCGTGAGATAATTTATTTGGGCTGATTGTGCCGGGGTGTGAGGTCGATTTCTTCCGCCATCACTGCTTCGCCGTTCTCCGTCACCAACACCGGTCGGTGGCATATATCACACGCGAATTGGCGTCGGGAGGCATAGACGTCGTTTTTTGTCGAGCAATATGGGCAAAACAGAGGGCGTGACGGTTCTTTGCCGAGCATGCCGACATAGATCATACCGCCCAGCATCGCGATTGCCGACACAACAGTCGTGAATATGCCGACTGGCGGGAAGATGAATATTAATGCAATGCCTGCCACAAGCCCCCCGCCACCATAGATAAATACCTGCGAGGTCTTTTTTTCAAGCTCCCGGACTGTAGCAAATTCCACCTTAAAAGACATTTCCTGCTCCCGACAAAATAAAGGCTCTATACCACGCCTACTTTTATTATTTCCATATTATCGCTGTATTTGGCGGGTGTCAAACTCAGGTGGCGGAGAAGAGTGAGCGCGAATGGAGTGAAGGCTGGAAATAACGATATGGTATTGTAATATGGGGAGACTAAGAGGGCTTGATCGAACTTCGAATCTCGGATATCGGACATTGAAAAAGCAGATTTCTCGCTTCGCTCGAAATGACAAATAATGGGGGCTCGAAATGACAAATAAGTGGGGCTTGAAATGACAAATAAACGAGGGTTTGAAATGACAAATAATGGGGTTCGAAATGACAGATAACGAACTTGAAATGACAAATAGTGGGGCCGGTCCGACTGTGTATCGAGAAGGGATTGGCCGAGACGGAGATCGGCCACTACGGTTTGGAAGTTAGAAGTTGGAGATTGGAGGTTGGCATTGGTTATGCGGCGGCGATTCGGAGATCGCCGCCGATCAATTGTTAGTCATTCCGCGCGGAGTCGCGGAATCCACGGGATGACTTGCGAGGCGTGATCCTGCGACTTCGCGCAGGATGACTAAAATTGGCGCACAGGATGACTATATTCGAATGCGCCCCCGCCACTATTTCAAATATGAAAATGCCTGGTCGAGGTCGGCGATCAGGTCTTCGGTGTCTTCTATGCCGACCGATAGCCTGACCAATCCATCCGCGATGCCGAGAGCCTTGCGCTCTTCCACGGTGCACTCGACGTGGCTGGTGGTTCGGGCAGGGCCGTAGGTGGTTTCTACTGCGCCGAGATTCGCCGCGCGGTTGGCATATTGCAGCTTGGGCAGCAAAATCGCAGCCGATTCCATTCCGCCCTTTAAGGCAAAACTCAGCATCGCGCCGAAGTCGCTCATCTGTCGGGCGGCTACGTCGTGGTGCAGGTGGCTTGACAGGCCGGGATAATGGACTTCTTCGACCATATCCTGAGTCTGCAAATATGCTGCCAGCTTTTTGGCGCTCTCGCACTGCTGCAGAACCCTTAGCTTGAGAGTCTTCATTCCCCTAAGCAGCAGATAGGCATCCCACGGAGCCAGTGTCGAACCGTTGATCTCGCGATAGTGATGAATCGCCGCAATCAGTTCTTTTTTGCCACAGACCGCCCCGCCTAAAGCGTCGGCGTGACCACCGAGATATTTGGTCGCGCTGTGCACAGACAAGTCCGCACCCAGTTCCAACGGACGCTGGAGAATTGGGGTGGCCATAGTGTTGTCGACGATGAGCAGCGCCCCGACCGCCTTGGCCGCTTTGGAGATCCGCTCGATGTCAGTGATTTTCACCATCGGGTTGGTGGGGGTCTCAAGGTAGACGATCTTGCAGCCACGTGCGATTTCGCGCTCCAGTTCCTCGTGGTCGCCGGTGTCACACAATTTGACATCGACATTGATGTTAGGCAAGAACTCGCTGAACAGCCTGTGGGTGCCGCCGTATGAATCCTTTATGGACACGACGCGATCCCCCGGCCTAATGAATGTGTAGATCGAATTGCTGACCGCAGCCATTCCCGTTGCAAAGCTGGTGGCGGCCTCCGAACCTTCGAGCGCCTTGATCTTATCTTCAAACGCGGTTACGGTGGGATTGGTATTGCGGCCGTAGATGTGGCCGGGTTTGTTGCCTATTGCAACGTCATACCATTCCTGCATATCGTCATAGCCGTAAGCCGAGCTTACTATTACAGGGACCTGCGTCGCGTTATGTACTCGCTGCGCTTTTTCTCCAGCCCAAACGGCAACAGTGCCGTTGCCAGGCTTTGCAGGTGTTTTGTCAGTCAATTTCTTTTCTCCTTTGTAATCGAGGTCAAAGGTCGGAAGTCCGCTGTCCGAACCGATAAGCCTATCGTGATTTTGATTTTATAATCTTAGAGTATGGTCTCGGAAAATCCGGCGGGGTCGGGCGATTTTTTGCGACTACTACCAGCCGGCGAGTGATATTCTCCTTCGGTATCTTAACCCGGCTTACCTTCTCTATCGAGCCGCCGAGTTGGCCGATTAGCGGACGGGCGAGGTCGATTTCTTCGTCGGACGCCTCACTTTTTTGTGCTATAAGTGAGCCGCCAACCTTTACTAAAGGCAGGCACAATTCCACGAGGGCCTTCATATCCGCAAGAGCGCGAGCGATGGCGATGTCGTATTTTTCACGGTGTGCAGGGTCTCTACCGGCCTCTTCTGCACGCGCATTGACAGTGCGAATACCGGAAAGGCTGAGGGAAGCAATCGCATCATCGATGAACTTGAGCTTCTTGCCGGATGAGTCCATAAGCGTGACATCGAGGTCGGGACGGGCGATTTTTATGGGAACGCCAGGAAAGCCTGCCCCAGTGCCGATGTCGAGGATAGTCGCTTTCTTTTTGATTTTAACCACGGCCAGGCAGGACAGCGAGTCGAGGTAGTGGCCTGTGACTATCTGCTCGGGCTCGGTGATGCGGGTAAGGTTGAGGGTTTTGTTTGTTTCGACGAGCAAACGCGCGAATCGGTCAAGCTGATTGATTTGCAAATCGTCGAGTCGAATACCCAACTCTGCAGCGCCTGATCGGAGCAGTTCGGTGGGAAGAAATGCGGGGTCGAGGTTAGTAGTCACATCAACTCTCTTGCCTGCGGCCGTTGGCTATGCTTACCGCGAGGATGGCGACGTCGGCAGGGGTTACGCCCGGGACTCGTGAAGCCTGCCCAAGAGTGGTCGGGCGAACACGGGCCAACTTCTCGGCGGCCTCCCGTGAAAGCGCCCTGATCTCGGCGTAGTCTATGGCTTGGGGTATCGGCTTCTCCTCAAGTTTTCTGGCCTGCTGAACCTGCGCCTCCTGCCGCTCGATATAGCCCATATACTTAACACTGATTTCTACCTGCTCTGCGACGTCTAAGGGCACCTCGCCGTTGGGCACTGCCCTTGCGATGTCGCTGTATTGTATATCCGGTCGGCGCAGAATCTCTTCGAGAGAGATGCTGCGGCCGTTGATCTGTATGCCGAGTGATTCGGTCTGCTGAGTATCAGAAGGCCGGAGGTATGTGTTGGCGAGGCGAATGTGCTCTTTTTCGACCATCGCCTGTTTGGTTTGAAAACGATCCCAGCGTTCATCGGAGATGAGACCGACCTGCCTGCCGATTGGGGTAAGTCGCTGATCGGCGTTGTCCTGTCGCAGCAGCAGCCTGTATTCGGCTCTGGAGGTCAGCAGTCTGTAGGGGTCGCTGACGCCCTTGGTGACGAGGTCGTCGATGAGTACGCCGATGTAGCCCTGATCTCGACGAATTACAATTGGCTCCCTGCCTCTGATAAGCTGGGCTGCGTTGATAGCGGCCATAAGGCCCTGAGCAGCAGCCTCCTCGTAGCCTGAAGTGCCGTTGATTTGACCTGCGAAGAACAGCCCATCGACGAGCTTGGTCTCTAACGACGGCTTTAGCTGGGTGGGAGGGGCGAAGTCGTATTCTATTGCATAGCCCGGGCGGATCATCCGGCACTGCTCAAGACCGGGAATCGTGCGCAAAGCCTGGATTTGCACGTCCTCCGGCAGGCTCGTCGACATTCCCTGCACATAAATCTCGTCGGTGTTCCAGCCCTCCTGTTCAAGAAATATCTGGTGACGGAGCTTATCTGGAAACTTGACCAATTTGTCCTCTATGGAAGGGCAATATCTCGGCCCAACGCCCTCAATACGACCGCCATACATCGCGGACCGCTGCAGATTACGGATAATAATGTCGCGGGTCTCGTCGTTTGTATAGGTGAGAAAACACGGCAGTTGGGACTCGGCGTTGTCGTAGGCAGCCGTTCGCATAAATGAAAACGGGCCTGCATCTGGCTCTGAATCCTGTCTCTCGCATTTGGAATAGTCGATGCTCTTTTTGTCGATACGGGCAGTGGTCCCTGTTTTGAGCCTGCCAAGCTCGAATCCGAGATTTCTGAGGCTGTCGGAAAGCGTTTTGGCGGCGAACTCCCCTGCCCTGCCGGCGGAAATCTGGGTCTCGCCGATGTGAATCAAGCCGTTCAGAAACGTGCCGGTGGTGACGATTACACACTGCGCAGCGTATTGGATGCCTGTTTGAGTGGTGACGATCAGTTTTGAGTTGCTATGCTGCGCAATATCCTCGACCATAGCCTGCCTGATGTCAAGGCCGGGCTGCGCCATCATTACCCGACTGAGATAGGACTCATAGAGCCGTTTGTCTACCTGAGCACGCAAGGCTCGCACTGCGGGGCCTTTGCCGGTGTTGAGCAGCCGGATGTGCGTAAGAGTGGCATCAGTGGCAAGCGCCTGCTCGCCGCCCATCGCGTCGATCTCTCGCACCAGATTGCCCTTTGCCGGGCCGCCGAGGCTGCAGTTGCAGGCCATCAGGCCGATGGTGTCCATATTTATTGTCAGAAGCAGGGTGTCCAACCCCATTCGAGCCGACGCCAAAGCTGCCTCGCAGCCGGCATGCCCTGCCCCAACGACTATGACTTGGTAGGTTTGCATTACTATTTTATTATAGCAGGTTTGTGGCGAGCACTGGGCATTAACGCTTATGCCCTGCTGATACCTACCAGTTGACAGGGTATACGCTGATGTTGGTAAGGCAGCCAATCAGCGTTGTTACGGCGCCGCCCAGGAAGTCTCCGGCGATCAGACCCAGGAACAGAGGCATCATCTTTCTGTATAGCTTCATACCCCCGGATTTGATGATGATTATCTTAGCCAGCCACGCGATAAAGAAAGGCAGCCAGGTGTTGTATACCAGCCACGTGGTCGACATACAGTAGCCCACCGGGTGGAACGGCCACCAGACATAGCGCATACGCATCGACGACAAAAACATCGTCATAAACACACCGATTCCGACGCCCATCAAGCCAGATCTGTCCGGGGTCGACGGGGTTTTGATCCAGGTGCCGAGCATGTCGAAGGATTTTTTGCCCATCATAGAGCGCCAGGTGTCGGTTTTTGCCAGCGCCCCAAACTTCGTCCACACATATAAAGCGATGATAAATGAGACCACCGTTCCGAAAATCACGGCTAAAATCATCGCCCAGGCCATCTTTCCGGGCTTGATACCTGCAGAATCGGCCATTTTGAAGCCATCAAGTTGGTGGGACATACAGACGCCGCGGAAGTCCTGCTGCGCTGTGGCGGCTCGTACGTAGGTGAGGGCGGTCAGGTCCGATCCATTGAATGCTCCGCTGCCACCCATCATGACCATAAACCTGAAAGCGTCGATCTCCGGCCCCACCGGCCAGGCATTGCCAGTCTCGGCACGAATTCGCGTAGCGGCAAGCAGATAAGCCAGCATCAGAATAACCCAAACCACAGCAATATATACACTGGCACCCGCTATGACCGTAAAGGCTATCATCGCCAAAACGCTGAATATCAGGCCCAATACCGCTGTTCGATATCCCCTTGCTTCGGGATCATTGGTGGGATTATCGCCAAAAGCTGCGGCAAAGACTTCTTTGAGATGCGCCTTGGATATCCACACGCTAAGCCCAGCCAACGCTAAAAATGAACCGACAGCCTGATATGTGCGCCAGGGAAATACGCTCTGCACCCCAGCCCCACCAGTAGACCAACCGACAGCCGCCCCCCAAACCGACTCCGCCTGGCCCAGCAAATAGAAGAACCAGCAGCTAAACACAACCTCCGTGGACAGCAGATATCCAATACCTATCACAAATGGGAAGAATGTAACAATTACCGGATTCATCGCGTTCCACGGCGGGTTTTGGAAACTGGCGGATAGGTCGGTGGCTCTTAAGGAAACATTCGGCAGAGCCGGATAATTGAGCGCCAGCGTGTTCCAGCAGACGATAATAAAGGTGACCACAGTTCCGATCCAGAAGAGCCGATCACTAAGAATCGGAGCGTTGTCTTTAGCCAACTCTATTGGCAGCGTGACCGTCGGGAACGAAAGCCGCTCTCTCTCGATCCACTGTTTGCGCAAAATGAACATCATGCACAGAGTCGAGGTGGTAAATACCACCAAAAACCCGCACCAGATGGCAATTTGCTTCGCCCAAACCTGCAAATTGAGCGTCTGCCCACCCTTGTAGAACGCACCAAGTGCGTCGATATTAGACTGCACCATCCACTTGGGTACGAAATTAAGAAACGGAGCAGCCCAGGTCTTGGCGGGGTCTACGTGGTTGAAATAATGCGCAGCGGTGATGGTGGGGATCAGGAAGTGCATTCCACCTGAGCTGGATAGCACGGTGCTAACCGCGCTCATAACGTAGATCGTCAGCAACTCCGCTGAGGCCAATCGAAGACCGGGAGCAAGGCGCGTGATGCCAATGTTTATAAACACAAGTGCGAATAAAACGCTAAACGCGCCCACGGGTATTGAGGTGTTTGCCAACGCGGTATGCCCCCGCGTGCCGCCCAACACCAGCTCAGCGTAGTGAATCCATAGATCGATCAACGCCGAGACTACTATCCCGATCAATATAGCACGAACAGTTACGCCGGACGCGCCTCGCTGCTTCGGCTTGATTTCTGTATCTTCCTTGACTGGTATCTGATTGGACATATTGCTCACCTTACGCTATTTTACAGCATTACGGCAAGATGAGCTAGTAATATTTAAGCCAAAAAGATTCCAGGTCGCAGCGCTATGGCCGCGACCTGGAAAAAGACTCAAAATATAGTGGCCAAGGCTGTGGCCCGGCCACTATTTGGTTACCTATTGGCGATTCGGAAATCGTCATTTAGTATCCTACCAAGAGTCTCGCTCTATTTACTTGTATGTGTTGTTAATGCCAGCCACGATGCTGTTGAGAGTCGATACGCTGACGCCCCACGGCAGATAGCAAGTGTATCCGCCCAGCACGTTTTCGGACAGAGAAAGAACCTGACCTATGGTCCAACCCTTAAGAGCGGTGTTGCTCAGCTTAACGCTGCCGAGGCCGCGGGTGGTGACTCCGGCATTGGAGAAGTCGACGTTGAGCCTGAGGGCCAGAACATTGCCCGCGAACTCACCAGCGCTGGACAAAGTCGGATTACACAGGGACCTGTTCAGGATGCTTGCCCTGCCAGTCTGCGGCAGGAAGTAGCCGATCTTGTCCGATCCGGTGAACGTCAACTTGTAATATGAGCCGATGGTAAGCCTGATGCAGGGATAAACCTTGCAGAACTTGCCTTTCAACAACACAACTGCAGGATTGCTGCTGGATGTTGAACCCCAGTCGGCCTGGGAATAGGTGACGTAGGCCACGGTCTTGGTTATGGTAGTCTTGCACGACGAAGTGCTGCTGACCTTGTATCCGCCAGGCGGGCATCCGCTGGCGGTGGCCTGGTTGATCAGAACATCGCTACTGGAAACAGGCGGATTGCACGGAGTCGAGCAGTATTTGCTGCAGCCTCCGCTGGAAACGGACTTCACCACATAAGTTTTGTCGAACTCGGCGATCTCACCGGGAGCCATAGAGGCTTTCTGCCAAATAACGCCGCCGAGCAACGGGTCGTCGACAACAACTCTGGTAAGGGTCGTATTGCCGTTATTGACGACCTTGAAGTGATAGGTGATAGTGTCGCCGACTTTCGCACTGCTCGGGCCGGTTTTGACCAGGCAAATAGCAGGCGTGCAGCCCGCGTAGCCGAAGTCTACGTCTGTGCGGTTCTGGCCGGCGGACAGATACACCTTAGTGGAGCCGTTGTGGGTCCCATCGAGTTCATAGGTCTGCTTAACATTCGCAGGCAGAGTGTTTGTATTGACAATCACTGTATATGTGCCGGCTGGCAGATCCTTGAAGATATAGTCGCCGTTGCCAGACGTGGTGGCGGTGGCCAGTGTTCTGCCGTTAATATCTTTAAGGGTCAGCTTGACTCCGTTGATGCCAGGCTCTCCAGCGTCCTGCTTGCCGTTGCCGTTGTAGTCGAACCACACACGGTCACCGATTGAGCCTGTGGCGGCGCCGACGGTCGTGGTGCAGGATGACTGATCCGTCACTGCATCATCCTGCGGCGAGGTCGCTGTGACGATAGCAACGTTTACGAGCTTGTCCTTCGGCTTGCAGGGCGGCTTAGGCTCGCAGGGGGGTCTGAAACCGCAGTTAGCCGAAAATGTATTTGTGCTCATCGTCGCAACGCTGCTGGAGGTCAACGCACCCTGATCGACCTTATAGGTGCGAGTGAACTCGACCGTCTCGCCAGGCGCCATAACGTCTTTTGTCCAGATGACGCCACCAAGCAGCGGGTCGTTTACCGTGACGTTGAAAAGATAGGTGTCGCCGGTGTTGGTCACCTTGAACTTATATGTTATGCACTGACCGACCTGCGCGGTCTCCGGGCCCGTTTTGATCAGCTTAACGCTCGGCGCCGACCCTGTGTAACCGAAATCGACATCTCTTCGATCCTCGCCGGCCGTGAGAGTTACTGTGGCGCTGCTGTCGAGGTCACCGTCAAGGTCGTAGGTCTGCGAAAGCCCTGCGGGCAGAGTAGTCTCGTCCACAACAACGGTATATGTCCCCGGATAGAGGTTCTCGAACAGGTAGCCGCCGTCGGCCGCAGTTACTGTAGTGGCAATAACTGCGCCGTCTTCATTGAGCAGCTTAACTGTAACGCCGCCGATTCCAGGCTCGTCTTCATCCTGAACGCCATCGGCATTGATGTCGTTCCAGACGCGGTCGCCGACAGAGCATGTTTGCCAATACCCAAAGTCGACGTTAAGGTTCACCTCACCGGTTTTGAGGCGGATCACCGCAGTGTCGGGAGTGTCGAGACCGTCGAGATCGTAGGTCTGGATGGCGCCTTCAGGCAGCGTATCATAATCAACAGTTATTCTATAGGTGCCGGCAGGCAGGTTCGGGAAGAGATAGTAGCCATTCTCATCAGTGACAGCGGTAGCCGTGTAATCGACTATTCCGTCGCCATTAAAATCGGCTTCAAGTATGACAGTAACATCCTCAATACCAACCTCATTTTCGTCCTGGATTCCGTCGCCATTTGAGTCAAACCAAACGGTGTCGCCGATCGCGCCGCTTCTCATAAGAATCTTTGATTTGCTGAGCACCTGAGTGCCGCGGGCGGGGATAGCCATATCCCACTGGAACGCAAATGCAACGTCTCCGGAGTATGGCGTTACGCCATTGGAGAGGTCGAGTATGGGAGCGTTATTGAGACGATTAAACAGGTCCGCAGCGTTACCGATCTCCCATCTGTCCGGGACAGGGGTCATACCGCCGGTCGAGGCGGACTCAGTGGTAATTAAGGATCCGTCCCACTGAGCAACTGTGGTTTGATTAACCAAAGCCGCGCTGTCGTTATCGGGTGTGTTGTCCAGATTGAGATCAGTAAACTCGAACAGATGGAACGTAATTGGGGCGGTGGTCTTGTTTTGAATACGCACCATCTCAGCTATTGTCGCATTGCCGCTGCCTGGCTGGCCTCCATTAAGTATATATCGCAGCAGCACGTCGACCGACTGGCCTTTGTAGAGCAAATCTATCACATTAGGGGCCGCTTGAGTCACCACTGGAATAGCCAGTTGATTTATCGGCTGCTGCTGGGTGTCTCCGATGCGATAGTACCACCACTGAGAAGCCAGTTGGTTTATCTCATCGAGCACCCAACTATGCATGCCAATCGTGGAGTCTGGGTCAATGGTTACGGTGCTGTTGCCGGAGGCTATAGTATAGGAATTGGCCTCGACACACATCGGAGTCATTAACAGCGATACGGCGACCAGCGTGAGCAAGACCATCGCAAGTACACCGTGCTTAAGAGAAAAACTAGTAAAGCGCATAACACAATACTCTCCCTTTTAGATTCTCGGCAGATATGCTGCCCAGTTCGGTTTGCGCCCGAATCACTAGACTTTCAGAGAGATTTTGCAAGCTGAGTACCTTACCGCCTGTCACTAATACCAGTTATTCGCTATTTTCATAATCGAGGGTCATTATTGACTCATTTTGCCTTTATGCCGTCATATTGACTGTGTTGATATGACGTGTTTTTGGCTGATGATTTAAGGTGATCATCAGGAGTCGAGAGGCTAAGCAAAAGAGGAGCGCCGAAGCGCTCCCCTGCTTATATATTGAGGTTAAATGATTGTTTGAATTAGTTTTTGCGTCTGCGCATCAACGGCAGCAGGCCGACCATACTCGCCAACGCGAGCATTGACGCAGGCTCCGGCACCGCAGCGCCACCGAAGAGGGCGTTGTCCTGGCTCATCATCCAGGAGTCGTTGAGATAAACATCCCATTGTGCCACGCAGGCGGCATCTCCCTCATAGTAATCGTTCGCAACCAGGCTTACATTGCCGTTGAGCTTGGCGAGCAAGCTCGCTGCATTACCGATTTCAATGAGGTCGGGGATCGCCAGGAAGCTCAGCATCGACTCAGTCGAACCAAAGGTTTGGGTGAATGTCGACGATGTGTCGAGCGTTCCGGCCTGCCCACCCGCGACGCCGTTCAGGTCGAGGTTGATATATTCATAGAAATGCAAATCCAGAGCCGAAGCGGAGTTATTGGTAATAGTGACTATCTGTGCGAGGTCAGATTGTCCGCTGCCCACATCAGTGCCCATCAGCATGTAGCTGATCTTCGCGTCAAACAGATCCCCGGAGTATAGAACCTCACACATCATGTCCAGAACAGGGTTTATAGTGGGTGCGCCCAGCGCGGTGAGCGGAGTGATGGGGCCGCTGCCAATGCTGAACCAGTATGAGTTCTGATTCATATGGTTGACTCCGTCGATAAGCCACTCATAGACTCCCGCCTGTGTGGTAGCGTCGATGTTGACCGTGCTGTTGGGCCCGAATGCGTCAGTGAGAGTAATGGGTTCTGCGTTTACTGCCATGCTCGCAGTTACGAGCAGCAGCGCCAATAGAATTGCCGATAATCCTATCTTAAACACCTTATTCACTTCCTTCCAATGTGTACGCCGCTTAATTAGTGCGCGTCATTAGTTCGCCCGGCTGTCTTATACTGCACGATTTTAGGCAGGCGGGCTATTTATGCGCCACTATGCGGTCTCGTATTTTAATAATTTATTATAGCATGAGATTTCAGGTTTGTGTTAACGTACAGCCTATTTATTTTCTCATTTCTTGCAGTTTGGTAAGGTTTATGCAGTGCGGCCGAAGCTCATCTATATATTTGAACGCCCTTGAACCGAAAAACAGGGCGCTCAGTCGAGCGCCCTGCACATATTGAGAATAATATGGTTGTTTTAATTGAATTATGCGGATCGCCTTCTCATCAACGGCACCAACCCGGCAAAACCTGCCAGTGCCAAAAGTGAAGAAGGCTCCGGCACCGCAGCGCCACCGAAGAGGGCGTTGTCCTGGCTCATCATCCAGGAGTCATCAAGCAACACATTCCACTGGAATACGCCGGCAACATCCCCTTCGTAGTAAGCGTTGTCAACGAATGTGCCGTTAGAGTTCAGCTTGCCAAGAAGTGTCGCCGCGTCGCCAACCTCAACAAGGTCGGGGACAGTCAGAAGGCTCAGCATAGACTGCGTCGCGCCCAGGGTTTGGGTAAGAGTCGAGTCACTCAGATCCCCTGTCTGACCACTGGATATGCCGTTAAGGTCGAGGTTGAGGTATTCATACCAATGCAGGTCGAGAATCTCCCCGGATTTGTTGGTAATTGAGACAATCTGCCCGATGTCGGACTGTCCGCTGCCCTCAGCGGCGCCCATAAGCATATAGCTGATCTGCACGTCCAACATGTCCCCCGAGTATAGCACATCGCACATCATATCCAGCATAGGCATGATGGTGGGCGCACCCAACGCGGTGATCGGGGTGATGTCGCCGTTGCCGATCCTGAACCAGTATGAATTTTGATTAATATGATTGACCCCATCCACCAGCCACTCATAGACGCCCGCCTGGCTGCTGGGGTCTATGTTGACGACACTGTTCGGGCCAAGAAAATCGGTCAGAGTGATCGGCACCGCGGCATAAGCGAGGCTGCCGAAGGCGATCAGTATAACAATCAGCGTTGTGACGAAAATGGTCTTAGACACGTCGAGTATCCTTTCCAGCCGGATAAGTTTTAAAGCAAAAGCAAATCCGACTCCCCTTATAAACGTTGCACGAAGTGTGCCAATTATTGGTGATCAGGCTTTTAATGGTTCTTTTTAGACAGGAGGGTATTGCTGAGATATGTTGTAATGTTAGTATAAGAACGGAATTGACGGAGGAATATATAGTGACTGTTCGAGCGATGCTGCTCTTAGCTGCGATTTTCGTCGCCTTGGTGTTATTGCCCGCATTGGGCAATGCTTCTGTCGTCGAATTGGCCGGAACCGACTTTGCCGGGGGCGCGACAAGCCTGTTCGGATCGATTCAATCCGGGGAGATAGATGTCAACTACGTCTACGCTCAACCGACCGGCAGCCGATCGACTATGTCGGCGAAGTTTGCCATATCAAAGCCCATCACCAACGATGTGCTCCTTTACATCAAGGGCAAAGACGACGAATATGACAAAAAGTGCGCGATATCCATTGAGATAAACGGAGCCACGATATTCTCCGGGCCATCCAAGTTTCCAAACGGCAAATGGGAGATACAGGCATACCCTGTCCCAAACGATGTGCTGAAGACGGGGGATAACGAAATCAAAATAAGCTGCCTCGAAAAAGAAGGCAAGTTGGGCATGCCGCCGTGGTTTATGGTCGCGAAGGTGGCCATCGGCGAAAAGGGTTATACGTTTAAGCGCAATATCATAAAGGATTTCTGGATCGATTTACCCGCACAGATAAGAGACTATCCCGAGCCGCTGCCTGCGGGCAAGAAGCCCGGATTTGAGTGGCGGGGGACAAAGGGTTGGATGTGGACCCCGGAGCAGTATCTGGCGGAGATTCCGGTGATGGCAAAGTATAAGATGAACTTCCTGATGAATTGCTATGGAAGCATCTGCGACATCGAGAACTACGCGTGGGGTAACCCTGAGGTCAACCGGTGGTGGGAGGATTTACCTGCATCTAAGAAAGCAGCCTATGAGAATATAGTCCGGCAGTGCGAGAAAAATGGCATTGCTTTTTGTTTCAGCATGAACCCTAACTTGTGCAGTAAACGGGCGCTGCAGTATGACTCGGCGTCGGATATCGACCTGCTTTGGAAGCATTATGCGTGGATGCAGGGTCTGGGGGTGAAGTGGTTCAATATTTCCCTCGACGATATCTCTCAGGGAATCGACGCATCCGGGCAAGCCCAAGTGGTAAATGAGATATTCAAGCGTCTTAGAGCAAACGACCCATCGGCGCAGATGATCTTCACCCCTACGGCATACTGGGGAGACGGGACCGACGCCGAGGCGAGGCCATATCTGGAAATACTGGCTAAAGAGTTGAATAAGGACGTGTACCTTTTCTGGACAGGCAACAGCGTGGTCGGCAACATAAATCGGCAGGCGGCGGTGTCTTATAAAGCGATCTCCAAACACCGGCTGTTTTTGTGGGACAACTATCCTGTCAATGACGCTAATCCCACGATGCACCTTGGCCCGGTTATCAATCGAGACCCCGACCTGGGTGAAGTTATAGACGGGTATATGGGCAACCCTTTATGCGCGCAAAATGAAGCGAATCGCATTCCGCTGCTGACTTGTGCGGACTATGCGTATAATCCGTATGATTACGACCCGGAACGGTCAATCGGCCAGGCGATACTTCATCTGGAGAGCGCTCCCGAAAAGCGCGATTTGCTGCGGGAGCTTGTCGAAGTGTATCCGGGGTTTATAATACTCGGCAAACCGAACACAGGGCTGAACCCCGTGCGTGAGAACTTTGCAAAGCTGGTTGCGTTGAAGCACAGCCGACCGATGGTGGAGGGGTATATCAGGTATCTTGAGGATCTGTGGGCGAGGATGGGCAAGGCTTTCCCGGATAAGTATAAGGCTGCTCAGAAGACCCTTGCAGATGATGTGGCGGTGGTCAAGAAGATGGCGAGTGACAGGTATTCGGCGGAATAGCGCGGTTTTGAGGCGGCGATTCGGAGATCGCCACCCATCGTACGTTGCATGTGGCCGAAGGTCACCAATGCAGGTTGACAGTAGAGTTCAGCACTTTTATACTGGCTAGGGAACGGACTTATTATTTTGCGAAGGGTGGATGCGATGATTAAACTCGGAGTGAACTCCGTTTTGTTCTCGAGCTTCGATTTTGCTACTGCTGCTAAGATGATTAAAGCGGCGGGTTATGACGGGGTCGAGATTTCTGCTATTCAGGGGATGTGTGAGCATCTGGAGCTGGATAACTGGAAGGCTCAGGCCGCTGAGCTGAAGCAGATTGTCTCCGACAACGGGTTGGAATTTCTGGCTATGGAAGAAGCTGCGCTGGATGAAGGCAGGCTGACCAAGGCCTTCGAGGCGGCTTCTGAGATCGGGATACCGGTGGTGAATATCGGCCCCGGCGGGACGAAGGATGTGGAAGAGGACTTCCAGCGGCAGACCGATATGATAGTAAAAATGGCCGCATTAGCGGAGAGTTTCGGAGTGTTGCTGTGCTGCAAGGCGCATGTTGGCGCATCGATTTACAACACTCCGACCACGCTGCGGGCTATGGAGAAGATCAGTTCCCCGGCATTTGGAGTCGATATGGATCCGAGCCATATACATCGAGCTGGCGAGGTCCCAGCAGAGGCGCTGAGGCCGGTTCTGGCGAGGACGAAGCATATTCATATTCGCGACTGCAAAGGCCCCGGTCCGTCCCCTGGCGCCGCACCGGATCAGGCTTGCGGACGAGGGGACATCGACTTGATGGCCTACTGCCGGGTTATGGTGGAGGGCGGATATAACGGTCCGGTGAGCCTGGAAGTCATCGGCGCCGGAGAGCTGGAATTAACCCAAGTTACGATCATTGCAGCCGAGAGCTATGGCTATTTGAACGCATGCCTTAAATCGCTCGGCGCTAGATAATAGAACAATTAATACCTTGAATTGAGGATTTCTGATGGCAAAAAAACCTAATTTGATTCTCTTCGGGATCGACAGCCTGCGGGCGGATCACATGAGCCTTTACGGCTACAGCCGACTTACCACGCCGCATATCGACAAGTTCGCGGCGAATGGAGCCGTTTTTAACAACTGCTTCAGCCCATCGATTCCCACCACCCCGGGCTACGGTTCGATGTTGACGGGGATGGATGTATTCGGAACCGATGTGGTCGCGCTGCGGCACGAAGGCCCGCTCGGCTCGCACGTTAAGACCCTTGCCGAGGCTCTTGGCGAAAACGGATATAACACAACCTGCGTCGGGTTCAGCGGTAATCAGGCATCGAGAGGTTTTCAGAAGTATATAGACTTCAGCGGATGGGGCGCGTTTGATTCCGGCAGAAGCCCGAAGGCCGAAAACCTTAACGCGGTCACGATACCTGAGCTTAAAAATCTGGCAGCCGATGACAAACCTTTCTTCCTGTTCCTGCGGCATATGGACCCGCACTCGCCTTACCTGCCGCCGTCGCCGTTCGAGAGGCTTTTCTACGATAAGGACGAGTTCGACTCTGAGAACCGATCGCTGGACCCGGTGATGAAGTTTAAGCCGTTCTGCGACTATTTCGCAAGCTGGTTCCCGCCGAACTGCACCGATAAGGACTATATTATCGCGCAATACGACGGCGCGGTTGCGTATATGGACGCCTGCATCGCCAACATATTCGAGACTGTGCAATCGCTGGGCATAGAAGGAGAGACGCTGATTGTTATAGACTCCGACCACGGCGAGACCCTCTATGACCACGAATGCTTCTTCGACCACCACGGGCTGTATGATCCTACCCTGCATATCCCCCTGGTTTTCCATTTCCCAGGAAAGATTGAGCCGGGTATGAGGTTCGATGATTATGTTCACACCAAGGACATTATGCCGACGATTCTTGACGTGATGGGTATCGATTCGGGCATAGACTTCGATGGGCGCAGCCTTGTTCCGCTCTTTGAAGGCAAGCCGCGCGTGCAGGAGCCGGAATATTATATAACCGAGAGCACCTGGATGCGCAAGCACGGTTGGAGAACCCCGGAGTGGAAGTATATTCGCGCGCTGGAGCCGGATTTCCACTTCAAACCGGAAATCGAGCTGTATAACCTGCTCAAAGACCCGGATGAGAATGAGAACGTGGCGGAGCAGAATCCGGAAGTCGTGGCGATGCTGGATACGCGGATGAATAACTGGATTAAGAAGCGGGAGAGCGAAACCGGTCGCAAGAACCCGATCTTCACCAATACCAACTGGCACGGCCGCGGAGTTCAGTTCACAAGCAGCGACGAGGCTTACAATACTCTGTACATCGGTTCTGCTGTGACAGCAGAGGCTTTGCAGGCTAAGGAGCTGAAGACCCAGAGGGGTCAGGACGAGCTTTAGGCGCGGGAAGGGTAAACGCGAAAGTGCGAAAAGAGCGAAATCCGGAAAAAGCAGATTTCTCGCTGCGCTCGGAATGACGGGGTTTGCGCTCGAAATGACGGGGATTGGGGCGTCATCCTGCGACTTCGCGCAGGATGACGCCAATGGCAAGGCAAATAAAATGATTAAAACAGCAGTAATCGGTATGGGGCCGATCGGGAACCTGCATGCCGATATTTATCGGATGAATTCGAATGTTGAGCTTGTCGGAGTATGCGATTTGCTCGAAGATCGGGCCGTAAGCGCGGGCCAGCGATTCGGGGTACCGCATTTCACAAGCGCAGATGATATGCTTCGCGAATTAAAACCCGACTTGTGCAGCATAACCACGGGTGGATTCGAATACTCCAGCGACCACTATAAACCGACCATACAGGCGCTCAACGCGGGCTGTCATGTGCTGTGCGAGAAGCCGATTTGCAACGAGATAGACAAGGCTGCCGAGATGGTTCGGGTGGCGAAAGAGAATGACAGATGCTTCGGCATTGATTTTAATCACCGGTTTACCCCTGCCGTGCGATTGGCCAAGAGTTGGCTCGACGAAGGTCGCATTGGTGAACTGCTGTTCGTGAATATGGCGCTGTGGATCGGCAGGCAGGGCGCTTTCGACTCCCCTTACTTTCATATGAAGGCTCTTAATCCGCATTCTGTGGATATGATGCGTCATTTTTGCGGGGATGTGGAGGCGGTCCAGTGTTTCGCGATGAAGGCGACGGGCCGCGAAATATGGTCCACTGCTTCCTTTAACCTGCGCTTTAAAAACGGCATCGTCGGGCATCTTACCAGCAGCTACGATATCGAGCGCGGTCACCCTATGGAACGATGCGAGGTGGCGGGAGTCAAGGGTCGATTTATAGTCGACGATATGTGGAGAGAGGCGACGCTTTATCCTTCAGGAGACCTGGTCAAATCCGTGTATACCAACCCGGTATTCGGCGGGTATCGCGATTTCAGCGATACATTTGCTGAGCGAATCAATTGTTTTGTGCAACAGATCGCAGACGGTGCGAAGCCGGAGGAGATTGATGGCTCTGGGGCCGATGGGCTGGCGGCGCAGAAGGTGATAGCGGCGGGGATAGAGTCGCTTGAGACCGGCAAAGTCGTGCGGATTGATTGATAGCCATTTTGTTTCTAAGTGGCCGGGACTAATGCCCGGCCACCAGTGCATTAAATCACCGTTGAGATCAGCCCTTTTTCGGCGTCTTTCCACTTGGAACATATTTCTCATTCGGCTTTGAATTGCTTGGAGTCTGTCCACGTGTCGGCTGGGTTATATTGGGCCGGTAACCGGACCGCGAACGTTCGGAGAGCTTCTGACCCCTGGCAGTTTTCTCGATATCGCTGATGATATCACTCATTCTTTGCGCTTGTAGCTCCTGCCATGAGTCGCCCCTGGTTTTCTTATCGTAGAACGGGTTGAAGTCTTTCATCTGCTCAGGTTTGAAATCAGGACGGTATGTGCCTCTGGCGTCTGGCCTGCGCTGCGAATCAGGCCGGTAATCTTTGGCTGGTTGGTCGGGTCTGCGCTGCGCATCGGAGTTGGAATCTCTACCCGGTCTGTAGGAGCCACCCGGTCGGTATGTCTGATCAGGCTTTCTATTTTTCTGCCAGGCGGTTGCCTTACTGGTCGTTAAAATCGGTTTGAGCTTATCGAGCGCCTGCTGAGCCTGCTTTTGCCCCAGTTTTGGCTGTTTTTGCAACGGACTGACGATAGTGAGCACCTTTTTCGCTTGAGACATATCGAACCCGGACTTTGGGTCGTGGTTCATAGCGTCGATCTGATGCATGGTCCGTATCAGCTCGGACGTATATTTATGCTCGTCCAAAAACTTCGATGATCCTGCACCGAATGGTCCCTGCGCAAGGGCTGCGGCCGCGATAAATAAGGCCATTATTGAAGCTGCTATTAATCTCTTCGGAATGTTTCTCATAGTGTGCCCCATTTCCGGCGCTTAAAGTACGCCTGCTATACTTAGTCTACCATGAATGTTAGACGACATAGCGCTGCCAAAGTATCCGTGTATTTGAGGGAGGATATATGGGATCGGGTTGACGGGCTGGCCGACGAACCTTTATCGTCGAATCAGGTTAGTTAATCGGATATGTCGTGCGATGAGGTGTGGCTCAAGCACAGGTCTGCTTGATTGACAGGACAGGTAGCTCTTCATATAATTTGTATACACCCCGGCCCCGGGGATTTGCTCACGTGAGCGCATTTATGTAGCCGCTTCGGCATATTTGGGGCTGGCCCGGAGCGAAGAACGGAGGAAACATCGCATGGCGCAGGTCGTCATCAAAGAACTGACTAAGACGTTTAAGAGCGTAGTCGCGGTCAACAGTATGAACCTTGAGATCAAGGACAAGGAATTTCTGGTGCTTGTCGGGCCATCGGGCTGCGGTAAAACGACGGCTCTGAGGATGATAGCGGGGCTTGAGGAAGCGACGGACGGTGAGATTTATATCGGGGATCGGCTGGTCAACGATGTCTCCCCCAAAGACCGTGATATCGCGATGGTGTTTCAGAACTACGCTTTGTATCCGCACATGAGCGTTTACGATAATATGGCGTTTGGTTTGAAACTACGGAAGCTGCCTAAAGAAGATATCCAGGCGCGGGTCAACGAAGCGGCGGAACTGTTGGGGCTGGCGGATTTGCTGAATCGAAAACCAAAACAGCTCTCCGGCGGCCAGAGACAAAGGGTTGCTCTGGGAAGGGCGATTGTGCGGGAGCCCAAGGTTTTCCTTATGGACGAACCGCTCTCCAACCTTGACGCCAAACTGCGAGTGCAGACCCGAGCGGAGTTGATTAAGCTGCATCGCAGGCTTGGAATCACCACCATCTACGTAACCCACGACCAGGTGGAAGCGATGACTATGGGCGATCGCATCGTGGTTATGAAGGATGGAATTGTGCAGCAGGTCGATTCCCCGCTTGGATTGTATAATACTCCGGCAAACGTGTTCGTGGCTGGGTTTATAGGGACGCCTTCGATGAACTTCCTTGACGCGAAGATAACAGATGGGGCGGATGGATACGGAATTGACGCCGGGTGTTTCACCGTGAAGCCGCCGGCTGATAAGGCGAAACTTCTGGCGGATTATGTCGGAAAAGACGTGATCTTCGGCGTGCGCCCGGAGGATATGTACGATACGTCTCTGGTAAATATCATCGAAGCTACGCCGGATAATACTATAACGGCGGTCGTCGACGTGATGGAGCCGATGGGCAATATTGTGACTATGTACCTGAGCTGCGGCGATCACGACATCGTCGCCAGTATAAAGGCTGAATCGCAGGCAAAAGATGGCACCGAGATGGAACTCGTGCTGGATATGGCGAAGACACACGTGTTTGATAAGGAGACGGAAGAAGCGATCTATTGATCGAATCATGATCTCTGATTTTCAATGGCCTCGGAGGAATCCGGGGCCATTTTTGCGTATGAGGCAGTATGACATTGACCAGGAAGTGCGAAATGAGAGTACTGTTGATGACAATTCTTACACTGATGCTTGTAAATGCAGGATTTGCGGATGTGGAAGGGCCGCGACTTACTGATGCTGAGTTTTTTGATGCGATGGACCTGGATTATGATGGGTTGGAGAGGGTCAAGGCTGCGGTGGCAGCGTCGGATATTGCGAACGCGAAACACGAGTTTGCCGAGTATTTGAGAGGCCGTAAAAAACCCGTCTGGAAGCCGGATTGGCTGGCTGGTCTTCCTCGCGGCAAGCGCACCGATAAGACCGATACCCGGCAGGCTGACCGGATTTTGCAGCGGGATTTGCCGAGCGTGGGGGTCTATCATAAATATGAGAGCAAAATCGATTGGAGCCTGGACCCTATTAACTATCGTGAGTGGCCGTTTCAGTTGAATCGGCACTCGTTTTGGACGACGCTGGGCTTGGCGTATCTGGCGACTGGTGAGGAAAAATACGCTGAAGAGTTCGTCTATCAGATGACGGATTGGGTGAAACAGTGCCTGATACCGGAAAACGACAGCGGTAACCGTGGCGTGCTGTGGCGAACTATCGAGCAAGGCATACGAATGGGTCAGACCTGGCCGGCGGCTTATTATCTTTTTTTAAGCTCACCGTCTTTTACCGACGAGGCTATGGTTATTATGGTCAAGTCGATGGTGGAACACGCACGACAGTTGTTGAAATATCCTACCACGGCGAATTGGCTTACTATGGAATGCAACGGCCTGATGCACGTCGGAGCGTTGTTTCCTGAGTTCAAGGAGGCCGAGCAGTGGAGAAAAGTTGCTACTGACAGGATGTTTGTAGAGTTGGACAAGCAGGTTTATCCGGATGGTGCGCAGATAGAGCTGTCGACGGGGTATCATCAGGTCTCTTTAGACAACTTCGCTATGGCTTGGGAGGTGGCGAATATCAACGGCGTCTCGATGCCGGCGATGTATATCGCGAAGATGGAGAAGATGTTCGATTATAACCTGTACGCATCAATGCCGAACGGGTATCTGCCGGGGCTTAACGATGCGGGGTTGACTAACGTCAAGGGCTACGCTCAGAAGGGGCTGACATATTTCCCGGAAAGAAAAGACTATCTGTGGCTGGCGACGCTTGGCAAAGAAGGGACGAAGCCTGCGGTGGATTCGATCGCGCTGCCATTTTCGGGGCACATGATTATGCGATCCGGATGGGATGCGGATGCGCGGTATATGTTGTTTGACGCGGGGCCGTTTGGGTATGGACACCAGCACGAGGACGCGCTCAGCTTTGTGATCTTCGCCTATGGCAAATATATGCTGATCGACCCCGGCAACTATCCTTACGATAGCTCGCAATGGCGGAAATATGTGCTGTCGACCAGGGCGCATAATACGATAATGGTCGATGGCTGTGAACAGCATCGCAGGGATCGACCGAGACATGAATATGTACTCGCCAACCCCATGCCGATCAAATGGGCGTCCGGTGAGAAGTATGACTACGCGTCGAGCGTATATGCCGATGGATATGCGTACGATAATTCGATCAAAGTGGAGCACGAACGGAGTGTGTTCTTCGTTAAGCCGGATTATTGGATAGTGATAGACAAGCTGACCCCGGAGGATGATAGGCCGCATAAATATGAGAGTATGTTCCATTTGGATGTGAGCGGGGTCGAGGTGGATAAGAAAACCAAAGCTGTGCGCACAACTGACGACAAAGGGGCGAATTTGACGATTCGACCCGCGAGTGATGACTCGACGTCGATCAATGTGATAACCGGCCAGCAACAGCCGTTTGTGCAGGGCTGGATACGGCTCAAGGACTATGAGTGCAGGCCGATCCCCACCCCTGTTTATGAAAAAGAGCAGGCAGGAGTGACCCGGTTGGCGTATGTGTTCTATCCGACGCCTGAGGGAGTGAGATGTCCGGTCAAGAGTGTGGAGTATGTGCCTGTGTGCGGCGGAGATGGAGTTGCGCTGGCTATTGATTTCGGCGAGGGAAGAATGGACTACTTCGCGTTGTCGGATTCACCGGGTGAGAAGATCAGCTTCAGCAAGTTCAACTCGGACTCCAGGGCTACTTATTTGAGGACTGTGAGCGGTAAGATAGCGGGTTCAGTCGTGTGTGGGCATGCGATCAGGGACTTGTCTGAGACGACGGTGACGCACGTGTTTGAGTAGCGGTTTCGCTTTAGCGAGCATATCGGCTTCGCAGGTCGCCGAATCCAACCCGAGTCGGGAGGTTTGGCGACCTGCGAAGCCACTGACAGGCAAGGATCAACCGGCTTTGCCGCACCAGTCGATTATGAAGTTCGCCATAACCTCTGCCGCTTTCAGAATATCGTTAAAATCTATTTTCTCATCTCTTGCATGAGCGTCCAATATCGATCCTGCCCCGAAGACGATCGTTGGCATATTCCCCAGCTTCGCATACAGCCGTGCGTCGCAACTGACGTTCCAGCCAAATACATCTGAGTCCAGTCCGGCGTTATCACAGGCGTCTTTAAGAGCAAGGACTGCCGGATGAGAGTAGTCGGTCTCGTAGGAATCGTTGTGCAGTTTAGGGAAGCTGAGTTTGTAATGGTCCTGCAACCAGGGATCGTCGATAGACTCGATAACCTCACGCATCTCTCGTTTCACCTGATCCATAGACCTGTTAGGCAAAAACCCCACCCCGCCCTCTATTTCGGCATTGGCCGCGACCATTGACGGCCACTGTCCGGAGTGCAACATTCCTACATTAACCTGGACAGGGTTGGTATATTTCTCGAAGCCCGGATATCCTGCGCTCTCGGCGATTATTCGATCTTCATATTCGTATAGTGCGTTGATCACCTTATATGAAAGATCAATAGCGGAGATACCCTCGTGCTTGCGTCCCATGTGCCGCGGTAGCCCCTCAATTTCGATCTTGAACCAGATGGCCCCTCGGTTTGCTGGATGTATCTGCATCTCGGTGCTCTCGGCGACCAGAACAGCATCTGCTTTGTAACCGCCACGAATCATAGCCAAAGCCCCGTTGCCTCCGAACTCCTCTTCGACGACTATCTGGGCCTGTAAGTCTCCTTTCAGCTCGATATCACGCAAGGCCGCAAGAGCGAGCCATATGGCAACGATATGACCTTTAGCGTCACACGATCCTCGGCCGTAAATCAGGCTGTCTTCTTCGTGCGGGACAAACGCATCCTCCCAATCCGATGCGGGCACGGTATCAATGTGGGTCTGCAGGATAAGACTCTTGCCCCCACCCCTGCCGGGCTTGCAGATCGAAAGATTAGATCGACCGTTGTAGGAAACAGGCACATCGGGATGGCTGTACTCCGGGTCTTTTTTGATTTCATTGGAAAGCGAGATCAGCTTACATTCGCAGCCTGCTTGTGCAAATTTGCCCAGGCAGAACCGAACGGCCTCGGTCTCTTCGCCAGACACACTCTGTATTTGTATGAGATCAATGAGAAACTCCCGAGCCTTTTCAGCGTGTTCCTCAATCTCCGCGCGTATCGAATTGCTCATCAAAAACCGCCTTGTGTAGTATATTCACTTTTCCTTTTGGGTATTGTATCACAACCGAAGAGCAGCGATAAGTCGGAGGATGGGTTTGGGCTTGGCGCATAAATGCCAGAGACGGGAAGGAGAGGTTGACTTTGATCAGAAAACATTTCCGACTACTTTCGATTCGACCAGGTAGCCCACCGCAATTTTCAGGACCGCTCGCAGGGGTATTAGGGCATCGCTTGAAAGATCATGCGCTTGTCAAGGCCACATCTTCGATTTCCAGATTGATGAATAAAAAAGAAATCGAACTCTTCGGTATGACGACAGAGCTGGACGAAGACGGAGCATTTCGCGCATATCCTACCGGAGCGATGGGGAAATTGCCTGATGCGCAAAAAGCGATCAATGGAGTGGAAAAAACAATACAGGCCAGAGGAAAGCCGATCATACGCCGCGATGATGCATTGATATACACCTCGTATCAGCCTCCAATCCCGACAAACGCATCCATGAAGTTGCTGGGCAATCGGCTGGCTCTGGAGTTGGACGGGCATCCGCAACCGACTGTGTGCACGCTGCAGGTGACCACAAAATGTCAGGCGGATTGCGTTCATTGCAGTGCGGTGCGATATAAACGCGCAAATGAGCCGGAATTGACGACGGAGCAATGGAAACAGGTGATACGTGACTCCGAGCACTTGGGAACCGTGACAATAGTCTTCACTGGTGGCGAACCGCTATTGCGCGGGGACATATACGAACTGATTCAGTGGGTGGACAAGGACGAGGCAGTGGCTTTGATGTTCAGCAACGGCCTGCTGCTAAATAAAGAGAACGTAAAGAAATTGGCCGAGGCCGGGCTGTGGGCAATTCATATATCCATCGACTCGCCGAATTCGGATGATCATGACGAGATGCGACGTGTGCCGGGCTGCTTTGATAAGGCGATTGAGGGTTTGAAGAGATGCAAGGATGCTGGGATTATGGCGGGTATCTCGACTTATGCGACGCCACAGCGGCTGCACAGCGGACAAGTTCTGGAGATGATCGAACTGGCGAAGTCGGCCGGAGCCGATGAGATAACCATATTCGACGTGGTGCCAACCGGGCGATTGTTGCACGAGCACAAAAAACATCTTCTAACAGATGAGGATAAAGAGCAGCTTTGTCGGATTGAGGAGCAATATAACCGTGATCGTGAGCTGCCCTCCGTGATTACCCAGGCCCACGTCAACGGCCCGACGGGCAACGGGTGCTATGCGGGTTGGTGCCAGTTCTATATGACCGCATTTGGTGACATGACGCCGTGCGATTTCACACCGCTGGCCTTTGGCAATGTACAGCAGGAGAGCGTGGAGACGATTTGGAAGAGGATGGCGAGCCACGAGGGATATTGCTGGCACAAAGAGAGCTGCCGAATGCAGGATCAGCATTTCCGCGCTCAGTGGGTGGACAGGATACCTCAAGCCGGGCCATTTCCTTACCCCATCGACAGGCTGGGTGAATTGAACGACCTTGAGGAAGACGGCGAGGATGTATACGGGTCGCCTCTGGGTATCAAAGGCTGAAGCAGACCGCGAGTCATCGGAGACGTTTGATTGAGATTCGCTATCCTGCTATAATTGAGCTTGATGATACCTGTCATTATGAGGTGATATAGTGCCGACGTATGTCTATGAGTGCAAGGTATGCAAGCACCAGTTCGAAAAATTTCAGAAGATGACCGATGAGCCTGTAGATAAATGCCCTGAGTGTGAGGGCGAGGTGGCGAGAGTGTTGTTTCCTCCCGGAATCGTCTTCAAAGGTTCCGGATTTCATATCAACGACTACCCCAGTTCGGGATCATCGGTATCGGGTAATGGAAAGCGCCCCGATGATGCTGGTGAGTCAAAATCTGAAGCGATAGCCGAAGCAACGGCCGCAGTAAAGAGCTGATCTAGCCAGAAGAGTATTACGAGAACAGCCGGGTCATAAGGCCCGGCTGTTTTTCTTGACCTTGATTTCTATTCTATTTCAGCGTGCAAGGGCGAGGGAGTTTTGGGCCTGAGCGCAGGCCTGGGCATAGTTGCCGGCGTCAAATATGGTGCGGTCGGACACCAGGTAAGGCGCAGAATCCATCATCACCTCTTTGCCGTTGACTCTGGCGATCCTGCTGCCGATTTTCATCTCAAAGATGACATCGCCGACGAACGCAGTGACGGTGCGGTTGGCGGCATCCCAGAATAGCACTCCGCCCATACTCTCAAAGAATGACCTGGCCTTGACCTTGCCCGATACAACGGCCTTGTTTTTCTCGATCCTGGCTGGGGCCTGTTTAGGTGTTGCAGGCGGGCATGCGATTGCCGGGCTTGTGTGAGCGGCGGCCCTGGCGGCGTGCAGGTTCGGAGCCATAGCGATCTGGACTCGCTTTAGAGACTCCTGTGACAACGCTGCAGAGCCCTCGACGATTTTCGGAGCAGCCGACTCAGGGGCGCTAAGCGTTGCCGGTGCGGTCTCTACGTTTTTCAAATCACCCAACTGCGACTGCGGCACCATCTTACCAGCAGGGGATGGCACCGGAGTCACCAACACGACCGGGGCTTCTGAGGACGCGGGCTGCTGGGTGAGTTTTTGGCCGGTCTGCCGCAGCGGCATTGATTCCTCAGCCTTTGCAACCTGCACCGTCTCAGTGTGCTTAGCCTCAGCGATTTGCGTCTTCGGTTCAGCCGGTTTGATCGATACAGGCGCAGCAACCTCAGCAGACGCGGCGTGCTCGGAACGCAGCGACGGCACGATGGAAGCGGACGCCATCTTCACCCCACCCTGAGTCAGCTTGGGAGCAGCAACCACCGGGTCGGGTTTTATCTGAGGCGCCGACGCCGCAATGCTGTTGTTCGTTTTCAAAGCCGAATCGGCCGGCCGCAGGTTCGGTTGAACCGAGGCTGAAACGGACTTGGGAGTAGAAGAAGTATGCTTCGGCGCCGGTATCGTCTTTGGCGCTGCGGCTATAACTTGAGCCTGTGTCTTAGGCGCTGCAGCAACAACCTGAGGCTGCGGCTTTGGTGTGGCAACCGGCGGGGCTGTATAAGTATCGGCATCATTCTTAAACGCACTTCGACTTGCGGTCGCAAAATTGGAATCCGTGACCGGGTTTATCAGCGCAGGAAGATCGTCTCCATCAAACTCCTCAAGAAGTTCGCCTTCCTGTTGGCCGACTGAAAGCGTGGTCACGACCGGGTTTTTGGCGCCGTTGCGGAATGTCACATTGACGACGGCGGGGTCGCTTTTGTTGCCGGCGCCATCATAGGCGTAGGTCTTGAGCGCGTGGTCACCGTCCGGGTAAGTCGTAGTATCCAGATCGTATGTGTACGGAGGAGTATTTTTGATCAGCTTCAGAACATCGTCCACCAACAGACTGACCATCGGCGGCTCACCGCTGTCGTCTGCGGCGTGAATCTTAACGGTGGTGGTGCCTGTAAGTATGTCCTGGGAGCTGATATTGGCGAAGGTGACTACCGGCGGCCTGGTGTCGATTATGCCACGGCTCTGCCCGTTGCGCCCTACTGTGCCTGTGCCGTAGACTTTGGAAATTAATTGATCACCGGCAAATACCTTGACCACGAGGTCGTGGGTGCCCTGTTGCTCACGGGTGACATCCCACCAAAAAGAGCAGACGCCACGGGATTCCGGGGTGCCGAGGATTTTTCTGGTATAGAATTTACCGTCTACATAAAGCTCAAGAGAAGTGACCTTTAGCGTGGATTGTGTGTTATAACCCACCGCCACTTCTACCCTGGCGCCGGAGACTATTTGTCCGGGTTGTGGCGAGAGCCAGGTTGCCATAGTCCCCTCAGCAGCCGAAGCCACCACAGGCGTGAGCATAACCATTACTACAGCCAAAGAAATCCAGCGCCGCATCGCCGTCCCTCCGTAGGTATGTACATCCTTATAAAGCAAGAAAACTGTACCACGAGCTCATCCAAAAGTCAACGGCAGAATTGAGGGCAGAATTGAGGGGCTCCTGTGGCGGGGCTCCCCTGAAATACTGCATCTAAAACCAGGCAAAGGCGATGCAATAATCACAACATTCGAGGTTGACTTGTGGATGGCCGCAGGGTATACTTCACACAATTCTGATCATTGTGTGACCACATCATCAAACATGAGGCGCGTAGGGCTATGGGAATCAGCGTCGAGATGTCAACGTGAGAAAGGAGGTAGACAGTACAACTACTGTTCTGGTTAGCAGATATTCTGAGCAGATCGTAATTTGCATCTGGCAGTGACGCCGCAGGTTGCAGATCGGCCGATCCAAGACAATGGAAAACTGGAGGGATGCGAAATGAGAAACAACAGATGCGCTGTGTGCCCGGTGTTTTTGTGCATTATGCTCATGCTTGTGCCTAAGGCGGGTTGTTGCCTGGAGATGGGAACCATCAAAGCCGCAATAGAACGCTCAATGTCATCTTTGAAAAGCGGCTACGGCTATTTCGCCATATCCTACGTTCAGGCGGATGACCTGTATCAGGCTGAGCAAGCTGGATGGAACGCTTCACAGAAAGGCCTCATACGCGTTCAGACACCCGCTGGCCCGGAGTCCCTGGAAAAGCTTTACTGGGCTTTCGATGGGGTCAAATGGCGTCTTGACAAGAGGACACTTATCCCGGAAAAAGCCTGTGCCGGGTTGAGTCAGGTCGCGTGGAATGGTGCGACAGGCTCTGGACTGACCGGAGCTGATGGTTTCATATCCAACGATCAGAAACAGACCCGCCTTCAAGCTTTGATCGGAATAATGGATCCATTTGTCGGCGCCGAGAGGAAATTATTGTTAAGCGGCGCTCCGACCTATGTTGGAGATGAGACCATTGACAATGTAACCGTGCATCATTTCACTTTGCGGCAGGGCAGCGTAACGAGGGATATCTGGATATCGCCACACAACGGCTACCTTACCAAGCGAATGCTCACGACCCCCGACCCCGGCAAGGGACGTGTAAGTGTTTACAATGTAGAATCATTTCGTCAATATGATGACGTCTGGTTCCCTGAAGCAGCCACCGTGGTAAGCTATCTGGATAAAAACGGAGCCAAGTCAGCGCCTGACGTCAAACGTTTCCGCACGTTGGAGTTTCATCCAAACGCTGCGATAAGCGCCTCAATTTTCACTATCGAGTTTCCAGTGGGCACGACTGTCTACGGCCCACAGACCGCAGTTCAAACTCAGATCGGCGGCATTATAGCTAAGGATGAAATAGAAGCGCTTCTGAAAGCTCCAGCAGTGCAATAGGACACCCGCAGCCGTGGTTGAATGTCACGGCTGCTCTTCTCGGACTTCGGACAACTGACTTCGGACAGCGAAAAAAGCAGATTTCTCACAACGTTCGAAATGACAGAGGGTTGGAACGTGATCCAGCGACTTCGCGCAGGATGACTGTAATTGGGGGCGCGGGATGACGATATTTAGAGCGCGGGATGACGGTATTTAGGGCACAGGATGATGGGGGCGGTGGGTGAAATTTTGTCCTCCTCAATTTATGGCTGCTCTGATTTCTTCTGGTTTGACCTGGCGTGGGGATATTCGGCGGCGGGCGGCTATGGCTGCTGCGGCGCCGGCGGCGGCTCCTATGCCCAGGCAGATCGTCATAACTCTGTATGAAGCGTGCGCGTCGTGACTTCCGCTGATACATCGACCCGCCAACAACAATCCGTCGATTTCTCGTGGGACAAGGCAACCGTAGGGTATATCATAAGGCCGGCACTCAACGGCGGACCCCTCCGATTGACCTGGCCCATCGGGGTTGTGGATGTCGATGACAAATAAAGCATCCTCCACGACCGCATCCGGGCGCTTTCGACCCTCCAAAAGATCGGCTCGAGTGAGATAATCGCATCCCAAAAATCGCCTCGTCTCACGCACGCCGATCACCGCGGGCATCTCGCTTATAAAGCAATTTTCATATCCGGGCGCGTGCTTTCTGAGAAACTCGGTGACTATATGAGCCTGCCTGCGACCCTCCAATTCTGCTTTGGTGAGATCATCGGGGGAAGTGCCGTCGATATAGTTGACCTGGGTGGCGTTTACGGTGACCTCGGAAGGGCGACGAGTGGCATAAGTGCGAATGACGCCGACATTCTCAGGTAATTCACCTTCACGCATTCCACGCTCGACGATCTGCTCCCAAGTGCCCGCAGGAAGCGTAAGGGCAGCCGCCTCGCCCTCGCTGCCGCACAGCAGAGGGGATGGCTCGACACCGCCTATTCTGAACATAATGGAGACGGGCTGAGTAAGGCCGTCGCCCGGTCGACCCTGCTCGAACGGCACCCCCGCTGAGTACGCTATATCGCCATCACCGCTGGCATCTATGGTGACCGCAGCCGAAATATCGAAGCGGCCCTGCTTTGTAAATGCGCTGCATCCTGTTACTCTGTCGCCGTCCATAATCGCATTAGTTGCACAAGTATGTAGAAGTATTTGCGCTTTATCTTGGACAAGCATATCCGCATAATTAAGATCCAGAGTGGAGGGATCGACTTGCCTGCCGCCAAGCCGATCTATTATATCGTTGACGAATTTACCCTTCACCATCCCCAAAAACGGGGATACCAGGGCGTTGGTGGCCATTCCGCCGAGACGACCGCTGCGCTCTATTAAAAGTGTGCTGGCTCCCGCTCTGCTCGCTGCCAGAGCTGCCGCGAAACCCGCCGGCCCTCCGCCGACCACCAGTACATCAACATTCCGGCATTCGTTCATAACTCTTACCCCCGTTTTCGTTATCCGCAGAGCGTCGATTTACCTTCAGTTATATAGGGTGCTTCCCTTTGCTTGCCAGTGCGTGTACAATGTAGTCCTACATAATCCCAACAACGGGAGGCAGCAATGGCGCTTGATAAGTATGGATACTTCACTGAAGACGGTAAGGAGTTCGTAATCACCCGCCCGGATACCCCTGCGCCCTGGGTCAACTATATATCCAATGGCCGCTACACCGGGCTTGTTTCAAACACAGGGGGTGGGTTCAGCTACTGGATGGATCCGCGGGACAGCAGAATTACCCGGTTCCGCTACAATTCATTGCCAGTAGACAGACCAGGCCGGTATGTGTATATCAAAGACGAGGACGGCGAGGCGTGGAGCCTGTCGTGGCAGCCGACCGGACATAAACCGGACAGCTACGAATGTCGCGTCGGGCTGGGATATCAGACGATAAAACAGAAATATCGAGGAATATCGAGCGAGATCACCTATTTTGTGCCGCTCGGCGATGACCTCGAGATATGGCTTGTGAAGCTGTGCAACGAGACTTTTGAGCCGAAACGGTTGTCGATTACCAGCTACGTCGAGTTGTGCCTGGGACATGCGCTGCAGGATTTGATTATGCAGCCCAACGATCAGCATTTTAATCTGGCGAAGTTCTCCCGCGAGGATAACGCCATTTTCGCCACCAAGAATTATTGGGTTACCAACCGTGGGGTGTCAGTCGCACAGCCGAACCAGGCCTGGGACAGGTATGTCTTTTTTACCTCCGATCTGCAGGCGAACTCGTGGGATTGCCTGAAGGATGCGTTTATCGGGCCGTGGAGGAGCGAGTCTAACCCGGTGGGTATTGAAAAGGATATGCTCTCGGACACGGATATCACCTCCGGAGATGCGTGTGCCGCGCTGCGGGGAGAGGTGGTGCTGGAGGCGAAACAGGAGGTTGAGTTCGTCGTAATGATGGGCTGCACTCCCGCGTCACCGGACAAAGGCGGCCTGGCCATTCCACCACCCGGAGCCAGGGAAATTATCGCCAAATATCGTTCACCGAAAGCCGCTCATGAAGAGTTGGCGAAGGTTAAGGCGTATTGGGACGCGTACATCGCGCCGGTTCACGTGGAGACGTCTGATGACGAGATGAATAAGATGCTCAACGTCTGGGGCAAGCGGCAGAGCTGGGTTACGTTCAATATGAACCGCAACGCGGGGTATTATCACGGCGGGCTGCTGTTTGGAGTTGGAATCAGGGATCAGTGCCAGGACATGATGGGGCCGATTTTGAGCGTGCCGGATCAGGTCGAGGATAGGTTGCTGGAGGTTCTTTCCAAGCAGTTTGCCGATGGCAGCACCCTGCATAACTATTTCAAACTGACAGGGGTCGGCGAGAAGACTGGCCACTCAGACACACCGCTCTGGCTGCCGCTGGCAGTGATTAATTATATCAAAGAGACCGGTGACTGGGCGTTTTTGATGAAGGTGGCGCCGTTTTATGATGGCGGGGAATCGGATGTGCTGGATCACGTGATGCGCGCGTGCGATTATGTGCTGTCGCAGTTGACGGAGAACCACCTGCCGAAGTTCGGCCCTGGCGACTGGAACGATACCCTGGACTACGTCGGCCGCAAAGGTATCGGCGAAAGCGTATGGGTGGCGCATTTCCTGTGTTATATTCTGCGCGAGACCGCAGATTTGCTGGATAAGTTCTGCGAGGGCACGGGGTGTTTCGGCATCGTCAGAATCAAGGAGACGGCGGACAGGTACAGGGCGGAATATGATCTGGTCAAGGCGGCGTTGAACGAGTGCTGCTGGGATGGCGAGTGGTATATCAGAGGCATCCGCGACGACGGCGAGGTGATCGGCTCCAGTAAAAATAAAGAGGGCCGGATATTTATGAACGCGCAGAGTTGGGCTGCGGTTTCGGGGGTTGCGGACGCCAAGCGTGCGAAGAAGGCGATGGACTCAGCAGACAGGCTGTTGATAACTTCGAGAGGGCCAAAGATCTTATCCCCAAGTTATACACAGGTTGATTCCGGAGTCGGACTTGCCACGAGGTGCGTGCCTGGCAAGAAAGAGAACGGCGCGATTTTCAATCATGTGGCGGCATGGGCGATATTGGGCAACTGCGTCATAGGAGAAGGCAATCGGGCGTATAGCTATTACCGAAAAACTTTGCCAATGGTACAGGCAATCGACCCCGATGTGTATAAGATGGAACCGTATGTCTATTCAGAATATGTCACCAGCGACGACCATCTGACATTCGGACAGGCCAGTCACGCCTGGCTGACCGGCTCAGGGGTCTGGATGTTCCGCGACGGGCTTGATTATATTCTCGGCATTCGCCCGACCTACGACGGATTGATCGTCGATCCGTGTATCCCCGATTCGTGGGACAGCTACAAAGTGACGCGCAGGTTCCGCGGCGCGACCTATGAAATCGAAGTGATAAACCCCCACCACGTCCAGCACGGCATTGCCGAGATCACTATCGATGGAGATCACATTGGAGGAAATGTGCTCCCTGTGATAGAAAGAGGAAGTGTGGCAAAGGTCGTATGCGTGATGGGAAATAATTGTGGGGCGGCCCACAAATAGATTGGATAGATCAAAAAGGAGTCCAAGGTATGTCCAGCAAACCGAAAGTATCCATATCGAAGGTATCGGACCTCGACAGTATGCAGGCTGTTGAGAAGGCGGTTCGTGAAGCTGTTGCTTTAGCCTGCGATTTCACGGCGCTTTGCAAAGACAAGCATGTCGTTCTCAAACCGAATGTCTACTGCCCCAGCCCGGCGCCGACGACGACAGATCCTCGCGTCATAGCCTCTCTGATCAGAGCGGCGAAGGATGCAGGCGCACGCAGAGTCACCGTTGCGGAAGGGCGATCAATATCGACAGCATTGTTCCGAAAAAACACCAGCACCACCGAGGCATGTTTCGAGGCGGTGGGGATGAAGCAGGCGGCTCTGGATAACGGAGCCGATATTGTATACCTCGAAAAGGATGAGTTTTTGAACCCATCCAACCCGGATGCGCTGGTTTTGAAGCATCCGAGCATTCCACGGACGATACTCGAAGCCGAGGTGCTTATCAACGTGCCGGTGTTAAAGAATCACAGCTTAACTTTAACAACGTTGGGCATCAAAAACCTGCACGGCACCATCGCTGACGCCGATAAACTCTTCGGCCACGACTATACCAGAATCCCGCAGAAGCTGGTTGATATCCTGCACTACAACAAACCTGATCTCACCGTCATTGATGGCGTACATGGTCAGGAAGGCGACCATGCGGATATGGGCCAGGTCGTTGATATGGGGATTATCATATCCGGCACGGACATAGTGGCCGTCGATGCGGTGGCGGAATCGGCCATTGGATTCGATAATCTTCAAATCGACACTACTCGACTTGCACACGAGCAGGGCTTCGGAGTCGGCGACATCAATGAGATCGAGGTTGTAGGCACACCGATTGCTGACATACAGCGCAAGTTCGCGACGCCCGATATCGAGATCACAGAGGAGCGCTTCCCTGGAATCAAGGTCTGCGCGGGCGATTATTGCAAGGGCTGCGAGTATTATGTCCGACGTGGCATCGACAAGCTCGTCGAACTTGATGCGCTTGATCCGGACAACCCAGTCACATTGGTCTTCGGGAAAGACCCAAGCGTGGATCCGAACACAGAAGGCAAGGTGATTCTTCTCGGCGACTGCGCGATGGAAAGCCACTCGGTGAAGAGACTGCGCGACAAGCTGTGGCTTACCGGCAGGCTGAAGACGGTGTATTGCTGCCCGCCGATGGAGTTCAGAATGAAGGCGCTGGAGCTTGCGGGGGATTAATTCCCCGTTCATTTGATAGAACACGGCCCCGGTTCTTGTTTGAGCCGGGGTTTATTTATTGGGTTTGGGTTGCGACTGAGCAGGTCGGCCGCTACGTTTATACCCCCAGGTTGTGGGTTGTGCGGTGGCGATTCGGAGATCGCTACCGATCTGTTCCTGGTCATTGCGGAATCCTATCTGACTTCAGACATCGAAAAAAGCAGATTTCTCGCTGCGCTCGAAATGACAACGGGGGCTCGTAATGACAAAGGTCGTGCTCGTAATGACAAAGGTCGTGGCTCGAAGTGACAAAGAGGCGCTCGTCATGACAAAGGGGGGCTCGAAATGACTATACCGTCAACCGACCACCGATAACCGTCAACCGATAACCGTCAACGCATTTCCCCGGCCGACGTCTGCTTTGATTTTATTGTACGTTTATCTCTGTTGACAGGATAATCGGGTATGATTGTCCTGATAGTGTCCTGCACGATACGGCTCCGGTTACGGCGACGAATGTGTTTTTGGTGGCGGAGCTCGGTGAGCCTGTCCAGATTTTGACCCCTACTCCGCCTTCCGAATCGGAATGCCCGCTGCCGTCGTCGAGGTAGAAACCATCGGATACCACCGAAGTCACCTTACCCGCGACTCTGACTAGAAGGCCCGTTGTGCAAAGGCCCAAGCCCCCGATGGATTTTGTGACCATCCCAAGTGGATCAATCGCCGGCCCGATATCTCCCGGCACAACTTTGCAGTCCAAAATTGCCGGTTCGCAACCGTCTGCTACTCCGACTATTCCGAAAAGGCCCACCTTCTGATTCGGCGACAAAGATTGGGCGGATTCCACGCGAATGCCGGCCGCTCGGTTTTCCTGCTCGACGTAGAGCCTGGTCGGGAACACGGCGGTAACGCTGATTGAGTCGATGTAGACCGGCTCTGTTATTAGTTCCTTAGCTTGCGCGATGTTGTCGACCGGGCTGGCTACCATTACACCAGATGAAATCGCAGGTGCGGATATCAGACCTGCGCCGTTTATAGCTCGAGCGCTGATGTAGTACTTGCAACCAACTCCTAAGGATAGTCCATCAATCACAGCCGATGTGCCTGTTCCTGCGTCTGTCCAGGGCTTGACATCGGCTGTGCCCGGTTGAGTGCCGATGGCGTATCTATACATCGCGATTCCGGATTCTGGATCCGCCCCACTCCATTGGGCGTTTAATGATGTCGTTGAGAGAGTATAGGTCTCATCGGTGACGTTAGACATTACTGGCGGGGTCAGGTCGCCGAGATATTCGAACTTGACGGCATCCGCTACAACAAGCCCGTCCGCGGTTCCAACCTGGTCGGTAACGGTCACATTGCCGGATTTCCCGGCGTCGAAATGGGTAATCGGGCCGAGTTGCACCCAGGTATAGTCGTTTTTCTGCTGGTTTACGATAGTCTGCTCGCTTCCTGAAGGCGAATTGACCGTAAAACACGCATTGGTGGTGCGGTTGGCGCCTGCATGATAGTACGTAGACACCTTGTAAGACCCAGACCGCGGAAATACCGGAGCCCAAACCGCAGTGGCAGAAGGAGCGCCGGTGACGCCGGCTCTATATACAAAGCTGCTGGCCCAGCCGGTGGTGTAGGTGGTTCTGATCCAGTTACCAGATAAGGTACAGTAATCCTCGTCGAGGTCGTCGATGATAATCGTTGTCTCGGCGGGCTTGGTTTTGAATGGGAAAGTGTCTGAGATAGTCGTGCGATCGGCCATATTGGTCGCCTTTATCCGCAGGGTGTAGTTAGTGTTTGGATTAAGACCCTGAAGAATAGCAGCATGGGAGACCAGATAAGATGAGTTCTCGTCGGTTGACTGGCCAAAGTGAGGCACGAAGTCGTATTCTACCTGGCCGGTGCAGGGCATATCCGTGAGCCAGGTTATCTTTGCGGTGCCGTCGGTGATGTCTGTAATTGTGATGTCGCTGATTACAGGGGCGCTGGTGTCGATCTGGGTTAAGGCAAAGTCGCCGTCTTCGATTTGGCCGGCAGTGACGGTAAAGGTTTT
This sequence comes from uncultured bacterium, assembly GCA_964494345.1. Classification (GTDB taxonomy): domain Bacteria; phylum Armatimonadota; class UBA5829; order UBA5829; family UBA5829; genus DTKD01. Next base: position 298,171 of record CAZBSI010000003.1, read on the forward strand.
CTCCTGGCGATATGGGCCGTAGGCGGCCTCGACAGTGTAGGTTCCGGGCGTCAGATCGATGAAAGCATAGAAACCAGTGCCGTCGCAGGTCATCGTTCGGCTTTCAGGGCCACTGATCGTGACCGTGGCTCCATCGGCCCAGGCGTTGTCTGGCGGCGCAGTTACCGTGCCACCGATATGGCCCTTTGTGGGTGCGCTCTTCCACGGCATGTCCGGTATATCAGCCCACTGCGGAGTGATCTGAGAGAGGAGCTGGGCGTTGAACGTAGACCACGGGCCGTAAGTCGAGGAGGCTTTGTCGATGGCGTATGGAGACTGGTATGAGTATATCCCGAACCCGTCGGCATAATTGCCGGCAGGGGAAGGGTCGCGGGTAAGGCTGAGCATATTTATGGCATCGGGCAGGAAATTGAGATAGGTACCCGCATCCGGCACCATCAACCGATTGCCTTTGCGGTCTTTCTGGAAGTTGATCCAGTTAATGTAGTCCTGAGTTCGAGTGGTCATATTGAAATAGACCATCGGGGCCGCGAAGTCGATTATGCCTTCCTGTATCCAGCTATCCCAATCGGAGTATTTGAGATAGGCCGACGATTTTAGAAACTCGGCGCGAGTGGAGGCTTTCGGAGAGGGTGTGCTGCAGATAAAAGAGCCGGAGACCTTGACCCACGGCTTGACGGCCTGGATTTTAGCATAGACTTTTCGGACTACTGCCGTGACCTGGTCTCGTCTCCATTGCTTGAAAAGTGCGTCTCCGGAAGCCGGTTGTCCCGTTCTGCCGTAGCGTGCATTGAACCGGGCGACACTGGTGGGGTTGTAGCCCTGGGTGCTGTCGGTGAAGCGGATATAGTCAAAATGGATGCCGTCGATGTCATAGTTATTGACCAAATCCATAACAACGTTGATCACATGTTCCTGGGCTTTGGGGTGGCCGGGGTCGAAGGTCTTATCTGCAGATTCCTGGCCGTTGGCGTCACAGGTCATCCAATAGTTATCAAGATCGGATGGGTTGCTGTGCTGGGCATATAAAGCCCCTGTGCCGGTTCGGAATGCGACGATCCAGCAGTGGACCTCTATTCTCTTTTTGCCGCCAGTGGTGTCGTGTGCGGCGTTGATCATAGCCTGAAGGGCGTTAAAATTCGTCGGAGTCAAACCCGACATGAAGGGTTCGCCGACGGCGGAAGGATAGCAGACATCAGCGCGCCTGCGTACTTGTGGCAGAACCGCGTTGCAGTTAGCGTTGCGGATATCACCCAACGAAGACGCCACTCCGGGCACGCCAAGCAGCTTGTCCACCTGGGATTGTTTAAGAAAGCCCGCGCTCCACCCCGTTACAGGGACGATGCGATATTCGTCCGCCGCCGCAGCCCCGCACACTAAAAGTAGAACTATCAGAAGTGCGAAAATAAATCGACACACGTCCGCCTCCAAGATTGCCCGTCAATCTCAGCATAGCACCGAAATATATGATTGTCTACTGACAGAACTGCCCGGTACCCCGAGTACAGCTTTTTGAATAAAGGCAAAACCCATGACATAATGCGTACACTTAAGGCAAAGATGAAATCTGCGCCACATTTTTCTCTGGTTTACACCAAAAGTTATTAAATGGCGTCTGTAGGCGTCAAAGCGGAACGCGTGATCTTCTAAATCCTTTTATAAGGACAGGCTATGTGATAGAATTTACCGGATATTTCGCACCGGCTGCGGCGTGGGCCATAATTGACTTTGGGAGCAGCGTTATGCTAATCTTCATTAAGCTGATGTATAGTTGTGAATGAGCCGAAAAACCCCTGGGTTCAAACCGGAGAAATACTCAGCATTGGGCTGTTGATCCTGCTGTCGACACTGATCGGGCTGGGGATCGGCTATTGGCTCGACAAAAAGTTGGGAACTGCGCCCTGGCTGATCTTCGTCTTCACGGTGTTGGGACTTATGGCCGGGTTGTACGAAGCGATAAGGATTTTGATCAGGTCGACGCGTGAGTAACGAAATCGACGAAGGATTTATCCGACGGGTGTATATCACCAGCGGTTATGTTTGGGCGTTTGGCCTACTGGCGAGTTGGTCTGTGTCGGGCTGGCGAGCCGCCTTTGGATGGACGGTCGGATCGGGGCTTTCCGTTGGCCTGTTGAGGGCGATAGAGTGGTTCGTGCGAAGCGCCATCCGGGCTGGTCATAAGGCTGCTAAAAAGCAGCTTTTGATTGTTGCGATAATCCATTGGCCGGCGCTGGTGGCGGTTTTGGCGGGCGGATTGTGGCTTGCGAGGGGTAATTTTCCTTATATTGTCGCATTTTGTGCCGGTCTGGTCTTGACTCAACTTATAATAGTGCTTAAGGTAATAGGGATGCTGATTAACCAGCATCTGAATAAATAGCGGAGAATTTGGTGGAAGAACCGAGATCGTGGCTGCATTTTTTGGTGGCCAAGCATATTTTGCCGGATTGGATGCCGGAGATGGTTCCGGTGACATGGCTTGTCATTCTTATTCTCTGCGCCATCGTTATTATTATGCGCAGTCGTCTGAGGCTGCGTAACCCCGGCAGATTTCAGTTGTTTATCGAGTTTTGCGTGGTGGCTTTGCAGGGCTTTGTGCGTAATATAGTCGGCGACCGCGAGGCTCGATCTTTGGCCCCGGTTATTGGCACGTTTTTCATCTATATCTTCGCACTTAACTTATTTGGGCTGATTCCTGGGTTTATGGCGCCGACGGCCAACACGAATACCACCATCGCGCTCGCGCTGTTCGCGTTTGTGTATGTGCAGTATGTTTCGATCTCGCGCGTGGGGTTGGTGAACTACGTCAAGCATTTTTTAGGCGAACCGCTGTGGCTGGCGCCGTTGATGCTACCGCTGCACCTGATCGGCGAGTTGGCGCGGCCTGTTTCGCTGTCGATTCGTCTTTTTGGAAACATATTCGGCGAAGACTTGGTAATATTGGTGCTGATAACGGTGGGCGCGACTGTTTTGAAGAGTATGTTCTGGGTGCCTATACAATTCCCGATGATGCTGTTTGCGATCTTTACGGGTTTTGTGCAGGCGCTTGTTTTCTCTATGCTTGTAGCAATCTATATCACCGTGGGCATTACTGGCCACGATGAAAATCACTAAATGTAAATTGATGGAGGTTCATATTTCATGGGCGTACTGATTGCATTGGTTATCGCAGCAGGTTTCGCCGTTCCTGTCGCTGTCATCGGCGGTGGGTTGGCTCAGGGCAAGACAGCCGCGGCTGCTCTGGAGGCTATCGGCCGCCAGCCGGAGGCTGCTGGTAAGATCCAGACAGCTATGATTATCGGCCTGGCGCTTATCGAGTCGCTGGTCATCTATGCTTTCCTTATCGCGCTGATCTTCCTTCTCATGGGTATTCCGAGCGCGGAAAGCTTGATGAAGATTATTGCTAAATATTCTCATTAGTATTTGAGGTGGCAATTTGCATATTGCCACCTGTTAAGTTGGTTATTAGCGTAGATTCGGAGATTCTGTAGTGGAAATTTTCCCACAATGGCAGACGTTGCTAACCCAGATACTGGGCTTTACGCTGGTTGTGCTGGTTTTCTGGAAGTTCTTATGGGGACCGGTGCTGGGGATCATCGAGGCTCGCGGCGACGAAGTGGAGAGTTCTTTTTCGGCCGCTGAGAGGGATCGAAAGGAAGCCGCAGCGCTGAAATCTGATTATGAGAAGCGGCTGGCGGGAATCGAAGCCGAGGCGCGGGAGAAAATCACGTCGGCGGCCAAAGAAGGCATGCAGCTTCGTGAGGAGATAATCGCCGAGGCGAGAGGCCGGGCAGAACAGACGCTTGAGCGTGCTCAGGAAGAGATTGGTCGCGAGAAAGACAAGGCTGTCTTCGAGATCAAAGAGCACGTGGCGGAACTGGCGATCAGTGCGGCTCATAAGCTCATCGAAGAGAGGCTCGACGACGCCAGACACAAGCAGCTTGTCGACAAGTTCATCGACGACATAGAAGGCGTGGCGAAATGATAGAACGGCGGATTGTGCGCAGATACGCAGCCGCGTTGTATAGCGCCGCGTCGAAAGCTGGCGTGGTGGACGCGGTGGAAAGCGACTTGGGGCTTATCAGCTACACGGTCGAATCGTCGTCTTCGCTGCGCGAGTTGATGTTCACGCCTGTGGTGCCGCGCAAGAAAAAACAGGAAATCCTCGCTGACATCTTCAAAGGAAATGTCCAGGATGTGACGCTGGCGTACTTGAACCTGCTCGTCGATAAGCACAGAGAGGAAGCTTTCGCTTTGACGGAGGCCGAATATGTTCTGCTGGCGAACCAGGCGAGAGGGATTGTAAGGGCAGAGGTTACCAGTGCGGTCGAGCTTGATGAGACGCAGCAAAGCAGGCTGGTCAAAAAGCTGAGCGCGGCGACCGGAAAGACAATCGAGCTTGCGACGAATGTGGACCCCGATATTGTCGGCGGAGTTATTGTGCGCATCGGCGACACGGTTATAGACGGCAGCATTCGTGGGCAACTCGCTGCATTAAAAGCACAACTGCTTAGTTAATTTTGAAAACAAGAGACGCAGTCCGGCGTTGATTTGGTTGCGGACTGCGATTGGTAGCTCAATACGGAGTGACTTATGGCGGTTAATATCAGGCCGGACGAGGTAGCAAATATCCTCGAGAGCCATCTTGAATCGTATCAGAAAGAACTGACGGAGGTCGGAGTCGGCAGCGTTTTGCAGGTTGGCGACGGCATCGCCCGCATATATGGTCTGCGTGACGCAATGGCCAGCGAGCTCGTCGAGTTCCCCAACGGCGTGGTGGGCATGCTCCTCAACCTTGAGGAGGACAACGTCGGCTGCGTTATTATGGGGCCTGATACTGATATTAAAGAGGGAGATCAGGTCAAACGGACCGGACGCATCATCGACGTGCCTGTCGGCGAGGCTCTGCTGGGACGAGTTGTGAACGCCCTCGGAGAGCCGCTGGACGGCAAGGGCCCGATTGTAGCTACTGAGCGCAGACCTGTAGAAGCTTCGGCTCCTGGTGTGGTGGAGCGCCAGCCGGTGCGAGAATCGTTGGCGACGGGAATTAAGGCGATCGACTCTATGATCCCGATTGGCCGAGGTCAAAGGGAGCTTATTATCGGCGACCGCCAGACCGGTAAGACCGCTATTGCGATAGATACCATTATCCATCAGAAGGGCCAGAACGTTCATTGTATTTACGTATCGATCGGCCAGAAGATGTCTAACGTGGTGACCATCGTGGACGTGCTGACGAAAGCCGGGGCGATGGAGTATACCACCGTTATCGTGGCTGCGGCCAGCGACCCTGCGCCGCTGCAGTATATCGCGCCTTATACGGGTTGTACGATGGGCGAGTATTATCGCGACTCCGGCGGGCACTCACTTTTGGTCTACGACGATCTCACAAAGCACGCACAATCTTACAGGCAGGTATCTCTGCTTCTGAAAAGACCTCCGGGGCGTGAGGCGTATCCTGGGGACATCTTCTATTTGCACTCACGATTGCTTGAGAGAGCGGCCAAACTCAGTGACGAACTCGGCGGGGGATCGTTGACCGCTCTGCCTGTTATCGAGACCCAGGCAGGAGACGTATCTGCGTATATTCCTACCAATGTCATCTCTATTACCGACGGCCAGATATATCTGGAGCCTGAACTGTTCTATTCTGGAATCCGACCGGCGATCAGCGTGGGGATTTCGGTGTCGAGAGTAGGGTCGAGCGCGGTTACGAAGGCAATGAAAAAGGTGGCTGGGCACTTGAAACTCGACCTCGCCCGCTACTGGGACTTGCAGGCGTTTGCGCAGTTTGCCAGCGATTTGGACAAGGCCACGCGGGATCAGTTGGCGCGAGGTGAGCGCAACGTCGAGATTCTTAAGCAGCCTCAGTATTCGCCGATCACGCTGGAGAACCAGATATTTATAATTTATGCGGCGACTAATGGGTATCTCGACGATTTGCCTGTAAGCGCTGTGTCGAAGTTCGAGCAGGAACTGTATCCGTTTATGGCTGATAAATATCCTGACATCGGCCATACGATTCTCAGGACAGCGGACCTTGATGAGCATACTGAAGAGGCTTTGAAAAAAGCGCTGTCGGAGTTCAAAGAAGGGTTCAAGGCATAGCCGGGACACCGTAAGCAATGGCATCTACAAAAGACATTCGACGGCGGATACACGTCGTCAAGAATATCGAGAAGATCACCTCTGCTATGAAGATGGTGGCGGCGGCGAAACTGCGTAAGGCGCAGGAGCGGGCGGAATCCGTGCGGCCGTACGCGGATCGTATGCGAGAGGTGATGGGCAACCTGGCGGCCAGCGTCGGCGAGATTAAGCATCCGCTGCTGGATGTCCGCGAGGAGGAGAGCATCGGATATGTCATTATCGGCGCAGACAGAGGGCTTGCGGGCAGTTATAATGCCTCAGTGATGCATCACGCGCTCAATGACATCAATTCTCGTGACCCTGAAGATGTGAAGCTGGTGCTGATCGGCTCCAAAGCGATCAGTTTCTTCAAGAGACGGCCGTATGATATCGTGGCGGAGTTCGACCCGCCGGGCTCTGATTTGGCTTTTTCTGATATTCGCGGGATAACCCGGCAGATGCGCTCGATGTTTGAGAATAAGGAAGTCGACGCTGTGTATCTTGTGTATGCCAGATTTATAAGCGCGATGCGGCAGGACCCGACGGTGGTCAAATTGCTGCCTTTGAGCGCTCCCCCTGGAGACCCGGACGCGCCGCGAGCTGATTTTATATTTGAGCCTGAAGCGGAGTCGATCCTCGGTGCACTGCTGCCTAGATATGTGGATACCCAGTTGTACCAGGCGTTGGTTGAAAGTCAGGCCAGCGAGCACGGGGCGCGTATGACGGCGATGACTGCGGCGACGAAAAACGCCGGAGAAGTAATCGACACACTGACGTTGCAATACAACAAGGCGCGCCAGGCTGCGATTACGACTGAGATTATGGAAATTGTGAGCGGCGCAGAAGCGCTGAAATAAGTTTAGGTAAGTGAAGTCGAGAGTTGTGACTCTGACTTTTAACTCAACCGGAGGTTGAATTGGCTACAGGAACAGTTGAACAGGTTATCGGCCCGGTTGTGGATATTCGGTTTAAGCCCGATGAGCTGCCGGAGATTCTGACCGCGATTAAAATACCGAATGTGCAGGGTCGCACTCTTACAGTCGAGGTTGCGCAGATGCCGGGTAACGACATCGTGCGGTGTATCAGTATGCAATCGACTGACGGATTGGTGCGCGGGTCGGAGGCTATTTCTACAGGCCAGCCGATTCAGGTGCCGGTTGGCAATGAGACGCTGGGACGCGTCTTTAACTTGCTTGGAGAGCCAATCGACAATAGAGGCCCGGTGGAGGCTAAAGATAATTGGCCGATCCATCGTTCTGCCCCGACCTTTGAGGAACGCATTCCGGTTGTCGAGATGTTCGAGACTGGCCTTAAAGTGGTCGACCTGATTTGCCCATATTCCAAGGGAGGAAAGATCGGGCTGTTTGGAGGCGCCGGTGTCGGAAAGACGGTTTTGATCACGGAGCTTATCCGAAACGTTGCCACTGAGCACGGCGGGGTGTCGGTATTTGCCGGTGTGGGCGAACGCACTCGTGAGGGAAACGACCTTTGGCTGGAGATGCAGGAGAGCGGAGTTATCTCCAAGACTACTATGGTGTTCGGTCAGATGAACGAACCTCCGGGAGCCAGGTTGCGAGTTGCTTTGAGCGCGCTTACTATGGCGGAGTATTTCCGTGACTCAGCCGGCCAGGACGTTTTGTTGTTTGTCGACAACATATTTAGATTTGTGCAGGGCGGTTCGGAGGTGTCGGCGCTGCTTGGTCGAATGCCGAGCGCTGTCGGTTATCAGCCCACACTTGCTACTGAGATGGGAGATTTGCAGGAGAGAATTACATCGACTGTTCGTGGATCGGTTACGTCGATTCAGGCTATTTATGTGCCTGCCGATGACCCGACTGACCCCGCTCCTGCGACTACATTCGCGTTCCTTGATGCTACGACTTATCTGGAGCGACGGATATTCGTGAGGGGAATCTTCCCTGCAGTCGATCCGTTGGCCTCTACTTCGAGGATTCTTGACCCGTTGATCGTGGGCCAGGAGCATTATAACGTGGCGCGCGAGGTTCAGCAGATCCTGCAGCGTTATCGCGAACTGCAGGACATTATCGCGATTCTTGGCGTAGATGAGCTTTCTAACGAGGATAGATTGACCGTCGCTCGCGCACGAAAAGTCGAGAACTTCCTCAGCCAGCCGATGTTTGTGGCGGAGGTCTTTACGGGGCTTGCGGGGAAATATGTCCCGCGCGAGGAGACTGTACGAAGTTTCAAAGAGATTCTCGAGGGTCGATGGGATCACCTGCCGGAGCAGGCTTTCTATATGGTTGGGGCCGTCGAAGAAGCGGTTGAGAAGGCAAAGCAGATGGGAGTTGAGGTTTAGTCGACCGTAGCGAACGTCAACTGTTCACCGTCAACTAGAAGATAATTATGTCGGAAAGAACATTCCATTTTGAAGTGATAACGCCGGATCGTGTGGTGCTGCGCGACGACATGGTGGTTTCGGTAATCGTGCCGGGGAGCGAGGGCCACGTTGGGGTTTTGGCTAATCACGCCCCGATGATGGCCGAGTTGGTCGTCGGCAAGCTCGACTTTCGTCGATCTGACGGCAAGGCCGGGAAGATGGCGATTAGCGGGGGGTTTCTGGAAGTATATGAAAACTCGGTGAGCGTCCTCGCGGAGGCGGCCGAATTAGCCGAAGATATTAATGTCGAGCGTGCCGAGGAATCTAAGAAACGGGCCAGGGAAAGGCTATCAGCCGCGGGGGCTGATATAGACGAGGCACGTGCTGAGGCTGCGCTGCAGCGTGCGATCAATCGCTTGAAAGTCGCCGGGCGAACTTAGCGCATCTCAGTTAAAGAAATTATAAGGACTGTGAGATGAAGGGAGGGACTGGGCTTTTGTCTATGCTCTCCCCTTTCGCGTTTCATTGACGGGACTTGCTATGAAAAGATGGGCTTTGGTTGTTATGTTAATGCTGATTGCTGCGCGGGTCGGCGCCTATACAATACCGTATGAGGGTTGGATGGGCACGTTTATGGGGAGCAAGAAGATTGGCTGGATGTCGCTGAACGTCGAGAAGGCCAACTTCGATGGAGTAGACGGCTATAAGATCAGCTCGGTCGTCAACAACAGGCTGACTGTGCTGGGGGCAGATTTGACGCAGTTGGTGAATACGGTTGTTTTCACCGATTCTAATTATGCCCCGCTTAAAGAGAGCTTCTCTATGTCCAGCGGTGGCAAAACGACCTCAGTCATCGCCAAATTTTCCAAAACCAGCATAGAATATGAGGTGTCGGCGGACAGCGGCAGCTCGTCTACCAAAGTTATCCCGATCCCAAACGGCCCCGAACTGATAGCCGATCCGCTGTTCACCGCTTCTGAGAGATTTCCAAAAATCGGCGAACAGTGTTCTCAGCGATATTTCAACCCGCTCACCTTGAACCTTGAGACTCTGACAATTAAAGTGAACAAACGGGAGCGGATTACCCTCGGCGACAAGACCTATGATGCGTTGGCATTCGATAATATCACCCCTATGGGCAAAATGTCGGTGTGGCAGCAGGTGGATGGCGGCATTTTACAGATCACGGGCATGATGGGAATCACGATGCGCCAGATGAGTCGCGAGGAAGCGTTGGCGGCGGACAACACGGGAAGCGCTGAGGATTTTGCTGTATTGACTAGCGCGAAGTGTAACCGGCGCATCAATAACCCGCGTGAGGTGAAATCTTTGACCGCCATTTTGGAGGGAATCGACGACCCCAAAATGCTGATAACCGACTCTCGCCAATCTGCTAAAGCGATAAAAGACCGGCCGGATGCGGCGAGCTTTATTGTTAAGGCCGACCCGTTCGATGAGTCGAAATCCCGTCAACTTCCGATCAATGTCGTTTTATCAATAAAGGAATATACAATCCCGACAGCGTATGTAGATTCGGATGCGAAGACGATTATTGAGCAGGCGAAAGAAATTGTAGGCTCTGAGAAAAACGCTTATCGCGCATCTTCGAAGATCCGTGCGTGGATTTATGCGAACCTCAGAGTGCAGAGCGATATAGGAATTACACGTTCCGGCTCCGATGTGTTAAAATCTAAGGTAGGTGTGTGCCGGGATTATGCGATCCTGTTCGCTGCGCTTGCTCGCAGTGCGGGGATACCGTGCAAAGTAGTCAGCGGGCTGATTTACACCGATGGGGCGTTTTATTATCACGCCTGGGTGGAGTGCTTCACTGGGCAATGGGTGCCGTTTGATGCGACTCTGAGCAGTGATTTCGTCGACGCAACACACCTGAAACTGGCCGAAGGCGACGCGACCACTATGTTTAGTCTCGCTAAAGTGATAGGCTCACTTAACGTGGAAGTGGTCGACATACGGTAGATTAAACGGCTGCCCTCGGCAATATGGGAGCGAAACATGCTGGCTAAGGATTTCTTGACAGTTGGAATATTTGCCGTCGTCGGCATTGGATTTATAGTAGTTACACTGCTTGCGTCGATGATTTTCCGACCGCATCGACCCTCTGAAGAAAAGCGAACCACTTATGAATGTGGTGAAGACCCCGTGGGGCCGGCGTGGCTGCAGTTTCGCGTGGGTTATTACATTTATGCTCTTATATTCCTGTTTTTTGATGTGGAAGCTGTGTTCATATTCCCGTGGGCGGCGGGGTTGCTGGGGTTTTCTAAGAACTCCGCGCTTGCTGTGCTTGGGTTTGTGGACATGCTGATATTTGTGAACGTGCTTGCCGTTGGGCTGCTGTGGGCGTGGAGAAAAGGTGTTTTGGAGTGGAAGTAGAGAAGTCGTCGGGTAATAAGACTGTTGATAGGCCGTTTGACTACGTCGAGCGCATACCCGGCGGCGCGCTTATTACGACCACTGTGGACAGGGTTTTCGGCTGGGCGCGGGAAAGCTCGCTGTGGTATATGCTGTTTGGGCTGGCCTGCTGCGCGATTGAGATGATGGCGGCGGGGGCGGCTCGATTCGATTTGGACAGATTTGGAATGATCTTCCGTGCCACTCCGAGACAGAGCGATCTGATGATTGTGGCTGGCACGGTGACGAAGAAGATGGCGCCGAGGGTGAAGAGGCTGTATGAGCAGATGTCGGAGCCGAGGTATGTCATCGCGATGGGTAGCTGCGCAAACGCAGGCGGGCCATTTGCGGACTCGTATGCAGTTGTAAAAGGGGTGGATAAGATTATCCCCGTCGATGTATACGTGCCCGGTTGCCCACCGAGACCGGAGGCTTTGATCAATGGGATATTGGAGCTGAGAAAGAAGATCAAAGCGGAAGCTGATTTGCATAAGGTTGAGAGCTGAGAACAATAGTGAATAGCAGCGTGGAAAATACTCTGCGAGAGACGTTCGCAGAACAGATAACGGAGTCGACGGAGAGATTCGGGGTGCCAAATCTGAAGATTGCGCCCGACAGTCTGTTGGGTATGTGCCAAAAGCTGCACTCTGAACTTGGGTTTGACTATCTGGCGGATATAACGGCTATCGATTTCAACGATCGCATCGAACTGGTTTATCAGTTTACCAATCTTTCGAATAACTCGAGAGTGGCGCTGCGGCTTGACCTTGATAGAGAAAAGCCGGAAGTTGATTCGTTAACCTCCATCTGGAAGGGGGCGGATTTCCAGGAACGGGAGGTATTTGATTTGATGGGGGTGGTGTTCGAGGGACACCCGAACCTTACCAGGATTTTGCTTCCTCTGGATTGGGAAGGACATCCGCTCAGGAAAGATTATGTCATCGACGATTAAAACTGATCTCATCGAGATAAATATGGGCCCACAGCACCCCAGTACGCACGGGGTGCTTCGACTGGATGTGACACTTGACGGCGAGGTGGTGGTGAATTGCGAGCCTGATGTGGGATACCTGCACCGTGGGGTTGAGAAGCTCGCTGAGATGCGGACGTGGGTTCAGTTTATACCTATTACGGATCGGTTGGACTATTTGGCGTCGATGCTGGATAATGCTGCTTATGTCGGCGCGCTTGAGAAACTCGGCGGGATTGAGGTGCCGGAGCGCGCGGAGTATATCCGGATTATTATGATGGAACTGCAGCGGGTGGCGAGCCATTTGGTCTTTTTCGGCACAATGGCGCTTGACCTCGGTGCGACGACTCCGTTTTTGTATGCTTTTCGTGAGCGGGAGGACGTGCTTGATCTCTTCGAGATGGTCTGTGGGGCGCGGCTGACTTACAACTATTTCAGGCCTGGCGGAGTATCGAAGGATCTGCCTGCCGGGTTCTACGATAAGTGCAGGGCTTACATAAAAAAACAGCGCGAAAAGCTGCCTGAATACAACGATCTTTTCACCAACAACCAAATTTTTATCGCACGGACGCGAGATGTGGGTATCATATCCGCCGAGGATGCTATTAACTTCTCGCTCAGCGGCCCGTCGTTGCGTGGGTCGGGGGTCGGATATGACGTTCGGACTGCAGACCCGTATTCGATTTATGACAGGTTCAATTGGAAGGTCATTACGCGCGAAAAGGGAGACTCGCTGGCCAGATTTCTAGTGAGAGTCGATGAGATCGAGCAGAGCCTGAGAATTATCGAACAGGCATTGGATTCGATCCCTGAAGGTGAGCTGAAGTGCAAAACGCCGGCTCGGTTGAAGATACCGGAAGGTGAGGTCTACTATCATATAGAATCCGCCAGGGGCGACCTTGGTGTTTATATTGTAAGCGACGGTGGTGAGAAGCCATATCGACTGAAGTGGCGCGCTCCGTCGTTTATAAACCTCGGAGCTCTCAACTCTATGGTCAAGGGCTGGAAAGTTGCTGATATCGTGGCAATATTGGGCAGCCTCGACGTGGTGTTGGGAGAAGTGGATCGATAATTTCAAAGAAAGGAGGTGATATCAGATGAAAGTTACTAGCAAGAGACTAAGACCAATGTTTACCCTGATCTGTGTGGTATTGGGTGCGTTGGCCGGCAATATCGTGGCGATGCATTATTTCACGCTGATTCGCAACTACCTTCACGGCGACGGCCCCGATATTCTTTGGTTCATCCCTCAGAATCCGACACAGCTTACGGCCACAGATATGATGTGGCTGAAGGCGGCATTTATCCTCGTTGGAGCTTTACTAGGGTTCATATTCGAACGCCTGGCGTTCCATCAGATCGGCAAGAGCCGGTCGAAATGGCAGAAAATGACCGCCGGAGAAAAGGTATTTTACTTTCTCGGCGTTCCTTTGGGCCTATTTTTAACTGTTCTAATCCGCAATATTATCTCTACCCCTGATTGGGTCACTGTGGCTATGGCGATTGTGCTGTGTTACTTGTCGGTTGTCGCTCTTGAGAGCCTCAAGGAACAGGCCACCTTTTATTTCCCAGCTTCATTGACCCCCTCAAAGCCGGAAAGCACAGGATATAGGCCGAAACTGTTGGATACGAATGTGATTATCGATGGACGCATCGCCGATATCTGCAAGGCGGGGTTTATGGAAGGGCCGATATATGTGCCTAAGTTCATCGTCGAGGAACTGCAGCAGATAGCCGACTCCAGCGATTCGTTAAAAAGAGCGCGGGGAAGACGGGGGCTGGATATCCTTACGCAGATGCAGAAGGATATGGACTTGCAGGTCCCTGAGCCTGAAAACGGTGAGAATATAGACGAGGAAGTTGACGCCAGGCTGGTGCGATTTGCCAGGCAGACTAATGGCGCGATTGTGACCAATGACTATAACCTCAATAAAGTTGCTGGACTGCAGGGCGTCGATGTTATGAACGTCAATGAGTTGGCAAACGCGCTGAAGCCGGTGGTGCTGCCGGGCGAGGAGATGCGCGTTACCGTTATTAAAGAAGGCAAAGAGAAGGAACAGGGCATAGGTTATCTTGACGATGGCACCATGATCGTAGTCGAAGGCGCCCGCAGGCGGCTTGATGAGACGCTGATGGTGCTGGTAACGAGCGTATTACAGACCGTGCAGGGCAAGATGATCTTTGCTAAAATCAAAGAGGTAGAGGCCGAAGAGGATACGATTGACGAAAGCATCCGTTCTTATAGCGGCAGCCGGGGCAGGAGAAAGACTCGGTAAGGGGATCAACAAGGCGTTTGTTGAGGTCGCGGGCAAGCCGATTCTTGCCCATACCCTGTCTGTATTCGAGTCTTGTGGGGCTGTCGAAGAGATAATTATTATTACTGGAAAGCAGGATATCGAGGCGGCCGGCGAATTAGCTGGTCGCTTCGATTTTTCTAAGGTAAGCTGCATCGTCGCCGGTGGGGCGCATCGGCAGGACTCGGTTAGAAATGGTCTTGCGAAGGCGACTCAGGGAATCGTGGCGATACACGACGCTGCACGGCCGATGGTCAGCGTTGAGATTATAGAACGATCGATTGAAAAGGCCGAGCGGATGGGCGCATGTATTGCGGCGGTGCCGGTGATCGACACTATTAAATCCGCTAAAGACGGAATAGTGGCGGCGACTATCGATAGGTCATCTCTTTATTCGGTGCAGACCCCGCAGACGTTCAGGGCGGAGTTGATACGTCGAGCGTATGAATGTGCTTATGCGGATGGATATTATGCCACCGACGACGCCGCGCTGGTGGAGAGAATGGGAGAGAAGGTGGCGGTGGTGCAGGGTTCTTATGAGAATATTAAAGTGACTACCCCGTCAGACCTTGAGGTGGCTGCTGTGCGGCTTGGAGGCGACAGAGAAGAGGCTGTTAATATGCGAGTTGGGATGGGGTTTGATGTGCACGCGTTTGCAGAGGGTCGCAGGCTGGTGCTGGGTGGAGTTGAGATAGAGCACGAGAAGGGCCTGGCGGGACACTCGGACGCGGATGTCGTGCTGCACGCGATTGCAGATGCTCTGCTGGGTGCGGTTGCTATGGGAGATATCGGCATGCACTTCCCGGACTCTGACCCGGCGTATAAAGGAATTAGCAGCCTTAAATTGCTCGCTGAGGTGAATGAGATTATCTCACGAGCGGGTTGGAGAATAGTGAACGTCGACGCTACGGTTATCTGCGAGCGACCGAAAATATCCCCACACGTCTCCGAAATGCGCCGAATGATCGCAGGCGCTTTGAATACTACCCCCGATCTTATCAGCATAAAAGGCACCACCACCGAACGCCTTGGCTTCACCGGCCGCGGCGAAGGCATCGCTTGTCAGGCTGTGGTGGGGGTGGAGAAGATGTGAAGGGAAGATGATTGTTTTTATTGAGGACCCAGATTAATGGACGATAGATATATGGCACTTATGGGGCTTGCGCCTAAGAGGATTCCGCATTGGGAGCACTGGTCTTGTCCGGATGCGGAGAGTTATATTACTGATATTGATTATTACCAGCATCCGAAGCAGTGCCGGGACAGGATGCGTGAGTTATACCCCTGCCTGGAACTTCCCCCTATAAATGATGACTCCCCTAAAACTCGGCCCGGGGATTTTGATGAAGATGAACACGCCGTGCGCTGGGGTGATGGGAAATCCTGGAGATGGGACTGGGGTGCGCGAATGAAGAGCGCGGAGGATGTGTTCGCGTTTTCTCCGCTTAAGCAGGGGGATTTTAGCGAAATACCGGTGGTGGAGTCTCGCGATTATCGAGACGAGGAGAAGATATATCGATCCTACAGGTCGGGTTATCCCGCCGAATGGGGGGACAAAGCTCCGGAGGGGTCGTCGGCGTCGGTCGGGTTCTATAATACGATGTTTATGTGGCCGCTGCTGACCTTTGGATGGGAGTTGTTTCTTGAGACCTGTCTCGACGAGCGTTTCGAGCGGATTATGGACGAGTTTGCTGAGATAAACAGGCGGGTGTTCAGAGCGTTTGCGCGGCTGCCAGTGAACTTCGTTATCTGTCACGACGATATTGTAACCTCTCGCGGCCCAGTCTGCTCACCTGCCTGGATGCATAAATATATATTCCCCAGATATGAAGAGTTTTGGGGGATTCTAAAGGCGGCTGGTAAAGAGCCTATATTTATGGTGGATGGGTGTATCGACGCTTACGCGGACGATATTTTTGCCTGCGGGGCACGGGGGATTATATCCGAACCCTATACCGATTGGAGAGCTATCGCTGGCAAGCACGAGAACTGCTTCATCGCAGGCGAGGGGGATAATCGAGTGCTGTCGAGGAATAACCCTGCCGAAATTCAGGCTATGGTGGAGCAGATGGTGGAGACGGCCCAGATGACTGGGGGATATATGATGTGTATAGGCAATCACATCCCCTGGAATATTCCGCCGGAGGCTGTGAAGTTGTATCTTGATTTGTCTGGTGAGTTGGCTGTCAGGGGATAAGTGAGAAGCTGGGTTGGATATCGGAAAAAGCAGATTTCTCACTGCGTTCGAAATGACATCGGGGGGACTCGAAATGACATCGGGGGGACTCGAAATGATATCGGGGGGCGGTTCGAAATGGCAAGAGGGAGTCGAAGCAATTCTCTGGTTTTGGGGAGGCGGTTCGGAGATCAGTCTGGAGGTTAGAAGTTGGAGGTTGGAGATTGGGAATGGGTGGCGATTCGGAAATCACCACCCATCATATCCAACACGATCCGTAGATCGCCACCCATCGTGTTCTTCACGTGCTAAGTTTTTAGCCGTTCTTCTTCTCGAAGTCATTCATAAATGCGGTCAGGGCGTCTATGGCCGCTCGAGGCACCGCATTGTAGATGCTGGCGCGGATTCCGCCTACTGATCTGTGACCCTTGAGGCCAATCATGCCCGCATTTTTCGCCTGCGAGACGAACTCCGCCTCCAACTCCTCGCTGGGCAGTCTCCAGACCACGTTCATAATAGAACGATCCTCTTTGGCCACCGGGCAGCGCCAGAAGTCGCTGGAGTCGATAGTTGAGTAAAGCGCAGCGGCCTTATCCTCGTTGATCTTCTGAACCGCAGAACTGCCACCCAGCGATTCCATCCACTCCATAACCAGTTTGAGGATATATATCCCCCACGTGTTAGGTGTGTTATACAAGCTGCCGTCGTCGGCGTGGGTCTTATATCGCAGGAAGATAGGCACGCTGTCCGGAGTGCGCTCGATCAGGTCCTTGCGGATGATGACCAGAGCGAGCCCAGACGGGCCGATATTCTTCTGTGCGCCGGCGTAGATCATCCCGAACTGATTGACGTCGATAGCGCGGGACATAATCTCGCTGGACATATCGGCGATCAAAGGAGCCTCGGTTTTCGGGAATTGCGGATATCGGATGCCGCCGATGGTCTCGTTTGAGCAGATATGCACATATGCCGCGCCATCAGTCAGCTTCAGTTCGGATTGTTCTGGCACGCGGACATAGCTTTCTTCCTTGCCCGACCACGCAACGTTGACACTTCCGGCGATTTTGGCTTCTTTAATGGCCTTTGACGCCCAGCTTCCAGTGTCGACGTAATCGGCGGTTTGACCTTCGCCTCGTAGATTCATCGGGATCATCGCGAACTGTAGGCTGGCTCCACCCTGGAGGAACAACACCGAGTAATCGTCGGAGATTCCCATCTGGGATCGGACTTTGGACTCTGCCGAGTCCACTATAGCCTGGAATTCCTTGGAGCGATGACTCATCTCCATCACGCTCATTCCGGAACCGCCCAGGTCAGTCAATTCGGCCTGAGCCTTGGTCAATACCTCCAGCGGCAAAGCCGCCGGACCTGCGTTAAAATTGTACACACGCGCCATTTTCTTCCCCCAATAGTATTTCCTGTGGATAGTTATGCAGCCAGGCGCAGAATTCCTCTACTTTTGCACACTCAAATAATCTATTTCTGATCTTGCTTTGCAGCTTCCGGTTTAGGTTCTTTCGGAGCCTCCGGGAAGCCCGTGATGACCACGCCGCTGGTCAGCTTGAATGAGACTGCGGGATCGGCATCACTCGGGTAATATGAGATCATATATGAAAGCTCGACCGCATCCGGAGCTGACTGGCTGAACCTCAAAAACTGATTCTGCCTCTTTGACGCCGCATAGGCCGCGCCCTTTGTGGCCAGCGCAGCTTTCAGCAACTCCCACTGTTCATCGCTCAACTCGCTGATATCGAGCTTGCTTTGTGCCATCTGGGCGCGCTGCTGAGGCGTCAGTATGGCATACAGGCGGAGTATCTGCCGGTTTCTGGCCGGCTCCCCTGCCCCAAGCCGCATCATAGTCGGGTCGGTCATTATCGTGTGGTCGAGCTGCTCGTCCCTGAGGTCAGCGATCTGAACCATGTCCTCGATAAGAAGGCCGTTGTTGAGTTTACCGCGATCCGCCCAGTATTTCAGCCACACCTCCGGAATGGCCCAGGCGCGCTTTGTAAACCAGTCCTTGTCGCGGAATATCAGCACCCTGCCCGCCTTTGTCCAGTTGGAGCCGAACGCTGCCCTGATGGCCTCCAACTGAGCGCCCAGTGTCTTTTCTGAATCGTCGAACACAGGAGCCCCGCTCGGGAAGCAATCTGAAATAACGTTGAATTTGACCTTTTCGCCGCCGATGTCAACCGGAGTGCTGGTCAATGCCTTCAACGCGAAAGGCAATGTGGCAGTGCTGGTGGTCTTGAAGAGCTTCAATTTTGCTCGCAGCTCAGGGTCTGAGGTAATATCTCTGGCAGGGGTCCTCTGTTTATCGACCCCCTTAGCCACATCGGTCATGTCGGCTTGAAGCTGCGCTCCGACTTCTTCTTTCGAAGCCCCGGATTTGAGGCTGAGTATCGCCTTTCCGAGGGCTTTGCCGATTGGGCTGGCCGGGTCGAAGAGCGGGATATCGAAGGAATCCGTTCCGGAACCGATGGTGATCTGGCCGAGGATATCCTGTGTTACCAAATTGCTTTTGGCGGAACGGCGGTTGATTGTTACCTGCAATTTGTCGAATTTGGAGAGCAGGTTGGAATGGTCTTCCGCATCGCCGATACTTTTGGTGAGCGAATTATAGGATTCCGCTATCCTGCGCACGGTGGCTTGAAGCTCGCCGGGCAGTTCGGCTACCGCAAAGCTGGCCTCCGTTCCCTGCACAAATGCGCTGCGAGCGTCGGAGAAATGCGTCATCAAATCGGCCACATCGCGGCCCAAAGGCTCTGTTGCAAGCACGTATCTCCAAGGGTCGGATGTCTTGAGTTTATCGGCATCGGTGCGGTTAAGTGAGCCAAGATTCGTCATATCCGCAAGTGCGTTTTCCCGGGCGTCGCGAGCTTGGGCATATTGCTCCGTATCTTGTGAGGCCCGCAGCGACTCTTCTTCCAACCTGGCGTTTTTGTCCTGCCATAGCCGATAGGTGGGCTTGCCGTCTTCTGTGCCTCGACTCCAATGAAAGCGCAGAGAGGTGGCGATATGGCGCATGAGATCGACCAGCTTCATATCGCTCACATAAATGATGACTTTGCGATCACGCACGGCCCAGTCCTGATCGTTAAGTCCGGCGGATAATTTCACCTCGGCCTCCGCTCCTAACTGATCCAACACCTCGGATACAGCAAGCCCATCCGCGCTGAAGGCGATTGACTTCTGCAGACGAGGATCGTCGTCCTTGGACAGGGCATCGTTTGAAGATTGCTGCGCCAGGCATAAGCCCGCGCTGAGCAACGTGAGCACAAAGGCAGCGTAAAGGAATCGGCGAAGAATCATAAATTGACCATCCGACTGGTTATGTCTTTATTCCTTTTTACGAGATCAGCTCTGCGGATGTTCCGGCAAAGGCTCGGAATCGATTTCCGGCGCCACGGACTGAGGTCTCATCGCGGCGTATATTAGCGCGATCCCCAAACCAGACCTGATCAGCCCGGTCATCCAGAACATAAAAATCTGGAACCCGCTGGAGCGGTTGAAAATCAAAGCGTCGAAGAGGTCTCTGATTATCTCCGGCCCGAAAAAGATGACCAGGCCTGCGATAACCTCGTATATTCCAAATACCCAAACGAAAATGCGCAGCCCAACCTGTCGCGCCGCCGCAGCGGAGATCAGCACGACCCCGACCGCGAACGCAATTATACCCAGCAACCTGAGCCACGGCAGATCAGCGATGGCCTGCGACATCGCCAAATTGGCGTTGACTAAAACGACCTCCATCAGCCCGATCACCAAAATGACCAGGCCGATAACGCCGGTAATCTTCCTCAGAACCATCACATCACTCCATTGCGGCCGTTGTGTGATTTACGAACTAGATCGTCAGAGCCGCCCATACGGAATCATCGGTGATCCTTGCTTCTAAATCGACTCCATAGAAATCTCCGATCGGAGTCAGCACTTCCGGATTGTTGTCCCAAACCTGCCTCACGGCGTCTTTAACCACTTTGACGCCGGATGCCGACATTTTACCCAGCGGCCGTCGACATGCCCCGGAAGGCATACCCAGACCCTGCATAATAGTCTTGACTGCCAGCGGGTTGCGATAGCGATCGGCAACCTTCACAGACTGCCCGTTCGGCAAGATTCGCTCGTTTTCCACTTTTACAGTCACGATACCCAGCAACGGGGTAATGGCATCGCGCAGCTTTTGGGCGGTTTGGATATCGCCGTCGATAACAGACTGCACCATTTTAGAAATCGCGCCGGGCACGACGTTGGACATCACCGAGATAGTGCCGTTGGCAGCGATGGCTGGGTTGGTCATCATATTAAACGTGAGGTCGTCGTCTCCGCTGATTATGCAAAAATCGTCTCCGAGAAGTGAGCGCGTGCAGGCCATCCGGTCGAGGTCGCCGGTGGCTTCCTTGACTGCGCTGACGTTCGGGTATTTAGCGGCCAGAATAGCGAGGTCTTCGACTGCGAGAGCCGTGCCTGATCTGCCCGGAATAACATACGGGACCACTGTTACTTCAGGAAAAGTGGAGGCGACGACGCCATAGTATTCGTCCCGAAGCTCTTGTGTGGAAGGGCCATTGTAGTAACAGTCCACCAACAGCACGCCCTGTGCGCCATTTTTGGCGGCGCGTTCGGTGTTTTCCATCGTCTCCGCGGTGGAGTTGCTTCCGGTGCCTGCCAGTACCCCGCAGCGACCTTTGCACTTATCCAGAGCAATATCAATGACTTCGTTGTGCTCTCTCCAGTCTAAAGTTGGGGATTCCCCCGTAGTCCCAGTCGGCACAACCCCAGCTATGCCCTGTTCGATCTGGAACTCGATATTGCGCTCCAGGCCCTCCCTATCGAGTGAAAGGTCTTGCAAAACCGGACTTACTAACGCCGTCCACGCACCCGTAATCCTCAAGTTACTCCTCCATTCGGCGACTTCATCAGCTAAATATTATCATCATAAACCGGTATATTTTAGTCGACTGAGGAATGTTTTGCAATGCACGTGCGCCCGGTTCCAGACGTCGAGCTCAGGCAGAGGCGATCCTGGTCGGTGTTGAGAACTTCTAAAATCCAATCCAGCAGATCATCAACAGCCCTGCGAGGTTTCTCTGAAAGGTAGTAATCGTGGTTGGGATAGAGCAGGGTTTTCACAAAGCCCTTAGTGCGGGCGGTGATTTTTATTATGTTGTCTACTACGCCGTTTTGACCGTTTTCTCCGCTCATAAGCAACAGCGGCTTGCCGGCGACCCAGCGCAGGCAGCACTGTGAGATATCCGCAGGTGAGACAGCGGCTATGCCCCGAACAGTGCGGCACACAGACCCCGCCGCGAGCGCGACAGCCGCGCCATAAGACCAGCCAAGCAGCACGACGTCGCTTACGCCCTCATCATCGAGATACTGGCACAGCAACAGTACATCGATAGCGCACTCGGCACAGTCACCCGGAACACGATACTGCAGCGACATCGCACCGATTCCAAGCTTAGACAGCTCATCAGCTATTATATCAAACTGCGAATCAAAGCCATCTTCAGCCCATTCGTCGCCGAGCATAATAACTGCCTGTCGCACGCTCCTATCGATATGAAGCTGCGCTTTGAGGTCTCCACGAGTGGTGCTCAGGGTGATCCGTTTGCAGGTGTCGGATACAGCCTGCTCCCGAACGCCGATCACGTAGATATGACTTTGATTGCAGTTTGTGGTGGGCATAGATCGTCTCAGAATATCAGCCTTGCATCCTGTGTCAGGAGAATTACCCCCTATATTCCGTGACGAAACCGACCTGCAAAGGTTCCGATATCAGGCTGATGTGCTGTGGGACCTTGCTTCCGCGTGCCCGATAATTATCATCCCAGTCACCACCAGCGATGCCCCGACAAATACCGTAGGGGTGACGACCTCGGCTAAAAAGATTCTGGCGGCGAATATGGTGAGTATCGGCAGTACGCAGGTGATGACGCCCGCAGTCGAAGCGTCGAGGGTCTCGAAGCCTTTAGCCATCAGAGCATAGGCCCCCAGAGTGGACAATACCACCAGCACGAACAGCCATACCCAAACCGAGATATCAAGCGGCTGGGTGCTCTTGTATCCGGCGGCCATAAAGGGGAATGTGAACACTGCTGCGGCTGCGAAAATACAGGCCAGTGCAGAGGAAACCGCCACTCCCCGCTCGACGAGGATCTTTTGGGCTATGCCGTAGACAGCCCAAAACGGGGCACAGGCGACTATGAGCATGTTGCCGATGAAATAATCGGATTTCACCAGCGCCGCGAAGCCCTCGCCGTTCCATATCGCAGCAAATACCCCGGCGAATGTGACCAGTGTGCCGAAGAGCTTCATTCCGCTGAGACGATCCTTGAGCCACAAATGGCCGAGTATTACCAGCCATATCGCCTCGAAATTGACGACCACGTTGCCAGCCGAAGCAGTGGTCAGCTTGATGCCGACAGTGTAAAGCACATAATTCAGACAGATTCCGGCGCCAGCGAGGATAATCAGCCAATAATCCCTGCTGTGTATTCGCTTCAGTTCCCCGCTGATTCGCGCAAACATCAACAGCAGCAGAGATGATACCGCGAAACGAAGCCAGGTTATTGTGTAAGCATCAAGGGCGACGCTTACCTTTTTTACACTGATCGGAACCAGCGCCCACAATACCGTCGCTGCCAGCACGTAGGAGAACCCAGTGAGCGTGCTCTTTCTGGCCGCGCTCATATTTGTACCTTCGCTGCAGCTTCTTTCAACTGTTTTACAACCTCGACCGCAACGGTCACGCTGCCGATTTGTGTTCTCTTGCCACCTGTTATGCAATGAGAATCGGAGCCGCCTGTGGCGATCAAGCCTCGTTTGACTGCGAATTTCTCATAGAAGCGCGTAGTAGCAGGGCCGTGATCGGGGTGTCTGGCCTCGATTCCGCGCATGCCCTCGTCTATGAGGTCAACCAGAACCTCGTCTCTGTTCAGTTTGCCGGGGTGAGCGCAGCAGGCTACTCCACCAGCCTGGATGATCAGTCTAACAGCATCGGTCGGGCTGATCTTATAGCGACCAACATAACCGGGCGCGCCTTCCTGAAGCCATTTTCCGAAGGCGGCGTCTATAGAGCCGACTTCGCCTATCTCCATGAGTGCTCTGGCTACATGCGGCCTGCCGATGGCCCCACCCTGCGCCAGTTCCAGGACTTTTTCGAATGTTATCGGCACCCCGGCCGCGTTAAGTTGCTCCACCATTTTCCTGCCGCGATTTTCACGGCTGTCGCGCAGCACGTTAAGTTGCTCGACTAAAGCGGGGTTATGGTAATCGAAAAAGTATCCGAGCACATGCACTTCGGTGTTATGGCCGTGTATGGCGCTGATCTCTATGCCCGGCACTACGGTGATTCCGAACTTGTGGCCGGCTTCAAGGGCTTCATCAAGACCATCGACCGTGTCGTGATCCGTTATACCAATTGCACCCAGCCCCAAATCCGCAGCGGCCTGGACTACCTTTTTTGGGGTCCAGGCGCCATCTGAGGCGGTGGTGTGAATGTGAAGGTCTGCGAGGTGTTTCATAATATATTTGAGTTACCCGCAGCCGAACGTTACTCCTGCACGCAGGACACATTGTTGTAGTTGTCTAAATGACAAACAATGATACCCACAAATCGGTTCGTGGTTTTGCTTGTTATATCGGGGCTTGTGGTCGGCTTGTCGAGTGTGTCAGACTTGTTGTGGCCGGTCGGCATTGGCCTGGCCGCGCTGGCGCTGGCGCTTACCGTGGCGGATGGCGTGGCGCTTAGCCGGCTGCGAACGCCTGAGATTCACCGAAACGTCGACGAGAAGCTATCATTAGGTGCGGAGAACCTCGTCAAGCTGCAAATATCGAACCGATCACACTATCCAATTTACGGCAGAATAAGGGACGAATACCCGGAGGACTTTAGCGGCGCCGGTAACGTATTGAAGCTTGATTTGCCGAGTCGGTCTAATATTGAATTAACTTATAAGATAACACCGCCGCATCGCGGGGATTATGAGTTTGGGGATGTGTACCTGAGATTGCGCGGCCCGATGGGGTTGTTGACACGACAGATAAGATGTCCGCTGCGCCAGGAGGTGAAGGTCTACCCAAACCTGCTCGATCTTAGGCGTTATGATATGAACATCAGAAAGGAAAGACTTACGCAGCCCGGACTTCGCAGCGTGAAGGTCTATGGCCGTGGCACGGACTTTGAATCGCTGCGAGAGTATCTGCCCGACGATGAGTTTCGATCGATAGACTGGAAAGCCAGCGCGCGACTCAACAAGTTGGTCTCCCGACAATATCAGCTTGAGAGGTCGCAAAACGTGATGATCGTGCTGGATTGCGGCCGCGTGATGGGGCCGGTGATAGATGGGCTGAGCAGGCTGGACTGGGGTATTAACGCTGGGATGATGCTGGCGCATGTGGCGGCTTCGCGGGGAGACAAAGTGGGATTGATGGCATTTGCCGATCAAGTCACGGCGTTTTCCGCTCCGAAATCCGGAAAAAGCCAGGCGCTGAATCTGCTTCGAGTAACATATAATTTGCGCAGCGCCGAGGGGGATTCTAATTACTCTCGAGCATTCCCGTTTTTCGCCCGGAAGTGTTCCAGGCGGAGTCTGGTGGTGATATTCACAGAGCTTACTGACCCGGAGGCGTCGCGGCCGTTGATCTCGCAGATTGCGCTTTTGGCGAGGAAGCATCTGTGTGTGGTGATCACGATGGCAGACCCGGAAGTCCTGAAGGCAGCGAGCGACGAGCCGAAGACAGCTCAGGATGTGTTTCAGGCCGCAGTCGCAAAGCAGGTGATACGATCCCGGCAGTTGGCTGCCGCTGAGGTTATGAAGTCGGGCGCGATTGTGCTGGATGTGCTGCCGGATGAGTTCTCACCGGCGGTTGTGGATGCATATCTTAATATTAAGGCTTCTGGTCGGCTGTAGCGCCTGCGAAACCCAGGTAGATAATAAGCCCGAGCGCGGTGAGAGCGGCGAACCCCAGTTTGATAGAGGCGGACAGACCGGACGGAGTGATAAAGCCCTCTATTATTCCG
Organism: uncultured bacterium; assembly: GCA_964494345.1. GTDB lineage: Bacteria > Armatimonadota > UBA5829 > UBA5829 > UBA5829 > DTKD01. The sequence goes on from CAZBSI010000003.1 coordinate 323,506, forward strand.
GCGATGACAAATAATATGACTGCTCCAGCGAAGAGACGCAGAGAAGTTGCTCCGGCCAATCTGATTGAATCTACGCGCCTGAGATTGCCGGGGGCGATGATAGATGCGCCTAGATATAACCCCGCACCGCCGCAGATGAATATCGCCATCAATTCGATCACGCCGTGAGGCAGTATAAAAGCCCAGAACCTGCTCGCGCCTAATACCGGGATGGCCTTTGTGGCAACCGCACCTATCACCAGGCCGTTTTTCGCCAGTTCAAAGACAGTATATGAGCCAGCCGTAATTCCCCCAACAAACGCGATAATGCCCACGTTGATGTTGTTGGTCATAATGAATGTGGACAATAAAGATGGGTCCATGTCCGCAAGCGGGCTTTGTTCACCTGGTTTTGGTTTGGCTATTTGACCAGGTATCATCGTGTCGCGTACTTCCGGAACGGCTGCAGAGATCGCCCACCCCGCCGCAAAGATTGACGCCGCGACCATGCTGTATAAAACGGTGGCACGGAATAGTCTGGGAAAGTCGCGTAATACAAAGGATATTGCGCCGGCTAATCGAGCCGATTGCGGGACATATAAAACCCCATGGGCACGGGCCGCAAGCTCGTTAAGGTAGAGTATGAGTCCTTCGCTGGCGCCTTGACCGCGCACAAAGGACAAGTCTGAGATTATGGCCCTGTAGTCGGCGCCGAGGGATCGGAGTTGGTCGCGGGAGAGGGACCGGACTCCGCCGACCTGAACTCTGTTGAGCGCCTCCGAGAAGCGTTCCCAGAATTGTTTTTTCTGTTGGATGTATGCTCTTTCGTCCACAGTTGGATTATAGCAGATTAGGAAAGAAAGGACATCGGACGGCGGAAAAGCAGATTTCTCGCTGCGCTCGAAATGACGAAGGGGGTGGCCATAATGACGGAGGGGTCGAAATGGCGGGGCGTCGAAATGACGTGGCGTCGAAATGGCGGGGGTCGAAATGGCGGGGTCGCAATGACGGGGTCGAAATGACGAGGGCGTCGAAATGGCGGGGTCGAAATGGCGGGGGTCGAAATGACGGGGGTCGAAATGACGATATTTATGGCCTTACGTCGAAATGATCGCCGGTTTTTATGCCGCCGCGGGCGAAGTCGGCGGCGGTCATTTTTTTGCGGGATTCTGGCTGGACTTCTATCAACCGCACCGAACCAGTCCCCGCTGCGACCTCTATGCCTTTATTGTCAATGGCCAGTATCAACCCCGGTTCCCCGCTGAGATTTGAGACTGCCGCTTTGCACACTTTGACCTGCGAGCCGGCTAATTTTGAGAACGCGCCGGGTCTTGGAGTGCATCCTCTGATGAGATTTACTATGTCCTGCGCCGGCCGGCTCCAGTCGATTGACCCGGCATCACGCTTCAGAGAGGGCGCCTTTGTGGCTAAGTCATCGTCCTGGGGGATCGGGGCGATTGTGTTGTCTTTCAATCCAGTAAGTGTGCGCAACAGCAAATCTGCACCCATTAAAGCCAATCTCGCGCCGAGTTGACCGGCGTTTTCGTTGGGGTCAATATCCAGCGTGCTTTGCAACAATATATCGCCGGTGTCCAGTCCGGCATCCATGAACATTGTGGTTATGCCAGTCTGCTTTTCGCCGGAAATCAAAGCGTATTGAACAGGAGCTGCTCCGCGATACTTAGGAAGAATAGAGCCGTGGATATTAACACAGCCGATCGACGGCCAATCGAGCAACTCCTGCGGCACAATCTGGCCATATGCGGCGACTACCATCACATCAATTGGGCTAAATGACTTAATTTCAGCGATAGACTCTGGCTGTCGCATTTTTTCGGGCTGGAGAGTCGGAATCGAATGGGCCTGAGCTATCATTTTGGTTGGCGGCATTTGCATTTCCCTGCCACGACCCTTTGGCCTGTCCGGCTGCGTGATTACAGCGACCACTTCGTGCGGAGACGCGATTAAAGCCTCAAGCGCCGGCACCGCAAACTCGCTTGTCCCCGCAAAGATGATTCTCATTTAGTTCTTCTCCTGCAGTACCGGCCCATAAGGCGCCATTAGTGGATCGCCGAGGAGTATAGTTTTGTAACCCAGGTGACGCGTCCCCATATAAGCAGCTTCAGCCCAGGTGTATCCTTTGGCGTACTGCGGCAGGCTGACACCCGCGTTTACAAAGTCGGCGCCAGGCTCAGAGACGGCGGCGTTGATGCCGGAACAGCCATCGCGGATGTATTCGGCGGAACATTGCCTGGCGAGATAGACCTCCGCGTATCTGCCCTTTGACTGCTGCTTTTCATTCCACAGCAGATCGTTTGGAGTAAATGTAAGCGTGGAGTAAGTCAACGCACTGCCGTCGTGATAGCCAGAGTCTTTATCTGGATAGTAGACCTGAATCTTAGTTTTGTGATCCGTCGGCCATTTAATCTCGGGGTCGGAGAGATCGATTTCCGCGATGCCATCCGCCCCAACCACAGCAGATTTCAACACGGTGTCTTTATAATCCAACAACGCCACCTTATAGCCCTGGAAGTGCTTCACCGTGCTGCCGACTTTGTAGCTGACCAATACCCGCATCACAGGTCGGCTTATCTGGCTGGTTTTTGGGTTGGCGGACTCTGATGAACCGATAGTTTTGTAGCCATACGCATGCTGCGGGCTGCGCAGTTGCTGGCCGCCTGCGGATTCGTTGATTATGGCGACAGCTCCTGGCTTCCAGGTAAAATGCGGCCTGCCCCAGTCGGTTTTGGTCAGGATATCGAGATCGTGCATTCCGAAGCTTGCATAGCCCATTACGTCGCGCTGATTCAGATACGTAGCCGATGTGTCCGCATCACGAACAACGTTCTCAGCGCCGAGTAAGATCTTTAGAGCGGACTCGGTAGAGGCGTATCGGCCGTGGCTGTAGCCTTGATCCCCTCGCCATGGCTCATCGAGATAGAACTTACCCTTTTGGCCGGTCGAAGCCTTGCCGCGGTCGATCATATCGCGGACGTCCTTTGGCACGCTCACACCAGATAAATTGACCTTGAGATCGTCGAAGCCATCAAGGCGACAGACTAGATATCGCAGGCAATAAGTATTGCCGAATTTGGTTATGGAGTTGTCTTTTGAGGCGCGGAATGCAGCGAAGGATTGGTCTTTATTATAGTACGGGTTGAACAGACCGGTCGGCCCTCCGCCTCCCGTGCGAGTGCAGTTCGTATACGCGAAGTAATCCGAGTCGATCACATCCGGACCGGCGTTATCGTTAAACAGCAGAGTCAAAAAAGAATCCACAGAGGTTGTCTCCGACGTTGTGCCGGGGCATTTGCCGAGAATTTTCGATGGGACGCCATAGCACGTGACCAGCACCTGGATTTTATCCCCTGCGATATTCTTTGGATTTACGCTGAGAGGCGCGGCCGTTAGTCGTTTTTGAATGCTCTGCGCCAGGGTTTTATATTGATCCTGAGAAATCGTTTCTTGTGTAGGGGCATCGACCTGGATCAGGTTTCGTGTGGGAATCCCGCGCTGCTTGCAATAATATGCGCCGATTGCCTGAGATGGCTTTGAGTTGCTGTTGACTATGACTGCGACATTTTCGGGGTTGATGGCTGCGCACAGCGGCACACAACAGAGGGTAAGAATCGCCGCGATGACGATTAGTCCGAGACTCCTGCTTATTGTGCTGCTGTGCATGGCTTTTTACTCCTCGTCGTCATCGTCATCACGCAGTGACACCGCCTCTAATGTATCAGGGTCTGCGCGGTCAATGAACATTTTGCCGTCGAGATGATCGGTCTCATGTTGGAAGACGCGGGCTAAAAGCCCTTCTGCCCTGATGGTAACCTTCTTGCCGTTCTCGTCGAGACCGGTAATGGTGACGCGTTCGGCCCTCGCTACATCGCCCTGCAGGCCGGGGATGCTGAGGCAGCCCTCCACACTGATCTCCTCGCCGCTGGATCGGGTGATCTCGCCATTTACGATAGCGTGCTGCCCATCGCCGATATCATAAGTGAATACGCGTTTGGATATGCCGATTTGGGGCGCCGCAAGTCCCAGGCCGTTTGATTCGGCCATAATCACATACATTTTCTCAATAAGCGCCTTGATTTCGTCGTCAAACTCGACCTCTTCCGCCCGCTGCCGCAACACCGGGTCGCCGTATCGAACTATTGGGTTATCCGCCATATTAAGCTCCGCTGAAATTGAATTGTATATTGTGGTCGCATCAATAGACCGACCCATTATAACATTGCTACCGGATCAACATCTACCGCGAGCTTTCTGCGAACGGCAGGATTGACTTCGAATGCGGCTCGAAGTAAACCGATCGCCGCCTCTCGTTCTGCCGACCGCATCACCGTGTGCCAACGATATTGACCCTTTAATTTTGATAGCACCGCCGGAATCGGGCCGTCGATGGTGACTTTTTTTCGCAAGGCATATGGTAAAGACGATATGGTTTTATTCAGTTCGTCGAGAACTGCCCTGGCCTCGGCTTCGTTTGGGCTGCGAGACGTAAGATTGATGAGCGTGGAATAGGGAGGGTAGTTAAGCTCGCGTCTGCCCTGCAATTCCAACTCAAAAAAGCTCACATAATCGTGGTCGACCGCGCATTTGATGGCGTAATTGTCAGGATCGAAAGTCTGGATTATTACCTCACCCGGAGTCTTTCCCCTGCCCGCTCTGCCTGCTACTTGTGAGACGAGTTGATAGGTGCGCTCGGCGGCTCGAAAATCAGGCAGGTTAAGGGAAGTGTCGGCGCTGATTATGCCAACCAGAGTAACGTTTGGAAAATCCAGCCCCTTTGCGATCATCTGTGTGCCGATCAGGATATCCGCCTCCCCAGCTCGAAACGTGCCCAGTATTTCACCGTGGGCTCCCTTGCGAGAGGTGGTGTCGCGATCCATTCTCAGCACCCTGGCGTTTTCGAACATCTGCCTGGCGGCCTCTTCGACCTTTTCCGTGCCAATCCCGAACTTGCGAATCTTCAATCCCTGGCATTTGGGACAGACATCCGGCGCCGGTTCCTCGTAACCGCAGTGGTGGCAGCTCAATTTGCGAGCGGCCGCATGCAGCTTCAATGAGACGGCGCAGTGCGGGCATCTGGCGACGTAACTGCATTCCCTGCACATCAGAAAAGTGGAGTACGCGCGCCTGTTTTGAAGCAGAATCACTTGTTCCCCACGGTCGAGTCTCTCGCGGATTCCCTGTTCGAGTTTTTCTGTGAAGATCGTGGCTTTGCCCTTTGCGAACTCATCTTTGAGATTAGCTATTTCAACAGTGGGCATTGGGCGGTTTTCTACTCTGCTTGCCATCGTAAGCATCACATATTCGCCGTTTTGGGCGGCGTGATACGTCTCGATGCTGGGGGTTGCGCTGCCGAGCACCAAGGCGGCATTTGCGTCCTGCGCTCGTTTTATCGCCACATCGCGGCCGTTGTATCGTGGGGAGGAGTCCTGTTTATAGCTGGCCTCGTGCTCCTCATCGACTATTATCAAGCCAAGATTTGCAAGGGGAGCGAACACCGCCGACCGTGCTCCTAACACGACTCTGGCCTCGCCTTCGGATATTCGCGCCCATTCGTCGCATCTTTCCCCCGCCGAAAGAGCGCTGTGCAGAACGGCGACCTGGCTTCCCAATCGGCTTTTGAAGATATTCATTACCTGGGTGGTGAGAGCTATTTCAGGAAGCAATACCAGACACGTTTTGCCCAACTCCAGGGCACGTTCTATGCAGCGCAGATAGACCTCGGTCTTGCCGCTCGCGGTGACACCGAAGAGCAGATGGCCGGTGTATTTGCCGGATTGGATACAATTTGTGATGATTTCTACTGCGTTGCGCTGGTCGGTTGTGAGGTCGACTCGTCGTTCGTCGATTCTCGCAAATGCTGGGTCACGCCGAAAGACCATCTCGATTTCTTCTGCAACGCCTTTATTTATAAGCGAGGTTATTGACGTTCTGCTGATACCGTATCTGCGAATTAGCTCAGTGATGGCAATGTCACGACCGAGTTCGGCGATCAGTGAATAGGCTTCCGATTGTTTGTTGGGCAAAGATTTTATTATATCGACTGGCGGGTCGGAGAGCGGCCTCACGCCCTTTAGGATCTTAGGCTTTCCACCGGGTTGAATTAGTTTCCACTTTCGGCGAATGGCTCCTTTTCTTTCTAGTTGCCTGAGCAGTCTTTGTATGGTGGGTTTGTCACCGGCAAGACTGCCGACATCTACCGCGCCATTGCCAAATTGGATCTGATTCAGTAAATCTGATTCGGCTGGGGTAAGGTGTGTTTCGACTTTGAGGCTTTCTACCTCGCATTTGAGCTTGCCCTGCATCACGCCGGGCAGCATACCCATAATCACGCGAGGCAATGGAGCCAAATATCGATCAGATATCCACTCGCCCAGGCCGATCATCCCGGCGTTTAGGCGCACCGGGCCGTCGAGAATCGCGATAATCGGGCGAGTGTTTTCGACCGGGGAGAAGTCCTCTAAGCCGATCACATAGCCGATGGCCCGGCGGGAAGTCAGCGGAACCAGCACGCAAGCACCGATTTCCACCTGCCCAGCCAAGCCATCAGGTATTTCGTATGTCAGCGAGTCTATAGGACTGGTCGCGCCTGTGTCGACGACAACCCGTGCATACAACTAAATCCCCGCTTCCTTTTTCAAAAGATCGACCATATCCAGCTCTTCCCACGATACGTTTAGATCGGTGCGGCCAAAGTGGCCATACGCCGCAGTCTGTTTGAATATAGGTTTTCTGAGGCTGAGTTTGTCGATGATACCCCTGGGTGTCAAGTCGAAGTATTTGAGGATAAGCTCGCCGATTTTCTCCTCCGGGATTGTGTTGGTGCGCCAGGTGTCGACCATAATACCCATCGGCTCTGCTTTTCCGATCGCGTATGCCACTTGAAGTTCGCAGCGCTTGGCCAGGCCCGCAGCCACTACATTTTTGGCGACGTATCTCATCATATAAGATGCGGATCTGTCGACTTTTGTAGCATCCTTGCCGGAGAAGCAACCGCCGCCGTGCTTGGCCATGCCGCCGTAGGTGTCGACGATGATCTTGCGACCTGTGAGGCCGGTGTCAGCCTGCGGACCGCCGACCGAGAAAGCGCCGGTGGGGTTGACATATATTTCAGTGTTTTTGTCAATCAACTCGGCAGGCACGATAGGCTTTACGACGTATTCGATCATGTCTTCTCGAATGGTAGCCTGCGGGATGTTCTGCTGGTGCTGAGTCGAGACGACGACCTTATCTATGCGAATCGGTCTGCCGTCTTCGTATTCTACGGTGACCTGAGTCTTGCCGTCAGGCCGAAGATAATCGAGTGTGCCGTCCTTACGAATCGCGGCCAGCCTGCGGGCCAGCTTGTGGGCCATCATAATCGGCAACGGCATCAGTTCCGGGGTCTCATCACACGCAAAACCGAACATCATACCCTGGTCGCCTGCTCCGCCCACATCGACTCCCATAGCGATGTCTGGGGACTGGGACTGGATGCTGGTCATTACGCCGCAGGTATGTGAGCCAATGCCGTAACTTGCTCTGGTATAACCTGCTTGATCAAGCGTGCGCCTGACGATGTCCGGGATTTCTACGTAGGCTCTGGTGGTTACCTCACCAGCTACGACTACCATTCCCGTGGTCAACAATGCTTCACACGCAACCCTTGCAGTTGGGTCCTGCTCGAGTATGGCGTCGAGTACGGCGTCCGAAATTTGGTCAGCCAGTTTATCGGGGTGTCCCTCTGTTACCGACTCAGAGGTGAACATGTGTGTCTTAGAACTCACTTCGTGTCCTCCAGAAAGTTACTTTTAATAAAGTCTAAAATCTCTTTTGCTACCTTGCGTTTCGACATTTTGGGCAGCGTTATGGGAGACGTATCTTTGGAGATTAATGTCACTTCGTTGTCATCTCCGCCGAAGACATCACTGCCTTTTCCCACATAATTTGCTACTATAAGATCAGCCTTTTTGCGTTGTAGTTTCTCCGCAGCATTTTCTAATAAGTTCTCTGTTTCTGCGGCGAATCCTACCACAATGGTATTGCCTTTCGATGCGCCTATTGCAGCGAGGATGTCCTCGGTTTGGTTCAGCTCCAGTGTGTAGTGATCGGATTTTTTGATCTTGTCAACTTGTGCAGCGACAGGTCGGAAATCCGCCGGGGCTGCCGCCGATATGAACAAATCGGAGTCAGCGACTCGACTGAGCGCCTCGTCGTACATCTCTCTCACAGTCTGCACGGAAATCACTTCGACGCCGTTAGGAGCACAAAGATCTGCAGGGCCGCTAATCAACGTTACTTTGGCTCCCCGATCGGCCGCTTCCTGTGCAATCGCGTATCCCATTTTACCTGATGAGCGGTTGGAAATATAGCGCACGGGGTCGATGGGTTCGTGCGTCGGCCCGGCTGTGATTAGAATGCTCCTACCGGCGTAGTCTTTGCCACTGCCGCAGAGCAAATTCTCGATGTATTCGACGATTTTATCAGGCTCCGCAAGCCTGCCAGGGCCTGTGTCGCCGCAGGCTAATCTGCCTGATTCCGCGTCAATTATCCCGCAACCTAGCGCGCGCAACTTCTCAATATTTGCCGTCACGACCGGGTTTTGATACATATGAACGTTCATCGCGGGGCAGATTACTATCTTTTTCGCGACCAGCGCCATAGTGGATAGCATATCGTCGGCTATCCCGTTTGCCAGTTTGCCGATAATGTTGGCCGTGGCGGGGGCGATGAGCATTACATCGGCTGTTTCGGGCAGGGCGATGTGGACAATTTCCCTCGCACGCGGCGGTTCGAAGACGTCGGTTATGACATGATTCGATGTGATTCCCCAGAATGTGGCGGGTTGGACAAGTTTGAGAGCGCTTTCGGTCATCACTACGTGAACATCCGCGCCGCGCTTGACGAGTGCGCTGGCAATGTAGGCGGATTTGTAGGCCGCTATTCCGCCGCTGATGCCGAGTATTATCTTTTTGGATTCCAACGAGCTTTTCATAGTTTCTTTGGGTCGCGTTTTACCTTGTTTCGTTCGGCAATTACTATCGCTTTCAGTTTCTGGGCTGCCTTTTCAACGGTGTCGTTTTCAATGACATAATCGTATTTTGAAACGAATTGCATTTCTTCGGTTGCCGTTGCGAGCCTGGTTTTAATGCTGGACTCGGAGTCGGTTCCTCTGTCGCGAAGCCTACGTTCGAGTTCCTCCATAGATGGTGGCACGAGGAATACGGCGACGCTATCCGGCCTCTGGCGTTTTATTTCTGCCGCGCCCTGAACCTCGATGACGAGAATTACATCGTTGCCTTGAGAGTTCTGTTGTTCGACCCATTCGCGCGGGGTGCCATACCAGTCGCCGTCGTAAAGCGCGCTCTCTAAAAAGAATCCCCGTGCCCGCCTCTGAGTAAACTCGTCCGTGGTCAGGAAAAAGTAATCTACTCCGTCGACTTCGTTGCCCCGATCACACCTGGTAGTGCAGGAGATGCTTTTTTTGACGTCGGCGCCGAGGGTGAGAAACTTTTCAAATACCGTATCTTTTCCCACTCCAGAAGGCCCGGAAAGCACAATAAGGAGGCCCCCGTCTTGCGCATATTCTTCCCAGATTCGCACCGGCAGATCCCCCTGAAATAGTCTTTCAGAGTATAGCACGGCGGATATGCAGTGTCAACGAAATCAAGAGTTCGTATGCGGAACACTTATATCTCTCTTGAACGGTTCATTCCTCAACAAAATACCATATTGTGATAGAATTATATGGATTAGATTGTAGTTTTGTTTTGATGGTATCACAACCTATAACGGAGTAGTAACATATGGCAGATACGGATAATAATGGGGTTTATGAGGTAGACCCCAAAACAAGCAAGCAGGCAGATATTTTAAACGCTGTTCCACTTACCCCTGGAGACGGTTTTATAGACGGCAATGTACTTGCTGAGGACTTTTCCAAGGAAGACCCCGAATATCATAAGGACGAGAGAATTGTGGCAGATACATCGAAGCACAAAAACAAATTTCGTAAGGTTGCAAGGTTCGGCATACAGAATGATGATCAGTATCCCGGTGCTAATGTCAAACTCCAACTCTACTACCAGCGAAAGCCCAACGGGGTCACGGAGTGGATAGATACTCCGCCTGATGGCTTTTTTGACGCGAAGAGTCTGAAAGGAGGAGAGCAAATCAGAATTGCACTCGGACACCGGGAAACACTTAAGTTATACGAGCATCTTACTAGCCTTTATGCTTTATGCGATTACGGGATACCCTATGAGAAGTGCAAATGCACTGTATACCACGACGATGTTCGAGCTATCCCAGAAAGCGAATACGCTGATACATTCTACTATATCTTGGATGAGTTCCCAGAAGTGCTTGAAGATCTGGCCGCACGCATCAAAAGTGGAGTGAACTTTCAACCTGCTCTAGTGGATGTCGTAGAGGCACATTTTTTGAGACAAAGGAAGGAGGCTTTAGATCTCTTTGAACAGAAGATGCGCATTGCACTCGACGATGAACACCCTGATCCTTTGCCGAGTGGCCAAGGTAGCCACGATAAATGGGATGAAAGAAAGTGGAGTACTTTCTTTAAAAAAAACAAATGGATATTAGGCCACGGTTTATCATACCAGTTTTTGAACCTGCTCCAACCGCAAGCTTCCGTAGGCGAAACCGATTTGAGCGGACGTGGAGATCAGATAGTCGACTTCGCTATGAACACGGTCGGTGACATTAAGTACTCCGTATTGGTTGAGTTAAAGCTGCCTTCTACCCAACTCATTATAAATGACAAAAAGGACAAAGGTTACCGCAATCATACATATCATATCAGTAAAGAATTTGCTGGAGCCGTGGCTCAAATGCAATCTCAATGCGAATCCTGGCTTCATAAAGCGAGAAGTACAGAAAGTGGCAAGCAACTTGAGAACAGCGGCATCTACACCTGCCAACCCAAAGGCATACTCGTTATCGGACATACCGGAGATCTCAAAGATAAAAAAGACAGGATGTTGTGTTTCGAACGCTTCAGACGCAACCTACATAATCCTGAAGTTATCACTTTCGATGAGCTTTTTGAGCGCGCTAGATACATAGTGGGCAAGGAAGACACTTTGCAAGACGAAAGCTAGCTGACCAATAGCAAGTTCAATTCAAGCGAAACGGTTTATTAGCTGTATAGTCGCCTGCGTGCAGCACAATCGAAATGCTACAAGCAGCTTTCCATCGCATTAATCCCACATTACTATCTGCTATAATCGAAGCAGATAGATGGAGAGGCGCGTGGTGGAATCCTCTGATAGAGTCGTATATTTGCTGGATATGGACGCGTTTTTTGCGAGCGTGGAGGAGCGCGAACGACCGGAGTTGGTTGGCAAGCCGGTGATGGTGGTCGGTAGCGCAAGCCCGCGGTCGGTGGTGTGCGCCGCCAATTATGAGATACGAAAATATGGGGTGCATTCGGCAATGTCTTACACCCAGGCCGTCAGATTGTGCCCGCATGCTGAGATAATCCCCGCACGACCCGCCCTTTATCGACAGGCTTCGAGAAGAGTTTTTGCGATATGTGAGACGTTTACGGATATGGTGGAGATTTCTTCCATTGACGAGTGCTATATGGATATGACTCGCACCTGTGAGCGTTTCGGCGGGGCAATAGAGGCGGCAAGGCAGCTTAAGGAGCGGATTCGTAAGCAGGAAAAACTGACCTGCACGATTGGGATTGCGCCTAATAAGCTGCTTGCAAAACTGGCGGCCGGGCTGAAGAAACCGAACGGGCTTTCGCAGATTAAATGGGAAGATTTGGATAGCTTGTATGATACGCTGCCATTGACCGCGCTGCACGGCATTGGGCAAAAGACCGCGGAAAAACTGCGGACGATGGGCATTACCACCGCCGCAGGATTGGGCCGGACCAGCAGGCACAGGCTGCAAAAGACGTTCGGGGTGTTGGGAGACAGGCTGGCGGATATGGGGAAGGGGCTGGATGATTCGCCGGTTGTGCCTTATTACGAAAGGGCCATAGAGAAATCCATCAGCCATGAAACTACCCTCGGGGAGGATACCACGGATGTCGGGGAACTTAGCCACATGCTGCATTATCTCTCCGAACAGGTGGCGTACAGGTTGCGCAAGAGCGGACTGATGGCCGGAGTGGTCGGGGTGGTTGGAAGATATGGAAATCTGCAGCGCACTACCCGTAGCCATAGCCTGTCGGAGCAAACTGACGATGGATTGGCGATATATCACGCGGCCAGGCCCCTGCTCGATAACATCCTGAGCAAAGGCCTGCCGTTGAGGTTAATAGGAGTCTCGGCGTCCGGGCTGACCGATGAGGTTGTTCAGCACGGCCTGTTTGACGACCCCAAACGAAAAACACTGGTCGAGACGGTCGATAAAGTCAATGAGAAACTCGGCAAAACCGCCCTCAAACCCGCCTCCCTTTTACACACCAGGAAACGTGACCACATCACTTTCAAGGGTTGATGTCGTGGCACAGCGTTACTTCGCAGCCCCGACGACTGCATCGAAGTTGATCTCTTTGACTTTGATATTCGAACCCTCCGGCACGGCGTTCTTCATCTTCTCCACTTCGTCTTTTTGTGCGGTGAAGTAGAAGACCTGTCGACCCTCTCTGCATATTTCGGCAATGGCCCTGGCGACCAGGGGCGCGCGATGGTCGTCGGTGGACGCCAGGGTTTCGTCGAAGAGCAGAGGCAGTTTGATGTTCTTACCATCTTCCAAATGCTCAACGAAAGCAAGGCGGACGCACAGAAGAAGCTGAACCCGGGTGCCGTCGGAGAGTTCATCTACTTCCCTGGTATCCTTTTCAAATTCGTCTCTGACCCTGAATCTGCCGTCGGCGAATAGAAGTTCATAGCGATTGTCTGTGACTTTCTTCAGGTAATAATTGGCCCGTTTGAGGACCTCCGGGTCGTCTTCCCTGCTCTTCTCTTCCACATAGTTCACGAGCGCATGCCCTACCATTGAAGCATAGGTATCGTCGCGATGCCTTCGGAGGTCAGAACGCGCATCCATAACCTGAGCCAGGGCCTCTTCCAATTTGTGGCTCTTTTTGTCCTCATCTATCAGCGTTTTGATTTTGGTAATTTCCTCTTGAATTTCGCCGTATCTGCTGGCCACGCGGTGTTGATTGTCCTTTTCAGTTTCCAGTTGGTCTATGCGCAGAGACATAAGATGCTCAAGCGTGGCTTCTGTGTCCTTACTGGCAGACCAGTCGGCTGTTTCAAGAGCGCCTAGCTGTTGTTGATATGATTCGCACAGGTTTCGGAGCTTTCTCGCCGACGTCTCCGCATTCGTTTGAGCTTTGTCTCTCTCTTTACTAGAGTTGCGATAGTCGCTCAGCAGTTCTAGAAGCTGTGAAAGGGTTTGCAGGTCGTCTTTTTGAACCTCGATGTTGTTAAATAGTTCATCGATTCTTGATTCGATCTGCTGTATTTTTTCACTCGCGTCGGCTTCGTCCTGCTCAGAACGCTTCAGGTCTCTGAGCGCATCTCGATATCTGGTTGCGCGATCTTTGAGGTCTTTTATCATCCCATTAGCACTCTCGGAGTCTGCACAAGTCTCGGTTATATACGGCTTTGATGCGCCGTTTATCTCATCGATAAGCACACTATAATCATTCTTCGCCGTTTTCAGAGCAGCCTCAGCCTTGCATTGCTCAGTGCGAGCATTACGCCAGTTTTTGATAGCTTCGGCCAAGAGCAACAGATTGGCCTCGTCGGCGCCGGGCGCTGCTCCCAGGTTTTTTCGGAGTAACTCTATTTGCTGGTCAATGGTTGTCTTTTCTTGATCCGCTTTATCTAGTGCGCTTTTGTTCTCGTTCAGTTTTGCCTGCAAGTCCCTGTCGTATTCGGCGAGACGCAGTTGTTCGCGAAGAGTGTTGAGCACGGCGAGGACTGACTTATTCGTCCAGGAATCAGGCTGCGGAAGACCGGAGCTTTGGTATTCCTTATGAGGTGATTTCGAATCAACTCTCACCCTTCGAATGGCGAACACACCAATGACACCGGTTATTATCATAAACCAGGCAGCCGGCACTGCTTGATCCGATATCGCAAGAATGACGGATATTGCGGCCGAGGCTATGAATATCCAGATGGGATACCCGGAGCGCTGAGCTGGCTTGTCGAGCCAATCGTGCAACCTAAAGATGCCAGTATTGAGAGATTCGGCGGTCGGAGCATTGCTCGCCTGGTTCGATAGTTTGCTTTTAAGCCAATTCTCGATTGATTTGAATGCGTCTATCGCCGCCCGGCACGCTCCAGCTTTCCTGGCTACTTCACTCTGCTGTGCCCAATTTGGGGTCTCAGTTATTTGCTCCAGTTGTTCATCGGTGACATCGTCGCCTATGTGTTTGCGGCTCTCAGAGACCACAGCAGCAGCCTCGTTGCACTGGGTTTGGAGATTACCGATATTCCCTTGTTGACCGATGAGTGACCTCGCCCGCTCATCAAGGGTGTTTAGCACGCCGTCAGGCACGCCGCCGTCGGGCAGGTTGGTTTGCACGATGTCATTGGAACAACGCTTGATAGTCGCTCTGGCCTCTTCGAGTTTTGCGTTTTGAGTTGCCAGTTCGGCCTTAAACTCGTCGATGCGATCAGTCTCATCTCCCTTCAACTTTTGTATGCGTGGGTCGAAGGAATCGACTGCTGCTTGCTTATCAGCAAGTGTGTCGCGGTTTTGGGCATAGTCAATGGCGGCTTCTAAAATCTCTTCGTGTTTTGAGGCATCGTCTGCTTCATTGAGTTCAGCCTGTAAATCACCCAACCGATTGGCAGCGTTGACATTTTCCAGGAGCGGTTTCCGAGCATCTTCGAGAGTTTTGTTCGCCTTATCCAAAGCCTGCTTTTCATTGATTTTTGCACTCGGAATATTTCCTTTGAGTTTCAGTTCATCGGCGATCTTTTGCAGATTATAGCCGCCAGCCATTTGAGTTTGGATCACCCGCACAAGGTCTGTTTGCTCATCGGTCGCGAGGTCCTTGAGAAGCAGATAATAGCATTTGCAAAACTCGGCGTCGCAATTGACTGGAGAATCGACGGATTGCCCCTTAATATCATACTGCGCTTTGTCGGATTTAAGCTCTACTCTGTATTCGTTGTCTTCATGCTGGAATCTACCGGTGACCTGGTCACCTTTGTTTGCGGTAGCCGGCCATAACAACGACTGGATCGCTCTCGCCGCTGTGCTTTTTCCCGTAGCGTTGCGACCGTAGACCAGGTTCATATCCGCATCGCAGTTCTGCACGTTGAAGCCGCGGCCCTCAAATCCGGGCATTTTCTTTACAAACAGATCTTTAAACCATAGCTTCATTTTAAGAATCCGCCTCCATCATTTTGTTGAGCAACTGCAGGCACTGAGCTTTTATCACCGCTATCGCGGCGTCCGGATTCGGCATGTCGTCGTCCGGGTTTTCAGTTATGTCTTTCTTGACCGAATCATAAGCAGTAGATTTGTAGGCGCTAATCATCTGCTTTTCAGCGTCTTTCAGCAGTTTAGGATGGTCTTGAGCGAATGTGCCGTCCTCTATCGACAGCAGCAAGCGCGCTGCTACCGCCTTCGCTCCCTTGCCTTGTGCCAGCGAATGCAGATCAATGGTAGGAGTGGTCGATATATCAAGTTTATCAATGCACAGGTCGGAAGAACGTAAATTCTTTAACTGGGCTTTGATATCATTGATCTCATCCTGAGCATCAGTGGAACCTGTGATATTGACCCTGGCGGAGACGATTTTTGCACCGGTATCTTCCTTCGCATCAGAAGAACGTTTATAGACCTCGTTAATTATCTGAGTTCTGAAATCGGCGGTTTCCCAACCGGTGACGTCGATATCGAACTTGCAATACTTCACAGTCGAGGTCTTGAGTTGGCGCGGCTCCGAGACGATGCCGCCTTCTATGTCCACTACCCAGGGGCCGTGGTCGCCGCTCTCCCCTGGATCCATCGCCTGCAGGGAACCTGGGTTTAGCACTGGTGTGCCAGAGTCGTTATAGTATTTAGGAGCATGGATGTGGCCTGTCAGCCAGAAGCATATCCCGCTTTGATTTTTGAGGTATCTAAGCGGCGCCGGCACATACTTAGTGTCAGAGGAATCGATGTCGCAATGCAGCAGGCCGATGGTAGGTATGCCCGACTTATCAATCCGAATATCCGAGAGAGGATTTTGAGCGTGCCACTCTGTGGGAAATGACCAACCGAAAACGCGAAGCTTCTCGCCGTTGCGCTCTATGATCATGTCCTCCCACTGGCCGCCCTCTCCAAGCAGATGGATGTATTCGCCACTCTGCCCTTTAAGAAATTGCGGGAGCGCGTTAAAGTCGTGGTTGCCGGCTACTGCGCAGACGTGGATATTCCGCTCTGCCAGCTTCTTCAGACCGGCCTCCAATGGCCCAGCGGCTTCGAAGAACTGGTTGTCCTTGTTGATAACATCCCCGCTGAGCAAAACCACGTCGGCTTTTTCTTCAATCGCCAAATCGACCGCCCGCAGCCAAGCCTCGGCGCAGGAGTGCTCCTTAGAGTCATCGGGCAAACACGATGAGCGCCTGCCGATATGCAGATCGCCTGTGCAAAACAGTTTCATTCGACCACCCTCTTTCTGATATTTATATGTCAACGCAGGAGGCGTTGGTTGGTCATATAATTCATTGAAACGTCAGTCGAAAAGAATTATTTCTGTCGACGTGTTTTATTGACACTGCGAGCGCGATGCTGTTATAATTGGGGTCGCTATTGAGTGTGCCGAAGTGGCGGAATGGCAGACGCGCGTGGTTCAGGACCACGTGTCCGCAAGGACATGAGGGTTCAACTCCCTCCTTCGGCACCATCCTCTTTTGAACTGCAATTCCTCATACCAGATCACCCACATTGTCGCCGGATTTCAGCAGGTTAGCAAAACTCTCGCCGCATCCGAGGTCTTTTATATTCAGCAATTCGCATAAAGTCGCCGCCAGATCGCAAAAGCTGGCTCTGGTTCCAAGATTTATTCCAGCAGCTATCTTTTCGCCGCAGGCAATTACCGGCACATACTCGCGTGTGTGGTCGGTGCCGGGGATGGTGGGGTCGCAACCGTGGTCGGCCGTGATTATTAGAACGTCATCTTCTCGAAGTTCGGAGATAATTTTCGGCAGTTGGCGGTCGAAGTCGTTTAAGGCGTGGGCATAACCTGCAATATCGTTGCGATGGCCGTAAAGCGAATCGAAATCGACCAGGTTAGTAAAGATCAGATCGCCTCTGCCGCTTTTGATTGCAGATATGGTAGCGTTGATGCCGTCCTGGTTGCCGCTGGTGTGAATCGACTCAGTAATGCCACAACCGGAGAAGATATCCTCGATTTTGCCGATGGCTGTCACCTCGCCGCCGGATTTGGTTATAAGATCGAGAAGCGTCTCTTTATGAGGCGGCAAGGCGTAGTCACGACGGCCTGACGTGCGGGTGTAGTTGCCGGATGATCCGATAAACGGACGCGCTATCACGCGTTGGATGTTGTGTGGCTCAACGAGAATCGAGCGGGCGATTTCGCACATTTGATAGAGTTCTTCGAGTGCGATAACCTCTTCGTGGCAAGCTATTTGGAATACACTGTCAACGGATGTATATACTATTGGCCTGCCTGTCCGCACGTGTGCGTCGCCAAGCTCCTTAATGATCTCAGTGCCTGACGCGGCCTTGTTGCCGAGGGTCTTTCGGCCGATTTGGGACTCGAATTGATGGATAATCTCATCTGGGAAGCCGTTTGGGTAGGTGGGAAACGGGCGATCGGTGATGACGCCCATCAGTTCCCAGTGCCCAGCAGCGGTGTCTTTGCCGATGGATAACTCCGCCATTTTGCCGTAGCAACCGGATGGGGATTTGACCGGCCCCACACCGGAGATTGGAATTATGTTGCCTAAACCCATATTTGCCAGATTCGGCAGGGCGAGAAAATCGACGGATTCGGCGATGTGCGCGAGGGTATTGGCGTCGGAGTCGCCGTAATCTGCTGCGTCGGGTAGCTCACCGACGCCAACTGAGTCTAAAACGACAACTATTGCGCGATTTATAGTCATGCCCTGGGATGGCTCTCCTTGTATACCTCTCTTAAATGGTCACGGGAGACGTGGGTGTAAACTTCCGTTATAGCAATTGTCGAATGGCCGAGCATCTCCTGCAGGCTGCGCAAATCGGCACCGCGCTCAAGCAGATGAGTCGCGAAGCTGTGGCGCAGCATATGGGGGCTTATCGGTCGATCAATGCCAGCTATTGCTGTGTATTTTTTTATAATATTCCAAAAAGCCACGCGCGACATCGGCTTGCCGAATCTACTGAGGAACAGATATTCTGACCTCTCTGATTTGGCAAATTCTCCTCGTGAGTGCAGGGTATATTTTTCGATGAACAGCCCTGCGACCTCGCCAATCGGCACCACGCGCTCCTTGTTGCCCTTGCCGATACAGCGCACGAATCCCATTTTGAGGTTGACATCCGCAGTTTTTAATTTAACTAACTCTGAGACACGCAGGCCGGTCGCATAGAGGGTCTCCAGCATAGCGCGATCCCGAAGGCCGGTTTTGTCAGAAACCAAAGGGGCCTGCAACAGACGAGATATTTCGTCAACTGTAAGAAATTTCGGAAGCTGCTGGGTCGGCAGCGCTGAAGGTATTGCGACAAGGCAGGATTGACTGGCCAACTCCTCCGAAGCCAGATATTTGATGAAACACCGCACTGCAGTCAGCTTTCGAGCCATTGAAGTTGGCTTTAGATCGGCTTTGACCAGGCGACTCTGAAAACCCAGCAGCGTGGCTTCGTCTATCTGCGCAGGCTCGGTTATGTCGATTTCTGCCAGATATTCGGCGAATTGGGACAAATCGCGACCGTAGGCTGCCAATGTGTTGTTGGACAAGCCACGCTCTACGGCTGCATAGTCGAGAAATACTTGTATAAGTTTATCTATCATTTCTTGCGCTCATATATACAAATTGTCGGCGCTGGATAGCGCATATCGTGAGGCAGTGACCGCGTCGAGCCAAAACTTATGCCCAAAATACTAAGTCTGCTTTGAAACGTGCGCCGGGTGTAGTTGCGGTTTAGGAGGTGCTGAATGTCGACGATTCTCTGCACTTCTTTTCGCTGTTCGGGAGTCAGAGATTCTGAGTGTTTGGCGG
Source organism: uncultured bacterium (assembly GCA_964494345.1). Lineage (GTDB taxonomy): Bacteria > Armatimonadota > UBA5829 > UBA5829 > UBA5829 > DTKD01. Next base: position 342,630 of record CAZBSI010000003.1, read on the forward strand.
CGCGTATGGCATCGTCTACCTCGAAATCGGATACAACCCACCATTTTCTGGTACGATATTGCTTGTGACGTGCCAGTTCCAGATGATATGGGGCTTTGCGCATTTCTCGCTCGCGCTGGGCCAATGTTCCAAAGCCCGTGTTGGCCGAATAAGGCGGTGAGTAGAACCACGGCACCTCTATCAGGCCGATGCCGCTGCCTTTAGGTATGTTTGCAGTTATCCACTGCTCTGCACGATTCCTGGGATCGGGGATAACAAAGAGCCGATCGAGTGCAAGTGTGTATAATAATGTGCCGGCAACTATAACACCAAAGACACCGACCCACGCCCATCTGATGCGTCTTGGCAACCTCATACAGAGGTCACAGACCAGCCATGCTATTAAGATCGCGGCGGCGGGCAGCAGTAAAATGGCGTATCTTGCGAACCTCACCTGGGAGGTCGATATCATCGCGTAGTACGGTACCGCGAATGCCAGAATGGTCAGCGCTTTGTTGCCGCTTCTCACAAGCCCGTAGATAGCAGAGGCCACAAATAATATTGCAAAGCCAGGTCCCAGGCCGTACCAAAGCGAGGATTTGAATGTATAAAGGAGGCCGTTACCCGTAGCCGCAAAGACCAGACCGTGGCCGGAGGCTGCGTGTCGAAGCTCGTAAGTGAAGCCTTGCGCAAACTCCCGTGTTGTTAACAATACAGCCGGGGTGCTGATTATGAAAGCTGCAAGGGCCACACCGATGGCAGCTAGAAGCCTTCTGACACCGGCTTTGTGGTCTCTGCTGCCCAGGAAATGAGCGGCTATCAGCGACAGAACCACGATTCCCGCATTGTATTTTGTGCCCGCAGCAAGGCCAGTCATAACCCCGCAGAGAAGATAATCTCGCCATAAACCTCTGTTGAGAACCTGCAAAGCGAAACCCAGCGCGGCCGCGACGAACACTGTAGCCGACACATCGACTGTGGCGAAATGCGAATGCTGGACGTGCAATGGGGCGATGCAGAGAATTGCAGCAGCGATAATTCCCTGCCAAAGTCCCCAACACTGCTTTGCTGCCCAATATACGACCCAAACCGCCGCGACGCCCATTAGTGCGCTTACGACACGCGCGGTAAGATACAAATCGTGCAGGCTCTGCGATAACCCCAATGCCGCCGCAATCGCAACAGCAAAAGATGCGAGGTAAATAAACAGGGATGGATAATTGTAAAGCCGCGGCAACCCCGTTACAAGCACAGAACCGACCGCGCCGAGAATAAGAAATTCGTCGGGATGATAGGAATAGGAACGCAACGAGTCTGGTAGCCCCCACCCCAGACCCCAGAACCTTAATGCTGCAGATATAAGCAATATCCCCAGCAAAGGCATTCTTTGGCGCCATGCAGATGAATCAAGCAGCATTCCAACTCCTTGTTGGTGAAAGGGGGAACAGGCAGGCTATTTTTATGCTACCCTGGCCAGTTCCGGTACCGGCTCGAACCCCTCTCCAAGTACCTGTAGAAACGCATCGACTACCATCGGGTCGTATTTGGTGCCCGAGCCAGCCCGAATTTCTTCCAGGGCACGACGCAGGCTCATCGGCTTGGAATGATACGGCCGCTGCGAGGTCATCGCATCGTAGTCGGATGTAACCGCAAGAATCCGACTGCCGAGGGGAATCTGCTCGCCCTTGAGGTTGTCAGGGTAGCCAGACCCATCCCAGCATTCGTGGTGGTGGCGCACATAATCGGCTGTATCTGCCAAAAACGGAACCTCCGCCACCATATCTGCCCCTAACAGGCTATGTGCTTTCACGGTCTCCCATTCCTGCGGGGTTAGCTGGCTGGTTTTTGCGAGTATCGCCTGCGGGATAATAGCCTTGCCGATATCTCGAAGCAAAGCTGCATATTCGATTCTTTCCAGCTCTTTTCCGTCGACACCTAGTATTCGAGCAACCCTCACGGTAAGCTCGGCGATTCGTCGAGCGTGGCCGACCGTGCCGGAGTCTTTGGTTTCAACGGCAGCCGCCAACGCTGTTATCGACTTAACGTATGCTTTTTTCATCTTGGCAGGCAGCATTACTCTGGATACATACATTCCGATTCCAGACATTGATATCGCCGCCAGCGACACCGTTGCCACCCCAGGGTCTAATACTTCAGCAAGCATCCTGCCGCACCCCCTCTCTCTCCAGCATACTGAGAAACGCCCGCACAACCATAGGATGGAATTGAGTGCCGCTGCCCTTTTGAAGCTCATCTATGGCGCCTTGGAGGGTCCTCGGCACTCTGTATGTGCGTCGTTTTATCGCCCCACATATCGGACACTGCGTCGGGCGATCACTTTCACACGGCTCGTAGCCACACGCGTCGCAGACCCACTCCAACGAAAGCTCTCTATCGTCGGTCATCGCATCGAACGAATCCGCCACGGCGATGATCGAAGCCTCGATCGGGATAGTCGCGTGTTTCGTGGTCTCAGGATAACCCCGCCCGTCGTGCCATTTGTGGTGGTATCGAATCCAGTCCACAATATCTTCGACAAAATCGAGGTGGCTGATAATCTCCGCGCCCTTATCCGGGTGCTCTTTTATCATATCCCACTCTTCGGCCTTCAATGTCGAAGTCTTATTGAGAATCTCCTCGCTAACCCCGATTTTGCCTATATCATGCAACAGCCCGGCAATAGTTATGTTGTTAATGCTCTCCGCTGAAAGCCTAAGCTCCCTGGCGAGCTTCTCGGACATATTCGCCACTCGCTTGAGATGTCCCCTGGTATACGGATGGTAGTGCTGCATGTAGGTGGCCAGGGTGGTGATGGTGTCGAGATAGGCCGATTGTTCGGCGATTCGCTGGTAGTAGTAGTCGCGCAAGGCGATAAGCGGCAGACTCGTGAGCACGAACGCCCAGGCTCCGATGTGGACATATAAATATGAAAGCATCAACGATACCACAACCAAAAGGCACTGCGGAGGAATAAGCGGGAGTTCGTTTTCGATGATAACGGTGTGGACTCGACCAAGCCAGCTCAAAAGACCCTTTAAGTCCGGCAGAGGATCGAATAAAACTGCGGCGATCGCATTTTGAAAGACATCAAGCACAATCGCGGTGGTTGCTAACCCCAAAAACGGTATGACGAAACCGAACCATATATCCGGGGGCAAACCCCGAAGCAGGAAGGCTCCGCCGAGAGAATGGTACGCTATCGAAGCCACGCCTATCGACAGAACCAGCGAACACGGGCAACCTAATGTCATCCCCAGCATCCTGCCAAATCCGCCGCCCAGCCTGTTTTCCCAGCTACGGCTGATTCGTTTCATTCTGGGAAAAGATGATTCGTTGCCGGCCCGGCGAACTATCACATAAGCGGCTAATCCGAGCAGATCGGCGCTAAGCGAACCGAGAAGGCAGATAACTATAGCTTGAGCCGGCCCAAAGACGCAGGCGGCGGCCCAGTAGATAGGGGCGCTTGGGGTGATCTCGGTTCGGTTCTCGTTGTCCTGACCCTTAACAAAGAGTTCAGCTAATAAACCGACGGCAAAGAACCAGGCCACAGAAACGAGGTCAGCGCTGTTGGCAGGGTAAACCTTCCACGTCACCCATACCAGCAGAGCTGCCAATGCCACTGTAGTCCAGCGAAAAACCCTGTATGCCATCGGCACGCTGTTCATTAGCCAAACACTCTGTTACAGGCGCCGGTCGTCGATATTATCTGAAACCGGCTCCGAGATCGCGAGTCAGGGCTTCCTTTACGGAACCTAGAACGGAGTTGACTTCCTCGTCGGTCAGAGTTTTTTCAGGAGACCTAAAAACCATGGAGACCGTCAGGCTGGCACTTCCTGTTCCTACCTGCTCGCCTCTATATACATCCAGCAATCTGATTTGTTCGATATAACCCTTGCCGGATTCGGCTATTATCGCCTCGAGTCGTTCGTATTTTACTTCGTCCGGCACCACAACGGCCATATGCCTGTGCAGTGCGGGATATTTTGCCACGTGCCGGTATATCAGCGTGCCCGGCACCAGGCTCATCAACTTTTCAAAGTCCAATTCGTAGACATTAACCCGGCATTTCATGTCCAGCTCTTCAGCAACTTTGGGCGCAACCTCGCCGATTATCCCGACCTCGGCGCCGTTTATAAGAATCCGACCGCGCCTGGTGGGATGCAGAAGAGGGTCATCGGATTCGACGTACTGCACCTGCGTTACCCCAAGGGCGTCAAACAGGCTCTCTACAATCCCTTTGCAGATAAAAAAGTCTGATTCCATAGCACCGGTCGGCAAACTCCAGGAACTGCGCCACAAATTGCCGGCCACGGCTCCTGATATGGCTAACTTCTCGATTAGCTCGCCGCCTGGCGTCTTCAAATATACTTTGCCGATCTCGAAAATACAGATGTCGTTTATTCCGTGGGATTGGTTGCGCTCGATGACCCCCAACAGGTTGGGCGCGATCATAGGGCGCAGAGAGTCGGTGTCCTCGGTGAGGATATTGCGAAGGCGGATTATCTGATCTGATCTGCCGTAAATTTCAGCCAGGTCGCTGTCGACAAGGCTGTGAGTCAACACTTCCTGACCGCCGCAAGACATCAGTATGCGGCGGATGCGGTCTCTGAACAGGCCCTCTTTGCTGTCCGAACCCTGTTTTTGGGCCTTTGGCAGCGTCATTGGCAGATTTTCATAGCCATACGCACGGCCAATTTCCTCGATAACGTCTATCTCTCTGGTCACATCCGGTCGGAAGGTGGGGATGGTAGAGATTAACACGTCACCATTAAGGGTCGTCTTAATATGAAGCCCGTTTAAGCGCTCCACCATAGACTCCGCCGAGAGGTTGATGCCTAGCATAGCGTTTGCCCTCTCTACCCTTGTCGTGACCTGGCGAGCTTCAGCGGGGGTTGGATATACGTCGACTATACCCTCGGCGGCTTGTCCCCCGGCGATCTCACACATAAGCTCGGCCGCGCGCACAGCGGCAATGTCGGCTATGCACGGATCGACGCCGCGTTCGAATCTGTAGGAAGCCTCAGTGACCATACCGAGTTGCTTCGAAGTGCGACGAACGCTCGTGCCCGCAAAATTGGCCGCCTCTATGAGGATATCTTTTGTGTTCTCGTTGATCTCGGAGTCCAACCCTCCCATTACGCCTGCGATTGCCACAGGCCGATCGGCGTCCGCTATAACCAGCATATCCTCGCAAAGGTCACGCGGTGTGCCGTCCAAAGAGGTAATCTTTTCGCCTTTTTTCGCCCTGCGAACGACCACTCGAGAACTGTTGAGAAGGTCGAGGTCGAATGCGTGCAGGGGCTGGCCAAGTTCCAGCATAACGTAGTTCGTGATATCGACAATATTGTTAATTGGCCGCATACCGGCTGCGATCAGCCTGGCCTGCATCCAATCCGGAGATGGCTCGATCTTCGCGCCGCGCACCACCACTCCGACATAACGACCGCACAAATCTGGGTCTTTTATCTCGATAGAGACGAGTTCTGAAGCCGCAGGGGCAGTGCCGGTGACCTTGGGCTCAGGCATCTTGACGCTTGCGCCGACAAGAGGCGCTGCTTCCCTGGCGACGCCGAGCACCGAAAGCCAGTCACCCCTGTTCGGCGTCACCTTGACGTCGAAAACTGTTTCGTCCCCTATTTGAGTAACCTCTTCAACCTCCAGACCCGCCATCGTCAGCTTGTCGGCGAGTTCGTCAAGCGGACAGTTGAAGTCGATCAATTCTTTTAACCAGCTAATCGGCAGTTTCATAGCCTACAGTTGCCTCAGAAATCTCAAATCGTTATCCATAAACAGGCGCAAATCGTCGATGCCATGCTGCACCATCGGCATTCGCTCGATGCCGAATCCGAATGCGAAGCCTGTGTATTCCTCGGAGTCGATGCCCGCGCCCTCCAGCACATTGGGGTGGATCATCCCAGCGCCCGCAAGTTCCAACCAGCCGCTGCCCTTACATACGTTGCAGCCCTCTCCCGCGCAGATCGAGCAGGTCACTGCGACCTCAGCGCCCGGCTCAACAAATGGGAAGAAGTCCGGTCTGAACCGCACATTAGTCTGCGGGCCGAACATTCCTACCGCGAATTGATAGAGAGTGCCCTTCAGGTCGGCCATTGTGATCCCGTGATCCACACAGAAGCAGTCCACCTGATGGAAAGTATGCCCGTGGGTCGCGTCTACAGCGTCGACACGATAGCATTTGCCCATAGTGCAGACCATAATCGGCGGCTTGCGCTTCTCCATCTGCCTGTGCTGATATGCCGTCGTATGGGTGCGCAGCAGGCGATCGTCGGTGATGTAGAAGCTCATCTGCTCGTCGATGGCGGGATGATCGAGCGGGTAGTTCAAGGCCTCAAAATTGTAATGGTAAGACTCGACTTCCGGGCTTTCGACGATGTCATAGCCGAGCCTGACGAAGATATCTTTTATTTTGTCCAGCGTCTGAACGAGAATATGCGGCCTGCCGATGCGATAGAACCTGCCCGGCAGGGTGATGTCGATAGCCTCCGCTGCCAGCTTTGCGTCGATTTCAGTTCCGGCGATCTGTTGTTTTCGGTTCTCAATCGCCTCAGTAATGCGCTCCTTGAGGTCGTTGACTGCCTGGCCGAATCCCTTACGCTGTTCGGTCGGCAGAGACCCGATTTTGCGCAGTTGCAGTGTAAGCTCACCTTTTCTGCCAAGATATTCGGTGTCGATGGCGTCGAGTTCGGCTGATGTGGTGGCCTGTGCCACTCTCTGCATCGCCAAATTGGCCAGTTGCTCAAGGTTATCAGATTCACTCATCAGTTACAGGCCTCTTAAAGCACCAGCGTCCAATTGCATACGACCGAACTCCGGCTCACGCACGCTTTCGGTATAATCACCGCCAGAACAGTGCGTATAGCAGTATGTTCGTCCTTAGGCTATTGGACGCTGGGCGAAATTGTCTTTTGCTGTAGCCCGCGTATGCGGGCGAGTTCTCTACGCGGTCACGATTTGGCTTCTTGCCTGCTCAACGAGAGCGGCGAAGCTCTGTGCGTCTGCGATCGCCATATCCGCAAGCACTTTCCTGTCAAGGTCAATTCCGGCTTTCCTCAAGCCTTCCATAAACCTGCTATAAGGCATTCCGCTTGCACGGCAACCCGCGCTGATCCGCGTTATCCACAATCGGCGGAAGTCTCTTTTCTTGTTCCGCCTGTCTCGGTAGGCATAGTTGCCGGACTTCATAACCGCTTCTTTTGCGGTTTTGAAGAGCCGACTCTTACCACCCCAGTAGCCGCTGGCGGCTTTTAGGACTTTATGGTGACGCTTATGCGTCATTGTCCCACGTTTTACGCGTGGCATCTATTTTGCTTCTCCCTTGCTATCAAAAATCCGAGGCATCGGTCATACCGGCCGCCCCGCTGCTGTGTTGACGTAGCCTACAGGCTCGGAACCAGTCTCTTGATGATTTTGGTCTCTCCGGTCGTCACGCCCGACTTAAGCGACAGTCGGCGTTTTGCGGCGGCAGACTTTCTCATCTTCAAGTGGTTCATGCCTGTGTTGCTGCGGCGAATTTTACCCTTGCCTGTCACTTCAAATCGCTTCGCCGCTGTCTTATTTGTCTTCAGTTTCGGCACTTATCAATACCTCGTTATCGTACTCCTGCAAAGGAGCCATGCTATCTATGCTATTTTTCTACAATGGGGGCGAGGATCAAAGTCATCGTCCTGCCCTCCATCGACGGTGGTTTCTCAACGGTGCCCAGATTTTGTTCCTTGGCCACTTCCGCCATTCTGCCCAACGATTCCCTGGCAAACTCCGGATGGGTGAACTCTCTGCTTCGGAAGATCACCGTCACCTTGACTTTGTGTCCCTCTTTAAGGAACTTGAGAGCGTTGCGCAGTTTGAATTGGAAATCATGCTCGTCGGTACCCGGACGCATACGAATGCCTTTAATATCGGACATTCGCTGCTTTTTCTGAGACTCCCGCTCCCGCTTGCCAAGCTCATACTTGTATTTGCCGTAGTCCATTATGCGGCAAACAGGCGGATTGGCGGTCGGCGAGACCTCGATAACATCGAGTCCACGCTGCCGAGCAATATCCAGCGCTTCACGGAACGGAACGACTCCGACTTGGGCGCCATTCTCGTCGATCAATCGGACTTCGCGCGCCCGAATGCGCTCATTAACCCTGAGGTCCTTGGCTATTTGTATATCACCTCTAAAGAGATTAGCCGGTCACACGTGTCGAAACAACCGCCCAACCGACAAGACGGAAATAAGTATAGCGAAAACCCTATCAGTCTGTCAACTCTTTTTTAAGCCGCTCTATCAGATCGGCAACACTGATTGCTCCGAGGTCACCTTCTGCGCGAGACCGAACCGCCACCGCGCCGGCCTCCTGCTCCCTGTCACCCACAACCAGCATATAGGGTATCTTATGAAGCTGCGCCTCCCGAATCTTATACCCCGTTTTTTCGTTACGATCGTCGACTTCGACCCTGAAACCCTGTTGTGTGAGTTCATCGGCGACCTTACGGGCATACTCCGCATGTCGATCGGCGATGGGTATCATCACCGCCTGCACCGGCGCAAGCCACAGCGGGAACGCGCCCGCGTAGTGCTCGATCAACACACCCATAAACCGTTCCATAGAGCCCAAAAGCGCACGGTGGATCATAATCGGCCTGTGGTGTGCGTTGTCCTGGCCGACATAGGTGAGATCGAATCGCTCCGGCTCGTTGAAGTCGACTTGAATCGTGCTGCATTGCCAGACCCGACCGATGGCGTCTTTTATCTTCACGTCGATCTTTGGGCCGTAGAACGCGCCCCCACCCTCGTCGACCTCATAAGATAATCCCTGAGCCTCCAACGCCGACCGTAACGCCTCTGTCGCCTGCTCCCAGACATCGTCCTCGCCGACCGAGTGCTCCGGCCTGGTCGACAAAAATACTTCGTAATCCGAGAAGCCGAATCGCCTGAGCATGCTCAAAACGAACTCCAGCACTCGCTTGGTCTCGGAGTCCAGTTGTTCGCGTGAGCACATAATGTGCGCATCATCCTGAGTGAAGCCGCGCACCCTCATCAGGCCGTGCAATACCCCGGACCTCTCATAGCGATAGACCGTGCCAAGCTCAGCCCATCTGATCGGAAGTTCTCGATAGCTGCGCACTCTGGATTTATAGATGAGCAGATGGAACGGGCAGTTCATCGGCTTGATAAGATACGGGGTATCGTCGACATCCATCGGCTGATACATATTCTCAGTAAAGAAATCGAGATGACCGCTGGTGCGCCACAGGTCCTGGCGCGCGATGTGCGGGGTTATTACCAGTTCGTAACCATTTTTGAGGTGTTCGCTTCTCCAGTGATTCTCGATAAGAGTGCGAACCAGCGCGCCCTTCGGATGCCAGAACACCAATCCCGGCCCCGCCTCTTCCTGAAGCGAGAACAGGTCAAGCTCGCGTCCCAGCTTGCGATGATCGCGCTTTTCGGCCTCTTCGAGCATCTTTAGATAATCGTCGAGTTCTTCCTGAGACGCAAATGCCGTGCCATAGATGCGTTGCAACATGTCGTTGCGCTCGTCACCGCGCCAATACGCGCCGGAGGATTTGAGCAGCTTAAACGCCTTGATCTCGCCGGGGTTGTCGATATGCGGCCCGCGGCAGAGGTCAACGAAGTCGCCCTCCTCGTAGATACTGATGGCCTCGTCTTCGGGCAGTTCCTGGATCAGTTCGAGCTTGTAAGGTTCATCTGCGAACATTTCCAGCGCCTGCTCGCGGGATATCTCCTTGCGCACAAACGGCCGCGCCGCCTTGATAACCTGCTCCATTTCAGCGCTTATTTTTTCGAGATCATCCGGAGTAAAGGGGTGCTCTACGCCAAAATCGTAGTAAAACCCCTCCTCTATCGCCGGACCAATCGCTATTCGAGCATCCGGAAAGAGGTTCTTAACCGCATGCGCCATTACATGAGACGCACTGTGCCTTAGAGCTTCGATATCATAACTAGCCATTTTGTTTCCTTCGATATGTCAATAATCGGTTGCTCAATAATGTTAATCGCCGTATCCGTCGGGATGGGCGTTGTGCCAGTTCCATGCGCTGCTTACTATAGATTCAAGGTCGGTAAACGCCGGTTTCCAGCCGAGTTCGGCGCTGATTTTCTTCGAACTGGCCACGAGTACCGCGGGGTCTCCGGGTCTTCTGTCGGATGGTATCGCCTTCACCTGCCTGCCGGATACTTTTTCGACCATTTTCACGACTTCCATTACCGAATAGCCGTTGCCGTTGCCGAGATTGTAAGCCGTAGTGCCTTTTCCGGCCCGAAGCGCGTCCAAACCGAGCAGATGGGCTTGAGCGAGATCGGTAACATGAATGTAGTCCCTTACGCACGTGCCGTCTGGAGTCGGCCAATCGGCGCCGAATATCTTCACATCCGGTCGCTGTCCTAAAGCTGCCTGGATTATAAGCGGGATAAGATGATGTTCCGGCGTGTGGTCCTCTCCGATCAGGCCCGATGGGTCCGCGCCAGCTGCATTGAAATATCTTAATGAGATCGACCTGAGACCGTAAGCATGCTCGTATTCTTTTAATATGTGCTCCAGCATCAATTTCGAGCGACCATACGGATTTGTGGGGTCCTGCGGGTGATTCTCCGGAATCGGAACGATTTCAGGCTCGCCAAACGTGGCCGCGCTAGATGAGAAGATCATCATTTTGACGTCGTTTTCCAGCATAACCTGAAGCATTGCCAGACTTTTGGAGATGTTATTGAGATAATATTTCTGAGGGTCCGCCACCGATTCGCCTACCGCGGCAAAAGCAGCGAAGTGCATAACTGCGTCGATCTTGTTAGAAGTGAATATCTGGCGAAGCAGAGCCTGATCGCCGATGTCGCCTATGACGATTTCACTGCCGCTTGAAGCCTGTTTGTGGCCGAATATGAGGTTGTCGAGACAGATAACCTTCTCGCCTCGCTCGACCAATAACTTAACGGCGTGGCTGCCCACATAACCAAGCCCGCCGGTAACAAGAATCGCCATTTAGACACGCCCTCCCAGAAGATGCAGATATCGTAATCCATCGCACCGAACGCCCAGTTCAGTCCAATGGCTATTGGGAGCGCCCGTGCCGGGTGAATACTCGAACCTGCCACATTATACTCCCCAGTAAGGCCAATGGCAAGAAGAGTGGCTCATGGGAAGGGATAAACGCGAAAGGGCGAAAGAAGCGAAAATTAGAAATTGGTTTCAGGACTATGGTGCGCGGTGGTTGATCGGACTTCGAACGGCTGACATCGGACGGCGGAAAAGCAGATTTCTCGCTGCGCTCGAAATGACGGGGGTTGGGCGCTCGAAATGACGGGGGGAAGGGATAAACGCGAAAGGGCGAAAGAAGCGAAAATTAGAAATTGGTTTCAGGACTATGGTGCGCGGTGGTTGATCGGACTTCGAACGGCTGACATCGGACGGCGGAAAAGCAGATTTCTCGCTGCGCTCGAAATGACGGGGGTTGGGCGCTCGAAATGACGGGGGGAAGGGATAAACGCGAAAGGGCGAAAGAAGCGAAAATTAGAAATTGGTTTCAGGACTATGGTGCGCGGTGGTTGATCGGACTTCGAACGGCTGACATCGGACGGCGGAAAAGCAGATTTCTCGCTGCGCTCGAAATGACGGGGGTTGGGCGCTCGAAATGACGGGGTTGGGCGTTCGAAATGACGGGGGTTGGGATTCGGTTTTAAGAAACCCTGACGATTTAATGTAGGGGCCGGTTTCTATCCGGCCCGAATATGCACGGACGAAGGGATTGGCCGAGACGGAGATCGGCCACATTATTGTTGGGAGCCATTGGGGTTATACGACGGCGATTCGGAGATCGCCACCCATAGTTTTCTTAGGCGGGTCGGAGATCGCCACCCATCATTTTGGCTGCCATCGGTCAGATTTAAGAGTTAGAGATAGTCATCCGATGCTTTTGTTAAGCCCGTGTATCGCACGCCCTGTCTTGGCTCGGCCATCATTTCTGCCACTTTGTCTCTCCACAACAGATAATGGTCGGTGCCTTTGTGGGCTGCGGCGTCATCGACGCTTTCATAGGCTTCGTATAGTACGAAATGAGTCGGGTCGTCGGCAGATTGCAGAACGTCAAAGCGCAAGTTGCCGGCCTCTTCGACCGAAGCATGCGAGTTCTCAAGAGACGCTTCTATAAAGGCATCCAAATAGTTCGGTTTGACCTTGACATGAACCAGAGTTACAAACATACTCTCTCCTATCCCGGTTTGCGACGATGCATCAGAACCCGCTTTGCCTATTCGCACTCGACCTCACAGGTCACGGTTTCGATCATCGCGCCGGTCTCCTCGACCGCTTCAGCTATAATCTGTATAGCCCTGTCCAGTTCGGGTTCAGGTATGATTAACGGCGGCTCAATACGAACCACTTTTGGATTATTAAGACTATAGGCCGCAAGCAAGTCGCGCCTGCCGCATCCGGCAATGACCAACGCGGCGATGTCCTCTTCGGCGAACTCTATTCCAGCCAGCAATCCCATACCGCGTACTTCTTTTATCATCCACGGATATTTGGCCCGCACAGCCTGTAGACCGCTGAGCAACTTCTCGCCCATAACACGTGATCGCTCTACAAGACCCTCTTCAATAGTAGTCTTAATGGCGGCGATAATAGCCGCACAAGCTAGCGGGTTGCCGCCGAACGTGGTCGAGTGCAGGTAAGGATTGGTGCCGAACATCGCATCCCATACCTGCTCATTAGCCGAAAACGCGCCCACCGGCATTACGCCGCCGCCGAGAGCCTTTGCCATTGTTACGATGTCGGGCTTGACCCCATAATGCTCACTGGCAAACATCTTTCCGGTGCGACCGAACCCGGTCCTCACCTCGTCGAGGATCAATAACGATCCGTTGGCGTCGCATATCTCCCTTACCTTAGGGAAATAATCCGCAGGCGCTATGTTAATCCCGGCTTCGCCCTGTACGACCTCAAGTATAACTGCAGCCGTGCGGTCGGTGATTGCAGCCGCAAGGGCATCTGCGTCGCCAAATGGCACGTGCTGGGTCTCGGGCAAAAGAGGCTCGAAGCCTGCTTTGTAGACTTCCCTGCCTGATACGGACAGGCTGCCGAAAGATTTGCCGTGGAACCCGTTGTGTGCGCCGATGAACTGGGGTCGGCCCGTCAGTTTGCGAGCGCATTTTAATGCACCCTCCACTGCCTCGGTGCCTGAGTTGCATATAAATGAATATTCGATATCCCCCGGCAGCACAGAGGCCAGCAACTCACAGGCGTCTGCGAGAACCGACGACATAAAGAAATGGCTCTTCAGCGCCTCTTTTTCAAGCTGCTTTTTTACGGCATCGACGACTTTAGGGTTAAGATGGCCGAGGCTGAATGCGCCGTAGCCCCCGACACAATCCAGAAACTTTCGACCGGATATATCCCAGATATAACAACCCTCCGCCCGATCCTCCGGCACGCCAAAGCCGCTGAAAGTAAGAATCCCCGCGATGCCAGGGTTTACATGTTTGCGATATTTCTCCGTCGTCTCCTCACTGAGACGCTCAATTGCAGTTTCGTCCAATATCATAACAGCCTCCATCAGGCGACACGCCCTCATTCGCCGGACGGCAATATGATACATCGACAAGCTACCGGCTTTCAAGCTGTGCGGGGCAGGGAAAGTGCGAAAGAAGCGAAAGCCGGAAGATGAACACATAGTTGGGGTTGTTTGGACATCTCGTCTTCACTCGGAATGACAAAAAGAATGGCGTTGACACCGCGGGGTTGTTGGGATATACTGAGAATGACAAAAAAGGAGGTGGTGACTAATGATAGACAGTCAACGAGGTGACCGCGCGGGCTAAATGTTTTAGCCTGTGGTCGAATCGACCACCTTGGTCATGAATGTGAGGCCACTCGCGGAAAGCCTCAACTATCCGTGAGGGTAGGAAATCCGAACCGCCGTCGATATAGACGGCGGTTCTCTTTTTTGCAGGTATTAATTGTACCTATTTGTGCAAGATTATGGCATAACACTTCGTGCCTGTTCTAATGGAACTTGCACTGAGCCGGCTGCGTCTAACGATGGAAGAGGACGGAAGGCGTGCGAGGTTGCAGGCATGATCAAGGTTTGACAGAGCACGCCCATGTTGGTAAATATATCAAAGTTGGAGCAGATGTTCTGTCAAGCACTGACCTCAGCGCGGGTTGGTGCTTGATTTGTTCTTAGCGGGGTGGATTTGGTTCCCTGCTTGAACCTGAAAGGGGTGAAATCCGATGCAAGCTGAGAGAGAAATCTTCCTCACAGCAGAGGGCCTTAAGAAGATCGAGGAGGAACTTGATTTGCTGAGGACGGTGAGCCGCAAGCGGGTAGCCGACCGTATCAGGGACTCCAAGCAATTCGGAGAACTGACTGATAACTCCGAGTTTGAAGATGCAAAAAATGAGCAGGCTTTCGTGGAAGGCCGGATAGGTGAACTGAGGCAGATTTTGGCGGCCGCACGCGTGATTGAAGCCGAGGATATTGCTACTGATGTAGTTGGTATTGGATCGATTGTAGGTATTAAAGACCTGGATAGCGGAGATCAGTGGGAGTGGGCCATAGTGGGCACGTTCGAAGCTGACCCTGCTCAGGATAGAATATCTAACGAATCACCAGTCGGTGAGGCTTTGATGGGCAAAAAAGTCGGTGAGGTTGCCACTATCGAAATACCTGCGGGCACGGCGCGATATGAGATAACAAGCATACGAGTCTGAACGCAGAATGTTGCGGATTGATATGTGGCTAGAGGAAAAGCCATGGAGTTTCGAGAATAAGACCCTGCAGGGGATGTCCCGCGGGGTCTTCTCTTATGTTACATAGACAGTATATTTGGAGCGGTTAATTGGAAGAACACCTGTTATCGGAAGACGAATTGATAAAGATCCGGTTGGAGAAACTGGAACAGATGAAAGCTCTCGGTTGCGATCCGTTTGCAGTCGAGAAATATGATCTTTTCGCGGCGCTAAAAAAAGCGGGCGGCGAAAAGGAAGAAATCGAGGCTCACAGCGCCGATGTTATTGCCGCTTTTGAGGCTGCGGAAGCGGCGGGTGGCGAGGAAGCGGCGGAGATAGACGTGAGCCTGGCGGGTCGCGTCGTATCTTTTAGAGCGATGGGTAAGGCGAGTTTTGCGCATATCGAGGATCGCAAGGGCAAGATTCAGCTCTATTTGAAAAGAGATGAACTCGGCGCGGAGTATGCTCTGGCAAAACTGCTCGATTTGGGAGATTTTGTTGGAGTCGAAGGCTTTGTCTTTCGCACGCGAACCGGTGAAGTGTCGGTGCACGTGAAGAAGCTGACTGTGCTGGCGAAGTCGATTCGGCCTATTCCGTTTGGCAAGGAAAAAGGCGAGCAGCACTGGTATGGCCTGCAGGATGTCGAGCAGAGATACCGGCAGAGACACCTTGATCTAATCACCAACGCGGAAAGTCGGCGTGTCTTTGAGCTGCGCAGCAAAATAGTGCGTGCAACGCGGGAGTTTTATGATAACAGGGGCTACCTTGAGGTCGAGACCCCCGTGCTTCAATCCGTGGCAGGAGGGGCAGCGGCTCGGCCGTTTACTACTTATCATAACGCGCTTGAGCACGATTTTCACCTTCGCATAAGCCTGGAGCTGTATTTGAAGCGGCTGATAGTGGGGGGATTTGAGCGAGTCTATGAGATCGGCAGAGTGTTCCGCAACGAGGGTCTGTCGACCCGGCACAACCCGGAGTTCACGCTGCTGGAGAGCTATGAGGCGTATTCTAATCTGGAAGATGTGATGGAGTTGGTGGAAGATTTGTTCGCGCATATCTGCCAGACGGTTTACGGCGGCGCCTCTTTTGAATATCAAGGGGAGACCATAGACTTCAAGAAACCGTGGAGGCGGCTGCCGATGCTTGAGGGAATCGAGCAGTATGCTGGGGCAAAACCGGAGGCGTTCGCTACGCTGGAAAGCGCGCTGGCGACGATGGAGAGCCTGGGGCTTGATACGGAAAATGAGCAGATGATCGGCGGGATTATCGAGAAAATTCACGAGAGGTTTGTTCAGCCTAATCTGATTCAGCCGACGTTTATCACCGATTTCCCGATCGAGACCTCTCCTCTGGCCAAGAAGCGACCGGATAACCCGAACCTGACACGGCGATTTGAAGTCTACATTGCTAAGTTGGAGTGTGGAAACGCGTTCAGTGAGATTAACGACCCGATAGACCAGCGGGAGCGCTTCCAGCAACAGGGAGTGATGCGAGAATCCGGTGACGAAGAGGCGCATCCGATGGACGAGGACTTCATTCGTGCTTTGGAGTATGGAATGCCGCCGTCTGGCGGGCTTGGGGTGGGAATCGATCGATTGGTGATGCTGTTTGCAAATCAGGACAACGTGCGAGATATCATATTGTTCCCGCAAATGAAGCCCGAAGCCAATTGAATCGGATAGATACTGCAAACAGAAAGTGGCCGGAGATTACCTTAAATCTCCGGCCACTCAATTCTTCTTCTGCCCTGATTTCTAGTGTTTTCTTCTCAGTGCGAAGCCCGCGAAACCAGCGAGACCACTAAAGAGTGCGAGCAAGCTGCCCGGCTCCGGAAGTGGATCCGCTGTCGGATACGCACACAGACCAAAGCGTTCTTTGTTCACGGTGTTGTCTGTGTACACTTTGAACCAAGCTTCCTCGCCCGGCGCTACCGGATCTGCAGCAAAGTACAGATTCAGAATCGAGCCTGCGGGGTCGTTAGAAATGGTCCAGGTGAGACCACTCTGACTGCTGGTCGGGTCACAGTTGATCGCGCCCTGCATGCCGTCCACAAAGATAATAGCCGAAATGTTAGAGCCATTCACCGATTTGACCTGGAAGTGGAAATCCGTCCAGTACTCGTTGGTGTCGTTGTAAGCAAATAGCTTAGCATAGCCCTTAAACGGCTCGGTATCATTGTGGATGAATTCTAGGGAATCCAGGGTGGAATAATTAGCGTTCCACTCTCCATCATCCGCCATAATTCGTCCGGCAGCAAACGCGAACATGAGACACACTACAGCAACCAAAACGAACCATTTTCTCATGTCGCTTCCTCCATCTCATTACTTCAGTGTTGAGTTTTGGTAAAACGGCACCGCCCGTAAGGCACGGGAAATAGACGGATTCCCAGTGCCACAGCACCATTCTATGGCAGTTTATCATATGAATGGCCGCCGGTCAACCCGGTAATATTACCTGATTCACTCCTCATGCAGTGTTTAAATCCGCTCCAGCGCCGCGATACCAAGTGCATCAAGGCAATTTGCCATAGTCTGGCGGAATGCGTCGACGAGCGCCAATCGGTAGTTGCGCAGCACAGGGTCCTGGATTTTGATAAACGGCGTCTGCTTTTCGACGTCGGGGTCCGGAGTTTCATAGAAATCGGTAAAGACCGTCGCCAAGTCGAAAGCATAATGCGCAAGCGGCGCAGGAGAAAGTTCCTCGCCTGCTTTTTTGAGGACGTACGGGTATTCGGCTATCTTTTTAATAAGATCCTGCTCCGGAATGGTTATTTGTTCCGGAATGGTATGGATCTTCAAGGCCTCCCGGTCTTGCGGTCGCGGATAAGCCTTCGCCAGAATGCTGCACGCGCGGGCGTGGGCGTACTGGCAATAGACGCCGGTGTCGCCAGTGGTGCGCAACGCGTCGTCAAAATCGAAGACAATCATCTTGCCTGTGGATATTCTGGACATAAAGTAACGAATCGCAGAAGAAGCGAGGACGTTTGCATTGTGCTGGTTAGCGACTTTTTCGGTGAGTCGGGATACCATCGCGTCTATTAAGTCATCCGCTTTGACGCCGACTCCCTTACGCCCTGACATCGCCTGGATGCCCGGTTCGGCCGCATCGACCTCCACTCCGAGTTCAGCCGCTGCCGCATTTGATAGCACCACGACTTCATAATCTAAATGTATCGAGTTTCGGGCCTCTTTTGCGAAACCGAGCTTGCGCAGGCAATCGTAGACCACTTGCTGGAGATAACTCTGGCGGACGTCGATTACGTTTATGACCTTCCACGCTCTTCCCCAAATTGATGACGGCTGGCCGTCCGAAGCAGTTGTCCAAAGGTCTTCGCCATTGTTCTGCATTCCCCATAGTTTGTAAAGAAAGTCCCTGTCGAGCACGCCGAACTTCCACATTTGATATGCGATATCCTTGCCGGTGTAGACAACCGTGCCATTTGATCGCACCAATACTTTGTCCTCGCTGCGGACGCCGTCGTCGGTGTGATGGACTCCTTTGCCCATCTTAACTACCCAGCAGCCGGCGTTAGGCCCATCGGTTTCGTAGACTATGCCACCTGCGGACTTTAATGAATCGAACGCCGTCTGCCAGAACCCGCGCAGGAATATGTCGGACTCCCAGTTCAGAAGATCATAATAGACATTAAGACGGCTGACGGTGGCGAGATGGGCGTGGACTATTTTTGTGGCGACTTCTTTGGCGAAGACAGCGACGGGATTGTTTTGCGCCTCGATGAGATGCATCACATCCGCTCGCTTTGATTTCAGAGACTCGTCGGATTCGAACGCCTGAGTTACACGCGAGTAAACATCCCAGCACCAATAATCGAAGCTCGGGCTGCCTTCGGCGTTTTCGAATTTGGCCCATATTGATGAGAAATCTGTAGAGTTGTCATCGTACACCGGCGCGTCAAGATACAGCATCGCGACCACGACGTCGGCAACCTGCACCCCGGTGTCGTCTATATAATCGCAAGCCTGCACATCGTAGTTGAGTTTACGCAGTGTGCGCACTACACTGTCCCCGATGATAGCGTTGCGCAGGTGTCCTATGTGCATAGCCTTATTGGGATTTACATTGGTGTGTTCGACCAAAACGCGGCGACGGCGGCCGGCATTGGTGTTGCCGTAGTCATCG
Organism: uncultured bacterium; assembly: GCA_964494345.1. Lineage (GTDB taxonomy): Bacteria > Armatimonadota > UBA5829 > UBA5829 > UBA5829 > DTKD01. The sequence continues at coordinate 361,496 of CAZBSI010000003.1, forward strand.
CCCTGTCTTTGAACCCTGCCGATCCGTGACTTGACGTAGCGAGCATGGTCGATCTTAAAGTTCAGATAACCCGGAGGGGTGACGATAATCTCGCTTATAAACGGCAGATTGGCGTCGCGAAGCTGGCTGGCGACTTCTTCTGCTATTTGGATAGGCGCTCTTTTCTGGATTTTGGCCTGCGAAAGGCATATCGCCGTGGAGAAATCGCCGAACTCGCGCTTAGGCGGCACGTTGAACGGCACCTCGTTTACCGAGAGTATCTTTTTGATGGCTCTTGCTGCGTCTTGTTGGATCAATCTGATGTCCCTTTCAACCGCTATTTGACGGCGCATCTTGATTATAGCATGGGCATAAGCCTGAGTCACGCGGGCAGAGAAATCGGAAAAGTATGTCGGGTAGTGAATTTCCATTGTTATTTTAGATATATTTGACCTGTGGCTTAATACACTGAACTTGTAATTATCACCATGCCTGATCGTGGTTATTATTTTGTAATTGCCTTGCGCTATTCTCACGAATTCGCATTGACAAGCCTTTATTATTGACTTATATTCCAAACAGGTTTATTGTCTGTGCTTCACTCTACGTTTCAAGAGGGGGTATGTTGCTATGAGGTTTGCACGTATCACGATCTGTACGCTGCTCATTACGGCGTTCATTGCGACTGGTTGTGCCTATGCCCTTGAAGAGGCTGGGCTGCCTGCGGCCACTAACACTATTGAATGGGGCTATGATCTTGTCCCTGTGTTCGAGCACGCATCGGTTAAGTATCAAGTACCGCTGCCGCTGCTTTTAGTGTTGGGGTATTACGGAAGCAACTTTGAAAACCGCGGGAATGCCCCAACCATTGAGGGCGGCTATGGTGTGATGGCTCTTCGCCAGAACGTCTATGGCGGCAACTCTCTGGCAGAAGCCGCTGCTCTGACCGGGGCTTCGGAAGAAGACCTGAAAGTCGACGCTGCGCTCAATATTATGGGCGCTGCCGCAGTGCTGGATGCCTATGCCACGCAGTTTCAGGTTGACCGAAGTGCGGGTTTAGATGCGTGGCTGGATGTCATTATAAAATATGCAGCCATTGACGCGGTCAATGAAGAGAATCCCGTGCCCATCTTCAGCCGAATGTTTGCCATGCAGGTCTATGAGATGCTGCGAGATGGAGTCAACGCGACCAATTCTTCTGGTGAGACTTTCTATGCAGATGCTCAGAATATCGGTTCAATAGACCTTGTGTCGCTTGAGCCGCCTGGGATGAAAGCACAGCCGAATGCCGGCTATTCAGGGGCTACATGGTATCCCGCTGCTTCGTGCAACTATTCAACAGCCAGTTACACCAAGACCTGTGTTGCAATCCACACTATTGAAGGCTCTGCATCTGGTTGTCTGAGCTGGTTCAGAAACTGTGCCGCAAGAGTTACAGCCCACTACGTTGTCTCATACGGCGGAACCATCTGGCAGTGCGTCGACGAGTGGCATACAGCGTGGCACGTGGGCAGCGCTAACACCTGGTGCGTAGGATTAGAGCACGCCGAGCTTCCCGACTATAATGTATGACAAATCGGCGCTTTGTGTTCGAGATATCTGCAACAGGTGGGGCATCGCCAAAAAACGAAACCCATGCCAAAAAGGTATTCTGGGACACAACGACATTAACAATTGTTTCGTTGGCGGCGACCATATGGATCCGGGACCTGGATGGAACTGGAGCTACTATATAAACGCGGTCAATGGCACGCCCCCTGCTCCCACCTGGGCTGCAACTTATATCAATCAATCGTATCCTTCTACCATTACCGCTGGAGAAACGGCGGTTGTGTGGGCTGAGTTTAAGAACACTGGCACCGGAACCTGGACACACTCCGCTACCTGCATAGGCACCTCCAGCCCGGCCAACCGAGTCAGCCCGTTCTATCTTTCTACAAACTGGATCAATAACTCCAGACCGTCCGATGTTGACCAGTGGCAGGTTACTACAAACCAGGTTGAGCGATATACGTTTATTATTAAAGCTCCAAACGTAAGCACGCAGACGACATACACAGAGAAGTTCAAACTGGTGCAAAACAACTCTACCTGGTTTGGGCCGGAGATTACCTGGACCATTACAGTCAAGCCTGCAACCGGAAACATAACAGGCACAGTGAAAAATTCGTTTAACAACGAGCCTATTGCTGGTGCGAGCGTCGCGGTTACCGGTGGGCCAACAGCTACTACCAATGCTTCAGGTGTTTATACCATATCCGGCCTTGCGCCTGGCGCAAAGACTCTGACAGTCAGCAAAGCTGGCTTTGCAAATCAGACTGCCGGCGTGACAGTGACGGCAGGACAAACGGCGACAAAGAACTTCTCTCTCGAATCCACTGACAAGACGGCGCCGACTATTCCGACGAATTTGACCGCCAATGCTGTATCTCCGAGCCAGATCAATTTGTCTTGGAGCGCATCGACGGACTCCGGCGGGGCGGGGTTGGCTGGATACATAGTCTATCGCGGTGGATCTGAGATAGGACGAGTAACGACCACATCCTATAGCGATAATGGTCTGAACGCGAATACTGCTTACAGTTATACTGTGAAGGCGTATGACAATGCCGGCAACGTATCCGGCGCATCGAATACTGCGACTGCCACTACGCATATTGCTGCCGTCCCGATCTTCCAGGACGGATTTGCTAATCTTAACTATTGGAATGCGCTGGTCGAATACCCGATGCCTGCTGCCAACCCTGCGGCGCTGGCCAACGACAATCATAATCATGCCCAATTCCCCGGCGTGAATGCGCTCAAAACAGTGGACTCTGCAAATGGCTTGCAGGGCTGTTTGACCGGCCATACGTTTGACATTCCATTTGGGACTGCGAAGTTCGAGAGTTGGTTCTTCGATGGCTCGGGTCTTGGGTATATTGGTCAGTTCGAGGAAAGCACCGAAGGCTGGACAGGCATGCCTGACTCCTGGGCAGTCTTTGACACAATATCAGGCGGCACTAGCGGTAAGTGCCTGCGAATCAAGGACGGTGGCTGGCAGGGCGGAGCTTATAAGGAGTTCACAAGCGGTTTTGCCGTAGGTGAGGCCTATACGCTAAAACTGAGTATGAGGCTCGGCAACGAAGGGACTTGGAAGTTTGCGCCGTATATTTTTGTTCGGTTCCTGAACAGTTCCGGCGGCATTATTGGAACGGAGAACACGAAGAACATTACGGTGGACAATGCGTGGCATACATATACCCTGACCGGAACCGTGCCTACTGGCGCAACAAAAATACAAATCGGCCAGAATATGTATCTGAACGCTACCAAAGACTACTATTACTATATGGACGATGTCTCGTTCATCACTTCAACTGACGTCAAGGTGCACAGTAGCAGGCAGGGATTGCAGGTTCGTTGCGTAGACAGCAATGGATCACCCAAGGCAATTTACTACCTCGGCACTTACAATGCCGATCCGGGTTCTCTGGCTTCCTACAGCGGCGGATATTATAAGGTCTGCGGAGCCGGTTGCACTGGTTGGTATTGGCCTCTTGCAAACTGCAAGGAGCGAACTGCTGGTTGGCATAAGTTCACCATAGACTTCACACCATACACAGGCGCCGGCAACGAGGTTAAGTACTATATCGACGGCACGCTGGTCGGCTCTGTCGAGAGAACTTTGGATACGCAGGAAATCGGCCTGAATATGGTTGCTTACGGCTTCCACTATCGGGTCAATAATCCGGGCTGGTTCGACGACTGCGCGATGTATGCCGCTCCTCCGGTTGCGCCGCTTATGGGCACACCGCAGACTCTGTCTACGACTTCCATTCGCTGGAAGGTAACAGACAAGTCCAATAATGAGGTCGGCTTCAAGGTGGTCAACGCTGCTCAGGCTATCGTTGCCTCTGCTTCTGTTGCCAACGGTTCCGGCAGCGTGGTTAATATGGACGAAACGGGCCTGACGCCGAACACGGCTTATACTCGCACTGCTAAGGCATTTAACGGTTCACTCGACAGTTCGCCGACAGGCGCAGCTACCAAGTGGACTCTGTCCGTTGCGCCAAGCAAATCCAATGTGACCGCTGACCGTGCGGAGGGTTCTACTTCGGCTTCGCCGGATGTCACGTTTACCGCTGTCGGCGGGTTTGGAAACGGCACTGTTGAAAAGTATCTCTACGCCTGGGATGCCAGCCCGACTCATACGTGGACTGGTTCTGAAGAGATTTGGGACTCTGGTGACCTGATTCTCAAGGCTCCGACTGCGGGCAACTACTACCTGCACATTAAGGGTTATAACGGTGAGAACGTCGAAAACGGCACCCTCAACCTTGGGCCTTATGGTTACTTCAATGAGCCTCCGACTAACCCGACTTCGGTTACGGAGACTCACGGCGCTCAGACTGAGACCTGGCAATCGACTGTCACAAAACCGTCGTTTACCTGGAGTGGTGCGACTGCTGATGCTGGAATTGCTGGTTATCTGGTCTATTTCGGCGACGATTCAGAGGGCACATCGGAGAACCTGGTGACTTCGGCTGCTTACACCGCACCTGCGGCTGTGAGCACAGGCACCTACTATCTCAGGCTGCGAACCAAAGACAATGCCGGTCAGACCGCAACCAAGTGGATGACCGCGTTTGAGTTCAAATACGACGCAACCGCGCCTGACGCGCCTGAAGTGACAGATGACGGCGACTTCACCGGGTCTACTAACAAGCTGCATGCTATGTGGTATGCCAGTGATGAGGAATCGGATGTGGTCGAGTATCAGTATGCGGTCGGCACATCTGCCGGCGCGACTAACGTGGTTGGATGGACATCTGCCGGAGTAGTGACTCAGGCCAATATCAGCATTCTTTCTCCAGGCTTGCAGCTTGGTCAGACTTACTACATATCGGTCAAGGCTAAAAACGGCGCCGGATTGTGGAGCGCGGCAGGTTCTTCTGACGGCATCGCGCTTGCGCCGTCGGTTTTGACTATTGCAGCAGCTAAGATGCTGCCCGACGCGACCCCTGTGGCGCTGTCTAGCAAGGTCGTTACTGGCAGCTTTATGTCCGGCTTCTACATTGAGGAAGAGAACAGGACATCGGGTATTGTTGTTCTTTCTGATGGCATAATGCCAGCCTCGGGCGCTTTGGTATCCGTCGGTGGAATGATGGGCGTAAATGAGATCGGTGAGAGAGCGATTATGAACGCTGTCGTAACGGTTGAAGCGCCTGCTGATCCGGGACGCGTGCCTGGCCCGTTGTATATTAACTGTGCTGCTCTTGGAGGCAGCGCTTTTGGCCCTTACACGGCAGGCAGAGACAGTGGCGTCGGCCTAAACAACGTCGGACTGCTGGTCAAAGTCTGCGGCAGGGTGCAATCGATCAATGAATGGGACGTCGAGATATCCGACGGCTCTGCTACTATCAGTGTGTTTGCCAGTGGCATCGAACTGCCTGAGCTGGCGGTAGGCGATTTCGTTTCAGTGGTCGGGATATCGTCACTGGAACTTGATCCGACACTCAAGTCGATCGTCAGATTGATTGACGAGGACTCTATCATAAAGCTGAACTGACCCCAAACAGTTCGGCTGCTTACGAGGCGCGGTCTTATGGCTGCGCCTCGTTTTTTCGGGTCTTTATCTTACTCGATTTTGGCAAATCCTTCTGCGCAATATTGGCTTTAGTATGAGCATTGCGCTATTCTTAGGACTTCTTCAAGGCTGCCCGGATCAATGCCGCCTATTATTATCTGCTTTGACATATTATAACTGTTACGCGTCATTCTTATTATTTTATCACCCTATCTATTGGCCTTGACAAACAGAGTAATCTGACGTACATTCCAGACAGGCGCATTTGTTTCGCATTTTATACTATTTGGGGGTATGATTATGAGGTTTTACCGTGCCGCCGTATTAGTGCTGCTTGCGGCGCTGATTGCTGCGATGGGCGTTAATGCCCAGGAACTTGAAAGGCCGCCTGCATTCTCCAACGTGCAGGAATGGGGTTACGACCTCGGCCCAATCTTCGAGGAGGCATCTGCAAAATACCAGGTGCCGCTGCCACTGCTGCTGGCTTTGGGGCATTTTGGCAGCGCCTTTGAGAACCGCGGAGATGCTCCGACTATCGAAGGTGGCTATGGCGTGATGTCGCTTCGCCAGAATGCGTTCGGTGGAACCTCTTTGGCGGAGGCCGTCGCATTGACGGGAGTATCTGTGGATCAGGCCAAACGCGACGCGCGATCGAATATTATGGGTGCGGCCGCCGTGCTGGATGCTTATGCCAAACAATTCCAGGTTAATCGCAGCGCAGGTCTTGATGCGTGGCTGGATGTGGTAATCAAATATGCAGCCATTGATAAGATCGATGCGGAGAACCCGGAGCCGATATTCAGCCGTTTGTTTGCGATGGAAGTCTTCGAAAAGCTGCAAAAAGGTATTAATACGGTAAACTCGATGGGTGAGCAGTTCAGCGCTGAAGCTCAGAACATCGGATCTATCGACCTCGCCTCTTTGCAGTTGCCTGAGATGCAGAACAGGCCGAGCGCCGGTTATTCCGGGGCAATCTGGTATCCGGCCGCGTCCTGTAACTATTCGACTGCGAGCTATAGTAAGAGTGTTTTTGTTGTGCACACTATAGAAGGCAGTGCAGCGGGCTGTTTAAGTTGGTTTAGAAACTGTGCAGCCAGGACCTCGGCTAACTACGTCTGCTCCCAGGCTGGAACGATCTGGCAGATGGTGGACGAATGGCATACTGCATGGCACGTTGGGTGCGCTAACTCTTATTCGGTTGGTTGTGAGCACGAAGGCTATGCAAGTTCTTCAAGCCACCCAACTTCTATGTATAATGCATCGGCTCTGCTTGCACGAGACGTCTGCAACAGGTGGGGTATTCCGAAAGTGCATAATCCCTGCCAGCGCTCGATTCTAGGGCACATCGACGTGAACAACTGCTGGTGTGGCCCTGGCCACTGGGACCCTGGCTCAGGCTGGAACTGGGGCTATTATATCCAGCAGGTGCAGGGCGGCGCGCCGCCTCCTCCCACGTGGGCAGCCACTTATGTAAATCAGTCTTATCCATCGACTATGACGGCGGGCGAAACCGCTATTGCATGGGTGGAGTATAAAAACACAGGCAGCGGCACTTGGACCCACTCCGCCACCTGCCTGGGCACCTCCAGCCCACAGGATAGAGCCAGCCCGTTCTATAACTCAGCCAACTGGATAAACAACAAGAGGCCGTCGGATGTCGACCAATCTTCCGTTACAAATGGCCAGACGGGGCGGTTTACGTTTATCTTGAAGGCTCCGACCACGCCGGGAACTTACACAGAGAAGTATAAGCTCGTGCAAAGCAACTCTACATGGTTCGGCAGTGAGGTCACCTGGACAATTACCGTTAAAGCCGCCACCGGCAACATTACCGGAACCATTCGCAATTCGTATAACAACGATCCCCTTTCAGGAGTGACCGTTGCAGTCACCGGAGGGCCAACGGCTACTACTAATGCTTCCGGCGTCTATACGATATCCGGACTTGCGCCAGGGGCCAAAACGTTGACGGTCTCGAAAACAGCGTTCACTACGCAGACAGCCAGCGTGACAGTGACGGCAGGGGCGACTGCCACACAAAACTTCTCACTAGTCTCCACAGACAAGACCGCGCCGACAGCACCGACTAATCTGGCTGCCAGCGCGGTATCTCCGAGCCAGATCAATCTGTCATGGAGCGCATCGACGGACTCCGGCGGGGCCGGATTGGCCGGCTACATAGTCTATCGCGGCGGCTCAGAGATAGGACGAGTCGCCACGACGACTTATTCCGACAACGGACTTACGCAGAACACGGCTTATAGCTACACTGTGAAAGCATACGACAATGCCGGCAACATCTCCGGCGCATCGAACACTGCGACTGCCACCACCCAGATAGCCGCCGTCCCTATTTTCCAGGACGGGTTTGCTAATCTTAACTACTGGCAGGCGCTGGTCGAAGGCTCAATGCCCGGTGCGAACCCGGCTGTGCTGGCCAACGACGGCACAAACCACGATCACGCCCAGTTTGCCGGGGTGAACTCGATTAAAACCGTGGATTCGGCCAATGGTCTGCAAGGCTGCCTGAGCGGCCATACGTTTGATATTCCGTTCGGCACGGCCAAGTTCGAAAGCTGGTTCTTTGACGGCTCCGGGCTGGGATATGTCGGTCAGTTTGAAAGAGACACCGAAGGCTGGGCTATGATGCCCGACGCCTGGGCTACTTTCGAAACAGTAACTGGTGGCACCAGCAGCAAGTGCCTGAAGGTCACTGATGGTGGCTGGACAGGTGGCGCTCGCAAGGAATTCACCGGCGGTTTTGCTGTTGGCGAGGCTTACACGCTGAAAATGAGCGTGAAGATCGCTAACGAAGGCACCTGGGGCACTGCTCCTTACGCGTTTGTGCGGTGTTTGAACAGCTCCGGTGGAATCATTGAGGAGAAAAATGCAAACCTGACACTCGATAACGCGTGGCACACCTACACGATTACCGGTACAATCCCGTCTGGTACAACGAAGATCTGGATTGGCCAGTATATGTATCTCAATGCCACCAAGACTTATTCCTATTACGTCGACGCTGTTTCCTTTGTGAGTTCGACCGACGTTAAGACTCGCAGCAGCAGGCAGGGCTTGCAGGTGCGGTGCGTGGACCCGATTACAGGTGGGCCTAAGGCCATCTACTATCTGGGAACCTACAACGCGTCGCCTGGTTCGCTTGGCTCCTACAGTGGCGGATATTACAAGGTCTGCGGGGCTGGTTGCACTAATTGGTATTGGCCTCTCGCGAATTGTGTTGAGCGCACCCCCGGATGGCATAAGTTCACCATTGACTTCACGCCATACACAGGCGCTGGAAACGAGGTTAAATACTATATCGACGGCACTCTGGTCGGCTCTGTCGAGAGGACTGAGGATACTCAGAATATCGGTCTGAATATGGTGGCTTATGGCTTCCATTATCGCGTAAACAACGTCGGCTGGTTCGACGACTGTGCGATGTATGCCGCACCTCCGGTTGCGCCGGTTATGGGCACACCGCAGACGTTGTCTACCACTTCCATTCGCTGGAAGGTAACGGACAAGTCTAATAACGAGGTCGGCTTCAAGGTGGTCAATGCTGCTCAGGCTATCGTTGCCTCTGCTCCAGTTGCCAACGGTTCCGGCAGCGTGGTTAACATGGACGAGACCGGCCTTGCACCGAACACGGCTTATACTCGCACGGCCAAGGCATTTAACGGCTCACTTGACAGTTCACCGACAGGCGCTGCTACCAAGTGGACCCTGTCTGTTCCTCCGACTAAATCTAACGTGACTGCCGACCGCGCTGAAGGCTCTTCTTCGGCTTCGTCGGATGTTACCTTCACCGCCGTCGGCGGGTTTGGAAGCGGCACCGTTGCTAAGTATCTCTACGCCTGGGACACCAGCCCGACTCATACGTGGACTGGTTCTGAAGAGGTTTGGGACTCCGGAGATTTGATTCTGAATGCTCCGGCTGCGGGTAATTACTACCTGCACGTTAAAGGTTACAACGGTGAGAACGTCGAAAATGGCACTCTCAACCTTGGACCTTATGGTTATTTCAACGAGCCTCCGACCAACCCGACTTCGGTTACTGAGACTCATGATGCACAGAACGGAACCTGGCAATCGACCGTTTCGGCTCCTTCATTCACCTGGAGTGGCGCGACGGCTGACGCGGGAATTGCCGGCTATCTGGTCTACTTTGGAACCGATCCGGATGGCACTTCGGAGAATTTGGTGACCTCCGCCGCTTACACCCCGGCGGCTGTGAGCACGGGCGCCTACTATCTGAGGCTTCGCACAAAGGACACTCTCGGCCAGACCGCGACCAAATGGATGACCGCGTTTGAGTTCAAATACGACGCAACCGCGCCTGACGCGCCGGAAGTTATGGATGACGGCGACTTCACCGGTTCTGCCAGTGAGCTTCATGCCACGTGGTATGCGGGCGATTCGGAGTCGGATGTAGTCGAGTATCAGTATGCGATTGGCACGTCCGCCGGCGCATCTGACGTCGTAGCCTGGACATCAGCAGGCGATGCTATGCAGGCTACTATCAGCATTCCAGGTCAGGGCTTGCAGCTTGGTCAGAGCTACTTCATATCGGTCAAGGCCAGGAATGGCGCCGGATTGTGGAGTGCGGCAGGGTCTTCGGACGGCATCGCGCTGGCTCCGTCGGTTCTTAGCATCGGTGCGGCCAAACTTCTGCCTAATGCGACCCCTGTGGCGCTTTCTAACAAGATAGTCACCGCCAGCTTTATGTCCAGCTTCTACATTGAAGAGATAAACAGGACATCAGGCATACTGGTGCTGTCGGATATGCCGCCGGCAAAAGGCTCTGTGGTGACGGTTGGCGGAATGATGGGCGAGAACGCCATTGGCGAGAGAGCGATTCTCAACGGCGTTGTGACCATTGAAGCGGCTGCCGATCTTTCGAGGATTCCTGGGCCGCTGTATACTAACTGCTCTGCGCTCGGCGGCAGCACATTCGGCCTGTACACAGCGGGCAGAGACGGCGGATTCGGCCTTAACAATGTCGGGTTGCTGGTCAAAGTCTGCGGCAGGGTGCAATCAATCAACGACTGGGACGTCGAGATATCCGACGGCTCTGCTACCATCAGCGTATTCGCCGGCGGAGTCCGGCTTCCGGAGTTGAAAGTCGGTGACTTCGTTTCAGTGGTCGGTATCTCGTCGCTGGAACTCGATCCGACTCTTAAATCGATCGTTCGATTGGTTGAGCAGAACGGGATAACTAAGCTGGACTAAATTCGGCTGTTAGTAACTGAGGGCGTCATCGCCGGATGGCGCCCTCTTTTCTATTATTCAGCTTCAAAGCAGCTCCGATTGTGGCCTCCGCAGGCTGCGATCTTTAACATTTTTTCAAATCTGGTATTGACAAAGCGGCCTGACTGACGTACATTCCAAACATGAGTCCTCGTGTCTCTACCACGTTTTATTTGGAGGTATGGAATATGCACTTACATCGTATCGTCGTCTTGGCGCTGCTTGCAGCGCTACTTGTGACTGGCATTGCTAATGCTCAGGAACAGGAAGGGTTCAGGCCACAGGCTTTCTCCAATGTATTGGTATGGGACTATGAGCTTGGCCCCATCTTCGAAGCCGCTTCGGTAAAATACCAGGTGCCGCTGCCACTGTTGTTGGCTCTAGGGCACTTCGGCAGCGCTTTTGAGAACCGCGGGGACGCCCCGACAATCGAGCGCGGCTATGGCATAATGGCGCTTCGCCAGAACGACTTTGGAGGAACCTCACTTGCGGAAGCCGCCGCGTTGACAGGCGTTTCCGAAGACCAGGTCAAGCGGGACGCAAAATCCAACATTATGGGCGCGGCTGCCGTGCTTGATGCTTATGCGAAGCAGTTCCAGGTCGACCGCAGCGCCGGGCTTGACGCTTGGCTGGATGTTATCATCAAATATGCTGCTATAGATAAAATTGATGCTGAGAACCCGGTTCCGGTGTTTAACCGCATGTTTGCGATGGAAGTATACGAAAAATTGCAGGCTGGCGTGAACACCACGAACTCTATGGGTGAGCAATTCACTGCAGCGGCCCAGAATATCGGGTCGATTGATCTCGCGTCTCTTGAGCCGCCGGGGATGAAATCCAAGCCCAACGCTGGTTATTCCGGAGCGATCTGGTATCCGGCCGCTTCTTGTAATTACTCAGCAGTAAGCACCAATAAGAGCATTTTTGTTGTGCACACTATTGAAGGCACAGCATCCGGATGCCTGGGATGGTTCAGAAACTGCGCCGCTCAGACTTCTGCTCATTATGTTTGCTCGGAGGCTGGAACGATCTGGCAGATGGTGGACGAGTGGTATAAAGCGTGGCACGTCGGCTGCGCCAACAACTACTGTATTGGCTGCGAACACGAGGGTTATGCGAGTTCTGCAAGCCACCCGACTTCTCTGTATAATGCCTCTGCTTTGCTGGCGCGAGATGTCTGCAACAGATGGGGTATTCCGAAGGTTCACAACCCGTGTCAGCACTCAATTCTGGGTCACGTCGACGTGAACAACTGCTGGTGTGGCCCCGGTCACTGGGATCCTGGTCCTGGATGGAACTGGAGCTATTATATCCAGCAGGTAGGCGGAGCGCCGCCTCCTCCGACCTGGGCTGCCACGTATGTCAATCAATCGTATCCGGCGACTTTGAACACCGGCGAGACGGCTATTGTATGGGCGGAGTTTAAGAATACCGGAACTGGCGACTGGACTCACTCCAACACTTTTTTGGGCACTTCCAGCCCGCAGGATCGTTCCAGCCCGTTCTACAATCCCCCGAACTGGACTGGCGCCAACAGGCCATCTGATGTTGACCAGTGGCAGGTAAAGACCAACGAGGTCGGTCGGTTCACGTTTATATTGAAGGCTCCCGCAACACCGGGTACCTACACCGAGAAGTATAAACTGGTGCAGGAAGGCGCGGCGTGGTTCGGACCTGAGATAACCTGGACGATCACCGTCAAAGCCGCTACCGGAAACATAACAGGCACGGTGCGCAACAGCGCTAATAATACTGCTCTTTCCGGGGTAGCCGTGACCGCCGGCAGCGCTTCGACTACTACGAACACTTCTGGTGTGTATACATTCAGCGGACTTGCACCGGGTTCGTATACCGTGAACGTATCGAAGGCCGGCTTTACGGCTCAGAGCACATCGGTTACAGTAACTGCGGGCCAGACTACGACTAAAGACTTCAGCCTGGTATCGACCGACACCACCGCTCCGACGAATCCTTCCGGACTGACCGCGACTGGGATTTCTTCTTCTCAGATCGACCTGTCCTGGACGGCTTCGACCGATTCGGGTGGATCCGGTCTGGCTGGCTATATAGTCTATCGCAATGGTGCGGAAGTCGGCAGGACCGCATCTACTACTTATTCTGATAACGGACTGGCTCAGAATACAAACTACAGCTACTACGTCAAAGCGTATGACAACGCCGCAAACGTATCCGGCGCGTCGAACACCGCGTCAGCGGCGACCAAACCCGGAACCGTGCCGATCTTCGAGGACGGATTTACTAATGCCAACTACTGGCAGCCTCTGCAGCAGTCTCCGATGGCGAGACCTAATGGACTTGTAATCAGCGGAGAGTATAACCATGGCACGTTTGCCGGCGGCAATTCGTTTAAGGCCGTTGACTCTGGCGATCCGAACCTCGGAAGCCTGAGCGGACATACGTTCAGCCCGGCTTTCGCAGCGGCGAAATATGAGACGTGGTTCTATGATGGGTCCGAGAGCGACAGCAGCAGGCAGGGTCTGCAGGTACGGTGCCTGGATGGCAACGGCGGCCTGAAGACAATGTATTACGTAGGAACCTACTCTACCGCGCCGGGTGCGTTTAACTCCTACAGTGTGGGATATTATAAGGCTTGCGGCACTGGTTGTACGGGTTGGTATTGGCAGGGAGCTGTTAAGACCAGAAGCGTCGGATGGCATAAGTTCACCATCGACATTCAGCCGTATACGGGTGCCGGTAACGAGGTAACGTTCTACATTGACGGCGCAAAAGTTGGTAATTCTGTTGAGCGCACTATCGACACTCAGATATATGGTCTGACGATGGTGGCTTATGGTTATCACTATCGCGTCAATCAGGCCGGGTGGTTTGACGACTGTGCTATGTATGCCCAGCCGCCGGCAACCCCGACTATGAACGCTGCTACAGCTCTGTCGACTACTGCTATTCGATGGAACGTCAAAGACAACTCGAACAACGAGATGGGCTTCAAGGTGCAGACTGCCTCGCAGGCCACGGTGGCCACGGCTACTGTTGCAAATGCAACCGGAAGCGTACTCGCGATGGACGAGAGCGGTTTGACGCCGAACACTTCTTATACGAGATTTGCGAAGGCGTTTAACGGCACTCTTGATAGTCTGCCTTCAGCCAACGCGACCAAGTGGACGCTGTCTGTTGCGCCGACTACCTCGAACGTGACCTGCGACAAACCGACCGGAACATCTGCGGATGATACATTCAAGTTCACCGCTGTCGGTGGATTCGGATCTGGCACTCTTGCCAAGTATCAGTATGCCTGGGACACCAGCCCGACACATACCTGGACTGGTAGCGAGGCGACCTGGAACTCTGGTGACCTGATTCTTACGGCGCCTGCACAGGGCAACTATTACCTGCACGTCAAGGGCTTCAACGGGGAGAACGTGGCTAATGGCACGCTCGACCTTGGCCCTTATGGCTACTTCAACGAGCCGCCGACCAACCCGACTTCTGTCACGGAAACTCACGGCGCACAGACCGGGACCTGGCAATCGACCGTTTCGGCTCCTTCATTTACCTGGAGCGGCGCGACGGCTGACTCGGGAATCGCCGGTTATCTTGTCTACTTCGGGCCTGATTCCGACGGCACCTCGACCAACCTCGTGACCTCTGCGGCTTATACCCCCGCTGCAGTGGGTACGGGAACGTATTACCTGAGGCTGCGAACCAAGGATAACGTGGGTCAGACTGCTACGAAGTGGTCTACCGCGTTCGAGTTCAAGTATGACAGCACCGCTCCGGCGGCGCCTGCCGTGTCTGACGACGGAGACTTCACAGGCTCCGCGACTCAGTTGCATGGTATGTGGTATGCCAGTGATGATGAATCCGGCATTGTCGAATATCAGTATGCAGTCGGCACATCCGCCGGCGCTGCTGACGTCGTCGGATGGACGTCCGCCGGCGGCGCGATGCAGGCCAATATTGCCATTCCTGGTCAGGGTCTGCAAGTCGGCCAGGCATACTATATTTCGGCAAAGGCTAAGAACGCTGCCGGTTTGTGGAGTGCGGTGGGATCGTCTGACGGTATCATCCTGGCTCCGGCTGTGTCGACTATTGCCGAGGCGAAGCTTCTGGCTAATGCGACCCCGGTTGCACTGACCGGCAAACGGGTTACGGCGAGCTATATGTCCGGCTTCTACATTGAAGAGGATAACAGGACATCTGGCATAATGGTGAGCTCCGACATGCCTCCGGCGAGAGGTTCGCTGGTCACGGTCGGCGGTATGATGGGTGAGAACGCTGCTGGTGAGAGAGCACTTCTCAACGCGGTAGTCACTGTCGAAGCCGCACCTGATATTGCTGGCATTCCTGCTCCGTTGTATATCACGACTTCTGCCCTCGGCGGCGGTATGTTCGGCGCTTATACAAAGGGCAAGGACGGCGGCAGCGGACTCAACAACGTTGGTCTGCTGATTAAGGCAACGGGTAGAGTGACAGCGGTCGGCGAATGGGATATCGACATAACGGATGGCTCGGTTACAGTTAGCGTATTTGGTGGTGGTTTTGAGCTACCTACGCTGGTTGTCGGCGACTTCGTATCTGCTGTGGGTATCTCCTCACTGGAGTTCGACTCGGTACTCAAGCCGGTTATTCGCCTGGTTGA
This sequence comes from uncultured bacterium, assembly GCA_964494345.1. Classification (GTDB taxonomy): domain Bacteria; phylum Armatimonadota; class UBA5829; order UBA5829; family UBA5829; genus DTKD01. Next base: position 376,915 of record CAZBSI010000003.1, read on the forward strand.
ACCGAGCGGATTGGTTAAGTTGAACTGAAATCAACGCTAGTTGGTTTCCCTTTCGGGCGCGATCTCAGGGTCGCGCCCTTTTTTTGTGAAGGATTGGCTGGAAAGGCGTCATGTTGCCGGATTCGAACTTCGATTTTTGTATTATTGAAAAAGCGCGAAAGGGCGAGAGCCAGGAATAACGATGTGCATCGTAAGATGGGAAGCCTAAGAAGGCTTGATCGGACTTCGAATCTCGGACAGCGGATGTCGAAAAAAAGCAGATTTCTCGCTGCGCTCGAAATGACAAGAGGGATGATCGAAGGACAAGGGGGGTGGTCGAAAGGGCGAAGTTCGAAATGACGCAGGGGGAGGCCGGAAATGACGGGGGCGTTCACGTGCTTTTGGGGGTTGATGTGTAGTTTGGGTTGCTCTGCTATAATGTAGTCGCAATAGTAAGTAGAGGAGACTGCGATGAATAATGTGAGCCTTGTTGCGTTGGCGCTGTTGATGCTGGGGGCGACGGCGGTGGAGTGTTCTGCCAGTCGTCACGTTTGCGATATGAGATCAGGCAAGCTCAGCGCGAACTTTAACTGCGGCGGGGGCGGCCTTTCGGTGTGGTATGACGACGTCTGTATTATAAAAGACTCCACTATGTGGCTGCATAACTCTGCCTGGAATAAGCACTACTACGGGCTGCCGCAGATGAGCGACGACGTCAAGGTGCGTGATATTGATGGCGGTAAGGAAGCCATCATCACCCATAAATCGGAGTTTTTCGACGGATCACAGACGATTAAGGTTACTGCAGATAAGGTCAGTGTCGACTTTAAGGGCAAGCTCATAAAAGACATCGCAGACGCTGATATGGAGTACTGCTTTGGGAAGTTTTGCGCTGCCCCTATACTCGGACGGCCGTTTTCCGGCGTTACAATCGCAGATAAGACCGAAAAGGGAATCGTGCCCATCCGCGCTACAAGCGAAAGTTCGTGGTCTCAGCAACTTACATCCGAAGCGTTCAGGACACTGGAGATCGACACGCGAATCGGCAAGATGACGCTGGAGGTGAGCGGTCATCCCGTATCGCTGATAATGATGGACTACCGATCGAATCCATATTACGCGATCGACGAGGTGCCGTATTTTTGGTGTGGGACTAACTGGCATTTTGACTACGGCAAAGAATATTCCGGCAATGTCACAATCACGATAAAGCCTCATACTAAAACCGAGACTCCCAAAGAAGCCACAATCCCAGTGGGGATCGCGCAGGACGAAGACATGCGGCTGGCGCAGTATGGCCCGGTGCATGTGATACCGGAGCCGCAGGAGATGAAGCTGACCGACGGAGCGTTTCGACTGACACGAGACACCAGGATAGTGGTAGCGGATTCGGCGAAGCGTGCCGATTTGCGCGGAGCTAACTCGTTTGCCGATGAGGTTGATCTGCTCTACGGTTTTCGACCGAAGGTGGTCCGGGAGCGTGAAGCCGGCAAAAACCCGGTGATTCTGGTCGGAGAGGCGGCAAGTAATAAGCTGCTGGCTGCGGCGGCAAGTAAAAGAGGACTCACAGCCCCGCCGAAAGATGAGGGCTACGCATTAAGCGCGACGCCGTCACAGGTGCTGGTGCTGGGGTATGACCAGCGGGGGTCTTTTTATGGTATGCAGACCCTGAAGCAGCTTCTGGTGTCGGATGCGAATGGCGCTGCGATTCAGTCCTGCGAGATCAACGACTGGCCGAGCTTGCCGTTCAGAGGGGTGCATATTTTCACATCCAACGAGGCTCTGCCATTCCATAAAAAGCTGATCGACCGCATCCTGGCTCGCTATAAGATGAATAATATAATAATGGAAGTGGAGTTCGCGAAGTGGGAGACAGACTCCAGCATTGCGGTGCCGTGGGCGCAGGATCAAGCCGAGATCAAAGAAGAGATCAAATACGCGAACGATAACTTCATCGAGATCAATCCTCTGATGCAGTCGCTGGGTCATTGCGATTGGCTGTTTTTGATGGGCAAGAATAAGGATATAGCGGAGAATCCGGGCAACCCGTATGCGTATTGCCCGACTAACCCGCGAACTTATCCGTATATCTTTAAGTTCTACGACGAGGTTATCAAACTCTTCGATAATCCGAGATATGTGCATATAGGGCACGATGAGGTATCAGAGACCTGGGGATTCCCTATGGACGAAGAGTGTAAGAAAATCGGCTGTCAGCAGTTATTTTTAGACGATACGCTTAAAGTCTACGACCATATCCGCAAAGCAGGGCCTAAGGTGATGATGTGGGGGGATATGCTCCTTTCGAAAGGCGACAGCCCCGATGCGACGCATGCTCCGAGTGCGAGTGCGGCGAAGAGGCTGCGGGATAATCTTCCGAAGGATATCGTAATCACGGATTGGCACTATGCCGCAGCTAAGCCGGAAGAATATAAGTCTTTGAAGCTGTTTATGGACGATGGTTTCGGTGTGATTGCTGCGACGTGGGATACTCCCGCTAATATCGAAGAATTCGCTCAGCAGGCTAAAAACGTCGGCGCGATGGGGCTACTGCAGACCACCTGGGCGGGGTTCAAAAGCGCGGAGAGCAATATAAAGAAGAACTTCAGGCAGTTTTCTGCGTTTATCCTCGCTGCGGAGTACGCCTGGAACAGCGGCAAGACGGATTTGGATCATTTGCCGTACAGCGCCGATGAGGAGTTCCGCCGGCAGTGGACGCCGAAGTCTATTGCGGCGGTGGATCAAACTGGATTTGTGGTCGATCTGTCAAAGGCGTATAACGTGAGCCTTGCCGATAACGATAAGCTGACCGGATGGCTCGGGCTTGGCGCACAGCACGATATGTCCGCTGTGCCAACCGGCCCTACCCGCTTCCGAGGCGATTTGTTTAATCTGGCGGCGGATAACGCGAAGCCATCTGCCGTGCGATTGGCCAGTTCGCTGGACGATAAGGCTTATCCGAAAAGCGTGAAGATGACTATCGGACGCAAGGCCGACTCACTGCTGTTTTTGCATACGTGTGCATGGACTGATAATAACAACCGCAAGGTCGGATCATATAAGATCAATTATGCGGACGGCGCCTCCGAGACGATCGACCTGCAGTATGGCTCCAACATCGTGTCGTGGCTGGATCAGCGCTCAATCGGTGGGGCTGAGAAAATATGGGGCGGGCGCACCAAAGACGATCAGCGCATATCGCTGTGGCGTCTGCAGTGGGATAACCCGAAGCCCGGTAAGGTTATTGAGTCCATAGAGTTCAGTTCGGCCGGCACTGAAGCAGGACCAGCGCTCCTGGGGTTGAGCGCGCTACAGAAGAAACAATAGAAGACAAATCAGTTGGGGTGGCGATATTAGATCACCACCCCAAATCAGGCTCACTCTACTTTGGCATCGACGTTACTTGCGCTCAAGGATTTTGGTCCTGGATATTTCAGCTACGAGCTGATCACCAGCCTTGATGTCAAATGTCTTGGCGTGTATGAAGTAGCCGTCCACCATACCCGCCGGTTCCTTGCCTTTGAGGCGCGGCGCAAGGTCTATCATGCCCCCTAGTTCGGTTTTAACCGGATGTATGGAGATTCGCAGTTTCGCATTGACGCCCTTGGGTTTGACGCCAGTAGCCTCAACAACCTTTGCAGTCACCTTTGTGCCGGCTTTTAGAATCACCTTGCGTGCCACATTGACGTCGCGCAGCACATGCAAATCCACCGACTCCCCTGCTTTAAGCGTTTTCGAGCTGATGGCTCGATCGAAGACCAAAACAACCTCGGTGCCTTTGGGCACTGATACACGTTCGACCGTGACTGCCGCATAAAGCACGGCAGAAGCGAGAACCAGAATAAGCAGGACCTTAGCAATAAGTCTCACGACAGATGCTCCCCCTTCTACAAATGTGTGTTGTCGCGCCAATGATGCGCTTGCTGACACATTCCAGATTATTCCCAAAACAATTAAACAATCAATCAAACCGGGAGCATCAATAGTATTAATAAATCAGGCCGCTTCGGGACTACGAACACCCGAAGCGGATCTACCAGAAATTGGCGTTTACCTCTGCCATATACAGCGATAGTTGAATCGCCTGTTCGGCGCGCTGTCACCCGCAGTGCATAGAGAGATGGGATCGACAAGGTCTTTGGGGTTGTCGCACCAGTGGAAGTCGAAGGTGAAACTGCGCCCGGTGAGGCCCATAAGCGACCTCGGCACGGCGATCTCCATTCCCTTATCTTTATAGCGATAGTTCAGCTCTGCAACGGTCTCCCACGTCTTTTTGGTCGAATCGTAGCGCATAAGCGTGGTAGTCTTGTCGTCGACGACCTTTTTGTTGATAAGGAAATCGTAGCCATACCAGCCGGTGTTTGAGTCGTTGTCCGCATCGATTAGAAGCAGCATCCAGTTCGGCCCTGTATGATAGGTGAGCGGTTCGTTGGTCTCCACGTAGAAATAGACCATATCGGAATCCACAGCGACCTTGCTTTTGACGATATCGTTGCGGCCGAGGTTGTCTTTGTAATGCAGGCCGCCGTAGCCATTGTAGTCGCGATGGACGGTGTCGCCGATGGTGTCGAGATATTCGATTTTGACTTTGTCCCAGTCATCGAATTTACCGTCAATCTTTATGTCCGCATAGCCACGATGCTCCGGAATCGGCCGCACACCCTTGTATTTGCGGATGTTTTGCGCCATCTGCATATAGTAGTTGTCGGTGTAGCCGCCCTTCATAGGGGAGATTGTGCGGTTGAACTCTGAGTTGTATTGGTCGACGAAGTAGAATGAGTTATCTCGTCGCATAAATTTGACGGTGTTTTCACCGGCGGGTTGATATTTTCCGGCAGTCCATTCGTTCCAGTCGTTTAGATATAGAAATTCCGGGTTGGCCTGCAAGGCTTCGTCGAAACGCTGCTGGAAGTAGATGCCATAGCCCTCCGGGTTTTCGACAGTTTTGCCGAGCCAGGGCACCAAGGTCGGCTCACATAGTTCGTATTCGTTGAGTTGCGGTTGGCCTGATTCGTTTGACCAGCACTTGCCGATCATGCTCGACGAATGCTGGGCTGGAGTGACGGCGGCCTGCTCGCGCTTTCCATTGTGAAGTGACAGTCGCTGCTCCGGGGCGAGATCCATGACGCGCTTATCTCCCATATCGTAGCCGAAGCTCCAGTTATCCTCTGTGCCGATGAATCTCTTGCCTCCCCATTCGTAGTAACCCCACCACATTGTGCGCAAAGTGAAGAAGTCCTCAACCTCTTTGGAATAGCCACGGGCATTATCCTGCGGGCCGTTTGCGTCGAGTCCTGGGTTGGAATTGTATAAAAGCAGAGGCTTGCCGTCCCAATGGAACCACAAATCTTTGTATTTGCCGTCTTTGTATACCTTATCATAAAGGTCCTGAACTACGGTCACCACCGGGCCGTTGAACGCCCAGAAGCAGAATTGGGGGACTTTATTGCCCTCGGCTTTCATTTTTTGCATCACTGGGAAGACTACATCCCATTCCTCCCAGTAGCGCACTGCGTTGGTGACGTCCATTATCAACACATCGACGCCGGCATCGGCAAGCATCGACATATCCCGTCGGATCACATATTCGTCCTTGCTGAGGAAGTAACCTACCTCCGGCTCGCCCCAATGGTAGGAGGACTCCGTCCAAAGCGGATGTTTGGCGTCAAGGCGAGCGGATGGGTCTTTTGCAAGAATCTTTGTGACATCGGCTGCGTAAGGTTTTCTGACCCCGTGCAGCGAATCGCGATGCCACGTGATATAAAACATGCCGACCACCCTGCGCTGATCGTTTTTTACAGGCCCGACTTCTTTGATGTCCGGCATAGTCCTGCCGAGCGCGTCTGTGGCGACCCATGTGTCGGAATACAGATCCCGCACGGCGCAAAAACCGGAGCCGGACAGCACTATCAAGCATAGAATAAATATTGCGTAATTCACGATTTGTCCCCCTGCATGGTGAAGATAACGATTACACGCTTATCATATCATAAGAATGATGAGGCGGATATGGGGAAGAGGCTTTCATTTGTGCTAGTATTTATAGAATAAGCAGACTAGGAGGCTTGTTATGATACTCACCGCACACAGAGGCGAATCTTATATCGCCCCGGAAAACACTCTCGCAGCGCTTCAACTCGCATGGGATTGGGGGGCAGTGTCTGTCGAGCTGGACGTTCATATGTCCCGCGATGGAAGAATTATGGTCAGCCACGATTCAAACACGATGCGCGCGGCCGGGGTGGATTTGGAGATTAAGGATACCGATTCTTCTGAGCTGCGCAAGTTGGACGTCGGCAAGTGGAAAGGGGAGCAATACGCCGGAGAGAAGATGCCTTTTCTGGAGGAGGCTCTACAGCAGATTCCCGCAGGAGAAGCGAGATTACTTCTAGAGATTAAATGCGGAGTAGACGCCCTGCCGGCTATTCGTGATATTCTGGACGCCAGCGGCAAGAGATCACAGGTGATCTCGATTAGCTTTGGGCTGGATGTGGTCACTGAATCTAAAAAGATGATGCCTGATTTGGAGACTCTGCTGATTAGATCGTGCTCCAGAGACCCGCAAACCGGGGAGAGAGCGCCCTACAGCACCGAGCTGATTCAGACCGCGCTGGACGCTAACCTCGACGGATTGAACCTGCAATATCATACGATGACACAGGAATACGCCGACGCAGTGCGCGATGCCGGACTGATTCTGTGGACATGGACATCCAATGACCTTGAGATTGCCAAGGCACAGATACCGTTCGGCGCGGCCCGATTCGGTACGGATCGCAGGAGGTGGATGGCGGAGCAGTTGGCGGGGTTTGATGTGAAATGAGGCGGGGAGAAGGGAAGGGAGAAACGCGAAAAGGCGAAAGGGGCGAAAGCCAGAAAGGGAAATACGGTCGCGGCTGAGGTCGGACTTCCGACGTCTGACTTCGAACATCGAAAAAGCAGATTTCTCACTGCGTTCGA
>CAZBSI010000004.1:0-106395 GCA_964494345.1 uncultured bacterium
CCGGTCCTTAAACTACGCATGCGCACTCAATACAATATTCAAATGACAATGAACGTATCTACGCTCTATCTAACTGAGCGTCGCGCCTGGCCTGTGCCTGGCACGGAAGATTAGTATACAACGCCTGCCTCACGATAGTCAAGGCATTCAGCGATATATTTTCAAAAGTTTTTGGTGGAGGCTAGGGGATTCGAACCCCTGACCCCATCCGTGCAAGGGATGTGCTCTCCCAGCTGAGCTAAGCCCCCATCTTCAAAGCTACGTATCCTTGCGAATGGCAAGATACGTATACGGAAAGAACGCCTGCACCGGGATTTTGAACAATTTCAGCGGATAAAACAACAGCCTGTAAAACAGTTGCAGCCCGCGATAAACTGCCCTCCGAACCTTGCTACCCTTGCCCGGGTTCATAATATCCCGGAAGTAAACCCCTACATTACCATCAGCCGTCTGGCATAATCTCGAGCCAGGCAGCCATCCCAATAAAGCAAACAGGTTTACTCCGATGAAACCGCCGTCAATCAATCGTTCCCGGCTAATCTCGCCTTCAATCCGCTTGCAAAAAAGCCTTACCAACGGCACCGCAAGCCTCAAAGGCAGCCAATGTATCAACGGCAGGTTCGTAGTGTGATATTCCAACGGCCATAATCTGTTAGGCGACCCCACAACATAAAACAAACCGCCTGGCTGAAGAAGCCTCCAGCACTCGGCCGCGAATTGCTCACGCTGCTCAGGAGCTATATGCTCAAAGACTCCCGATGCCAAAACTCCATCAAAAGAGCCATCCTCAAAAGGCAGCCTGGCAGTCTGCTTGGTCTCCATAAAGCTCGCGAGATGGGAAAGCCCATAGTCCTCGACTCTCATCCGAGCGGCCTTCAGATACTTGGCCTGCGCATCCACACCAGTTACTTTATGCCCACAACGAGCAAGGATAACCGCCGAGGTTCCCGTGCCACAGCCAAAATCCAATATTCTGGCTGGATCACCTTCAGGTGGGAAATGCTTGAATACAGCCCGCAAAGCTCGTTCAACGTATTCCACACATTCCGTGCGCTTAAGGTCGTTTATCACCCATTGCTCGCCGTTTAAACGAACGAACTCTTCCAGCGTCGGAACAGACAGCACGGTCTCTATATTTTGGGTGGTATGGCTATAACACCGACCATCCCACTGTGTCCCAGTAACGGACAGCTTCCGTCTATTGCCAAGATCCTCTATAGAAACAGGCATCTTTACCGTAGATACAGCAATGGTGGGCCTAGTTGGATTCGGACCAACGACCTCACCCTTATCAGGGGTGCGCTCTAACCAACTGAGCTATAGGCCCACGATCTAAAAATAACAACAAAAAGGGAAGCGATCCGCCTCCCCATGTCAAGGAACGATCTGCTTTTAGAGCCAGTTTTCAGATGTCCATAATGACAATCAACATAGGCTCTTCCTGCGCGCAACTCACAACGTCAACGCGCAGGATATATTATAAAGACCGGCCGCACCAAAGTCAAGACTGAATAGGCAGAAATCTTATCTCAATTTCAGCATTTTCAGACCTTGAATCTGATATAGACGACATCGCCGTCCTGCACAACATAATCCTTACCCTGAAGTTGCACCACACCCTTTTGCTTGGCCGCCTCCCAGCCGCCTGCCGCTTCGACCTCGCTAAAGTTGGCGACCTCCATTCTGATGAAGCCCCTGGCCAAATCAGAGTGTATGGTTCCTGCGGCGTCGACCGCTTTAAGGCCCCTTCGCAGCGTCCAAGCCCTGACCTCCGGCTCGCCCGCAGTGATGAACGAGATCAGCCCCAGAGCAGTGTAGCACGCCTGGATGAGGACGTTGCGAGCAGGCTCGCTGATTCCCAGCGACTGCAAAAACTCCGCCTCCTCTTCGTCTGACAACTCGGCCACTTCCATCTCGACTTCCGCGCTGATATCGAAGCAAAGCAGTTCGGACTGCCCACAATATTGGTGAAATTGCTCAACAAGCCTGCTTTGTTTGCCGATATCGTCCTCTGCGATGTTTAAGACGAGCATCATAGGCTTCAGTGTAAGAAAATCGTAGCCACGAATGGCTTTTTCTTCATCACTTGATAGCTGTACCTGCTTTAGGGACTGGCCCTGTTCGAGGATAGTTTTTAGCCTCTCCAGAAGTGACATTTCTATAGTCGCCGGAGTAGTGGAGCCTTTTTTAACGCCGTGAAGCTGTTTTTCTATGCGTTCAATTCTATTTTCAACAAGCTGGAGATCCGCTAACAGAAGCTCATCGCCCAGGGTCTGCGCGTCGCGAACCGGATCAGGCTCTGCGCCGTCGGCCGAACGAAATCCGCGAACGACGTGAACCAGCGCATCTACCTGACGCACATCGGCAAAGAAATCAGAGCCGAAGCGCGTTCGCGAATCTTCCTGGGATATTTTTGCCGCTCCATCGGTAAACTCTATACTTGCATAAGTAGTTTTTTTGGGTTTATACTGCTCGGCAAAATAGTCTATACGCGCATCCGGCACCTGCACCACTCCGACGTGCGCCTCGCCGAAATCGCTGGTTTTCACCGTGCCCCTGGTCAGAGCGCGAAATAAAGAGGTCTTGCCAGAGCCTGGCAAGCCCACTATACCTATCTTCATTCAAGTCACCTATAATTAAATTGCGCCGCAGGGCCGCTGTGGAATCGTACGTCACGAGCACGATGCAGCTATCGAGAGGTATTGTACCACATTCTCCACAGGTGATAGAAGACTCATCCCCCTGCGTCGTCTAGTTATATAAAGCAACATACGAAAGTTGCCCGGCCGCTAATCGTATGATAGCATAGACAAATACAAAGCCCAGTGTAATAGACCTAATACGGTTAAGCTGCGCGCTATCATTTCATAGGAAAGGGATGATATAACAATGCGAAAACGATTTATTTTGTTGGCAGTAGTTGTTACAACAATATGCATAGGACTTAGCGCACCCGCGGACGCAATTATGCTGGTAAGCAGGTCTCAGGAAGTGGCGATCGGCAAGCAGGTCGAGGAGTCCATGATTAAGGAATACGGCGGGCTCAGCAAAGACAAAACGCTCACCGAGCGTGTGGCGCGCGTAGGCAAAGAGGTTTCCGCGATGTCCCCGCGAAAAGACGTAACCTACACATTTAAGGTGGTCAATTCCGAAGAGGTAAACGCTTTCGCGGCGCCCGGCGGCCCTATTGTGATAACAAAAAAACTTGCGAATATGCTAAAGACGGATGGAGAACTTGCTTTCGTGCTTGCGCACGAGACAGGGCATGTTACAGCTCAACACGGTAGAAAGGCGATCAATCAAGCCCTGGTAGCGCAAAATGTCGCAGCGCTGCTGCTCAGGAACACCGGAGATGCTGCTCGGATGGGGGCCAATGTGATGTATACTTTGTATACTCGAGGCTATAGCCGCGATCAGGAATACGAAGCCGATAGCTACGGCTACCAGTTGATGACAAAGGCCGGATACAATGCGGATGACGGGGTCAAGGCGCTGGCAAAGCTGGGGATGAAAAGAGCTACCGGAGTTAATAAGTATCTGTCGACACACCCGGATATTCCCGACAGGATCGACAGGATAGCCAAAATGGGCAATATTCCTGATGATCAAAAGAAAGTCCTTATAGAGCAGGCGCAGGCGGATAAATGAGTATGACAGAGCCGGATGCGAGGGATATTGGACGCGGATGGATTATTGCGATCGCCGCGCTGGTTGTTTTGTTAATTCTGGGAATTGTGTTGTATTTGCGTATGAGCGCTCCGCTTAAGCAGCAGCCAAAGCGGCCGGTATCGGTGAGTTGGGATTTAAAATGGCTGTCTGGTTTTGCGGTGTGTGATTTGAAAGTGGCCGGGCCTCTGTGTCAGCCATTTCCGGGTTATGAGGTGGCAATTCGGAGATTGTCACCTAACTGATTCTAGAGGTTGGTAATTTGGGGTGCTAAGAAGGCTTGATCGGACTACGAACCTCGGATAGCGGATATCGAAAAAGCAGATTTCTCGCTCCGCTCGAAATGACGGAGGGAGGCGCTCGAAATGACGGAGGGAGGCGCTCGAAATGACGGAGGGAGGCGTTCGAAATAACGGGGGGAAGGGCTCGAAATGACGGGGTATTGGCGGGTTGATACGGGTTTGGTTGCTGTGATTCGGTTAAACCGGGTATAACTTTATTGGGTCGTAGTGGCCCATGATATGAGAGAAAGGCTGTAGCGCTTCGAGGCTCCGGGTGATTCCGGGGCCTTTTGCGTAGGTGGCAGGCGTATATTTCTGTTTCTTTAGCGACCTTTCTATGTTAGTGTCGCATGTTGTTAGGCTGCTATCCTATATGTTTGACGACGGTTTGTTTGCTCACCACACAGGGAATGTACTCCGTGTAGATCACATTCTAATGTCGGGAGGCTAAAAATGCGACCCGTAACCTTGCTGATATTTGCAGCAATATTTGCATTGGCTGGGGCCGCGGCGTTGGCGGAAACCTGTCCAGCACCGGCAGCGGCGTGCCCGTCGCCTTGTCCGGCTCCATTGACGTGCCCGCCCGCTCCCTGTCCTGGAGAGTGCGCTGCGATTCCTGCCGCCGTTGGCGCAGGGCCAGTTCCATCGTTTTGCGAATTGACTTGCGAGACCGGCTTTGATGCCGCGTTTGTGCGTGCTATGTATCAGCAGCACGCCAACATCATATCCCTTGCGACACTGGCGATCCAGCAGTCGACAGACGCAAGCCTGAGAGACTTGTCCGGCAAGATTCGCTATGAGCGGACTAAAATGAACGAGAAACTTGTGAAACACGGCAGGAGCTTGGGCATCTGCGACCTGGAAGTTGCGTGCGATCCGTGTCTCAGCGGCCAACTGAATACGCTAGTAGGCCAGGACTTCAACATTAAGTATGCCGTTCTGATGATCGGTATGCTGCAGCAGTCTATGGACGCTGCGAAGATAGGGATGGAACGCGCATCCATCGCGGACCTGCGTAATACGGAGAAGATAGAGTACAGAGCATCGCAGAACGAGGTGATGGCTCTGCAGAACTGGCTGGCACGACAGGGTGTGAGCTGCCAGGTGGAGGCCGCTCCGTGTCCGGCGCCAGCAGCCGGGCCAGTGTGTCCTGCGCCATGTCCGGCGCCAGCAGCCGGGCCAGTGTGCCCTGCGCCGTGTCCACCGGTTGCCCCTGTTTGTCCGAGCACCTGTCCGTAGGCAGCTTACGGCAACACATGTACCGAAGCGCCCCGAAACTCATGTGACGGGGCGCTTTTTATGTCTGGTGTTTTATATCAGATGAGGGCCATCTTTAGAATTTCATCCGCATGCACAACGAAGTGAAACTCCATTTCATGACGGACGTCTTCCGGAATGTCCTCAAGGTCTTTTTCGTTTTCTTTCGGCAGAATAACAGTGTGTATGCCCGCCCTGTGCGCGGCCAGCACCTTTTCTTTAATCCCGCCCACCGGAAGCACCCGGCCTCGCAGCGTGATCTCTCCTGTCATAGCGATATCTTTTCTTATAGGCCGCCGCGTTATGGCGGAGGCTATCGCAGTAGCAATAGTTACCCCTGCCGAAGGACCATCTTTGGGCACCGCGCCTTCTGGCACGTGTATATGCAGGTCGGCTTTAGCATAGAAATCTTCATCGACTCCGAGCAGCCCAGCACGTGAGCGCACGTAAGTTAAAGCCGCCTTACCCGATTCCTGCATTACGTCGCCGAGCTGGCCCGTAAGGGTGAGGCTGCCCTTTTCGCCGCGCATCAAAACGACCTCTATAGATACAATGTCTCCGCCGAACTCAGTGTAGACCAACCCGGTGGCTACTGCGATCTCGTCTTTCTCACCCGCCCTGCCGTATCGATGTTTTGGGTGACCGAGGTAATCTCTTATATCCCGCTCGCGGATAGTCGTCTTCTCGGTTTTCCCTTTAGCAACTTCTCTTGCCACTTTACGACAGATACTGGCGATCTCGCGCTCCAACCCACGGACTCCCGCCTCGCGAGTATACTCCCTCACCAGCTTCCTCACCGCCGAATCGTGGAAAACGAGCAGGCTTTTGGTAAGGCCGTTTTCTTTGACTTGCTTCGGGATCAAGAAGTCCCTGGCGATGCGCAGCTTCTCCTCTTCGATATAACCTGAAAACCGAATTATCTCCATTCTGTCACGCAGCGCTGGTGGGATGGTGTCCAGCACGTTTGCCGTGGTGATAAACATCACATCGCGTAAATCGAACGGCACATCGAGAAAGTGATCGCTAAACGAGTCGTTTTGCTCCGGGTCTAATGCCTCCAGCAGTGCAGCCGAAGGATCTCCTCGGAAATCCGCCCCTATTTTGTCGATTTCGTCGAGCATAAAGACCGGATTGCGAGTATCGACCTGTTTGATTCCCTGGATAATTCTGCCCGGCATCGCTCCGATATACGTACGACGATGACCCCTGATCTCAGCCTCGTCTCTTACTCCGCCAAGAGACATCCGATAGAATTTTCGACCCAGCGCCCTGGCTATCGACTTGCCGATACTGGTCTTGCCAACGCCAGGAGGCCCGACGAAGCATAATATGGGCCCTTTCAACGCGCCGGCGAGCTTGCGAACAGCCAGAAATTCGACTATGCGCTCCTTGACTTTCTCCAAGCCGTAATGATCTTCATTGAGCACATTGGCAGCTTCATCGACATCCAAAGACTCCTCAGATTGCTTGTTCCAGGGCAGCGAGATGAGCCAATCCAGGTAATTTCTGATAATAGTGGCCTCCGGGGAGGCAAACATCATCTTATCGAGCCGGTCCAGTTCTTTTAGGGATTTCTCCTGCACACCCTCCGGCATTCGGGCTTCAGCGATCTTAGCTCGATATTCCTCGACTTCCGAAGAACGGCCATCGCACTCGCCGAGTTCCTGTTGGATCGCCTTTAGCTGCTCACGCAGAATATACTCTCTCTGCGTGTCGCCCATCTCTTTTTCAACCCGGCTGCGGATATTATGCTGGACGTTTAGGACCTCGATTTCCCTTTCGAGAATAAGATTGAGCTTCTCCAACCTCTCCTCGACCACCACAGCCTCCAGCATCTCCTGCTTGGCCTCTGTGCGCAAAGGCAGGTGCGGCACGATCATGTCCGCCAATTTGCCAGGCTCTTCGATATTTGAAACGGTGATCAGAAGCTCAGGAGGAATGGGCGGCCCACCCTGACCTGATTGATTTTGCACCAATTCGTCGAAGAGGTCGTTAACCCGACGCATCAAAGCATCAATCCGCACGCCAACCGGCTGAATCTCAGGTAATCTTTTGACATGTGCCTTAAAGAACGGGTCTGTCTGCGAGTACCTGGTGATTTTCGCACGACTTATTCCCTCAAGGGTGACTCGAACCGTGCCATCAGGAACGCGCAATACCTGAACTATCTCGGCGATAGTGCCCACCCTGTGGATATCATCCGGATCAGGGTCTTCGATTGATACCTCGCATTGCGCCGCCAACAAAACCATTCTATGATTTTCGAGGGCGAAATCGAGGGCGCGAATCGATTTTTCCCTGCCCAAAAAGAGTGGAAAAAAGACGTTCGGGAAATATACCGTGTCCCTTACCGGCAGAACAGGCAGCACACGCGGCATTTTCTTGTGAGGCATCCCGTTCTGTAGGCGAATGGGCACCCCGTCCATAAAGGCTTTACTGACGTTGGACATATTAGGACGCTTGCTTGACCTCGTTTAACGTCACGAGGGTCGGCTCCTTCTTGGATAAGATGGTTTCTTCTGTCACGATGCACTTTTTGACATCTTTCGAAGAGGGTATTTCATACATAATGTTGAGCATAACCTCCTCGATGATGGCCCGTAAAGCTCTGGCGCCCATTCTCCTGCCTATAGCTTCCCCGGCAATGGCTTGAAGAGCCTCATCTGTGAACACAAGATCGACACCATCATAATCGAAGAATTTCTGATACTGCTTGACCAGGGCGTTTTTAGGCTGAGTAAGGATTTGTACAAGCGCATCCTGGTCGAGCTCATCAAGGGTAGCCACAATAGGCAACCGTCCGACAAATTCGGGGATAAGACCATAGCGTAGCAGATCCTCAGGCAGCACCTGAGCAAGGATTTCACCTACGCCGCTCTCATTTCGGCTCTTGATATCGGCTCGGAACCCCATATTGTTATCGGATGTCCGTCGTCGAATCAAATCATCAAGGCCATCAAACGCTCCACCGCAGATGAAGAGTATATTGGTGGTATCGATCTGAACATACTCCTGCTGCGGGTGTTTTCGGCCGCCGTGCGGAGGGACGCTCGCGACAGTGCCCTCGAGGATTTTAAGCAGCGCCTGCTGCACACCCTCACCGGAGACGTCTCTTGTGATCGACGGATTATCGCTTTTGCGGGTGATTTTGTCTATTTCGTCGATATAGATAATTCCGCGCTGAGCGTTCTTTACCGTGTTCTGCAGACTGTCGCCCGTATCGGCGACCTGGAGCAGTTTCAGCAGAATATTCTCGACATCCTCTCCGACATATCCTGCCTCAGTAATGGAAGTGGCGTCGGCGATGGCGAACGGGACTTTGAGTATCTTAGCCAGGGTCTGCGCAAGCAGAGTCTTACCGGAGCCAGTCGGCCCGATAAGCAGGATATTCGATTTTTGCAGCTCAACATCCGTCATCTGGGCGTTAATGCGCTTGAAGTGGTTGTAAACTGCTACCGACAGGGATCTCTTGGCCTTTTCCTGGCCGACCACATACTGGCTGAGGATGCGGTAGATTTCTTTCGGCTTAGGTACGTTTGTAGTGGCGGAGAAATCGGCAGCCTGGCCGGATTCTCCGCGAATAATCTCGTTGCAAAGTTCCACGCAGTCCAAACAGATGCCGCCATAGACCCCAACGAGAAGTTTTCTAACCTGATCTCGGCTCTTTCCGCATAGCGAGCAGCGTTCACCGGTGCGATCGTAACCAATTCGTGCCAAGTCTTACCTCCGGTAAAAAGGAGCCGCCGATCACCGGGAATATTGGCATCAAACACCAATCCTGCCCGATAACCGGCAACCGACAACTGATGACGTTTACTGTGGGCCTGTCAAGATTTTGTCCACCAGGCCATATTCCATACATTCTTCAGGGGACATATAGAAGTCTCGATCGATATCTTTTTCGATCTTTTCCTTATCCTGACCCGTATGTTTGGCGAGCAAATCAACAAGCAGAGATTTATATCGCAGCACTTCCTTTGCGACAATGCTAATGTCGGACGGAGTGCCGTGGAAGCCGGCGCTTCCCTGATGAATCATGATGCGCGAGTTCGGAAGCGCGCTTCTCTTGCCTTTGGCCCCAGCAGAAAGCAGCACCGCCCCCATACTCATCGCATGCCCGACGCAAGTGGTGGCAACATCGGGCTTGATGATCTGCATAGTGTCATAAATCGCCAACCCGGCAATAACCGAGCCACCGGGACTGTTTATGTAGATATCGATATCGCGATCCGGGTCTTCTTTCCACAGGAACAGAAGTTGTGCGATGACCAGGTTAGCGATATTATCATCTATCGGCGTGCCGATGAAGATGATCCGGTCTTTCAACAACCGGGAGTATATGTCATACGCGCGTTCGCCGCGCGAGCTTTGTTCCACAACCATTGGAATGAGAGCCATAATGTCTTGAGACTCCTTTCTCAAAGGCGGTGGCTGTTTTCTTGCCTCAACGGCTGTGCGCTGGCGACTTACAATCAGCCACTACCCTACATCTTTAATATTGGAAACACTCGCCAAAAAGTCCAGCACTTTTTTGTGCAATATGCGCGATTGCAGATCTTTGGACTGTTTAACAGAATCTACATACGCCTTCAAGGTCTCTTTCGGCAGATTTTTGCCGTCGCTCATCTGAATGATCTCTGCTTCGATATCGCTGTCCTCGACCTTGATACCCTCTTTTTCTATTATCTCATATAACGCGAGATTGACCTTTAGTTCAGCCTCAGTTTCCGATGAAAATTGCTCTTCCAGCTGCTCGGCCGTCTTGCCCGTATGTTTCAGATAGCTCTCAACGGAAATGCCGCGCTTATCCAGATTCTCACGCAGTTCCTTAAATTTGTCGTCCACCGCATCCTTTACCATCACGGCAGGGAAATTGATGCTGGAGTTCTCGACGACCTTTGCAACGATCTGGCTGCGTACCTGTGTATCCGCCGTAGCTACCGCAGAACGCTGCATAATTTCGCGCACTTCAGATCGCAGTTTGTCGACGCTATCTATGATACCTTCCGCCTGCTCGTTGGGTTCGGTTTCCTGTTCATTGGCAGGTTGCCCATAAGTACTCTTTACCCACTCATCAGTCAATTCGGGCAGCGACGACTTGTGAATTTCGAGAAGTTTGACTCGCAGCGACTGGGTCTGACCGGCCAGATCTCCGTCAGCATCTTCCGGATAGGTAATCGATACGGTTTTTTCTTCTTCGTTGCTCATACCAGTGAGCGCTTCGTTCATCTCAGGCAGGCTTTCACCGATATTGACGATATCACGCGCAGGCTTTGCCTCCGGGTCGGCTTCGTCGACAATCTCTACCAACGCCAGATCACCTTCTTCGGCTGGGCGATCAATGACCTGTTCAAATTTGGTATACTTTCGCCGCTGGTTGTCAATCTCAGCATCAATAAGCTCATCAGTCACTTCCAACTGATTTCTATCGACCTCCAGGCCCTTATACTCGCCGAGTTCGACTTTGGGGGCAAGGGGGACCTTGGCGGTGAATATCAATGGCTTGCCAAGTTCATATTCCACCAGGTCTATTTCAGCAGGGGCCCAGGGATCGATCTCGGTCTCCTTCAACGCCGCCGAATAGTACGGCTGTATCAGGCGCTCGAGGGCTTTCTCCTTAGCCGCCTCGTCCCCGACAAACTTCTCCAACACCACCCTCGGCGTCTTTCCGGGGCGGAATCCTGGCACTTTGGTAGATTTGGCGAACTCTTTGTAAGCCCAATCAATTGCTGCGTTCACACTCGCAACTTCTACCTCAATGCGCAGATCGATCTCACACGGATGTGTCTGCTCCTGCGTTACTTGCATAATTATCCCCTCAAAAAAAAAGGATACAGGACTCTATCCTATACCCTAACTTCTAAAATCTGGAGCGGGGGACGGGACTCGAACCCGCGACATCCACCTTGGCAAGGTGGCGTTCTACCACTGAACCACCCCCGCATATCCAAAAACCAAACCCGTGGTGGGCGAGGCGAGAGTTGAACTCGCACGCCTTGCGGCACTAGCTCCTAAGGCTAGCGTGTCTGCCATTCCACCACTCGCCCATAAAGGGAAGGTGGTGGACGATCAGGGACTCGAACCCTGGACCAATGGATTAAGAGTCCACTGCTCTACCAACTGAGCTAATCGTCCACGCAATCTACGGTCATATTATACAAACCAAGATTGCCGGCCGTCAAGCAAATCCGGAAAAAGTCCAATTCAATCAACTGACAGCAAAATTATAACAAAGCCAAAGAGTCGTGTCAACGGATTTCCGGACAACTTCATCAGAAAGTCTGAAAGCTATCCTACCACTCCAAAACTTCATCCGGAGCTTTCCCCAAATTCGGCGCGTGCCAATCCGCTTCGAGCTGTTGCGGCGTGAAACTGGTTGTGATGCCGAGGCATTTCATTCCAGCCGCCCTTGCAGCAATTGCCCCGTTAACAGCGTCCTCGCATACCAAACAGTTGGCAGGCTCGACGCCCATCCTGTTAGCCGCCTCCAGAAATATCTCAGGGTCGGGTTTCTTATTGACTACATCTGATCCCGTAACCAATGCATCGAACATATCCGGCGAAAACCCCATCTCCCGGAGATTGATCTCCACCTTGATTCTGTCAGCGGCGCTCGCCACCGCGAGTTTAAGACCTCTTTGCCGCGCTTTTTCGATGAATTCGCATACTCCACAAAGAGGCTCCAGATTGCCTCGGACCAACTCGTCGTAGAGCTGATAGGTTCGATTCTTATCCGCCTCAAGGTCGATGTCGACGCCATATAATTCGGCGACTCCGCCAATAAAACGCTCCTCCCCTGCCCCCGTGAATGGCAGGAAATCCTCCGGGTGCACCACCAATCCACGCTCGGCGAACATTCGCACTGCTGCCTCCCGTATAAATGGTTCCGAGTCAATCAGCACCCCGTCCATATCGAAAATTACGGCTTCAATCACATCTGCACTCCATATTTCACTCTCAGCGTCCTGGTCTCACCCGGTTGTAACACCGGAACAGTCTCGCCCTGCTCCCAACCAGGCTTATCAAGATGACAAAACGCGCCAAGACCCCGTGTCCAGGGCTCAATGCACACAAAATCAGAACCATCCGGCGAGAACACCGTCAGCAGTTCAAAATGTTCGTCAAAGTCGACATTGACCCTGCGACTCGCTTTGTCGTCTATCAGCGACATCCTGCTGCCTGTCACGCCTGCAAATACGTGGTCGTAGTATACGTCACTCTCCAACTTCAGCACCTGACCTGCCGGCTCCGATTCGCCGTTGAAAAGAACGGTGTTTGGGTCAGTTTTAAGCCATTTACTAACCGGCAGATGAACCTCGACGCCTTCTCGTGCGGGGTTGGATATTTTGAAGTAAGGGTGATGCCCAAAGGCTACCGGCGCTGGCTTGGAATCGTTATTGGTAAAGATAGACTCCAGTTCGATGCTTGATGGGGTTATGATGAACCTCTGCAGGTAGCTGACATCAAACGGATAATTGTCCTCGCGAACCTCGGAGGGCACATTGAGCTTATAGGCCGCGGTTATGCGATCAGGCTGCTCATCGAGTTCGACTCTTTCGAAACTGCTGAGAAACAGAATGCCGTGTGGCGGCATAAAATAAGTCTTATCCGAGCCGAATATTTTATAGTTGCCCGGCTGTGGAGGGTCGACTTTGAGGTCCCAGGTTCTTCCTATCGAGGGAAACAACAGCGGGCTTCCGCCTCCGCTGACTTTAGTAGCCTGTTCTGGAAGCTCCGGAGGGCAGAACATCACCTCGCTGCCTCCTACATTCCATGAAACGATATTACAGCCCCACCCCACCGCTATTGAGCAGGATTCTGAGTTGGCAAGTTCGTACCGGTCTATCATTTCGCACCCCCTGTTGTTAATCCGCGGCTATTTTACAACAAAAGGCGGTTGACGTGAACCACCGTCGAGCTTAACATAGTGGCAAGAATGCTTTGGAGACGAATATGATGACCATAAACTTTCCCGACGAACGTCTAAGAGTACATGGATTGCATTGGTTTGAAGAGGATAAGCCCGTCGTGCGAAGATTGCCGCAAAGGCTTAAGGAGACATTTAGAACGGTGGTCTGGGACCTGGCGCAGCAGCCGGCCGGAGGCAGGATTCGGTTTTCAACCGACTCGGAAACGGTGGGCATCCGGGCGAAATCATTGGATTATTATGTGATGGATCACATTACGCGAATCGGCCAGAGCGGTTATGACGTGTATGTGGATGGCCGCTTTGCAGGCAGCGTAGCTCCCAAAAGTCAGGGGGAGATTGTGGCTGACTGGAGAGTGGCGAACGGGAAGAAAATGCGGTGCATAGAAATATCGATGCCGCTTTATAAACCGACCACTATTGAATCAGTCATATTGGATGATGGGGCGATTATTCAACCCGCGCCGGAGTATAGAATATCAAAGCCGATCGTATACTACGGCACAAGCATTACCCAGGGAGGGTGCGCATCGACTCCGGGGACTACTTACCAGTCTTTTATCAGTCGATGGCTGGATGCGGATTTCGTGAACCTTGGGTTTTCGGGCAACGGGTTTGGAGAGCCGGAACTCGCCGCGGCCGTCAGCGAGATAGATGCTTCTTGTTATGTCGTTGACTTCTGGGCCAATGTCGGGGGAGATGATTATGGCAAGAAATTGCCCGGTTTTGTCGGGCCAGTTCGTGAGAATCACCCGGACACGCCTATCATAATTATGCAGCCGTTCTATTTTGCGAGCGATGCCGTGGACTCTTCGAGGCATACTACCCAGCGCAGGGACTCCGAGGCTTTTGTGAAGGAGCACCAGGCACAGGGGGATAAAAATATCTATCTCTTCGATGGCTATGAGATGATCTCAAAAGAGGAGACTTTTGGGTTGGTGGACGGAGTGCATCCCAATTCGCTGGGGTTTTATTTGATGGCCAAGGGGCTGACTCCGTTTATGAAGAAGGCGCTGGGGTTGTGATGACGGGTGTTGCTGTAGGACTAACTTGCAGAGCGTGCTGGAGGACAGGCAGATTATTGTGATGAGAAGCGTTCGATTTGTTATCGGCTCCAAAAAACACTGGCGGGCTGCCGTGTCGGGCATTTTATTATTGGGGTTGTTGGCGACGGCGGTGGCAGCTGCGCCCAGCTTCCGAGGGTACACTGGCCTGGTCATAATCCCCACCGCGAGGGTGCTTGATGTTGGAGAGTATGACTTTGGGTTTATGGTTGAGGATAAAGGAATATCTCATCTTAACGATATCTTCGTGAACTACAGTCCGAAGCAGAATCTGGAAGTTGGGGTAAACGCATATCAACCTGCAAGTTCAGATAAACGAAAAGCAGTGATTAACGCGAAATACCTGCTCGCTGCGGAGACGGAGGAAGCCGCAAGCGTCGCCGTCGGGGTGATTGATTTGGCCGATCAGGTCAATATATCCCCATACGCAGTGGCCACGAAATCGATTATAAGAAGAGCGAAAGTGTTTGGACACAGCACCGTCAGCCTGCGAGGTCACGCTGGCTTCGGATTTGGGGATATAGATGCGCTATTCGTGGGATTGTCGGCATATGCGGGTAACCGGGTGATGCTGTCTATTGAGTATGACTCCAACAACGTAAACCTCGGCTTTCGGTTCACGCCGATCAAGGGGCTTCGACTGCATACTGCGATACTCGGCTCGGCAGATACCGATCACGTCGGGCTGGGTATATCATACACGAAGAAATATTGATCGATTATCAGTTTACAGTCAATGCCTGCTGCGATTCCAAGTCCACGGCATCGACCCGATAATCAGCCACGATTTGTCCGTCGCCCATCGCGACGATCCTCTGAGCCTTGCGGGCGAGTCGATCATCGTGAGTTACCAGCATAAATGCTATCCCGAACTCGCGATTAAGCTCAGTTAGCAGCTCGAAAACCAACGCGCCGTTCTCGCTGTCGAGGTTTCCAGTAGGCTCGTCGGCGAGGATCAGCGAGGGGCGGTTTGCCAGCGCGCGTACTATAGCGACACGCTGCTGCTGTCCGCCTGAGAGTTCGTTTGGCTTACACTTAAACCTGCCGCCAAGCCCCACCCGCTCCAGCAAGTCCGTGACCCATTTTTTGTCCTCCCTGGTCGGTTGTTTTCGTATCACCAATGGCATCATAGCGTTTTCAAGCACGTTAAACTCGGCAAGCAGGTAGTGAAACTGAAATACGAAGCCGATGGTGTCACCCCTTAACCGCGCGAGGCCCGGATCGTCGAGAGTAGAAGTGTCTGCTCCGTCAATCAATATCTTGCCAGAGCTGGGCCTGTCCAACGCGCCGACGAGGTTGAGCAGCGTGCTCTTGCCAGAACCTGACGCGCCGACGATGGCAAGAAACTCTCCGGGGTCAATTTGAAAGTCCAACCCCCGCAGCGCCCAGGTTTTGATGCCGTCTCCATAGCTTTTCGACAGCTCCACTGTCTCGACAATCGGTGTCATTTTATCCCTTTCTAATCGCGTCAACCGGGTCCAGATTAGCCGCCCTGTGCGCGGGAACGATGCTGGCTACCAATCCCATCGCAAGAGCAACCACCGAGGCCAGCAGCACATAGCTCATATCGAATTGCATAGGCACGATAGTCGCCTGCTTGCCGCCGAACATCTGGCCCGGTATGGTCAGGCTGGTCACCAGGTAACACAGGCCTGTGCCGATACCGGAACCGATCAACGCACCGCCGAGGCCGACTCCCAGCCCTTCGAGAATAAATATGCGCCGTATCTGCTTGCAGGTCGCTCCCATGCTTTTAAGGATTCCGATGTCTCTGGATTTCTGGACTACAAAGACGATCATCACACTCGCCACGCCGAACGCGGAGGCCATCAGCGTCATGCCCTGGATAATGGCAGCAGCCGTGTTTTGCATTCGCAACGTATCCAGGAAAGCTTCATTGCTCTCCATCCAACTGGTGACCGTAAGCGGCGTGATTCCGCGAATCTGCTTGGCGATTGCGTTGGCGTTATACATCTTCGCGATGCGGATGTTCATATTGGTGGTGTCTTTGCCGATTTTGAACATCGCCTGTGCAGCTTCCATACCGACGTAAATAGCGGATTGGTTAGCCTGTTCGATGCCCATATCGAAGATCGCAGCGATTCTAAACGTCTCCGTAACGCCTACATTGGAGGTCAGCCTAAGCCTGTTGCCTATTTTAAGCCCCAGATCATCGGCCATTTTGGTGCCGATGGCGGCGTTTTGAGCATCTACTTTGGTAAAATCGCCTTCGACTACCCTGTTTTTCAGGGATACGACCCGCACTTGCTCACTTGGGATAATCCCGATCACCCTGGCCCCAATTGTCTTGGCGCCGCGTGTGACGAGGCCATCACCTTCCACGGCAGGAGCTACGACTTTTACCCCAGGAATGGCGCTGATCGCCCCTTGCATCGACTCCCATTGGCTGATGCGCTTGCTTCTGGTGGTCATCTTCTCAAGGTTGCTCATAGTGTGACCGGAGCCGCTTTGAACCTTCCAAAGCGGCTTCGCGTCAGGGGATGCGGCCTCGACGGCGACGTGGGGGATAGACCCGACCACATCCTCGACAAGCCCCACCTGCAGGCCATTTATAAGCGAGGAGAGAAATACCACCAGCAGCACACCGACCGCCACCGCGCCAACGGTAAGCTCGGTTTGGCCGTGGCTTCTGATGAGGTGTCGCCACGCTACTTTTAGCTCAAATCCTCGCATTTACTTCGTCACCGCCACTGTGCCCGCCTCTACTCCAGCGGCGTTGCGAGCTACCAGCATGCCCTCAGTAAGCTCACCCGTCACCGCGATCCCATCCGGGCCGACGGCGCCTGGAGTGACCTCGACTGGGACAGCTTGATCGTTGCGTATGACGAATACGACGGACCTGCCCTCGTGCCGGGTTACAGCGTCCGCTGGCAGGATTATCCGGCGAGCCTTTGGCGCGGTGACGATATTAACATCCACCGTAAGGTCCGGCCGGAGCCAGTCGACGCTATTTTGCGGGCGCAGCTTCACTGTAATCGTGCCGCGGTCTGCATCGACCTTCGAGCCAAGGTCGTAAAGCACAGCATCGAATGTGCGGCCCGGATAGGCGTCTGAACTGACAATCGCTCTCTGTCCTATTCTAAGGGTTTTGAGGTTGGCCTCGTCGGTCTCCACCTCGACTATCGGCCTGGATATCTGCTCGAATATGATGAGCTTCTGGCTGGGAGAAATCGACTGGCCCTGCTCCACCAGCAAATCAGCAACAACGCCGCTGAACGGGGCGCGCAGTTCGCACTTCGAGATAAGGTCCTCGGCGCGCTTTAACTCCGCACGTGCTTCAGCGAGTCTGGCTCTGGCTGCGTTGACATCCTCCGGTCGAGGGTTGGAAAGGATGGTGTTCAAAGCTTCGGTAGCGGAACGCACTCCAGTATCCCGTGACGCCTGCGCCTCAGTGAGAGCCGCTTCAGCCTCAGCGACTTCTGCAGGGCGGCTAC
The DNA here is from genome assembly GCA_964494345.1 of uncultured bacterium. GTDB lineage: Bacteria > Armatimonadota > UBA5829 > UBA5829 > UBA5829 > DTKD01. The sequence goes on from CAZBSI010000004.1 coordinate 17,651, forward strand.
CGGCTTTAAGAATAGAAATTCTCTGTTCCTGAGCGTTGACGCTTGCGCGTGCGGTGTCGACAGAGGTCTGTGCATCGTCCAGGCTGCTTTGTGCGAGCGCACCCTGCTTGACCAGTTTATTTGTGCGTTTGAAATCGGATTCGGCTTTACCCAGCAGCGCTTTTAGCCGTGCGAGCTCTGCCTGAGCCTCTCCGATCTCCTGAGAGCGTGCTCCCGACCGCAAATTGCGCAGCCGTGCCTGTGCTCCGGCGATTCTGGCATCACCTACCGACCTGGCCTGTTCAAGCTCCGCACGTGCGCGGGCAACCTCTGATCTGAGTGGAGGTCGGCTGGCTCTGGCCAGTTCTGCCTGTGCGCTTGCAACAGCGGCCCTCGAAGCGTCGGCGCTGGCGCTTAACTCGGACTTGTCCAATAATAACAGCAAATCTCCGGCGTGAACTATGTCGCCATCCCTTACATACACTCTCTTTACAATCCCGGATACATCCAATCCTAAATCAACGGATTTTTCGCCACGCACGCGCCCTGATGCGGTTAGCGTCTCTTGAGTATTGACTATCTTTACCGTGGCAACCTGAACCTTAGGGGGTGAGCTAACATAAAAATATGTGCCCAGTCCAACAGCTACCATAACTGCGACCCATACCATACGGCAAATATTACAGCGAATCAGCCTGAGGATGTTTCTCACTATCCAATCGAGTGTGCTAACGCGTGGGATGGAGCTTGTGTTCTGCTCCATATTATATCTCTCTCCTCCAATTTGGCGTCAATGAGGGCAAACTTCTAAAGCTATCCTATAGAATACGGGTATTTGATACTCAAAGTTGCAACATAGGGGATAAAACATCTATAATAGAGGCAGTTCTCCGGGGTCGTCCAATGGCAGGACAACGGCCTTTGGCGCCGTTGATCGGGGTTCGAATCCCTGCCCCGGAACCAACAAAGCGCTCCGTCTATGTGCTTTAGACGGGCGCTTTTTATTTGTTGACTGAGCCGGCTCTATCGGCAGTCTCCAAGCTCAAAACCACAACCGCCGCATCGTCCTGTAGATGCCCACCCGCATGATCCATCGCTGCACCCAGCAAACCCGAAGCGGTTTCATCAGGACGCGTAGATGGGCGAGTCTCCAAATACTGGATCATTCCTTTTTTCTCGAAGAATTTGTCGATGCCGGTCCGCGCCTCGGTAATGCCGTCGGTGACAAGTACTATGGTGTCGTTTGGGGCCAATTCGATGGTGTCTTGCTCGTATTCGCTGAGTTCCCAAACCCCGAGCGGCAATCCTCCGACTGAAAGTTCCTCGATTTTGCCGCAGGCTCGGCAAATGAGTGGCGGTTCGTGACCAGCGCTGGCATAAGTTATCGTATTGCCAGCAGTGTCAATCACCGCAAAAATGGCAGTGAGAATGCCGGTTTCGCGGTCGGAATCCATACATAGAGCTTTGTTGGTCAGTTCCAACACCCGCGCAGGATCAGATTCCAACACCGCATAACTTCGCAGCGCATACCGAGCCGCCGCAACTCTCATCGCAGCCGCCAATCCCTTGCCTGCCACATCGCCGATCAACACCCCTGCCCTGTTATCACCAAGCTCAAAGACATCATAAAAATCACCGCCGACCTCAGCTTCACGCAGGGCCGATTGATAGCGAACTCCGATGCTGAATTGACCGACTCTAGTAGGAACCATCGGCGGCACCAGGGCCTGCTGCAGGACCTGCGAGATGTGATGTTCTCTTTTATAAATCTCCTCACGCTGGGCTTCATATTCGATCACGTCTGCGACGTCCTGCATTAGCAGCGTGCCGCCGAGGATATTACCCTGGCTATCTCGAACTGGAGCGCCGCTGATGCTGACGATTGTCTCATTCCAGGGTGAGACAATTTTGTAACGCACGGCTCGGGTTGCCTGGCCGCGCAGCGCCCGTCGTGAGGGGTATTCGTCCGGCTCGACCGGACTGCCATCCAGCCAATACATTTTCCAGGCGCCCATTTTTTTAACGAGCGCATCAACAGCCGGTGCGTCAACGAGTTGTCTGAATGCGTCGTTGACCATAACGACGTTAAGGTTGGCATCGAACAGAACAAGGCCATCGTGGACGCTTCTAATAAAGGACTCAAGCTCGGCCGTGCGTCGTTCGGCTTCGGCTCTGGCCTCGGCAGTCTCGCGCTCGGCGCGCTTCAACTGCGTGAGGGATCGGGCAAGATGGATGTTAGCGAAACTCAACTGCGAAAGCATCTCAGCCAACATCATAAAGAACTGCATGCCCCTGTTAAGCGTCTCCCTGTTTACACGGGGGACGCTTTCAAGAGCCTGTAGATATTCATCTGTATTGAAATTATATCTCTCAGCCTGTTTGCGGAAGAAATCATAATCGATCTGCTCGTCGGAGAATAAAAACTGCCCCGTATAGAGATTGCCCAGGTGCTTGTCACCAATGATAATAGGTGTGGCCAAATCCCATAAATTGTTTTTGCACTTGTATAGCCGGACCTCGCCTCGTTTGATTCCGGCGCTAAGCTCGACATCGCTTTCCAGGCAGTATTTGAGCGCATCGGGGTGCATGCGATGGAAATGCGTGCAAATCTTCTGCCAGCCCACCTTTACGATAACCTCACCTGCAGGGTCGATTATCGCCATCGGGATTTTGGTAAGCTGATAGAAGCTGTTCATCAAGGACTGAATCGAGTCTAAATCCAATATATCCGAAAGGGCCAGATCGCCGATATCCCCATCCGGCTTTATTATGCTGTCGAGTTTCGCCTTGACCCTCTTTTCGCTTTCTTTAAGAGCTTTGGCCGTCTGTTCTTTCTCTTCACGCAACCGGATTGATGAGATTCCATAGCTCAGGTCATTTGCAAAACTGGATAAAAGCCCTATTTCATCGGTGCTAAAGGCGTCCGGGATGTTGCTGTATATTGAAATTACTCCAAGAACGTGGCCGTTTGATAGAATGGGAATAGCCACCGAAGATGCGTAACCCCGGCTTATGGCTTGCTGGCGCCAGGGTTCAAAGTTGAGGTCTGTAAGCATATTTTTGCACAAGGATACCTGTTTATTGCGTATAGCCGTTCCTGATGGGCCACATCCATGCGGCGAGTCATCCCAGGTGATGTGCATGTTTTTCAGATAGTCTTCATCAAAACCGCTGTGTGCGACCAGGCGCACCGTTTTTGCGGAGTCGTCTTGGGCATATCCGACCCACACCATTTTATGTCCGCAATCCTCTACTACAATGCGACAAACCTCGTTTAGATAGTCCGTCTCATTGCGCGCATGCATCATAGCGCGACTGCTGTGAATATGCACTCTCAGTATTCGGTTAATCTTCTGAAGCAGTGACTCGGCTTGCTTGCGCTCCTCTACTTCTATACGCAGGTGTTCCATAGCGTGCCGAAGCTGGGTATTGGTCGCATCAAGCTCTACCGTTCCCGTGACCAGCGCCTGATTGAGTCTATCAAGCTCGTTAAGGGAGTTCTGAAGAGCCTGCCTGGTCTGTTTGTGGGTCGATGATTCTATGGTGATCCATTTTCCGTCACGCTTTAGCAACGCATATTCGTGGTTGGAGATCACGTCTGCAATCTCCCCTGCCCCGCATTTATCAATAGAGTAAGTGCAAAGCAAGATTATGGGGAGATCGGCGATAGTCGTGTTGATCGCCTGCTCATATTCCGTGAACTCCTGCCATCTGCTTTCGTCCAGCCAGAACGTGTTGCCGGAAAGCCGTAGTCCGGTGTATCCGCGTCGCTGTGCTTCCTGCAGCTTGCTTTTCCAGCCTTCGAGAACTTTGCGCTGATCGAACTCGCCGTCGATCAGATACCATTGCGCATAAGAAAGTATCTCCATTTGACCTGCGGCGATATACTCATCAATGCCAGGGAGATGGTCGCGCAGGGCATTTAGAGCCTGATCTGCTTCGAGAGGCTCCGAAGTGATCCATATACACGATTCATTGGACCGCAGCCCAGCGGCGAAATATGGGACGAGAGTCTCTATGAGGTCTTGCTGTGAATGGTAAAACTGGCAGAAGTGGGCGCCCCACGGCACTTCTCCGACAATATCTATGCCGGATTGGCGGAGGTCATCTTTGCTAGCATCCATGCTAATGTGGCCGCACAATGAAATCTTCTTGTCGGCAGTAGTGTCTTTTGAAGGCCTATCCTGAGCCATTGGATCACCACCAGTCGAGATTGAAGTAATAGAATCCTGCGATATTATAGCACATATTTCCCACAATTACTCAACAATGCAGAGACTCTAACAATTTTGAACGCCGTATGCATCGTTTTAACAAACGGGCGCGTCAGAATTACTGCTTTGGAAATGCCAACCAATAATTACTCGATTGGGGATTTGGTTTCGCGCTGCTGAAGCATGTGAGCTAATTTCCGGAGTAACTTCACTCTGCTTGTCAGAGCGCGTTTGCGCAGGACAAGCATTTCGTGCTCAATGTCGGCTTTTCGAGTCTCTTCTTCGAGCGCTTCGAGCATTGCTTTTACAGTCTGCGAGGATGGTTTGGAATCGGAGTTCTTCTTGAGGCGAGCATATTCGCAGATGGCCTGAAGGACGGGGTCGGCTAATTCCATTGCCTCGATTTCGAATATAGAGAAGCCCCAGTCGATAAGGCGTTTTGCCGATTCAACCCTGCACAACGAGTCAGAGTTCTCATTTGGCCTGGGATAATCATATACTACGCAGGACATTTCGATTTCTTTGCTTGCACCCAAAGTTTGCCTCCCAGATGTGCCAAATATAATGTGATTATCAGTAAAATGGCAGCCCGGCTGTAGGGTTAAGCGGGCAGGCGTTACCATATCCGAGAGATAAAACCGACCAGCCCGCCGTAGAGAATCGAGGCCCAAATCACAGCGCGGTGGGCATAGAGAATCAGAGCCCCAGGCCATAAAAAACTGACCGCAATAAATACGACGACGATCCACAGCAGCACGCCATAAGTGGCTCCGACGCCGATCGCTCCGGGCAAGCTTAATCGTCCGATCAAAGTCGCATTTATCACCCCAAATAGCCCGCCAAAACCTACGCCTGCGCCGAGCCACGTTGCTATCCCCAGCGGAACACCCACATTAGATTGTAAGCCATATAATTTTAGCGCCAACACCCTTACCCCAAGCAAAGGATCGCCCCCTTCTAAGGCATACATTGCGCTTAGAAAGATCAGACCGACCACCGCCGCGATTCCACCTGCCCGCATCCCCGAGAAAACAGACGCCAGCATCTCCGGCTTCGGTCTTCCCATTAAAAACTCCGCGATTTTCGGCGATAGATGATCGCCGCGTGCCTCCCCATCCGCCTGCATAATCCCTCTCCGGGAGGCTGTAGCGCAAACTTATGGGCTATTTATTGAATACCCAATCTCGTTGTCACAATATGCGCACGTTTCGCTTTTCTTGCGGGCAGGGTATCGAAAGGTATTCGTGCGGGTCATTTGCTTTGAGAGGTCGCAATGAACCGATTTGTAATAGTCGTGTTTCTGGCTATTTCGATTGCAGCGCTTAGTTGCTCTTTGCTGCAAGCGGCCTCAAAACAAGACGAGGAAGAGATGAGGTTAGGGCGGGATTCAGCCGAGGAAATCGAACGCCAGGTCACGTTGATTGAAGATCCGGAAATCACCGGAAGAGTGAATCGTATAGGCGAGGAACTGGCGAAAATCGCTAAAGATAAAGAAGTCGACGCAGAATACGGATCATCGGCTATCTCCAATTTTAACTACACCTTTAAAGTCATCGATAATAAAGATGTCAACGCGTTCGCACTGCCCGGCGGATATATTTATGTGAACTCCGGGTTAATTGACACAGTAGACTCCGACGACGAGTTGGCCGGGGTGCTGGCGCACGAAATCGCCCATGCGTCGCATCATCATACGATGCAACTGGTGCGCAAGCAGAATGCGGTGAATCGTATCGTGGCGATAATTACGCTTGCCGGGGTCCTCGCTAACGCCAAAAGTCAGGATCTGCAGAATCTGATATATGGGGCGCAGTTGCTAAAGACCGGAAAGATGAGCGGATATACGATGCAGGCCGAAAAGGACGCCGACCGAACCGCGGTCGCTTATCTGGCGAAGTCTAAGTATAACCCGGAAGGAATGCTGTCGTTGATGAAAAAGCTCGACGATTTGAACGACGCCAACCCCACCGTGTCGCTGGGAATCTATCAGGATCATCCGGCTCCATTTCGACGAATAGCCGCAATAACCAAAGCGATGAAAGAACACGGCCTGGAGGCCAGCACGCAGAATACTCGGAACTGCTGCGCGAAAACGGTGCCTTCGCATATGGATAACTCTCTTTACGAAGTTGTTATCGATAAAAAGGTGGTGTATTGTCCCGCTGAGATCGACAACGACGATATGTCTTCGAAATCGAGATGCGACATGCTCGCCGGCGCGATTAATTATATGATGACACAGGGATTGAAGGATAAAGACATCTGCGTGGATACTCAATGTCATAAACTGATCCTCAGAGACACCGAAGTGCTGCAGGTAGAGTCCGCCGATGCCGCATTGCTGGGCGAAAGCCAAACCGACCTGCTTCGGCACACGAAAGAAGCCATTCAGTACGCCGTATGGGCTGATTGGCTTAATAATCGCTGTGCAGTTGTGCAAGCGTCGTTAAATGAGGAATTCGAATAATTATTCGGCCGTGGCTCTGACGCGGATTTGATCGATTACGGTTTTGACCCCGCACGTCCCCTTGGCGATTCGTACCGCGCTCATTCTCTGATCTGCGCTGTCACAATAACCCACCAGAAATAAATCTCCTCCGGCTACGGTCACATCAATCGTCTGCCCGCCCGTGTCCCGATCTTCGTCGAGCCTGGATCGGACGATGGCAGCTATGGCCTGATCTCTCAATGTTTGCATAATATGCACCTCCGCAGGCCGTACACGGGCAGATGCGTGCGCGAGCACGACTATTACTGTTATTCCCATGCGGGGATATCAGAAAACATATCGTGGATGAGCAACGGCTGGCTATTTCCTGGATCGCTTTTCGGCGTCTCGCATAGCTTCCTTAAAACTGGGGTTGCGAACGTCGAATCTACCATCGCCTGAGACTCTAAGTATGCTGTTGGGCATGTCGTGGCGTAGTTTGTGGCGGCCGCATTCGAGCATAATCTGATTGTCGCCGGCTTTAGAATTATATTTGTAGCTTGATATATTGCCGTGGGACTTGTCCAGAGGACAACGCAGCACGGAAGGGTCTTTCAGATATTGAGATGCAAGCTCGCCGAGGTTCTCAGGACGATGACCGTTGACCGCTTTATAGCGATCGATTGCCGCGGCCAGTTCCTGCATATTATACTTACATATCCCCATAGCCCGTACGCTGGGCATACGGGAGAAATAGGCCAATACACCAAGGAACAGCGCCATCACGATGACCGTGGTGACGAGACACCCCTTAAGCGGAGGGCTGCAGCCGGCGTGAGTAGGATTTTCGTTGTTAATTGCCATAAGATATCAACTCAATATAGACTATTTCGTGTTATGCGTCAACGTTGACAGGGCCGGTGAAGCGGCGTAACATAACCTACCGGCTGCGCAATTTGCGGCGCGTGATAACGGAGGAGATTGATGGACACACAGGTAAACATTCGGTCTTATGAGCCCTGGGATATCTGCGAGGTGGTGGCTCTTCTTAACAGAAACCTTACCGCGGACCCGCTCACAATCGAGGCTTTTCAGCGCAAGGTATTGCTGGATCAGAACTATGACCCACGGGGATCGCTGGTGGCTTACTGCGAAGATACAATCGTTGGTTACGCGCTGGGTATGGTGCGCAGATTTCCGTTGGAAGATGCCGCACCGGACTTTGATCGCTCCTGGATAAGCCTGTTCGCAATCGATGAGGATTATCGGCAGATGGGCATTGGCACCAGGCTGGCGAACAGATTGGAGGAGTATTTCAAAGAGCGTGGCTGCAAAGTCACTATCATATCGGGTTATGCTCCGAACTATTTTATGCCGGGAGTTGATCCGGTTGCGTATCCTGAGGCGCTGGAGTTCTTCAAGAGCGTAGGGTTTAGCGAGTTGTATCGGCCGCTGTCGATGGATGCTGATCTGCTGCAGTTGACCACCCCGGACTGGGTGTTTGATAAGCAAGAAGATCTGGTGGACGCCGGTGTGGTCTTTGAGCCGTATAATCCGGGGCTGATATTGCCGTTGCTGGATTTTATGAAGGCAGAGTTTCCGGGTGATTGGCAGCGATTTTTGAGGGATGCGATGACGAGAATCACCACCGGCGAGTATCACCCGACCAATTTGTGGATCGCTCATGTGGACGGCCGGGTGCTTGGATTTGCGATGCACGATAATAATTGCAGGTTTGGCCCATTTGGGGTGGCGGCAAATGAGAGAGGGCGCGGTTTGGGCGTGGTTCTTTTGCTGAGTGTCCTCTACAGCATGAAGGCGAAGGGACTACACAACGCGTGGTTTTTGTGGACCGACGAGACGGCTGCACGTGTGTACGATGTCGGTGGATTCAAGGAATCGCGGCGGTTTGCCTATATGAGAAAGTTTCTTTGAGCAATCGGCTTGCTTCAAATTGTGTGAAGTTGTGAAGTTTAGAAAGCAGTGTAGATGTCAATAATGTAGATGGCAGGACTCGATGAGAAATCAACGGGCAGAACAGGACAGAACTGGATATTGCATTTCCACCAAATCGGCAGAAGCGACGAAGCCGAGAAGGTGATGACATAGAAAAGGCCTCGCATCTTGAGTTATGCGAGGCCTCGCTTTGTACGAGAATTATATCACTGCCCCGGCACGTCATCGCCGTAGGGGTGCTGTTCATACTGTTGTTGCCCTTGCTGGTTGCGCTGGGGATGAGCTCTTGGGGCGGCTGGGCGGTTGACCGGCGGGTTAAGCTTCGGATTGGCGACGGTGACCGGCGGCCGAATAGGTTCTGCGGTTTGTGGCTGCCTGGCAAATACCAGCCACCAGGCCAGTGCAATAAGAAGAAGCGCGGCACCGGCGATAATAGCCATCGAGATTTTGCGCTCCTTTGCGCGCGTGGCTACTTTACGGTCGCGTTCCTTGTCTGCTGCCTTTCTCTGTTTGACCTCAGACGCGGCCGCTTCTACGTCCTTAAGAAAGTCTTTTGATACTTCCTCCAAGTCAGAGTTCAGATCGAGTCTATTATCGTCAGGCATTGAGCGCACCTTTCGTGTTATGTTGGTCTGTAGCAATTTTACCCGGTTGAACCGGGAAACTCAAGAAGTCCGGATCGAGTTTCGTCATTTGTTCGACGATGCGCGTGAGCCGGAAGTTCGCGACGGTGGGCCTGGCCTTTACTCGAAACAAATGGTGTGCCATAATAGTGAGCGGCAGGCGAGCATTGAAATGAGAATATTATGAGCAGCAGCGTCAAACAAGTTTCTAAGACAACCGAAGTGGATGAGCGGATGGCCGCATTGGCGACCAACTCGTCGGCGATAAGTTCCCTGTCGACGGCGGTGGAAGGCACTATTGGGCCTAAAGGGCTTGATTGTATGCTGGTCGATAAGTATGGCGACGTGACCGTGACTAACGACGGCGCTACGATATTGGATAAAATCGACACCGCCCACCCCGCCGCTAAGATGCTGATCAGGGCAGCACGCGCTCAGGAAGAAGAGATCGGCGACGGCACCACCACTACCACCATACTCGCAGCCGCGCTTATCGCTGAAGGGGTTGGACATGTAAGGCGAGGAGTGCCGGTGGCTAAAGTCATCGAAGGCATGCGGATCGGAATTAGCGAAACGCTTGAGTATGTCAAATCCATATCCGCGGAGATCGACGTTAAAGATGACGGCATCAGATCGGTTGCTTTAGTTGCGGCGCGCGGAAACGCCGATATTGCTGATTTGATCGTCTCCGCTGCGCGCATGATCGGGGAGACTGGACTGTGCGATAGTGGCTGCAGACTCGGAGATTCGGTTGTAGCCAAAGAGGGAGCGAACAGCGAGGTTTTCGGTGGGATAATCGTCGATAAACAACGGGCCAGCAAACAGATGCCGACTGCTGTTGATAATACTCTGGTGTTGATAGTCGACGATGCTGTAGAAGCGGAACAGGTGGAAGACGAAGCGCTGGGGACGGAGTCCGGCTTTGCCAGGCATATCGCACTGCAAAACGAGTTCCGGGAAAATATGCGGAAGCTCATCGATATAGGCGTCAAATTCGTGGCAGCGGCAAAGGGAGTCGATCCTGCAGCCGAGGAGCTTTTTGTAGATGCAGGGGTAATGGCTATTCGAAGGCTGTCATCGCGAGATATTGCTAAATTGACCGCTCTCACGGGCGCAAGAACCATAAAAAAGGCAGGGTTTCGGAAAACTGCTGACGAACTGAAAAGCTTTATGGGACGATGCGACCGGGTAACTGAGGACGAAAAACTCGATCATATCAGGGTGATCGGCGGTCGGAATGCGAATGAAGCGACTGTACTGATCGGCGCTTCGACCAGGGAAGTGAAAGATGAGCGTGAAAGAGTTGCCAAAGACGCCGCAGGTGCAGTGCAGGCCGCGGTGGTGTCGGGAATAGTGGCAGGTGGCGGAGCGACTGAGATAGCCGCCATGAGACACGTGCAGTTAATTCGGGAAAATGCAAAAGGTATGGCGGCTTATGGCATTGATGCGGTTGTGAACGCGCTGAAAAAGCCGCTTGGACATATTGTTGCGAACGCGGGGTTTAATCCGCTTGAAAAAGTAGAAGAACTGATTGTCGCCCAACAGGAAAATGGCTCAAATCGGCTGGGCATCGACTGTGATACGGGCGAAATAGTCGATATGGTTGAATCGGGCATACTCGACCCGACGTCCGTGAAATTGCACGCTCTGAAGACGGCAGCCGAGATTGCCGAGGCGATTTTGCGGATAAATACGATTATTCGTAAGCGTGATGAAGAAGAGCCGAACAAGGGATAAGACAAGCTGAGGAGTAAGATGAAAAAGGACGATGCATGCAAGAAAACGCCGATCGAATTTGAGGCGCCTGTGGAAGAAGAGACGGTTCAGCAAGACGTGATTGAATCAGATATAAACGGGCTTCAGGAAGAAATCGAGAATTTGAAAAACAGCATCGAAGAGACCCAAAACGGTTATCTTCGGGTGATGGCGGACTTCGACAACTATAGAAAACGGCAGCGCGACGAGGTGGCGCGGCTCACGGGGCTTGTTAGAGAAGATCTTATTATGAAGCTGCTGCCTTTGATGGATAACTTCGATCGCACCCTTATTGCCGCTGAGGCCGAGCACAGTTATGAATCCCTGGTCGAGGGAGTGACTTTGGCTTTGAAACAGACACGGGATATGCTGTCGAAGGAGGGCCTGGAGCCGATAGAGGCGATCGGTGAGCAGTTCGACCCGGAACTTCATGAGGCTCTGTTGCGTGAGATTACTGATGAATATGAAGAAAATACAATAATCTCTGAGTTAGAAAAAGGATATACCTTAAACGGTAAAGTGCTGCGGCCTTCGAGGGTAACGGTGGCTGGGAAGCCTTAATTATATGATATGATGGGTGACGGATGGTGGTCACCCATCTGTTATGTCACTGGTTATTTGCAGGCTCTTCTTTGCCGAGCGTCTGAGTGAGTTTCTCCACCCTCTCCTCTGCGGCCGTGCAGGTCTTTTGCATAGCTGCTTTGGCTCTGTTGATTTGTGCATCTGCTTCCTCAAAGCGTTTTAGTATCGACTCCACTTCTATTGCACTATTTGATCCTGCTGCCGCAGCGGCTGCGGTGATGGCGTTTTTGCGCATCAACAGCCCTCCGGTGAGGTCCTCTTTTGCGCCGGCTAATCCAGGAGGCGCTTTGAGGTCGGCCATAGCCTTGCATACCTGATCCAGAACCAACGAGCGACTGGCGGAGTTAATCGCCGCCTTGTCGCGGCTTCTAAGGACGGCTTTGAAGGTGGCTGTGTTGGCATCTGCCTTATTGAGCTGTTTGTTTACAAGATCCAGGTAATTTGCGACAGCCACAGCCTGCAGTTTGGCGTTATTTAACTGAGATGTTCCGGTCATCGAAAGTGATGGCGGTGCGCTCTGTGTTTCGTGCAGAGGCGCCAATACTGCCATCCCGACGAATACCAGGGCCGCCATTACCCCCAGCATAACCAGCATTCTGTTTGGGCCAGCTTCGTGCTTTCGGACGGATTTGGGCAATAGAGGGTTGGGATTGAACGACTCACGAGGATCGACTTCCGGTTCCTCTTCGATTATTTTTTCAGCTACAACCTCTTCGGGAATAGCCGTCGACTCAACTGGAGCTGATTCGACCACTTTCAGCTTCTGAGGAGCGGATGGTTCGACCCTGCTTACCACAATTTGCGCAGACTCTTCCACGGCCGACACAAAGGCCTCGGCTCTTTTGGTGCGGCCGGGACCTGTGAATACTATAACGTTGTCCGGTCGGCGGCCGTCGGCGCTGTTTTGCGTAGCATCTGCGCTGATTTGAATGACACAGCCCAGCATACCCTTGCGAAGATTCACAGAAGATATAGACTGCAAATCGTAGACGCCGATTCGTTGGCCATTCAATTCGCCAGTGGCAGCAAGGCCGGCTTTGACGAGGATAATGCGAGAGTCGGTCAAAGCTATAGCCTGACCCTGATCCCCCGCTTCGTGAGCCATCACTCTTTCGCCTTCCGCCAATACGCTTCGAATGGCTTCGGCCAGGCGCTCGTCGAATTCTGCAGGGCCAGTGCCGTTCGTAGAGGCCATTATAGAACTACCTCACTTAGAGTTAGATATATACGCAAATGGGTTTACATATTATATTGTGGCGAGTTGGTAGGTAAGCTGGAGGGTTTGCCGACTATCGGAAAAGCAGATTTCTTGTATTATTGAGGAAACGCGAAAGCGCGAAAGAAGCGAAGACCAGAATTAACGATATGGCACGGTAGTGTGGGGAGCCTAAGAAGGCTTGATAGAACTTCGAACCTCGGATATCGGACATCGAAAAAAGCAGATTTCTCGTTGCGCTCGAAATGACAGAGGTTGGGGACATCGGAGGTCGGACATCGGAGGTCGAAAAAAGCGCAGGTGGCGATTGGAAAACCGCCACCGATCTTATTTACTCTATTCACAAATCGCCAACTATCCATATCCGGGCCTGACAGGCCCAATGAGGTAGCGATTTGAGAATCGTTTATAGCAATGAATCTATGCGGCTGGTGATGTCGTTTTTCGGTCTCAGACCTATTATGCGATCGGCAATCTCACCGCCTTTGAACAGAAGTAGTGTGGGAATGCTGGAGACGCCGTATTTGCTTGCCAGAGCAGCCTCGGTTTGTACGTCCAGCTTGAAAACCTTGATCTTGCCTTCGTATTCGCCTGCGATGGTGTCAATGGTCGGCCCCAGCGCCTTACACGGCCCGCACCACTCAGCCCAAAAGTCCACCAATACGGGGACGGATGATTTCAAAACCTCTTCCTCGAAGATATCGGCGGTTATGGCTTGTGCACTCATTTCTTTCCTCCAAGTAGTAATTATATTAATGACAATATCTGATGGCTATTGCTGGCCTCGCTTCCATCCGAACAGCCTCTGAGCGCTGCCCTCAAAAATGTTTCGCTTATCCGTGTCACTTATCTCAGCATCCTGCACCAGGCGGATAACTGTGGACGGATCTACGTAGGGCAGCCCGCTTCCGTACACCATTCTATGAGACCCTATCCGCTCGGCCGCAAATTGTATTTTGTCCGGGCTTGATGAACCGGAAACCTCCAGCACAAGGTTGAGGGTGCGTTCGGCCAAAATGGTAGCCATCCGCCAATCCTCGCCGCCCATGCCGATTAAAACGAACTTCATAATGTTGAAAGTCTTCGCGATCTCGTTTGCAGCAAGTGCGGCCTCCTGATTCGGCGTGTGCAGGAAGACCGGTTTCACAAATCGCCTGTGCGCGTTTAGAATCTCGTCGATTTCGGCAAGAGTGACGTGGCGCTCGCGCTGGCCGGATGTCAACAGCAGTGCGGCAAACTGCGTCTGGGGGAGGTAGGTATGCATCTCCTTTTGCGACTGCTCAGGATAGTTCATATTAACAACCACGCAGCCCAGCATAGATTTATTGGTCTCCACCACCCGCGCGATCTGTGCATTGCCCCGTCGGAAGTCGCACGAATTACCAATAGTGGACGAGATAATCGATCGCTCCACCCCATATTTGTTCATACTGCGAGTAAGATTAGCTTCGGAAAAGGACACACCCCATACGGGTGTAGTGCCGATTTCGGCGTGAATATCGATTATCGCCATTAGACATCCCCCAACAATCTCTTGATATTGCCGCCCAAAACCGCCGCCTTGGCATCATCGGAGATATCCGCATCCATTATATAACCCAGCGCCGATGCAAGCGAACTGCGCAGACACCCGGAGCCGAATACTACCCTGTCCGAGCCGACCTGATCGACTAAAAATCGCAGCGCACCCGGCACTCTCAGCCCCCTGGTATCGCAGACGACATTAGGATATTTGCGCATCACAGAGACCGTTTCCGCCATGTTCTCAAAGGCAATGCCTTCCAATATAAACGTAGTGTTGCGCCCGTCCAATACTCTGCGCAGCGCGCTGGGGCAGCCGGTTTCGCGAGCCTGGATCATTACCGGCACACCAGTAGGCTCTATTTCATCGAGAACATCACAGAATGCGGAATGATCCAAAGCCCATTCCTGCAGCAGCGGGAAAAATCTGAACAGCTTGAAGCCCGCGTCAGAGAGTTTGGCCATCAGCCCTTTTGCGCCGAAGTAGCCTCTCGGGTCGATAGTGGCCGCCGGAATCAGGACATCAGCGTGTTCCGAACAGGTCCTGAGAGTCTCATTATTGCCATCACCGGAATTGTGCAGCACCCCGACTGTAGAAATAGCAACCGATCGCGCGACTCCGTGGCTGTTGAGGGCCTTAAGCAATCGCTCAACAGGCATTTCCGCCCGCACAATCGGCCACGGCCCAAAGACCGTATTGGCATCTATAATCTCAAAGGCCATAAGCTACCTCGCAATTCCATTCTTCAGTTCGTCTATGCAGCGTTGGAACCGAGTAATTACGCGATCCTTGCCAATGACTTCCATAAGCTCAAAAAGGCCAGGTCCCCAGGTTCTGCCCGTGACAGCCATACGGGTCGGGTGAATGATACTGGCCGCAGTAGTCTGGAGATCAGCGGCCACTTCCCTTATCGCCGTTTCAATGCTATCCGTCGTCCAGCCGCAAACGCTTGCCAGCTTCGACATTACCGCCTTCAATATTTCAGTCGTCGTATCCTTCGCCAGATGTTTACGGACACCTTTTTCGTCGTATTCAAACTCCTCAGTGTAGAAATAGGCTACCATCTCCGGAGCTTCTTTAAGCAGCACCAGGCGATCCTGAATCAGCGCCGTGACCCGGCGCAGGTAGTCGGTCTCATCGCTCGACGGAGAATCGCCGATATAGCCCGCCTGCTGCAGCCGGGGCAGAATCATGTCAGCAAGCGCTTCGACCGTAAGCATCCGCACATACTCGCCCTGCAAGTCGTTCAGCTTATGCAGATCGAAGATGGCGGGGTGATTGGTGATACCCTCTAACGAGAACTTTTCGATAAGCTCCTCGCGAGAGTAGAGCTTGCGATCCTCCCCTGCACTCCAACCCATCGTCGCCAGAAAATTGAGCATCGCGTCAGGCAGGTAACCATCCTCGATATAAGAGAGAAATCTCGTCTGGGCCTCGCTGCGCTTGGAGAGTTTTTTGCCGCGCTCGTCGAGTATCAAGGACGGATGCACCCATACAGGCGGTTGCCAGCCGAGAGCTTCGTAGATTTGAACGTGTTTGGGCGCACTGGAGAGCCACTCATCGCCGCGTACGACGTGCGTGATCTGCATCAGATGGTCATCTACTACGCTGGCGAAATGGTAGGTTGGAAAACCATCGGCTTTGATGATAATGAAATCGTCCTGCAAATCGTTACGGAAGCTGACGTGACCCCGCACCACATCGTCGAGTTCCGTGGCGCCCTCGGTTTTCATAGCAAATCTGATTACAGGGTTCGGGTTCTCTTCCGACAGAGCATCACACTCCGCTTCATTGAGAGCTCGACAGCGACGATCGTAACCGGGTGGCAGCTTGGCGGCTTCCTGCACACTGCGCATTTCCTCAAGCCGCTCTTTTGTGCAATAGCAATAATAAGCCCTGCCCGACTCGATCAACTGCTGGGCGTATTTGTGGTAGAAGTCCAATCGCTGAGACTGAAAATATGGCCCGAACGGCCCGTCGACCTCGGGCCCTTCATCCCACTGCATTCCCATCCACCTCAGCGCATACATCATCTCATCTAAAGAGCCTTCAACGTATCGGTTGCGGTCGGTATCCTCGATTCGGAGCACAAACGTGCCCCCGGTGTGACGTGCGTAGAGATAGTCGAAAACCGCTGTGCGGATATTTCCTATATGAGGGGAGCCTGTTGGGCTGGGAGCCATTCGTAATCTGGGTTTGCCGGAAGTCATTTATTGTTAATCCTTGGATATTGGTTAAAATATGAAGCTTTAGCAGCCGAGCGCTATATATGAGATAAGGTGGCGACCGATTGGCCGCCACCGTTAGAATGCCAATCGAAAACGATCAGCTAGCTTTTCTTGATATACTTCCTCTTGGCCTTGGTGAAGCCCTGGCTGATCTTCTTCGCGTCATACTGCCACAGGCCCGACTTGCCGCGGGTATGGAAGCAGTGATATGAGCTTAGAATCGAGGCTATCACCAGCCGTGACGTACGTTTTACGATATTGACCTCGTTGACGAGTTGAGCGAATGTCATCCCCTGGCCGCGCTGCTCAAGGATGCTGGTTATGACGTCGAAAAGCGGCATCTCCCGGCTCTCGAAGTCGTTGCGAATCTCGAGCAACTCCAAGCTGCGATCGGTGTCGATGACCAAATCTTCATTAACTTCGCCGTCAAAACGATATCGGAACTCTCCAAGCTTAGCCGTCCTCTCGATATAGAACACAGCTCCCGAAACCTCCGCGATATCCTTGTAGAAATCCTTAAGGCCAAAAATCAGCCGTAACGCGTTGTTGACGTAGACGGTTTTCCTCTTGCCCTCATCTATGAGAGTGATCGGGATAATCTCCGGTTCTGGGCCGAAGAAGTCGGGATTGATCTGACACAGCGGGAGCGTACCTTCGACTTTGTGATGATACTTGAGCACACAGCGCTGAGAGTCTTCGTTCGGCTGATATATGGTAAGCGCAGGATCCTCATCGGTGACGTCTTCGGCCAGCGGATCATATATCGCGGCCTTAAGGTCGCCGTCGAAACCTTCCACTTCAAGCTCCTGGTCGAATACATCGCCTTCGGGCGTCTCATAAGGAGGCGTAGTGGGAACCACCAACGACGGCGGCATCAACTGCACCTCATCCGGGAATACAACCGGCTTGCCGTATCTGGTGCCACCGATCCAGGCCACGCGAATGTCTGTGTTAAGAGCATCTTTTAACTGCTCATAAGCACCGGCATAAGCGGGTTCGTCAGGTGATACCTCTAAAACCTGCTCGATGAGCTCCTCGGCAGATGCACTACCTCTTTCGAGGATCATCTTGATGATCTCTTCCTTATCGGTGTCGGTGACCGTGACCGGGCCTTCCAGTTCATCTTCCTCATCAGCCGGCAGAGCAGCTACCTCTTCGGCTAATTCACCAAGGGCAGCCAGGAAGTCCTTTTCGACGCTGGCGGGATATGCCTTTTGGTCCGAAAGCAGCAGTATCTGGTCACCCGAGACCAACTGAGCGTAGAAGTCAATCGGCTGGAAGTCCGTCCCCAGGCTGCGCCATGCGAACAACGCGAGAATCTTCACAGGCACCGGCCGCTTGCATTTTTTGAGCACAGCGGCTGCGGATTCTACGATGTTGTCCGCATCCCACTCGCCATCACTGCAATCCGCCTCGTATTCTGCGATTTGATCCTGAGAGAGATAGTTGTCGAAGATTACGTCATCTTCCTTATCAGAAGTTGGCTCCAGAAGCCATCGGGTCAAACCGAAACCCAGCGCTCCCGCATCAAAGAAGCTCTCCCCGCCTGTGAGTATGCGCGGCAGCGTTTTCCTATAAACATCCGCAGGGCGTTCGTATATCTGACCGAGTTCCTCCGCCAGCAGGTCGATAGATACCGGTATACCGGCGCTAACGAGCAAATCGGCGAGGATTCTCTCAAACGGCCGTCGGGTGTCGCTGAAGCGAATCGATGGAGCCCACCGTCTGTCGATCACTTCGAAGCGATCGCTTTCGACCATAACGCTGCGGACCAGCTTAGGGGTGGCCTCGGCGATTCCCACGCCTTTTGAGACCTGCCGCAATTTGGCTGGCTGGCTTCTGCCCAACAACACCAAATAGGCCTTGTCCGCCAAATACAGCTTTGCAGCCTCGCGGGTAATATCTTTTTTAGTCAGCTTTGTTGCTGAATTCGCCACTATGTTCCTCCGTTTTCGGTTGGTCGTCGCGAGTTTGGCGATGACCCTATTTCGCACTCAAATCGTACTCTGTCGCATCCACCACAGTCACATGTACAAATGAGCCTGGGCTTGGCGAATTATCGGGAAGGTATACTAATCCGTCAATATCCGGCGCGTCCCGATAACTTCTGCCATATACCCCGTCCTCGGCCTGTCCTTCTATCAACACATCTAATTTCTTACCAACAAAAGACCTGTTGCGCTCCAGGGATATGCCCTGTTGCAACTGCATCAGTCTATCATAGCGCTCTTCTGCGACTTCAGCGATAACAGGTCGCAGCCGCGCAGCAGGGGTTCCCTTTTCACGAGAATATACGAAAGCCCCCACCCTGTCGAAACGAACATCCCCGACAAAACGCAGCAAATTCTCAAAGGCAGCTTCGCTCTCCCCTGGAAATCCTACAATAAATGTCGTCCGAAGCGCAACGTCCGGCATCCGATCCCTAAGCGCCTTTATTGCCTCTGTATACTGTTCGACAGATCCTTTGCGATTCATCGCCCGCAGCACATCGTTATCGGCGTGCTGCAGCGGTATATCTATATATTTTACTACTTTCTCACATTCGGCGATTGCCTTGATAAGCTCGCCGGTTACCTTGGAAGGGTAACAATACATCAATCTTATCCATCGCAGGCCATCGATCTCGTTGAGCTTATACAGCAGGTTCACCAGCCTATTGGGTGAGTGCGTATCCTCTCCATACTGAGTCAAATCCTGGCCGATCAAGATTAACTCTTTGACCCCAGCTTCGGCTAATACTCTTGCCTCAGACAGGATCATCTCCTCCGGTCGACTGCGAAACGGCCCGCGGATATCCGGGATCGTGCAATAAGCGCACCGGTTCGAGCAGCCCTCCGATATTTTCAGGTACGCAGTCCAGGGCGGCGTAGCAATCACCCTCGCCGTCGGCTCCGTCCATATCGGCTGCAGCCTGCCGACATTATTATATGTGGCTCCGGATAATGCCTGCTCTATGGCATTTACGATCTCAGACGCATGCTCAATGCCGAGAACCACATCCGCCTCACCGAACCGCTTTGGTATGTCGAGTCCAAACCCCGTCAGCTTTCCATCGAAACGCTGCGGAAGGCAGCCTACCACGATCACAGCCTTGCATGTGCCCGACTTTTTATAATCGAGGGCGCTGCGGATCGCATCCATCGACTCCTGCAAAGCGTATTTAACAAAGCCGCAGGTGTTGACTATAATAACCTCAGCGAGTCCATCGTCATCAACAATCTCGTGACCAGCGCCGATGATTTCGGCCAGCGCCACCTCCGTGTCGACCCAGTTTTTAGGACAGCCCAAACTTACCAGGCTTACTCTTGCCATAAATAATTTATATCGTATCGCAGCGTCCTGCGCCTATTCCTCTTCCCATTCTTCGTTGAGATCAACCACCTCAGCAGGCGGAACGTCGTCATCTTCGTCATAATCTTCCTCAAACGGCAGATCCATCTTGCCCGACAACACTGCATCGAGATCCTCTTTGGCCACCAAAACCTGCCTCGGCTTGGCTCCGTCCAGCGGGCCTACTATTCCTGCCTGCTCCATAGCGTCGACGATTCTTGCCGCCCGGGTGTAACCGATTTTATACTTTCTCTGCAGCATAGAAGTCGAGCAATAGCCGGATGTCACGACAAACCTCACGCTCGGCTCATAAAACTCATCGGCAAAGGCATCATCGAAGCCACCTCCACCGTGGCCATCCCCCGATATAGCACCCGGCTGAATCGTATAAAGGGGTTTGCGTTGTGCTTTTAGGAACTCGCATAGCCCCTCAATTTCCCTTTCCGAGACATAGCAGCCCTGTATACGAGTCGGCTTGGCGGCGTCTATCGGCAGGAACAGCATATCTCCCCGGCCAACCAGCCTCTCAGCGCCCTTTTGGTCCAAAATCGTTTTACTATCGTGATGAGACGAACAAGCAAACGCCATTCTAGACGATATATTGGCCTTAATTACCCCCGTGATTACATCCACAGACGGCCGCTGGGTAGCAATGACGCAATGTATTCCAGTGGCACGGGCGAGCTGAGTCAATCTCTGGATAGAGGCCTCGACCTCGGCCGCCGCCTGCATCATAAGGTCGGCAAGCTCGTCTACAACTACCACCATATAAGGCAGCCGCTCGGACTCCAATACCCGTTCATTATACCCATCTATATTACGAACGCTACTGCGTGCGAACAGCTCGTAGCGCTTTTCCATCTCCTGCACAACCGCTCTGAACACACTTGCCGCCTGCTTCACGTCCTTCACCACCGGACAGGCCAGATGTGGGATGCCGTCGAAAAGACTAAGCTCCACCCTTTTAGGGTCAATAAGCACGAACTTGACATCATCCGGCGTTGCTCTGAACAACAGGCTTGCGATTAATGCGTTCAGCCCTATGCTTTTGCCGGCGTTGGTGGCTCCTCCGACGAGCATATGCGGCATCTTTGCCAGGTCCGCGACTATGGGGCGTCCCGCAACATCTTTTCCGAGTGCAAATGTCAGTTTTGAGCTGGCTTCAACAAAGGGCTTGCTCTCAACGATCTCCCGCAGAGCCACGATACCACGATTTTTGTTTGGAACCTCAACGCCTATTGCCGCCTTGCCCGGAATGGGAGCTTCGACCCTGACGTCGATAGCAGCCAACTGCATCGCCAGATTATCCGCAAGCCCGACGATTTTGTTGACCTTAATACCGGGAGCGAGCTGGATTTCGTAGCGCGCGACCGTAGGCCCACATGCTATTTCGACAACGTTGGCCTGGACTTTGAACTCCTCCAACGTGCGCTCGATTATTTCAATATTGTTTTTAAGTTCGCTTTCGACCCTCGGCGGTGGCGGCGGAGGCTCGTCGAGCAGCGTTGTCGGCGGCAGTTGGAAATCCCCCTGCTCTACCGGCTCTGCGTCAGCATCACCATTCTTTGGAATCCTATGAACTTTAACCGGCGCCGGTATATTGATCTTTACTTCCGTGCTTTCTGCTTTTGGTTCCTTAACTGTTTCTTTTGGAGTCTGTTCGGGCTCGCCGAATATCTGGGTCAGAGTGCGCTTTCTGCCTTCATCCACAACAGACGGATCAACCGCCTTCGCGCTTGACTTTTTGTCAGCCACTTCTTCCTTTAGCTGCGCTCGCTCGGCGTGTCTTGCCGAGGCCTCGCTCCAGGCGGTGCGAATCCAATCAATAAGGTTCGCCAGCGGCTGATCGATAATAATGATAAGACCGACGATTGCCAAGGCCGCGAGGAGGATATGGCCGACAATCGCACCGCCCAGCTTCCGAGCCAGAATCGCAATTGCATTGCCTAGATAACCTCCGCCCGCGCTTATGTTATCTAACGGAACGCCTTTCATAAGGGATGCGCCGCCGATAATCGACAGAAACACCATCACGCTGCCAGCGACTATGTTGCGTGTGATAATCTGCAGCGGGCCGACAATACAGAAAGCGCCTATTAAAGCGATTAATAAGGGGATAAGATATGCGCCGACTCCCACAAAGTTACGCATAACCGGGGCAAGATATCGCCCCAACGCCCCCGTGGAGTCCTCCGCACACAGCGCGATTAAACTCACCACACCCAAAACGATCAGCAATACCCCTGCTATATCTGCAAACAGTATGGATTGAGCCTGGTCTGCACTCGTCCTTTTTGTGCCACGCTTCCCGTTTGTCGCTGTCCGCTTCTTGCGCACCTCAGACACACCTTTCCCCGGCCCTGCAGCTCAAAGATCGCTCCTGGAACCCTACGTATTATACTCAATGCGGTTGGGGCTGGTCAATTGAGGGCGGGAGGCTGAGTGAAAACCTGCCTGAGCCACAAAAGTTGGAACTGGTCGGCTTTCTAAGATGGGAAAAGCTGATTTCTCGCTGCGCTCGAAATGACGAGGGTTGGGAGGCGTTCGAAATGACGAGAGATGTAGGCGTTCGAAATGACGAGAGATGGGAGGCGTTCGAAATGACGAGAGTTGGGGTGAAATGACAAGGGTGGTGAGACTGGAGAGGGCGTACAATGACAAGAATGTAGTAAGGCCTGGGAGGTTGTAAGGTGGCGATGCCGAGATCGCCACCTATCTGTTTCAAGTCATCACTTGCCATTAACAGTTAAAAACCAGTAAAGACCTCGATGAAGAATATATCGTTTTTGGAGTCTGCCCAGCCGCCTGTGCGCTCCATGTTCTTCTCATAGTCCGCCTCCACCCAGATACCCTTTCGGATGGGTTGGATCACGCCGATTGTGAACTGCTTTGTTGGCCAGGTCAACTGTCGGTTGCTGGTTGCGTTATTGATCGGCTTGTTGTTGCTTAAAGCCGACCAGCGCATATAGAAGCGGGTCTTGTCTTTTGGCTGATAGCCTGCAAGAACCTGATAGCCGGTGATCTTCAGGAAGCTGAAGTTGCCCTGATAGACTTCGCTCTGCAGGCAAAATGGCCCCCAGGTGTAGGAAGCATCAAGGCCATACTTGTTGTGGGCGCGAGAGGCGCTATCGACACCAAACGCCGTAGTCAGTACCGCAACGTCGTCATCCACCATCTTGCCTGTTGCTCCGGACAAGTGTACCTGATAGTTGGGCTTGGTGACTCCGAAGCGGACCGATCCTGCGAGTGTGCCGGGGTTGTTGGCTGGATCGTCCTTGTCGGTGATATGCGCAACGACCTTAGAACTCGGCATAAGCTGGTTGACTGGAGTGCCGCCGAAATCGCCGACCTTACGATTCTGTACGCGCTGGTCGGTGTAGATAGACGCACCCACATCAAATGATCCTCTCTTGACGTCATACTGAGCGCCGATAATCCTGTCCTGAGTGAATGTCTCGGCGACTATGCCGTATTGACTGGTTTTTCTGTTCGGGTATGTGGGCATCAAGCCGAAGTTTAGCTGCCTGCCCTTGCCTATGCGCAATCGACCAAGCCCAGACGGCAGATCGACATACGCACTTTCGAGATAGACTCTAAACTGATCGGCCGTATAGCCGGCAACACCAGGACCAGGCGGGGCCTGAATCGCTCGGTCGGTAAGCCACGGATTGTAATAGACCTCAACATATCCGGTGACATCGTTTTCCCATCGACCTACAGCGGACAGAGAGACTCGCTCCGTCACAAATCGAGACGGGCTATCCGGGTTTGCATAGAACCGGTTCTGCATAAAACCATGCAGTTCCACTTCCTGGGCAAACGCCGCCACCGCAAAGCTCATCAGTAGAGCTGACAACAATAGTGCTAACAGAAATCTCTTCAACCTTTTCCCTCCTTGCCTTTGCAAGCAGCCGTATTGGCTGTGGAGCGTTTAACATAAAACAAGCCCAGTCAACGCCAACGAACCTGCTTAATGGCCCCGACCGGGCTGTTTTCGTCACTTATACTGGATGGCCAGACTATATGGAGTGCAGTTCGTCCCCCGTGAGTATGCGAACGCCTTTAGCCTGGAGAACTTCTATCGCCTTGTCGACTTTCTCGATTCGGAAGATGACGATGGCGTTCTCACCCGATGTGCCGACGAATGCATACATATACTCGATATTGACCCCGCCGTCGGCCACGATGTCGATAATGCCTGCCAATCCGCCGGGCTTATCCGGCACTTCGATAGCAAGCACCTCTGTGAGCGCGACGGTGAAACCCGCCCCCGTGAGCACAGCCTTCGCTTTCTCAGGGTCGTTGACGATGAGGCGAAGCAGGCCATAGTCTATGGTGTCGGCGATGGACAGCGCACGGATATTGATGGAATTATCCGCCAGCGTGTGCGCGACATCAGCGAGCCGGCCCGATTTGTTTTCGATAAAAACTGAGAGTTGACTTACCTTCACTGGTTCAAATCCCTCCTGTCGATTACCCTCTTGGCTTTGCCCTCGCTACGGGCGATGGTCTTAGGCTCGACGAGCTTCACTTTGACCGAGATGCCAAGAACCGAGTGCAGTTCGTGGGCGATGCGGCGTTCAAGAGATTCGAGAGTCCTGACCGCATCTGAGACGAGTTCCGGGGATACCTCCACCCAAACTTCCATCTCGTCCATCTTGCCCGGCTGGCGATCCACCACTATCACGTAATGCGGCTCGGTGCCTTCTATATCTATGAGGACGCTTTCGATCTGCGAGGGGAAGACGTTGACCCCACGAATGATAAGCATATCGTCGGAGCGGCCCATCACCCGGTGCATTCTCACGAATGTGCGGCCGCACCCACAGGCAGAGTCGTCGATATAGGTGATGTCGCGAGTGCGGTATCGGAGCAAAGGAAGGGCTTCCTTCGTGAGACTTGTGAACACGAGTTCGCCGTGCGCGCCCGGAGGCAGCGCCTCCCCGGTTTCCGGGTCGATGATCTCCGCTATAAAGTGGTCTTCGTTGATGTGAAGCCCGCCCTTTTCAAGGCATTCATAGGATACGCCTGGGCCCATCACTTCGCTGAGGCCATAAATATCGAGCGCGTCGATGCACAGAGCAGACTCGATTTCCCGTCGCATGCTTTCCGTCCAGGGCTCCGCGCCCAGAAACGCTACTCGCAGAGATGATTTGCTCATATCAATCTGCGCATCCCTGGCCGATTCGCCGAGCATCACGGCATAGCTCGGGGTGCAGCAGAGTACGGTGCTGTGGAAGTCCTCCATAATCTGCAGTTGTCGTTTGGTGTTGCCGCCGGATATTGGGATCACCGAGGCCCCGATTCTTTCCGCGCCGTAGTGAGCGCCAAGCCCTCCGGTGAACAGACCATAACCGTAGGCGTTCTGAACGATGTCGCCCTTTGTGGTGCCGCCCGCGCCCAGCGTCCTGGCCATTAGCTCGGCCCAAACTTCTACGTCGCCGCGAGTATAGCCGACTACGGTACTCTTGCCGGTCGTCCCCGAGCTGGCGTGGATACGAACGATCTGATCCATCGACACCGCGAACATCCCAAACGGATAGTTGTCTCTAAAGTCGGATTTAACTGTAAACGGTATCTTGGGGAGATCTTCAATGCCCTTGATATCCTCTGGTTTTAAGCCGATTTCGTCGAATTTGCGTTTATATGCAGGCACGTGTTCGTATGAGTGCTTGACTGTTTTTAGGAGTCTTTCAGATTGAATGCTGCGGAGTTTTTCTCGATCTATACACTCCGCATCTCGGTTCCAATAATGCATTTTATCCCCCGGCAGATAAGCGGTGCTATAATTTTTAAGCTGGCCTATTATCCCACTATTGTAGAGTTGACTGCAACCAAACGAATCTCAGCATCGTATAATAAGTTTGGCAACAGGAGCGACCATTCCTCTTGATTTAAGCCGGCTTTGATTAAATATTCCAATTTTATTAAGATTAACTGTAGGTGAGTGACTTCGTCAAGCCCAGCAAGAGAAGATAAACATGCTCGGCAGTTTGACTTTTGGGGTGTGTGAGCCTATACTTTGGATGCCACTACGAGGCCAACAGAACACGGAATGATCAATGAACTTAGAGAACTGCTGAGATATCGTTACCTGCTCTCACAGCTTGTCGTGCGAGATATTAAAGTTCGCTACAAGAACTCATTTTTGGGATTTCTATGGTCGCTGGCCAACCCCCTGCTGCAAGTCGCGACGATGACTGTTGTCATCAAATATATTATGCGGCTCGATATTCCCAACTATTCGGCGTATCTGCTGGTGGGCTATCTGCCGTGGATGTTTTTTCAGATGGCGCTGCTTGATTCCAGCCAGGTGGTGCTAGCACACAGGGACCTGCTGAGAAAAGTATATTTCCCCCGTGAAGTGCTGCCCGCTTCGGTGGTGGTGGCAAACCTGATTCATTATGTTTTGGCGCTGGTGGTATTCTTCGCGTACTTGTGGTTTTACAGGTTCTTTATGCACGGCGCGCCGCTGAAACCGACCGTGCTTTGGCTGCCGGTTTTGATGGCTGTTCAGACCACGTTGATAATCGGGCTGGCGCTTTTTATATCGTGCCTGAATGTGTTTTATGAGGACGTTAAATATCTTCTGACCGTGCTGTTAAACGTCTTTTTCTACCTGACCCCTGTGATGTATCCGGCGGAACTGGTGGCTGCCAAGCTGAACTCTCCGCTGCTGTATAAACTATATTTGATGCTGCCTATGAACGCGCTGGTGGACGCATATAGAAAGACGCTTCTGCCGCCGATAAGTGGGTTGACCATTAGGGATACGCCGATAAAGAGCCTGCCGCTGGATATAGGCGCGATCGCGACGGCGTCCGCAATCTGTGTGCTGATCGCCATAGCCGGGTATGCATTCTTCAACGCCCGGAAATGGGTGTTTGCGGAGCGGGTATGATGGATAGCGCGATAAAACTGATAAATATCAGCAAATCCTTTGACCTCCTACGCGAGAAGCAAACCTCCCTCAAATCTGCGTTGCTTTCGATGAGGAGGCGGCGGACTGAGAGGATACTTGGATTGTCTGACGTCAATTTGTCGATTGACCGCGGGGAGACGGTGGCGGTGATCGGCAAAAACGGGTCAGGTAAGAGCACGCTTTTGAGGATAATAGCGAAGGTATACAGACCATCCACGGGCAGTGTAATCACAAACGGCAGGATGTCGACAATGCTGGCGCTGGCGGCGGGGTTTCACCCGGAGTTGACGGGCAGGGAGAACATATATTTTAACGGCGCGATAGCTGGTTTGAACGCGTCTGAGATAGCGAGCAAAATCGATTCGATTATTACATTTTCCGAGTTAGATGAGTTCGTCGATTCGCCTGTGAAAACTTACTCTGACGGGATGCTGATGCGGCTGGGGTTTTCGATTGCTGTGGAAACCGACCCGGATATACTGCTTATCGACGAGGTGCTGGCGGTGGGAGATGCGGCGTTTCAGGAGAAGTGCTATGACCGCATTGAGACCTTTCAGCGCAGTGGGCGCACCATAGTATTTGTGACGCATGACTTGGAGGCGGCGGCGAAGGTGGCGTCGAGGGCTATTTGGATCGACTCCGGCAGGGTGGCCGCAGATGGCGAAACCGCACAAGTTATTGGCCAATACCTGGACATGGTTGCACATCACAAGCCAGCGCAGAGGAAGGCGACATAATGGGAGATGTGATTTTGTCCGAAAAATTGCTGGAGATTCTTGCCTGCCCTGCCTGTGAGTCGAGGCCGAAGGTGGAGCTGATCAATGGCGCGCTGCATTGCAAAGAATGTGGCAGGGTATATCCCATCGAGAACGGGATTCCGATTATGTTGGTCGAGAAGGCTGCGCGGCAGGACAAGGTCGAGGGGGGATAGGAAGATGAAGATTCAGATTATTCACGGGCCTAACCTTAATATGCTTGGGGTGCGGGAGGTCTCGGTTTATGGAGGCCGAAGTTTGCAGGAAATCGACGAAGAGTGTGCGACGCTTGCCCATAAACTCGGAGTCAACGTGGCCATAAATCAATCGAACTCCGAAAGTGAGATAATCGAGATTATCCAGGCAGCGCGGCAGGGTTTCGACGGGATATTGATAAACCCCGGCGCCTTTACGCATTACAGCTACGCGATTCGGGATGCGCTGGCGGCGGTTGGGCTGCCGGTGGTGGAAGTGCATATGTCTAATGTGTATGCGCGGGAGGAGTTCCGGCATACGTCCGTAATAGCGCCGATTGCAGCGGGGCAGATAGCGGGATTCGGCGCGGACAGCTATCTTCTTGGACTGCGGGCGCTGGTGGGATTGATCAACAATGCATGAGAGAATCACCCGGCTGCGGCAGCAGATGGTGGGCAGGTCTTTTGACACGCTGCTGATAACTAACCTGTCGAATGTGTTTTATTTGACCGGGTTTACGGGTTCGGCGGGGGTGGCAGTTGTCACTTTGGCAAATGAATATATACTCGTCGACCCTAGATATACCGCGCAGGCGAAAGCAGAGTGCCCTACCTGCAAGGTGGTGGAATATTCCGCCAGGCCGACTTCGGTTGCAATTGGCGAATTGCTGAACGATCTTAGACCGGATCGCGTTGGTTATGAGGCGGATCACGTCAGCGTAGCATTTTATAGAGCCATTCGCGCCCAGGTGGAGCCGTCTATCTCAATGCGCAGCACGAGGGGAATAGTTGAGCAACTCAGACGCGTCAAAGTCGCCGGCGAGATAGCGATTATCCAGGAGGCCTGTAAGATTGTGGATAATACTTTCTCGTCGCTGATTCGCGAAATTAAGGTCGGGATGACCGAGAAGGAGGCTGCGCTGCTGGTTGATACGACCCTTCGCAGACTGGGAGCAGATAAAGAGGCGTTTGATACTATTGCAGCGTCCGGCCCCCGTGCCGCAAGCCCACACGCCAGCCCGACTGATAGCATTCTTGAAAAGGGAGTTCTGCTTAAACTCGACTTTGGGGCGCGGTATTGCCACTACAACTCCGATATCACCCGCACTATTTGCCTTGGGGAGCCTGATGAGAAGCAGCGAGAGATTTATAACATCGTGCTGGAGGCGCAGCTCAGGGCGATAGATGCGGTTGTGCCGGGCAAACCGGGTCATGATATCGACGCGGTGGCGAGGGAATATATTGCATCGAAGGGCTATGGGGAAAACTTCGGGCACGGGTTAGGACATGCGCTGGGTATTGAGGTCCACGACGGGCCTGCGTTGTCGCAGACGAGTGATGTTGTTTTGGAGCCGGGGATGGTGGTCACCGTCGAGCCGGGGATATATATCGACGGCTGGGGCGGCATACGCATTGAGGACGATGTTCTGGTAACCAAGTCCGGGCATACGATCCTGACGCACTCCACTAAAGACCTGCTGAACATCTCCTAAAAAACGATCTTGTGGCGGCGCATGCTGATGCCCTCAAGCAAGCCTATGGCGATTAGATTGGCGACAAGGCTGCTCCCACCGTAGCTGAACATAGGGAGAGGAACGCCCGTAACCGGCATTATGCCCAGCGTCATGCCGATGTTGATCATTATGTGAAAGACTAGCATGCCTACCACGCCTGCGGCGATGGCCCGCGCAATGGCGTCCTCAGTGGCGGACATTATGTATAACCCGCGCCATACTACAACGAAATATAATAGCAACAATGCCACCGAGCCTACGAAACCAAGCTCCTCGCCCACGACCGTGAAGATAAAGTCCGTGTGCTGCTCGGGGATAAATCGGAGCTTGCTTTGCGTTCCTTTCAGGTAACCTTTGCCTACAAATTGGCCGGAGCCGATAGCTATTCGGGATTGCCTGACGTGATAGCCGCTGCCTTTAGGGTCGGCCATCGGGTCTACGAAACTCACCAAACGATTCTTTTGATAGTCTTTCAAGACTCCGTGGACGTGGAAGACCACAAAACCAAGAACAAGGCAGGCGCCCATAAATATCAGGACGTTTTTAATATCCGTGCCCATCACGAAAAGCATAAACAGCCACGTAGCCATGATCGCAAGCGCAGTTCCGAGATCGGGCTGCTTGAATATGAGTAGGACCGGCGCCAGTAAATATAGAAACGACAGCGCAAACGTCTCCGTGGTGCGGATTTTTTCCATACGCTGCACTAAAAACGTGGCGAGCGCGATGATCAATATTATCTTTACAAACTCCGAGGGTTGAATTCGAAAAGCGCCGTACCCTATCCATCTTTGCGCGCCTTTGGATGCGGCCCCTGAAACGAGCAAAAACACCAGCGCTGCGAGGCTAAATCCATATAGTGTCTTGGATATTCTCTGCAATACGCCGATGTCGATAGAGGCGATGATGACAGCGAGCACGACGCCTATTACAGCAGCCACGAACTGGCGCTCTACATAGCCGATGCCGACCTTGCCGCCTTTGCTGGCGCTGTAGATCATCACGCAGCCAAATGCCACGATAGCGAGCGTGGCCAGAAACAGGGCGTAGTCAAAATTTCTTAACAGGCGTCGATCCAATATAGTTTCCTGATCGTCGTTTCGTACTTGCTTTAGTCGACCGGCACCAGGGCTGTGATTTGCCTTGTTGTTGCCGATGAGTGGAACTATTATAATATAGTTAGCGGGTAATGTAGAGTGTGTATCAATGTAACTCACTGCGGAGTAGGACTTTTGCGAAAAATCCCTACAGTATTTTTGATATTTCTCCTCGCCTCCACCGCATTTGCTCAAATGCCTCCGCTGTCCATATCGACGCTGGACAGCGGCTTGACGGCGATTCTGAAGGAGGATCACGCGACTGACCTCGTTGGAATCGAGATATATATTAAGGCGGGCACATCTACTGAGAGCGCGTCTAATAACGGCATATCGCATTTTATAGAGCACCTGTTGTTCGCCGGGACGAGCAACCGGCAGGCCGGGGATATGGACGTGGAGATGGAGAGCGTGGGGGCCACTTTGGACGCCTATACCGGAGTGGATTACGCGCACTTTGGGACAACTGTGAGCTCGAGGTATCTCAATAAGGCTCTGGAGATTTTCGCCGATGCAATTAATGACTCGCAGTTCAGGGCTGACGACGTTGAGCGTGAAAGATTGGTCATTTTAGATGAGATCGCGCGCAAGCTATCGAATCGCAGGCTCATCTGCCGGGCGATGCTGGCCGAGCGAATATATGGACAACATCCATATTCTCTGCCGCTTGAGGGCACTGCTGATAACGTTAAAAAGTTGACGCGGGAAGAGTTGTTGGCGCATTATCGGCGATATTATAATCCTGCAAATATGGCGATAGTGCTGGTTGGAGACTTTGACAGCAAAGCAGCGCTTGAAAAGATCAACAAGCTGTTTCCAAAATTGGCCACTATATCTGACCAGAAAGCACTGCCTGTTGTAGCTCCCATAAAAGAACAAATCCGCGAATCTGTGTCCGCAAAATTAGTTAGTGACGCCCTTGCAATAGGTTTTTTAGGGCCGCAGAGTGCTGATCGGGAGGATGTGTGTGCGATTGATGTGCTGACGAGTTATCTGGGTCACGGATATAGAAGCTGGATAGCAGAAGAGTTGAAAACGAAGGCCGGGCTGGTGCAGGATATAGACGTTGACTTTGTAACTCAGCGGGGTCAGGCGATGATAAGCATAGTCGTCTCCGGCGCTAAGGATAATTTGTCTAAAGCAAGGGATGCGATTTTTGACAAATTGAACAATATCGCTTCCCGTGGCATCAGCCAAGGGGAATTGGAGTTGGCGAAAAGGATTGTGCTGGGTCAATCAGCCTATGAGCTTGAGACGGTGTCGGGAAGGGCGAACGCCTATGGATTTTATTTCGCTGTTTCCGAGGCGGCGTTTGCGGATACCTATTCAGCCTGCATCAATTCCGTCACAAACGAAGCCATCACGAAAGCCGCCAGGAAGTATCTGGACCCCAAAACGGCAGTGGTATTAAGCGTGGAGCCGGCGAAATGAGGAGACTAAGCTGGCTTATTCTACTGATGGCGTTGACTGTTTCAGTCGTCCTACCCTGTTTCGGAGAAGGCGAAAACACGGTGAAAAGGGTGCTTGATAACGGATTGACTGTGATTGTAAAGCCGGAGCCAGGGAATGGTTTGGTGGCTATATCCGCTATGGTGCGGGTAGGCGTCAGCCAGGAAAGCATCCAAACCGCAGGGTTGGGAAATTTTGTGTCGCGCCTGCTTCTTGCCAGCACCCGTGCCAAATCAGCAGAACAGTTGGCGTCGATAGCCGATGCGCTTGGGGGAAATATCGGTGCGGAATGGGAACGGGATTTGACGAGCATCCGCACGGTGACCACCTCAGTCGGATTTGATCGCACGATGAACCTAATCGGGGAATGCCTGGCCGAGTCTAACTTCGAAACGCAGTGGGTGGAGCACGGACGCAGGGATTTGTTGGCCTATATCAGATCGCAGAGTTCCGATCTATTCAACGACGCATGTTCGGATCTGCGACAGCTACTTTATGAGGATAACGGCTACAGGCGCACTAAAAGCGTTTCGGAGAGGGCGATTACCCTGGCAACTCCGCAGGATCTGCGCAAGTATTTTGCGATGTATTATCCTCCAAATAATATCGTGCTCTCTATCGCGGGGGATGTGACGGCAGACAGAGCTATCGACCGGGCGAAAAGAGCGTTTGCGGGAGTTGTTGCTCGCAAGCTGCCGGTAGACCGCGGCGTGCCTGATGAATCTCTGAAAGAATCGAAAAAAAAGGTGTCGGAGTCCAAGTCGAATACCGGATACCTGTTAGTCGGCTGGCTGGCGCCGAGGGCAGGTTCTGAGGATTATCCCGCTATGGCTGTTGCGGCTAACGCGCTGGGCGGCGGCAAAGGTTCGCTGATGTTTCGGCAGATGCGGCAGAAACAGGGTCTGGGATATGAGATAGGGGTTATCTATCCAAAGCTGAGATATCAGAGCCACTTGATCGCTTATCTGATAACCGACCCATATAAGAATGCAGAACAGGGAACTACAGCGCAAGTCACACTTGAGAAGTCACAGTCCGAATTGATGAAACTAGTCGATTCACTTAAGACCAAGCCGTTATCCGATAGAGAACTGCAGCGAGCGAAGGGATATACCATAGGGGCATACGCGCTGAGTCATCAGCATCTGATCGACAGGGCCGTGTTGCTGGGGTGGGCTGAGACGACCGGGCTGGGTTGGGAGTTCGATGTCAATTATGCCGATATGATAGACAAAGTTACCGCAGCAGATGTGCAGCGCGTGGCTAATAAATATTTTGCCAATCACGCAACAATTATGCTTGTGCCGAAGAGGATGACGGGGAGTGTGACTATACCTGCTATTTCAGCTTTGCCGCCATTCGTTCCTGACCGCACGGGCATAGTGGCACCAGCGGGCATATCTCGCATAAAGGCGTCGGGGCTTTGCATATTTCTCTGCCATGAAAAACTATCAAATGATTGTACATGGTCATCTTGTCCTCAGGCAGCAAAGCTCGCAAATCCATTTCTATCTTCTTAGGGTCCTTTTGGGTTGTGAGACCGAGGCGGCGGGAAACCCTCGTGACGTGCGTATCCACGATCACCGCCGGTCTGCCGTAGCATACGCCGATGATAAGATTTGCGGTTTTTCTACCGACCCCGTCCAGCTTGACCAGATCATCAATATCTTTCGGCACCTCTCCGCCATAATCTGAGACAATCTGACGAGCCGATGCAATGATGGCCCTGGTTTTGTTTCGGAAGAAACCGGTGGGTCGGACGATCTCCTCAAGTTCGGCGTAGTCTGCAGATGCAAAGACCTCTACATTGGGATATTTTTCGAACAAATTCGGAGTAACGCGATTGACTCGTTCGTCTGTGCACTGCGCCGCTAATATAGCAGCCACCAGAAGCTCATGGCAAGTGGTGAAATCAAGCGTGGGCCTGGCGTCCGGATACAGTTCGGTTAATATATTGATTATATCGCCGATTCTATTCTCGGCCGGCTCGTTTGATCGATCTATCATTTTGACCTGCAAGCTATAAAACGTGCGAATGATCGGTCGTAAGTCTTCTCGACCTCATCCGGAAAGCAACAAGCGGGCAATTCGTTCATACCCAGATGGTAGTGCAGACACTCGCAGCATTTGCCGTGCCGCGGGCAACCCGGATATGAGCAGTTACATTTTTTGTTATTTTCAGCAAGCCTCTCACAGGCCATAGGCTATTCCCTCCCCTGAATCCAGTGAGATTCTAGCTGGATATACACACAGCGTCAAATTTACTGGCGCTGCCTTGACGTTTTGCGCCGACAGCCATATAATGTGGTCAGTTTTACCGACTGGGGGTGAACGGAACTGAGGGTCAGAGCTAAAGAACTTCGACGGACTCGGCATCGCGCTGCAAAGAGATATAAGGAACGACTGCAGGCAGAGCAAAGCTCGACAACCGCCGCCAAAAAGAAAAAATAGCCTTTCCATATTTTCGGGCTATGTTTGTAAGCCGGCTTCGATTGCATCGGCAGGTGTCGATCGATCGATAAGCCGGCAAGTTTTCGTCTGCTCGTTAAACTCCACCCACAGGCAGCTGTCCACCGCGTCGTGAATGGCCTCGACGTGGGTGATTACTATTATCTGCTCAAATCTATTCTTGAGATTCTGCAGAAGCGACACAACATTGTCGCGCCGCACATCGTCAAGAGAAGCAAAGACCTCATCAAGCACTAGCAGCGAATACGACTGCCCCGCGCGATCGGCGATCATCTGGGAGACAGCGAGCCTCAGCGCGAGGTTAACCACATCATCCTCCCCGCCAGAGATCACTGGTTTTAACTCCCCATCGTCTCGAATCGTAGCCGAGTAGCTCTCGTTTATCTCCAGCGTGCTGTAGCGGCCATCGGTCATCTCGGTGAGCAGTTCGCTGGCGATCGACTCCAGTTCGGGACGGATGCGGTCGTTGAGGTCGGTGCGCAGCTTGTCGAAAGATTCGGCGAGGGTTTTGAGGTGGAGGCGGTTGGATTTGGTCTCGTTGAGCAGTTCGATCTTTGATTTATATGATTCCTCGTCAGCACTGCACTGCTGCATAATCGCACTGGCTGTGTTGACCACCCCGCGCTGCTTCTCTACATTTAAGATCGCCTGGTTAAGCTGTTTGGTGGCGGTTTCGAAATCGGTGCAGAGTTTTCGGTGATCCTGCTCGGAAAATTTGATTTCTGCCAGGCTGGTTTTGGTGCGATCGATTTCCTGTCTGATGGCCTCATATTGGGAACGATTAGCTTCGATATCGGATTGAAGGCCCTGCTGACGTTCGAGTTCTCCTTTCAGAGCGTGGAATCTATCCCGATCCGACTGCAGGGATTCTTTTAGTTGTTGGAGTTCGTCAAATCGTTTCTGGTCGAAGCCTGTGGGCAATTCCGACAGTTGGGTTCGGAGCGGCGAGAGATCGGCGGATTTCTTTTTATACTCCGCGCTGATGCGGGAATATTCGCTGGCGTTTAGGTCCGCCTGAGACTTTTCGGCGCGCAGGGTCTTGATTTGCTCCGCCAGCGCCTGCTGTGATTTTTGCAGTTCGATTAGTTCGTGGTTGTCGGATTTATGAGCAGCTCTCTGGGCTCGCAACGCTTCGATTTTGTCAGATAAAATCTTTAATTGAGCGTCGAAATTGGCGAGCACTGTTGGAAGTTCTCCTGCGAGTGGGCGCTCACAGGTTGGGCATTTTCCTGCGGCGCCAGCCTCTTTGATACGCTGCCTGTTGGCCTCGATTTCGCTGGATTGTTCCTGTAGTTGAATTATTTGGGCGTCGAGTGAGTTTTGTGATGCAACCCTCTGCTCGCGGAGCGACTGTATTTTGGTTTCGGTTTGTTGTAATGCAGTTTCTGCGGCTTCAAGGGCAGCGTTTGCACGTTGCTGCGCTTCATTTGCCTTGGAGAGCTTTTTTTCCTGGTCTGTCAGGGCCTTGATATCCTTTTCAAGGACGCTGATTTGAGCGACGAGACTTTGTCTTTTGCTCTCGTGTTTGGAGAGCGCTTCGAGGTTTTTCAGCTCCTCAGCTTCCTCGCGAAAACCGGCCAGTTTATTTTTGATCGTGTCGTATTCGGCTCTCTTTTGAACGAGGGCTTTGAGTTCGCTTTCGGATTTTTTGATCGTGGTTTCGAGGCGGCTGGCGTTGTTGTTATCAATTTCAAGTTTGCGGGAAAGCTCCTCCTGCCTTTTGGCCTTTTCGTCAGATAACTCTTTGAGAGGGGTGAGTTTTTCGACGGTTTGGTGCCACTTATCGCGCTCCTTTTCCGAATCTGCAAGAAGCTGATTGGCTTCATTCAGGGCCGCCTGTGCCTCTTTTTTGCGCTCTTTTAGTTCTTCCGGGTTTGGCAGGCCTTTTTCGAGGCCGTCGATCTGGCGATCCAGTCCGAGTCTGTCGCTGTTTGCCTGATCTCTGGCTTTGGTGAGGCGATCGTAGCCGAGCATGCGGCTGATTGCGCCTGCGCGAGCGCGTCCATCCATCGATGCCATAAACTCAAGCTCTTTTTGTGCGGTGAAAAAGCTGGTAAAAAACGCCCGGTAGTCCATTCCCAGCAACCTGGCGACAGCCTCGTTGACTTCCTTTGTGCCTGAGCGCAACGGGCGGCCGTCGACTGTCAACACGGCAGAGGCCGAGCCTGCAGGGGTGAGGCTTCTTTCGATCTGGTAGTTCGTGCCGCCAAGTTCAAAATCAAGGGTAACAGATGCTTTAGCCCCGCCTTCTGCAGCCTTAGATCTGACGGAATCTACGTTGCCTCGAAGAGCGTTGCTGCCATATAAGACCCAGGCTATAGCTTCGAGTATGGTCGTCTTTCCCGCGCCATTAGGGCCAACAATGCCGATCACGCCGTCGGTAAAGTCGATGTTTGTAGAAGTATGTTGTCTAAAGTTATGCAATTGCAGACGTGCCAGCTTCACGACTCATTCTCCTGATTGCTTGTTGATATAATCTCTGCCCAAATTGCGGAGCGCCTCCCGGTCGACGCCTCCTGGGATGTCGTAAGTCTTTACGAAATCGTCCCACTCATCCTCAAGGGAGCGCGACACACCCGGCTCGGATTTGTCCTGTAAACGCTTCGAGCGCAAAGGAGACCTGGTTTGAAAATCGAAATGCAGCGCCTCCGATCGGATTGTTCGAATGAACTCGAAGTCGAGGTCAATTTGCACGCTGCGGGGAATATTGTCTATGATAAGGCGAATTATCTTGTTTCGATGGCTGCCTTCGACTCCGTCAATTCGGTTAGCGATCATAGTGTTAAGCTCATCGGCGGCCAGCCCGGCGGCGTCAATCGGGCGGATGTCGATTACGTCACGGGGTTGGGATTTATGAAAATTGATGAGCTTGCGATCGTCGAGGTCGTATTCAATGAAGCCCTTTGGAGTTTTGATTTCGCTCCATATATTAGACGACGCGTATTCCAGCGAACCGGAGTAGTAGGCGTTTTCTGCGAGTTGGGTGTAACTGTGGTAGTGGCCAAACGCGATGTAGTCCCAGTCGTCTTTGATAACCTGCGATGGGCTGAGTTGGTAGATATCGCCGGCCTGCTTGATGACCCCTTCGACGGTGCCGTGGGCGAGAAGCACATTGCGCTTGCTTGATGGATCTGGCTCGATCTTGAAATTGGTTATATCCGGCAGAGCGCGATGGGATAGACAGAACACAGATGTGTCTAAGTTATCTAATTTAACTTGTACATAGTTGCTATGTGCCACGTGTATGCCCGGCAGATTGGTCAGGATGTCCAAAATGCAGCCGGTATCAGCGGAACGAGGAGAATCGTGATTACCGCCGATTATGACAATTGGCGCATCAATTTTCCGCGTCAGAGAGGCGAGTTCGCGGAAAGTGTGCTGAATCGTGAGGTTGCTCGGCCGCACCACGTGGAACATATCGCCGGCTATCAAGACCAAATCGGGTTGGAGATCGGCGAGTTTACTAAGAGCCTCACGAAACACCCGGAACACATCGGCTTCCCGTTGATTTAACCCGGCCGTGTTGACTCTGTTGTATGCCCGGTAGCCTAGATGGAGATCGGACAGATGAACTAAGCGCATCATTAATCCTCCGCAAACGGGTCAACGTCGTCGCTGCCAATATCCTTGACTCTTACTGGCGAAACGCCTGATGACTCAGCCACATTAGCTTTCTTTTTGATGTGACTTCTAAAATAGCTGACCGGATCGTCAGGGCGCTTTTGTATCGTCAAGTGCATTGCCTTAGTGACTTCCTGTACGTCGCCAGCTAGTGCTACTATATCTTTGATCGTGTTTCTATCTGCATTTTTATCAAGCGGCCGAAAGTTTTGATAGATTGCCTCGTCTAAAGGCAGGTCATCGCTGGGAGGGAACATCTTGATCCCGTCCGGGCCGCGCAGGATATTGGGCCGGGGGAACTTGACGAAAATCGGCTGATTGAAATGCGGGTGGCGGATCATCAACTGGCCTTTGCTCAGAGTCGCCAATTTCTCCTTTGTGGCGGAGGTGAGCACCTGGTAGCCGGGGGTCGCTAGTTCGTCCATATCCATCCTGCCGTATAAGCAGGTGGCGGAATTGCCGACTATTCTCTTATGGACCTGGCTGCGGAACTGCTGGGCTGAGAACAAGACAAGGCCCAGATAGCGACCGCGCTCGGATATGTCCAGCAAAGTCTGTTTAAGATACGACTCCTGACCGTCGGATGGAGCGTATTTATTAAGCTCGTCGACGATGACGATGACATGCTTGACGCCGAGGTTGCCTTTCTCGAGGTGCTCTCGCAGCTTGCTGACTATTCTGGTGAACACCAGATCCTGTGCCTGCGCGTCCAGCTTGGCAACATCAATGACGTATACCCCTCTGTCCTCGAAATCTCCCCACGGCAGATCGGAGGAGAATTCGTCCGGGCTTATCAGACCCTGATATCGAGTCGAAAGGTTCGTCAGGCGGTTATAGACCTTACGAATAGTGGCATAATGATGGGTCTTCCATTCGGACTTGCCGGAGACGTTCTCCATCTCCATAAGAACCGCATCGAACCAATCGTTTAGCTCCTGGAAGTTGGTGACTTTGAACTCTTTTTTGTTGGCCTCGCTGATTTGGTCTATGACACGCTGTCGGATGTATTGAATGAGCGCATCGGCTTTGGCGTCGACATCGTCGCGGTTCAAGACGACCTCGGTATACTCCAAAATGTCCTGCATACCCCAACTGAGGGGCTGAACAGAGCCAATAAGGTCGGGATGGGTGCGCAGAGTGTTCAAGTTTACTCTGTCAGACTTGAACGGCGCGTAGTAATTTACATTATCAAACGGTTTTGGTGGGATGCTCAGCTTCTGATATTTATCGAGGTCTTCTTCGTCGATGGCTTGTATATTGTTGTCTAAGTATAGTTGCTCATACTTAGACTCTTTAGACGCAGTTGCAGGAAAGTCGAGAAACAGCATGTCGCAGCCCTTGACGTTAAAACAGACTACGGCTACATCCTCTTTGAAATGGCCGAATATGCTTTGAAGTATGAACTCTATTGACGAGGTCTTAGTGGCCAGTCCCGATACCCCTGTTATATTCATGTGAGCGGCCTCCGGACCGAGCAGAAACTCGGAGTCCAGGTATACCGGGGTGAGAAGATCGCCATTTTGATACAGGCCGATGGGAATACCGGACTTATCTACATAGGAATCCATCCGCAGCGCAGCTTCGACCGCGCGGTCATCTGCGAGATAAACCGGCCCGACCGGAACAGGCTGGAGCGGCTCCTCTGGCACAACGCGCAAAACAGCCGCGGAATAGAGCTTGATCTCCGGCCGCAGGGTCGGGGATTCGGACTGCGGATCGCCTTCCAAACCGATGTAATCGTGCAGCGGGGAGCCAAGATCGGTGAAGCCGAAACCCTCCACCACTACCCCGTAGACCTTGACCTTCTCAGTCTCGACCAGCACCAGCGTTCCTATTCCGACCTTTGAATCGTCGGCTGTCCAGAAGCTGAAACTATACGCCGTGCTGGGTTTTGCCTCGGTGGCGACCACCCTTCCTATCAACTGCAAACCGTTTTCCATAGTAACCTCATTTTCCGCAGCCGGATATCGATGTCTATTTGGAGGCCAGACTCGACAGCCTCATCAGACGCGCGTCCAGGCTGGTATGCGAAGGCGCGCAGCTCTTCATAAACATCTCGCAATCACGAATAGGATAGATCATTTTGTCCCAGCGAGAATCCGGCAGGCTCAGAGGGGCGCGTTCCGCCAGCAGCCATCTCGAAATCTCATCAGCAAGCTGCAGGGCACGCGGACTTCGTGGGACCTCCACCCTTATCAAACCGAAATACGGGTCTTTGCCCTCGCTGGAGTGCATTCGAAGATACCAGCTAAACACAAGTCTTGCGCGACCATGAACAACCGGCACAAATGCGCCGCTGCGTTGACCTTCCTTTAGCGATAGTACCGTTCGCTGTTCTTCAAACGTCAGATATTGGGTAGCGTGGCTTTTAGTGACCCCGGCAATGTTGGCATCGCCATAATCCGCCTGCAAAGAGCCGTCCACCAATAGCCATTCATCGGAAGCGTGCTCCCGAACCCACCGCGATGCGATCTTATTTTCCAGTTTGCCACGCATAGTGCTGATCTTGTCGTAAGCGGACTGAACCAGTGCCAACGGATGCTCGACAACTTTTTCATCATCCGTGTCCACACATCGCATTCCATCGAATGTCAGGCCGTATTTAGCGGCTATACTTTTCGAGAAATACAGGGCCTCGTCGACATCGTAGAATCCTGAGTGCGTGGACATGCGCTTGTCAGGGCCGCGCTTGCGCACCGCAGCAGCCACATAGCCGTAAAGGACGGGCACCGGAGTGTTAATATAAACAGGCCCGCGAGGCCGCTGCATGCCGTCCATAAAATAACAAAATCCGCCAATTGAGGGTTCGCCGACGTCTACGGCGCAAATGCCGCCGTCTTCCGCGAGATCGCGCTCAGCCTGGTTCGCCTGTGCCTCTGCACGCATAGGCGATTCGTCTCCGGCGGTGGGCTGTCCGAGAACCACGCGCACATCGGATGTATTCAGGGAGCGGATGTAGTTTTCGAGGCTGCTAAGTAGATCGCTCACTCGATGACCTCTTCGATGGTGATCAGCTAGAATGTAACACTTGAGACGCGCCCCTGTCAATCAAAAACTGCTGATAAGAATATATTGCCGGTGAGTCTGAGGATGGAATATTATTTGTGTAAATCAAGCGCTGTTCTCGCGTGAAATGCGCTGATTTACTTGAGATATTCGACTTATCGCGGATATAATTTATGTTGATGGCACCACAAATTGACGAGTTAATCGACGCATTCGCAAAGGCTCAACGGGTGTTTGTTTTCACCGGCGCCGGCGCTAGTAAGGAATCCGGGCTGCCGACCTTCCGAGAGATTGATGGCGAATGGCGACACTACGACCCGATGACGTTCGCCACGCTGGAAGGCTTTCTGAGCGAGCCGGTGCAGGTGTGGAATATGTATCGGATGAGGCAGCAGCAGATTAGAGAGGCCAAGCCGAACCCTGCCCACATCGTGATTGCCCAAATGGAGAAGCGATATCCTCATTTTTTGCTCACAACGCAAAACGTCGACGATCTTCACGAGCGGGCAGGCTCCCAGAAGCTGGTTAAAATACACGGCGACTGCTGGGGCATGCGCTGTTTGAGCTGTGATGAGGTGTTTGATACGCGGGACTTTGACTTCCCCGATGAGTTCACCAAAGAGACTCTGCCCGATTGTCCCAAATGCGATGTGCTTTGCAGGCCAAATATTGTCTGGTTTGGGGAGTATGTGCCCACTGAGGCAATGCATGCCTCGGTTCACGCCGCATCTACCTGCGATTTGATGCTTGTGGTGGGAACATCCGGCGAGGTATCCGGCGGATATGGATTCGTTGAGCATGCGAGCATGAACGGAGCGACGATTGTGGAGATCAACCCGACCGAGGGCATCCTGACCCGCCACGCCCACGCCTGGATTGCCGAGCCTGCTGGCGTTGCCCTGTCGAGAATATGGCAGAGCTTGTCTGCGAAAAAATAGTGTTCTTCTAAGTTGGCAGGAATTCCACGCCGCTTGCTTAACTCATTCGTATGAATACCATATACCGAACCCTTATTTTCGTCCTGTTAGTCGCGCTCGCCTGTGCGGGGGTGGCTTTAGCGGACACCCAGTCAAGTGGAGGAAAGACGATGGACACAGTCCGAGACCACCTGTGGCTATGGTGCCACGACGCAGGGGCCAACAATGGGCAGTTTGGCCTGACGGCCACCTCGCGTATGACCCCTGCGGAAGCGGCGTTTTATCTTAATGTTCCAAACGCGCTTATGATAGTGTATGGGGACAAGCCGGAGCCGCCGTTTGACCAGCTATCGATAGCTTTTCGACCGCTGAAGAACGTGGTTTGGTCGATTATTGGGGATAGCTCGTCGATTCGCAACGATAAGGCGACGGACATAGAAGAAGTAACAAGGCTGGCTTCTAAATTCCCGAATATAACCGGCGGGATGATGGATGATTTCTTTCATCCGAAGAACGATAAAGGTGAGATAGCACGATATAGCGCCGCTGAGATAGCGAAGTTTCGAGATCAATTGCACAAATCGGCGCACGGGCTTGATTTGTGGGTTGTGCTTTATTCCCATAACCTTGATTTGCCGGTGCAGGAACATCTGAAAAATTGCGATGTGATCACGTTCTGGACTTGGAGCGCGGCGGATTTGGCCGATCTGGAGAAGAACGTGGAGCGGATGGAGAGCGTGGCCGGGTCGAAACGCAAGCTGCTGGGTTGTTATATGTGGGATTTCGGCACAGGCAAGCCGATGCCGCTTGATATGATGAAAAAGCAGTGCGAGTATGGCCTGAAGTTGATGAAGCAGGGCCGGCTTGATGGTATGATATTTCTCAGCAGCGTGATCTGTGATATGGATCTCGAGGCTGTTGAGTGGACCCGGAAGTGGATTGCTGAGGTTGGGGATCAGCCGATGCCGAAGAAGGGTTAGAAGGAAAAACGCGAAAGCGCGAAAAGAGCGAAAGACAGAACGAATGGGATAGTTTCAGGATAGGAAGTCTGCTCGAACATCGGACATCAGACCTCGGACCTCGAAAAAAGCAGATTTCTCGCTTCGCTCGAAATGACGGGGGTGAGTGCTTGTAATGACGGGGTGAGTGCTTGAAATGACGGGGTGGGTACTCGAAATGACATCGATTGGGAGGTGATCCTGCGACTTCGCGCAGGATGACTGTATTGAGAGACGTGAAGGAAACATATTTCAAATAGATACCAGGAGGAAATTGTGGCTAACAAACCTTTGTTTACTGGGAACGAGGCGGTTCCTGCGGATGCTATTATGCTCTTTGATGGCACTGATCTGTCTAAATGGCAGCACGGAAATGGGGAGCCGGCGAGCTGGAAGATTGAGGACGGCTATACGGTAACTCAGAAGGCCGACATTCTGACTAAAGAGGCGTTTGGCGATTGTCAGCTTCATGTGGAGTTTTGGCTGCCGCTGATGGCGGATTCTTTCGGTCAGGCCCGGTCTAATAGCGGCGTCTTTTTCATGGGGTTCACCTATGAGATTCAGGTTTTGGACTCATACGGTCTGGACAGCAAAAACGACGACTGCGGCGCGCTGTATTCGATAACTGCGCCGATGGTCAACGCCTGCCGCCCTCCGGAGACCTGGCAGAGCTACGATGCGGTGTTTCATGCGCCGAAGTTCGATGAGGCCGGTAATAAAATTGCAAACGCACGGATCACGGTCTTTCAAAACGGCGTGTTGATTCACGACAACGTTGAGATTCCCCACCCGACTCCGGATCATAATGCTCCCGATCCCAAGGAGCCAGGGCCGATTCAGTTGCAGTATCACGGCAACGATGTTCGGTTCCGCAACGTGTGGGTGCGACCGCTGTAAGTTGACATGGGTGGCGGGGCTGTCTCCGCCACCTCATCATAATATTGTGCGTTAATTATTGCCAGTAAAAGGATAACCGCGCTGAAATAGCGAAGGTAGATTTGGCCTGAGCTACATAATCGGGCCACGTAAATCTTGCTAATGGCATAGTAACTGGTGAACCTCGTTGAAAGTACTTCTCTCGGCCCTTCTCTGTGCCTGCATGCTGATGCCGTGTCTTGCAGATCAGCAGCCGGACGAAACACCCGCCACCGAATCTGCACAAACCGAATCAACTAAAAAAACAGATTCATCGACTACCATTAAACCTGCAGCCACAACCAAACCTACGGCTTCGAAAACGACCACAACGGCGAAGACTGCTGCCAAACCCGCGCCACGTAAACCGCTGAGAACTGAGGCTGAAATAAGCGGCTTCACGTCGGAGACTTCCGACCGGTACAACGGCAGAATCAGCCTGGTAAATACCACAAAAGATCAGCAGTGGTGGATAAAAACCGGATATGGTAAGACTTATTCACGAACTTATGGCAGCACATCAATCAGCGAAAATAGAGTGGCGCGGTTCTCTCTGGACTGTGAATATCGTAGAAAAACGGAAAACTCATATCACTTTGTATCGGCCATCGCTAACAATAGAAAACGAACACCGCATTCGCCGGCCTATTACGACAACTCAGGATACCAGATGTTTTCAGCCGGATATGGGCAAAAAATTCTGCGCGGCACCGACCTGGAAGTAGCTGTTGCGCATATATCGCAGCGTCGAGATGAAACGGACAGCAGAGTTGCGCCTGTAGTTACTTTACGGGTGAACACGCCGTTGACTTCTGATGTGAACTTCGATTGCGACACCCACTTAGTGCAACCCGGCAGCTCTGATTAT
The DNA here is from genome assembly GCA_964494345.1 of uncultured bacterium. GTDB lineage: Bacteria > Armatimonadota > UBA5829 > UBA5829 > UBA5829 > DTKD01. The sequence continues at coordinate 62,209 of CAZBSI010000004.1, forward strand.
TTGCTTGATTCCCAATTGAATCTAACATATAAAATCAGCCCTGCCCTCAAGCTCAGATTTACTTATTTGTTGAATAATATATTGGGGACCGCTATGACCACACAGTCTCCGGAATGGGATAAGTCGCTGAGACTTTCACTGGTCTTTGCAAACTGACAGATGATGATTGTCGTGTATGCGATGTCTACGCTTATGCTTATGATTGGGCCGGTTGTTGCGGCACAGCAGCCGCCGACTGCATTGCCGCCCGCACCGGATGGGGTGATATTAGAGCAAAATATCAGCTATCTTGAGCCTGGTCGCGAAGAGAAGCTGGATATGTACTTGCCTGCAAATAGGCCATTGGGAGTACGGTCTCCGGCTGTTGTCATCATTCACGGCGGAGGATGGGCAGCAGGCGATAAAGCGCAAGCGCGCGAGTTTAACATCGGAACGACACTCGCCAAACGCGGATATGTGTGCGTGAGTATAAACTATTCGCTGCAGCCCGGAAATCGCTGGCCGACTAATGTGTATGATTGCAAGAATGCGGTGCGGTTTCTAAGAGCAAACTCATCTAAATATCGCATAGATTCCGAGAATATTGGCGTCATCGGAGGCTCGGCGGGCGGACATTTGGCGTTAATGGTGGGTTATAGCTGCGATGAGCCAAAACTGGAGCCTGATGCGCCGTATCCCGGTATTTCTAACAGGGTGCGGGCGGTAGTCGACCTTTATGGGCTGGCTAATCTGCTCACTCGGCAAAAGACTGACGAAAACGGAAATCCGACAGGGCAACGAATTATATCAAGCGCGTTCATGAACGACTCGCCGAAAGATAACCCGGAAGGTTGGAAACTAGGCTCTCCGGTATATCACATTTCCAAGGCAAGCCCGCCGACGCTGATAATTCACGGCAGCATAGACACGACTATCGATCGAGATCAGTCCTCGGAGCTTGCGGGTAAGCTCAAGGAGGTCGGGGTGGAGCATCAGTTGATAATGTTGCCGAATGTCGGGCATACGTTTGATTTGAAGACTTGGAAGGGCAAGCCTCTGCCGGTAGATATCGAGTCCGCAGTGGTGGGCTTCTTCGACAAATACCTCAAAAAGCAGCAGAATTTAGCGAAGCCGGGATAGTCTCCCGGCTTCTGTTTTTGATATCACAAAAACGATTGGTTAGATCATCGCCCACGCTTTGTTTAACGCTCGCTTCGCGTTTGCGATCACCAACTCGGACTTCTCATTATATGCAGCGATAGGCTTGACCTCGAAGCTCAGCGGCTTGGGTGTCTTGCCGTCCAAATACCCGATCTTGAACAGCGCTTCAAGGAACTCCGCAAGCTCGATAACGCCGTTTTCACCGCCGTCCACGCCGAATCTCGGATGCTCATCGCCGTAGGCCGGGTGCTCCGGATCACGAATGACGCAGTTTCCGATATGCACATGAGCCAATACGTCTTTCGCCGCATACAGCATTTTCCAGGGCGTCTCGTTGAGCATCGGCATATGGCTCAGGTCGAGCATAAGGCCGAAGTTGGGGTAGTACAATTGCACGGCCTCAGCAAAGTCGACTGCTACCTCGGTGGGGCCGAGAATAGTGTTCTTGCCACAGTCCAGTTGGTCGAAAGTTTCGAGGGCAATCGGTAAACCACCCTTCTCAGCGGCGTAATCGCATATCTCCAACACAGACTCAAACAGCAGTTGAAGGCCCTCTTCGCGATTTTCTTGCCCCGGATCTTTTCCGCTCAAAAAACCAAGGCCGCATGCTCCGATTTCATAGGCTTCATCTATGCTGCTCTTTATCTGCTCGATGGCCTTTTTGCGTCCGACTTCATCCGGATCATTGAGGTTGAGTTTTTGTGTCAACAGGGTCGGCTGCGCACCGAACGCGCAGTTCATTCCCGCCTGCTCGATCATACTGGCAGCCTGTTTTCGGACCTCCGGGTCCTTAATCCAGGTAACCTCGACCAGGGTGAAGTAGTCGTCTTCGCATATCTTCTGAAGTGTTTCGAGGACCGGTCCTTCGCCTCTTATGACCTCAGGGTAGGCCATGAAGTGGATCAGTCCTACGTCAGCGTACTTGTAGATGGATTCTTGCATTTGACATCTCCGCGTTTTTGGCGTGCTTACTTATTCCAGCCAATAGGATAATCCCGATGCCCGCCAAAGTCAACACCGGTAATCCCGGTTTTGGCGTGGTGCTGTGATGAATCGGACGGTAAGAATTGTGGCCGGGTTTTATGCCCGGCCCCGGTGATGTTTTCAGTTCAAAACAACTAGATTGCCTGCTCGACGACTTCCGGCTCGCGCTGGCGTTTGACGCGCTGTTTGACGGAAGAGGCCATTTGTCCGACTTTGTCTACAGTAGACTTGGATGTGTCAGAGATGCGCTTCCTGGCCTCCGAGCCTTCCATAGGAGCCAACAAAAGTGCGGTTCCCGCACCAACTATTCCACCGACTAGCAATCCGATAAAGAACCCCTTTGCGGTCATGACGATGTCCCCCAACCCGTGCGAAATATGGATTATTGGAGTAGTATACCCGTATCAGGCGTCCTGAACCTCATAGCGAACATGCGATGAAATTGGTTGTCTGACCCAGATATAGGAATCTTGTTGATAAAGGCGGGGGTTTGGCTCAAATCCGACTGGGGGCTTGGACTGCTGGGTGGCGAGCCAATCGAGGTACGGGTCATGTTCTTCGTCGTCGCACCAGATAGTCGTCCCCCACCCGTAGGTTTTTCGTGCGCGGCGCTCGGGGGTTTCCGGGGTAAGGTCAATTTCGTCTATGGTGGGGTTTTGAAAGAGTCCGGCAGGCAGCCCGACGATGAAATCTCCGGTATATTCGATCTCAATGCTGAAAACCTCGTTCTCGATACGCCACTGCACATCAGCAAAGCCCAATACTGTCTTAATTCGCCCCTTCGCGTAGGATAAAGAGCCGGGTCTGGGCTGGATTATTAAATCAGGAGTGCCAGGAGTCGAAGGCTTGACGCCGAGCAGCTCGGCTGGCAAAAAACAGACCGGAATGCAATCGATGGCTGCGCCAAGGTCATCGTCGGCATCGGCGCCCCACCAAGGTCGAACGGTCTCTTTCCAATGGGAACGGATCATATCCAGAGCCGCATCAATGTCGTCCTGTGCAGCGAGTTGTTGCAGGGTCTGCAAGCTGCAGGAAGAGGCTAATGGCGCGGCGCAGGTCTTTGCGGCTTCGTGCCATTCAAGGGCGTCGCCTGGCCTGTTGAGCGCTTTTGCCAGTTTGGATGCGATACGAAAAGCGAGGTGACGATTCTCTTGATTTGTTTTATCTATGCAGGGGCGAATCGAGTTGTAGTATTGATGGGCAAGGCTGAGGTCGGCGGTGTATAAAATAAATTCATGCAACATGGTTAGCCAGGATGCGTCGATATCAGCAGACTCGGCCAGCGCGCTCAGTGTCTTGGCTGCAAGAGGAAAATCGAAGAACGTGTAGTAATTTGCGAGCGCCTGGAGCCTTGCGGCGGCTGGGTGGCTTTTCGGGTGAGAGTATGGGTTAGACTCGTAGTCATCCTGGATAGACAGGCTGAGGGTATGAACGCCGGATTGCCAAATCTCATTAAGCAAATCATCTGAGCATTCAAATGACGATGTTTGTTCAGCCGGATATGAGATGCAATCGGCGCATACTGAGTCTATCGACAGTGTAGTGTTTAGGTTTCGCAGATATAGTTGCACATACCTGAACGTGCGGCGGCCATAACTCTGCCACGTCTGCCGGCCACCGTGAAGAGTAAGGCTATCACACTGAGATATTTCACCCCGTTTTGGATCAATTGAGCCGTCATTATTAGTAAGCAGGTCATATGAAAGCTCAATAGTCGATTTGCCTGCCGAGCGGATCTTGATGGCGAATCGCCCGACCAGCACCTTGCCAAAGTCGATCACAACAAAACAATCCTGCCCGGGAGTTATGACCGCAGCGTCGCCGGATGACTGCAGCATCTCATTTGCGTATTTAATTCGCCTGTGATCTTGTTGTGTGGGCGAGGTTCCGCACTTGATAATTTGCTGCGGCGAGATCGTGGTGTGCCTGAGAAGTGGAATCTCCCGTGGTTTCATAGGCGTATCTGCAGATTTGCGTATGATATACGCCTCTTCCCATGCGCCGTCGTCGAATCCGACAACGTTCCAGCCGACAGGCCTCAGTCGAGAGTCGCATATCTCCTGAAAACCAAGCTGTGGCCCGATTTGCGGGGAGTGGATATCCCACTCACGCCCGGCGAATACACGCCAGATTTTGTCCGTTACGACGATGTGCTCTGTGCCGTTGACATAAAGCACAAGTTTTAGGATGAAACCGGCAGGGATGTTGTCGCCTCGGCTGTGGCAGATCGCGCCGATTACGTTTTTGCCGGGCCTTATTATATGGCTGAGGTCGTGGGTATTGTAGTATCGACCGCCCGATGTACCCGATCCACAGTCGATTGGCCGTCCGTTTAAGTACAGAACATACTCAGAGGTGCAGCTTACTATGGCTTCGGCGTGTGAGATGTTCGGCGAATTGAACTCCCGCCTGGCGTATATATAGCTGTTCGGCGTATCGGCCAGGGATTCGACCCATATCCAATTGGCTAATCTGAACATATCAACTCACTGCCCAAACCTGTCCTTGTGGATACGATCCTGGGGCAAAACGGGATCGTGCGGGCCAGGGTAGCGCGCGCCGTAGCCGACCATAGCACTGGCGACTGGGGCGATGTTGGCGGGTAAGCCGAGAGTCTGATGGACTAATCCGCCCTCGTCCTCCTCTCGCATCATAACCCAACACGTGCCTAGACCCATCTCAGTAGCCTGGATTAGAACGTTTTGCATAAATGCGGAGCCGTCCTCAATCCAAAGGTCCTGTTTGTCACGGTCGACGCAGACCACGATAATCACAGGGGCTCGCGAGAGTATCTTCGACCACCTGTGAGCCGTGGCAAGCTTGTCTTTAATTTGCTGGTCGCGAATAACGATCACGTGCCAGGCGTCCGCAGCGTGGCCTGACGGGGCGCAGAAGCCAGCCTTGAGAAGTTCCTCAATCTGCTCATCGGAAATGGGAGTATCTCTATAAAACCGGACGCTTCTTCTATTCTTAATCGCTTCGAGCATTGTCGAGTGCCTCCAATACGTGTTTTATATGTGTTCCGCGCCAGTATATTTTGTCGCAATGCTTGCAGTAACCGAACTCCGTCTGCGTCTTATAAACATAAGGCGGCACTCGATCTGCGATTGATTGCTTGTCGACTGGCACGATTTCGCCGTTACAGACCGCACAGCGGGTGAATATGGCATCGCGATTGATATGTAACTTTAAAGCTGCCAGCACCTGGCGAATCTGTTGTGTCGTCGTTCCCCAGTCGACAAATAGACATCGCTTCCGCACCATTCTCCGCTCACAGAGGCGGCGGTCGCGAGTCAGCAGCACGCGATCCTCTCGCACGGCGATGCGAACAAGCTCATCATCATCCGCGTCATTAATATATGCTGTGTCGTAACCAAGCATCCTCAGCCACTTGGCCAATTTACCGAGCATGCAGTCTGCGATGAACCGTGGCATAGTATATAGTTTGATACGGGCAGGCTTTATTCCTGCGAACGGCTCTGCGGCGTCTTTAAGGAAGGAAATCAGGCGGCGTGCGGCCAAGTGGGAACGCGGTGCGACAATAACGTCGTCTATGAAAGAGCATCACTTTGAGTCGTGGAGGTGTATCTATGAACTCGAAAGTTCGTATAATCACTTTAGCTACGCTTTTTATCATTGCACTGAGTGCGGCGCGCGTATTCGCCCTGCCGCCTGGGTTTTCACAGGACTTCACCTATAAACAGGCCGATGGCGCGATAGACATTCTGAAGGGCGATAAGGTGGTCGCTCGGTATGTCTATAAGGACACAGCAAAGCCATATATATATCCGCTACTTTCGCCGAGCGGATTGGCTGTGACCAGGGACTTTCCGATGAAGACGGTGGACGGGGACCCGGCAGATCACCCGCATCAGAAGTCGATGTGGACGACTTTCGGGGATGTGAACGGAGTAGATTTCTGGGCAGAGACCGAAAAAAGCGGGAAGATCGTGCAGAAAAGCATAGACTTCGACCCGATCTCCGTCGGGCCTTACTGGAGCATTCATACAACCAACGACTGGATAATGCCGGATGGCAAGAAATTGATGCAGGACGAACGAAAGATCGCGTTTCAGTCGTGTGACTACGGCACGCTGATCGTGAACAGAGTGGTGCTGACGGCATCCGAATGCAGCATTAAACTTGGTGATACCAAGGAGGGCTTTTTCGGACTGCGACTGAAGCCGAGTATGACTATCAAGGATGGCAAGGGTCATATATTAAACTCAGAAGGCCAAAAGGATAACGACGCCTGGGGGAAGCGGGCGAAGTGGGTCGATTATACCGGAGAAGTGGACGGAAAAACGGTCGGAATTACAATATTCGACTCGCCATATAACTACGGCTATCCGACCTACTGGCATGCAAGGGATTATGGCCTGTTCGCGGCTAACCCGTTCGGAGGCAAGGATTTTACCGGGGACGAGAAAAACGACTCTTCGATGACCATCGAATACACCAACTCAGCCAGATTTGTGTATGTTGTGCTGATTCACGATGGGAAAATCGACGCAAAGACGCTGGATGAACTGGCGGTGGAGGTGGTTGGCTCACCGAAAACAACCCCTGAAAAAGAGGCTGAAATAAAGCCCCAGACAAAATAGCAATCAACGAGATGGTGGATTAGAAGAGGAAGCGAATAGATGATTAATCACAGCGAGCGGATGTTGGACAGACTCGAAAACACCCTTAATGACTTTGACGCGAGTAAGCGTCGCGAGGCCTTGCAGGAAATAGCAGAACTCGTCAAATCCGGACAAGTAGAGGCGGCTGGCGAAAGGGATGAGGTGAACCTGCACTTTCACAGCTTCTTTTCATACAACGCCTATGGCTGGTCGCCGTCGCGCATCGCCTGGGAGTCGAAGAAATATGGTCTGGCGATGGCGGGGATAGTCGACTTCGATGTGGTTGATGGAATGGACGAGTTTTTGCAGGCTGGGGAGATTATCGATATCCCAACAACCGCTGCGCTGGAAACGAGGATGAGAATCCCGGAGTATTCGGACAAGGTGATAAGCTCTCCAAACGAACCGGGGATCGGCTATTATATGGCGGCGGGGTGTTTTCAAAAGCCGTCTAATAAATCGGGCGTGAAGGCCCTTGAGAATCTGAAAGAGACGGCTCGGAAGCGCAATTTGCAGCTTTTGGAAAGGGTCAACGATTATCTCGACCCGGTTCGGCTGGATTATGACCGGGATGTTATGCCGCTGACGCCGTCGGGCAATGCGACCGAGCGGCATCTGCTGGCTGCATATGACACCAAAGCCAGAATCGTGATGAGTGACAAAGTTGGTGAGTTTTGGGCTAAGGCTCTTTGGATTGCTGCCGAGGAGGCTGAGGCGCTTTTGTATGACTCAGCGGCGCTGCATGAGAAGATGCGCTCCAAGTTGATGAAGTATGGTGGGGTCGGGTATGTGGCGCCGACTGAGGATGCGTTTCCTGAGATAAAGGCTGTTATTCAGATGTCGAAAGATATGGCAGGGCTGCCGACGATGACGTGGCTCGACGGTACTAATCCTGGAGAAGCTGATATGCCCGCCCTGCTGGGATTGGTCGAGAGTATGGGCACGGTCGCGCTGAATATCGTCCCTGATCGAAATTGGAACATAAAAGATGCAGAAGAGAAGCGCGTTAAGGTGGAGAATCTGGACAAGGCCGTTCGAGCAGCGAGGGCGCTTGACCTGCCTTTGTGCGTTGGAACTGAGTTGAACAAGCTTGGGCTGCCGTTTGTCGATGATTTTTCCGCTCCTGAACTTCAGCCGTATGTCGAGGAATTTATGCGCGGTGCGTATTTCTTCTGGGGTCATACCGTGCTTGCCAGGAAAGCGGGCATGGGGTTTGCCAGCGATTGGGCGGATGCGCATTTCTCTAACCGGGCACAGAAGAATGAGTTTTATGAGAAGGTTGGGAGATTGGCGAGGCCATTGGTGAATATGGACTCATCGCTGAAGGATTCGACGCCGGAGCAAGTGATTAAGGCGTTGGGGTAGAAGAGTAAGGAAACCGGAAAAAGCAGATTTCTCACTGCGTTCGAAATGACAGAGAATTGCAGTCTGTGTGACTGGGTTGGGCGGTGTGGGTTAGTAGTATTCCACCTTTGCAATTTTGACTTTGACCGGCAGGGTTCCGGCGTTGATGCCTTGGGCGGCTGCGCGAGCCTGGTCTTCGATGCCGAAGCCGGTGATGTAGGCCTGGCCTTCCGATATTGCGCTTTTTATCACGGGAGCGGAAACCAATCGGCCGTTATAAAATACCGCCAGATATTCACCCGGGTTGGCTTTGGTGAATTGATAAAACTTCTTTGTGCCGACCTCGCTGAACTTTACCAGCACCGAAAAGCCCTCACTTGCGCGCTGGAAAGTGGAGACGGGCAGGATATCGCGGCCGGTTAGCACTGGCTTGTTGTGCGCTATGTCGACGACCTCGGCGAGCAGAGCCTTTGGGTCGAGACGGCTGTCGATGTAGGCTGCATCCGGCCCGCTGAACAGATATGAACCGCCGGCTTTGGATGGCGCTCGCATCTTCCATGCGCGATTCGGATTTTTATCTGTGACGACAGAAGAGAGGTGATACAGCTCGACGCTGTAAGGCTCAATCAGCCTGTCGACCTCTTTTTTCGGCACCTTTTTGCCGGGCAGCAAAAGGGTTATGGAATAATCGGATACGCTGGCAACCCTCGGCCCGTTCACGCCCAAAAGCAGCCCGCCGCGCAGGGTCAAATACCTGGACACCGCAGCTAATTGCGGCCTGGTAATGGGCTTTGGAGTCTTGATATCCACGGTAACGCGTGTGCCTGTTTTCGGCTCGGTCTCAATGCAACCCGTGGCGAGGAGCGCGATTCCCAATAATGGTATAATTAGTTTCCAACGCAACAATATGTTTGCCCTCCGAGCAATTCTTCGATGAGCTGAGGAGGTTATCCTGCCGATGTGGAAGATATAGCTAAGTTGTATACGTCTTTCGCCTCGCAGGAGTGTCGAAAACTGTCGAATAAAGGGCCAGCTATGTTTGAAGAACTCAAAAATCCTCCTGGGCAGTATCGCCCTGCGCCGTTTTGGATATGGAACGACGTTCCGGACATCTCGGAGATTGAGCGTCAACTTGAGGAGATGCAAGAAAAGGGAATAGTCGGGTTCTTTATCGACGGCAGGATAACCGGCCGCAGTGAGCACATCGAAGCGAAATTGGTGCAGAAAACTCAGCAAGCCTACGACATCGCCGAGCGACTTGGACTCTGCGTTTATAACCTGGAAAAGCCCTCGCCGCCGCAGGCTAATCAGCCGATTCTGCAGGATAAGCTCGCCTCTTCGGCGGCTCACCTGAGCGGGCAGAGCAGGATAATCGCGAAGCTGCCCCGTAAGGCCGATTGGAACCTGTCTTTATCCGACCTCAAACAGAGCATCGACCTGCAGGCGTGTTTAGGCGCGAATTTCTTTTGCCCGAACGCTTTCTATTACAGCATCGCAGGCCAGGTTCGGCCGCACTTGCCGCCATCACAGTTTTACCAGGCGACATATTGGGATCATTATAAACACCTCTCCGACTATGCCGCCAGGTTGAGTTACGTTCTGTCTCAGGGCAAACACAAGGCGCAGGCGGCACTACTTAGGCCCGGTAATCACGATGAACGATTGGATTTGGAGACAGCGAAGTGGTTGCACGCATATTGCCTTGTGATGATCGGTCAGCATGTTGATTTTGACATCATCGATGAGGCCGCACTGGCGCGAGCGCTATCGGTGGACGAACAGATGCGAATAGGTGACGAGGCTTATCAGCTTCTGGTGCTACCGCCTTTGGAAAGTATCAGCGCCAAAAGTGCGGAGAAAATCAGCGCATTTGTGGACGAAGGCGGGAAGTTGGTCGGGACGATGATGCTCCCTGACAAAGACTCTCTGGGAGACCGAGACTCGCTGGTGCGAGAGACGTTTGACACGCTGTTCGACTCAGAAATTAACCCGTCGACAGTTCATTTTCTTGAAATCGAAAAGATAAGCGATTTGCGTGAGACTTTCGCGCAGGCTCTGCGGCTCAGCATAAAGCGCAATATATCTTTGCGATATGGCGGCGCGGAGTGTGAAGATATTGTGTTCACCCATCGCAGCACAGAAGATGGTGACCTGTTTTTCCTGTGTAACCAATCACCTGATGCAAGAGAAGTGAAGATATCTGTGAGATGCGATGGCGCTCCGAATGTGATTGATCTGGAGTCCGGGGTGTGCACTGCTCTGCAGAACTGTACTCAGCAGGGGAATCGAACTATTCTCCTGCACCGGTTCGAGGGACACAGTTCTCTAATGATTGCATTCGAGAAGATTCCTTCGTTTGCCGTTGGCAAGCCGTTTATCGATGAGGGGCAGGAGATTACGATATCCGACGAATGGGATTTCACTGCTCTTGACAAGAACTGTTTAACTCTTAACGATTGGGCCTTTAACACACTTATACAGGATGATGTCGAGATTTTTGAATACACCACGTCGTTTACCGCCGACTATATCCCTCGCAGCCTGCTGCTTGTGCTGGAGCGGACATGGGGTTTTGGCCCGGAGTCCGGGTTGGCGGTCTATATAAATGATGTGCCTGTTGAAGTGACAGAAGACTGGATTGCGGATGTCAATTTTAAGGTTGCGGAGATCGCGTCGGTTGTTGTGAAAGGGGCTAATAGAGTCCGAATGGTGGTGCAGCGTAAGGGATGGACGGGTGACCCAGTACCGACCCCTGCCAAGCCACGCATTATGGGTGACTTCAGCCTGACGGCATCCGGCCGCATTGCCCCACCCCGCGACGTCATTTATAACGGATCGTGGGCTGAGCAGGGCTATCCTTATTATTCCGGGACAGTTGCTTATAGCCAGGATGTGCAGATACCCGCATTTGCACGTGGGCAGAGAATCATGTTGTGTGCGCATATCAGTTCTGGTACCGTGGAATTTGTCGTTAACGGCGCTGTGGCTTCTGTGCGGCCGTGGTCTCCTTATGAAGCGGATATCACTGCGCTGGTAAAACCAGGCTCAAACCGCATTGAATTGAGGATTACAAACAGCCTTGCCAATATGCTTCAAAGTCGACCTCTCGCGTCTGGCTTGACCGGCGGAGCCAGTGCATTCTTAACTTAACGATCCCCTACCCGACTTGCCGAGAAGAGTTTACCAGCCTGGTGTGCCGGGTACTAATAGTGCGATATAACGGCAGTTTGCACACAAAGCAGTCAAGAGGGGTGACGGATTATGCACAATCTCATCCGAACGTTTACAGTTCTGGCAGTTGTTGTAGCTGTATTGTGCACGGCGGCGATGGCGGCGGAGGAACTGCCTTCGGCCAAAGCTTCCAGCACATCAGACAAGGCTTGGATCTACGACGGCGAATTTGACGTCGTCTCACCGACTGAGATTACAGGCTCTATCCAATTAACAGCAAAAAAGGGAGCCCGCCCTGAAAAGGACACCTCTACAGTCGAAGCAGTGTTTAAGTATAAGGGGGCAACTTATACTGTTCACCTCACTCGCGATATCCCGTTCTCCGGTGAGGAAGCCCCCGGCAAAGGAATGGTGCAGTTCGAACGGCCTATGTTCGGCAACCTGGACATGTCTGATCTCAACCTGCCTGAGACCGAGGCTAAAGTAGCGATCTTTGGACACGCTACTATACGACGTGATGGCAAAGTGCTGGTTGAAGAGCAGCCGGTGATAGTTATGGTCAACGAGGCGATTCACGATGCCAGGCACGAGTTAATGTCGTCGCCCGATAAGAAGCGCAGCGAGATTTCATTGATCGTGCCCGGGCCGCTTGATGGGCAGCAGTTTGTGGAGGGCTTCGAAGAAGGCGCTTTTTATGTCTATTGGCCGGATGTGAAGCTTTCATTGACCGGAAAAGTGAGCAAAGAATCGCTGCCGCCGATCGCTCCTGCCAAAGCCGGTAGGGGTGCGGCTCCGGGCGTCGGTACCGAGGAGCCAAGGGGGACGATAGATATTTCGCTTACCGATTCCGGCATACGAAAGAAGATAGGCGAAGCTCCGGCCGGACTTTATATCGTTACCATCACCAACAATTCCTCGCGAACCAGGGGGATGGTGATGACTGGCTCGGATCTGTGCTGCACTATATTCACCCGATTCTCCCGACTTATGCAACCGGGACAAAAGCAGACTTTCCGGTGGTTCTTCGCGCCGGGTAAGGTGAAGATGCAGGATTTTCTTGGAGGCAAGCAGACCGCGACCAGTTTCATCGACGTGAAATATGGGCCGCACACATCCTCGATAATATTTGAGTAGCAATTAAGGGCGAGTGGCGTTATCCGTAGATTAATGGCCCGGATCAGGATGATCCGGGCTATTTTGCCAACTGTCGCAGCCCCTGCAGAAGTTCGAGTTCTCCGGTGGTCATGCCTGGTTGCGGGCTAAGAAATGCCGAATTGTCGGAGGCATCTATATGGTCGGCTGGATTTTGAATGGGAGCCGCGATTTGCTGGGAGATGGTGGAAGATCTGTCCGATTTCAAGGCCGCCATTCTATGTTCGGCCTCTGCGAGGGTGAACTCCACGCGTGCGACACATTCATCCGCCGCCGCTTTGAGATCGGCCATCAACCGGGCTGCGCTTTCCTCCAGCACTTTCAGGTCTGTAGGAGAAAGGGGTTGGCTTTTTTTGTGCGATATGTGATTGGTCCTGGACATCCATTTGACGCCCATAAATGCCGCGTAGCCCATGCCTATTAATGTGATTATTGAGAATAAGACTTCCATTTTTACACCATCACGTCCAGTCCGTCGTCTTCGGGTTGCTGTGTGTTTTTATGCTTTCGAGCAGTTTCCCGTTCTATCTGCCTGCGCTTTCGTTCACGTTGTTGCAGCAGTCGCGCTCTGTGAATGGCATCGGCTTCTTCAGCCTTGATCGGCGGCAGGCCGCTGTCGAATCGCTGTGTGTTCTTCTCCTGCGCGATATCAGATGCTCTGGCAGACGCGTTTTTTGATCGATCTATGTCCAGCGATTTAGATAGGGAGCCAGCCAGGTTCGCTGCTTCTGGTCCCATCGCCGTCACCTCCTATCAGGCGGCGAATGCATAAGATAACAGATTGCGGGAGAGCTTACCCGATAACCTCAGTATTGCCTTTGTATGAATCTGGCATACGCGGGACTCAGTCACCTCCAGCACCGCCGCAATTTCTTTCTGTGTTAAATCCTCATAATAGTAGAGCGCGATTACTGTGCGCTCACGCTCAGGTAGTTCGTCGATAGCCCGAGCCAAAAGTTGTTTTTGATCGGAACGCTCAGCCTGGGACGCAGGGTCGTCGTCTTCCCTGTCAGCGCTCGATACGCTGATGTCCCCACCTGTTGCGATGACCTCATCAAGAGACAGCAGCGCGGATTGACCGATGTCTGCAAGTCTTTTCTCCAGCTCTGAAATGTCGATGCCGAGATCATTTGCGACTTCCTGGTCGGTGGGAGGACGTTTGAGATCAACTTCCAGACGAGAGTAGACCTCTCTTAATTCAGATTCGTACTTGCGGACAGACCTGGGTGTCCAGTCGAGTTGGCGAATGACGTCGATTACCTCGCCGCGAATGCGTGTCAGCGCATAAGTCTCGAACTTGACATTGCGGTCGGGGTCGAATTTTTCGACTGCGTCTATCAACCCGACCACCGCATGACCGATCAGGTCCTCGTAGCCGATCACACCGTGAGGAGTGAGGTTTAGCCTGTCGACGGCGTATTTCGCGAGATAGGCGTATTCTGTGATAAGCTGTTCGCGAGCTTTTTCACTGCCTTTTCGCTTCAAATCGCGCCAGAGTCGTGTCCGTTGATCCATAACGTTCAAATCCTTTAATCAGCCGATGCGGTTTCTTTAGCTGTGTCCTGTCCTGAGCCTTGCAATTCTGACTCCGGACCCTGGACACTCAAAGAGAGCAAACCAGCAAACCAGTTTATGAGCAACCAGCAGACGGCGAATGTCACCACTGCCTTCAGAACAGCCCATATAAGCTCTTCGCCGCTGCATAACGAATGGCAGCCCACGACGAGAAACGCCGCCAGAGCGAGAAACAGACTGATAATTTTAAGGGCTGCTTTTAGCAGCATCCTATACCTCCGCCAAAGCCGGGCCAACCTGTGATGAATGGTTCTTCCGGCGCCGCTCAGTCAGTTTAATCGCCATTCTCCGCAGCCATACTGTAGCGGGGGAGTTGGGCGCGTGTGTTGCAAACGGGCGGCGAGTCAGAATCGCATGCCCGACAGCGGCATCGGAGGGCATATACTCGTGTCGCTGGAAACTCCTGGCCAGAAAGCGTTTGCATATAGCGTCCAGCCCCTGCGCCACAACTGTCGCCTGTGATGGGCTTGAGCAGCAATTTGAAATTAGAGATATCTGGCAGTCCGGTTGAGATTGCGTGAGTACTTTAATGGCGGCATAGCTGTCTGTAATCGAAGTAGGCTCCGGTGTGGTAACCATCAAAACCTCATCGGCTAAAGATAACAACGAGATCACCGAATCGTCTATGCCTGGCGCGGTGTCGATGACCACAATATCATCCTCCGGCACCGAATCCAGCACCCAGCTTATTAACTCGTTTGCGGTGATTCCATCGAGGTTCGCCATAGCGTCCAGACCCGATCCGGACGAGATTAAACGCAGTCCGCCGCCGCAGTCGGTCCAGGCGGAGGACGGGTCAATTCGGCCCCTGGCCACATCTTCCAGAGTATACTTGGGGTTCACCCCGAGCAGAACTTCGGCGTTGGACAGGCCGAAATCCGCGTCAATAAGCCAGGCTCGGCCGCACATCGCAGCGAGAGTGATAGCCAGATTTGCCGCCAGGCTGGTCTTGCCTACTCCACCCTTTCCGGATGTGATGGCTACTTTATAGACATCGGAGCGTCGCGACCGGGGCAAACTGACGCCTCGATCTCGAACCAGATTTCTCAAAGCATCGGCCTGATCGATCACTGCGCGACCTCCGTAACGAGTTTAGCCAGCGTGCCAGCATCGGCGAAGTCGATATCCTGTGGCACATTTTGGCCCATAGTCAGGCAGGCCAGAGGAGTCTGCGATTTCACCGGCAGGTTTATAAGACTGCCGCGATCCCACGATTCGTCGATCTTGGTGATGACAAGCCTGCTAGGCGATAGAACGGCCATCTTTTCGAGGACTTCGTTTTGCACCTCTCGGCTCTGTGAAGCGGCGACGCAGAGGTAGATTTCGGTCGGGTTGGCGGCTTGCACGAAGGTCTTCAGTTCGGCGATGTGATCCTCGCTGCGCTGGCTGCGACCGACTGTGTCGAGAAGGATAACGTCCTTGTCGGAGTGCTTTTCAACCCCGGCTGTCACTTCCTCTGGTGAGAGGGCGATCTCCAGCGGCAGACCCATAATTCTCGCGTAAGTGCGAAGCTGTTCGACTGCGCCGATTCTGAATGTGTCCGCTGTGACCAATGCGGTCTTTTTGCCTTGTTCGAGCGCGAACCTGGCGGCGAGTTTAGCCAAAGTGGTGGTTTTGCCGACGCCGGTGGGGCCGACGAGGGCGATTACCTGTCTTTGCTCAAGAACGGGCGGCGCGACAAACGCCTGCATCTTGCCGGCGAGAGCGGAGGCTAACTCGACCATGTTGCTTAAAGGCATCAAATCCGCCAGCGCGGAGCGAGCGATTTGCTCATCTATGCCAAGTCTCAGAAGAAGCGGCAAATCTTCGGCGGTGGGCTGTGGCTGTGAGGAGAGCAATCTCTTCACCACCTCGCCTAGATCGCGAAGTTCAGCGCGTATCTGGCTTATCTCGTTGCTGTTTTCAGGCTCAGGTTCGGCCGCAACAGGCCGCTCGATGGTAGCTGTCCCAGCGTAGGCGCTTGCCACAGTTCGAATCGGCGTTGCAGTAACGGGGGCATCGGCTTTTGCAGGGGCGACCTCGGACTGGTCATCGACCGCTGCCATAAGTTCCACCCGCGTGCCTCCACCTAATCCCAATACTCCGCCAGCCTTGACGTGCTTGCTGTTAAGCACAATGGCGTCCTCGCCGAGTTCCGCGCGGGCCTGCGCCAGCGCATCCTGCATAGTATTTGCTTGAAATGTTTTGATTCGCATTAAGCCGCTGCCACCATTCCTTCGTTAAGTGTGACCAATCCTATGGATTCGAGATTGACATCCGGGGCGATCTCGGCGTAAGAGAGAACCGCCACGGTCGAGAAACTCTGTTCGATCAACCTGCGCACATGGAGTCTCGTCCTTGGTGAGCACAGGATAACCGGTTCATGACCCTGCTGAGCCATCAACTCAATCTGGTCACGCACTGCTGTCAGCAATTCCTGTACCTGTGACGGATCGAGTATGAGCCTTGCGCCGAGTTCCGTCTGACGAATGCCGTCGATTATCAACTGCTCTGCCGCCGGATGAATGGTCAGCACGGTCAGGGTGCCGTTGTCGGCGGCATAGCGGCGACATATCGCAAGTCCCAGGCGCTGACGGACGTATTCGGTGAGGATGTCGGTGTCCTTGGTGGATGGAGCGTAATCGGCAAGCGCTTCCAATATCGTGACAATATCCTTAACCGATACTCTCTCGCGCAGCAGGTTTTGCAGTACTTTCTGCACGTCGCCGATCGCCATAGACTCCGGAATAAGCTCATTTACCACCGCGGGCGCCTCTTGTTTGGCGGCTTCGATGATGTCCTGAGTCTCCTGTCGAGTCAACAGATCAGCGGAATGCCTTCTTACAATCTCTGTAAGATGAGTGATTAAAACAGTAGCCGGTTCGACCACAGTATATCCTGCAACCTCCGCGAACATCTTCTGTCCCTCAGCTATCCACGTCGCCGGAAGCCCGAATGCAGGCTCGGTGGTTTCTATTCCGGTCAGCTTGTCTGTGGCGACGCCGGGGTTCATGGCCAGATACTGTTCGGGGAATATTTCTCCACGTGCAGTCTCCGTACCGCGGAGTCTTACCACATATTCGTTGGAACCGAGTTGGACGTTGTCCCGAACCCGAATTGCCGGAACCAACACGCCCATCTCCATCGCCGCCTGCCTGCGGATCATAGTTATTCTATCGAGCAAATCGCCGCCCTGTTTGGGATCGGCAAGCGGAATCAGACCATAGCCGATTTCCAATGTGAGCGGGTCGACGCCGATCAAGTCGGTCATGGACTCCGGAGCCTTGGGGGCCTCGCGTTGCTGCTCGGTGCGTCGCTTCTCGTCTTCTTCGGATTGCTTGACGCTTTGAGAAAGCATATATGCGGCCGTGCCACAAATCGCAGCAGCCAACAGCAGAGGCAGCTTCGGCATGCCGGGCACAATCATCATAATGGTGAATACCGCGGCTGTGATGGCGAGGGCCTTTGGTTTTGAACAAATCTGGCTGACCAGCTCGAAGCCAAGGCTCTTTTCTCCGCCGTTTTTGGTCACCATAAGGCCCATAGATGTGGAGACCAGCAGCGCGGGAATCTGTGTTACGAGGCCTTCACCGACGGTGAGCAATGTATAGGTCTGAAGCGCGTCGGTGAGGTTCATGCCACGCTGCGCCACGCCGACCACAAATCCGCCGATGACGTTTACTATGATCATAATAATCGCCGCGATAGCGTCACCGCGAACGAACTTGCCGGCGCCGTCCATCGCTCCGTAGAAATCCGCTTCTCTGGATATTTCGGAACGGCGGCGCCTGGCCTCGGCTTCGTCTATCAGGCCGGCGCTGAGGTCGGCATCAATGGCCATCTGCTTGCCGGGCATGGCGTCTAGTGTGAATCGTGCTGCGACTTCGGCTACTCTGCCTGCGCCGGATGTGATGACGATGAACTGGATCACAACCAGAATGGCGAAGACTACTATACCGACAACGTAGTTGCCTCCGACCACCACCGATCCAAATGATGAGATCACCTGGCCTGCGCTTGCGTGCAGTAGAATAAGGCGGGTGGCGGAGATGTTTAGCGACAACCTGAACAGCGTGGTCATCAGCAGCATTGATGGAAATGAACTGAACTCCAGAGGCTGTGAGGTGTACATCGTCACCAGTAGAATGGAGAGAGCCAGTGCGATGTTTCCGCATAAAAGAATATCGAGCAGCCAGTGCGGCATCGGGAGAATCATCATCCCTACGACCATCACAGCGGCAACAGCGACCATTATGTCACTATGCCGGCCCAGCATACCCAGATTCGGTTGTGTAGTTGTATCACTCATCGTTTGTCCGTTAGAACGTTTGAACGCTCTAACGTCCAAACGTTATGCACTTTGTAGTCTGTGACTCAGTTTATAGACATAGGCCAGAATCTCAGCCACCGCCTGGTATAGATCAGCAGGAATTTCCTGACCGACCTCAACCGAGGCATACAACGCTCTTGCCAGTTGCACGTTTTCCACTATGGGAACATGCGCCTCGGTCGCGATATCTTTTATGCGCTGCGCGATCAGCCTCTGACCTTTTGCCACTACGATCGGCGCTGCCGAAGAGCCTGAATCGTATTTCAACGCCACAGCGTAGTGGGTCGGGTTAGTGACCACGACGTCGGCTTTCGGCACCTCCAGCATCATGCGCTGGCCGGACATCTCTCGCTGCTTTTGTCGTATTCTCGACCTCAGCAACGGGTCGCCCTCGGTGCGTTTGTAATCCTCTTTGACCTCTTGTTTCGTCATTCGCAACTGTTTTTCGAGCTGCGACTTCTGAAAAATATAGTCCAGGGCGGCTATCACAAACAGGCACAGCGCCGACCTCATCAGAAGCGCCCATGTCAGCCCACCGATCACGGTGCAGGAGGTGAGATAATCTCCCCCTACCAGGCTCTGTATGTCGGCGTGTTTTGCTCGTAGAAATGAGAAAACTATATAGCCGACAATCAGAATCTTCGCGATCGACTTGAGCAGTTCGACTCCAGCCTTTGCGGAGAACATCCTGGCTATGCCGGTTAATGGATTGATTCTTTCCGCCTTGAACTGAAGCGCCTTTGGTGAGAATACTAACCCCACCTGCAGCGCACTGCTCAAAAACCCAACCACCGCGACCCCGATCAATAACGGGGCAACGGCCGTGCCGGTTTGTAGCAATAACCGTGCCAGGTATCCGGTGACGCCGTTGATGGTAAAATCACGGGAGGGGAAGTAGGTAAGGGAATCAATTGTGATGCCCTTCAGGCAGCCTACCATTGAGGGACCAAATGCCTTTATCAGCAACAGAGCCGTGACCAGCACCATCGCCGAGCCAAGCTCCATACTGCGGGCCACCTGGCCTTCTTCTCGCGCTTCCTCCCTCCGACGGGGGGTTGGGGCCTCGGTTTTGTCCTCTAAAGCCATTTATCCACCCATATACTGCAACAAGCGCAGCAGATCGCGTTCCAGCCCGCCGAATAGCCCGCTCATCACAGCGAACGTTAACGGCAGCACCGCAAAGACCGCAAGCATTCCCACGGTCAATTTGGCCGGGAACCCGACCACAAATACGTTAAGTTGCGGCACCGTGCGGGCAAGAATCCCCAGTGCGACGTCGGTGAGGAAAATCGCCCCTACCACGGGTGCGCCTATCTTCAGTGAAGCTACGAATAACAACACGAATATTTGCAGAATCCCCGAAGTCGCCTCGGCGGGGAATACCGCAGTGCCGAGGGGTATGGCGGAAAAACTCTGCGCCAGGCCGCGTATCATCAGATGATGACCATTAAGAGCCAAAAACAGCAGCGTGGCGGCGAAGTTGTAGAGTTGGCCGATGACAGCGCTGTGCTGCTTCATCATCGGGTCGATGACGTTTGCAAACCCAAATCCGACCTGCAGGTCGATAAACGAACCCGCCATCTGAATAGCAGTGAATATCATCGATGCGAGAAACCCCATCACTATGCCGATTAACGCCTCCTTTGCTATGACCAGTGCAAAGGACAATGTATCGAGATTTGTCGCATCGAAATGGGCCATCGGCAGGAAGACAAAGGCAAGGCACATCGCCATCCCGACGCGCACCATCGGGGCTACGTTCACGTTGCCGAAGATCGGCGCGACGGTGAATATCCCAGCCACGCGGACCAGCACGAGGACGAAGGTGATGAGCTGTGAAATTGTCCAGAATCCGATCTGCATATTTTAGACGTCCGAGGTCGGAGGTTGGAAGTCCGACCGAGTTGTGTTATTCGGAAAAGCAGATTTCTCGCTGCGCTCGAAATGACGATATTTTTAGTTCGAAACGACGACATTAGCTGGCCGGGACGGAGACCGGCCATTACGTTTTTTGTATGCGCCTGGCCGGGACGGAGGCCGGCCGCTACTTTTTTGTATGTGTCTGGCCGGGACGAAGGCCGGCCATTACATTTTTTGTTACTTTGCCAGATTCGGCAGAGTCGTGAAGAGCTTGGTGGTGAAGGTGACCATGCTTCGCAGCATCCACGGGCCGAACAGAACCAGGGCCGTTACCGCCGCCAGTATCTTCGGCACGAAGCTGAGAGTCATCTCCTGTATCTGTGTGGCCGCCTGGAATACGCTTACCAGCAGTCCTACCACCAGCCCGAACCCAAGCACCGGCGCGGCGAGCATCAACGCCACCATTACCGATCTTTGTGCAAGTTCGAGAACGCCTGAATCTGTCATGTTATATCCTCAGCAATTAAAACTAATGGAAACTCATAGCCAGCGATCTGGCCACCAGATGCCAGCCATCGACTAATACGAATAGTAATATCTTGAACGGCAGGGAAATGAGCACCGGCGGCAACATCATCATTCCCATAGACATCAGCGTCACCGAGACCACCATATCTATGATCAGAAACGGTATGAAGATCACGAAACCAATGGTAAAGGCGGTCTTCAATTCGCTGATCAGAAACGCCGGGATCAGGGTCGTCATCGCCAGGTCGGCCTCGGTGTGCGGCCTGGGCGATTTGGACAGCGAGATGAACAGGGCAATGTCCTTCGCACGGGTCTGCTTGAGCATAAATGTTTTGAGCGGCACGCAGGCGTTATCGGTGGCCTGATCAAAGGATATCTGATGCTTCACGTAAGGTTGCAAGGCAGTTGTATTTATGGACTGCAACACCGGGGCCATCGTGAAGAAAGTCAGGAATAATGCCAGGCCGATAAGCACCGTGTTCGGCGGGACTTGCGGCGAACCGAGAGCGCTTCTTGTGAAGGAGAGCACTATGATTATGCGGGTGAAGGAGGTCAGCATTATCAGCAGCGCAGGGGCCAGAGAGAGCACCGTGAGGATCAACAGTATTTGAATGCTGCTGGAGACATCCTCCGGGCCTTTTGACTGTCCGAGACCGATCTGTATGTTCGGGACAACCGTCTGCGCTTTGCAAATGCAAGTCGATAAAATCGTCAGAGCCGCACTAAAGAGCGCAACCAGCCCGTATGTCGAATGAATTGGTCTCTGATTACGCATCTTTGAGCTTCTTTCTCAAGTTGCCAAGGGCCGCGATTTTGTCCTGCAAAAAAGCGCTGGAGCCGCGAAGAAGCCCTGCGATGTTGGATGCCGCATCGCCAGAATCCACTGCGCCGCCGAGACACATATTGAGGCGATCGGTAAAAGAGGTCGTCGCACCGGAATCACCCGTGCTTTCTTCAGTAGCGGTGAGTTCTTCTATTGGCAAATCCACTTCTGAAAGCAGATTAATCTGACCGGGAGTCGATGCGAGCAGGAGGGTTTTGTCCCCCACCCTGACCACGTGAAGAGAACGATTTGTGCCCAATGTGGTGTTCTCGACGATTT
Organism: uncultured bacterium; assembly: GCA_964494345.1. Taxonomy (GTDB): domain Bacteria; phylum Armatimonadota; class UBA5829; order UBA5829; family UBA5829; genus DTKD01. The sequence continues at coordinate 83,999 of CAZBSI010000004.1, forward strand.
TAATAAGCCCAGATTCATTTCGCTTTAACGCGCCGACGTTGAGTTTCTTGAGCGCATATATGGTCCCATAAGCCAGAGCCACCACTACCGCCAGCTTGAAAATAAAGCTGAGCAGAGTGATATATACCGGCTCCTGCTTTTCTTTGGACAATGCGTCTGTGGCCTGGCCATTTGCGGCCTCTGCTTCCAACTTGGCGAGCAGATCCGGTTCGGCAGGCTGTGGTGCGGCTGATTTTGCTTGTGTTGCAAAACCCGCCGATACTATGCCGAATGCAAGCATCATCGCTAATGCAATGACTATTGCGCATTTTAAGCTGTGTGAATCAGGCAGCCTGCGCATCTGCTTCTCGAGCCTTTCCGTTTATGATCTCCGTAATTCTAACCCCGAAGTTCTCGTCAATTACAACGACTTCTCCACGAGCGACCATCTTGTTGTTTACAACGACCTCGACCGGTTCGCCAGCGTGTTTGTCTAGCTCGACCACAGAGCCAGGCCCCAAACCCAACACGTCCCGGACTCGCATAACAGATCGGCCCAATTCAACCGACACCTGCACGTTGACGTCCATAATCAAACCGACTCCGCCGCCGGCCACGTTCTCCGCCGAAGCGCCCAACTGGCCAAATGCAACTGACCTGACCACCGGGTCAAAGCCATCGGCTCTATCGCCTTCGCGCGGGCTGCATACGCTCGCTCCAGCGTGCTCTACACAATCCTCCGGCTCGGCCAAAGTGCCCTCTGCGATCAGTTCCTGTAGTTCTTCTCTGGACATGGCATCATCAGACATAGTTCGATCCTCCTTCACAAGGTGCTATTATTGCATTGCGAATTCGCTAAAATAGACGTTTGTCACTCGCACTCCGGGGAGACGCTTTTCGCAAACGGTCTGCAGTTCGCTTTTAAGGTTATTTTTGCCGTCAGGTCTATTGATTTGAGAAAGCCGTTTGGCGCTTAGTACCTCTATGATCGCATCCCGCAGTGGGGCCTTTACCACCATTTCATCAGCTTCGCCGGTTGCTTCCGGCACTTTGCCAACCACTTCCAACACTATGTTCGTTTTAAGATAATGAATCTCAGGCGCATCGGCGAGGTTGACTATGATCTCCCCGATAGGCATCATTTCGGCCGGTTCCTCAACTACGGGCTGTTTCTGCTGCTGGGCGGGGGCTTTCTTTTGCATAATTGCAACCCCACCGATTGAGCACCCGACCGCCAACACGACCGTCAAAATTATGATTGCGATTTTACCTTTATTGCCGACTGGCATCTTTACTCCTCCTGCCCGCCGCTTCCTTGCCTGACGGAGAACCTTGTTTGTCTTGCAACTGCGGCTGGAATTCTCCGTTCTGTGATTCTTCGTTTGAATTGCTTGCAGTCTCCGCAACAGCTTCCGTTGCGAGCTGGGGTTTGATCGTCGGCCTGGCCGGTGCGATCTCCTCTTTAGGGAGAATCACGACATCCACCCTGCGATTTTTGCGCCGATTTTGTTCTGTATTGCCGGGCGCCACCGGGTGTGTGCCAGCATATCCGGCCGCCGAAAACTTGGCCGCATCCAATCCCTTATCTTCGACGAGGTATCGTAGAACATTTGTAGCCCTGGCTGTCGAAAGCTCCCAATTGCTTGCATATTTGCCGCCCGAGCGAGGCGGAAGATTGCAGGTATGGCCTTCAACTCTGATGTTATTGTCTACTTTAAAGAGCAACTCGGCGATTTTATCCAGCAACGGCCGTGCGGGCTGGCGAATATCCGCGCTGCCCGGGTCGAAAAGCATATTGTCGCTGAGCATACTTATCACCACGCCTCTGTTGTCTACGGTTACACGCGCATTCTTTTTAAGCTGCGGATCCATCTGTATATAGCTGATCAGCGGGCTAACAATCTTCCACGTCGATGCCGAACCATCGCCGCCAAGCGGAGATGGCTTAGGCGAATACGAGCCGCCGTCATTTAACACCGACTTTCCCTGGCCCGTCACAGTACCACCGAACCCGCTCCGTATGGAAACTGCGGCTTCCTTAAACTTGGCCAGGTTGATCACAGACATCGAATACATCATTATGAAAAACGCCATCAGAAGCGTGATCATGTCCGCGTATGTCAACAGCCAACGCTCATGATTTTCGTGGCCACCATCGGCCTTCTTCTTTCTCATGCTGCGATAGCTTCCTCACGAGATGAGCCCGAGGACCTGTCGGCCTCAATTGTGCCTCTGATCGCCGGCGGCAAGAACGCCATCATTCTGGTTTCGACTATTCTGGCGTTGTCCCCGGCCTGGATAGAAAGAACCCCTTCGATAATCATTTCACAAGCAACGACTTCTTCGGCGGTCTTGGTCTTGAGTTTTGCTGCTATGGGCAGATAGACCAGGTTTGCGAACAATACGCCGTAGAGTGTCGCAACAAAAGCGGTAGCAATAGCATGACCCATATCGCCCGGCTCGGAAAGCTTGGCAAGCATGTTGATCAATCCGATTACTGTACCGATGATTCCAAGGGTCGGGGAGAAACCGCCGAGCGACGCGAACAGCGTCTCACCAACTTTGTGGCGCTCCTGCATCCCCACTACCTCGGTTTCGAGGATCTCCCTAACCATAACACTTGGCGTACCATCGACTACCAGCATAATTCCTTTTCGCATAAACTCGCTGTCAACATCCTGCACCGCCTTTTCCAGGCTCAATACGCCTTCTCTGCGAGCCTTGCGGGCGAAGTCTACCATTGTTTTGATAATGGAGACTGTATCCATCGAGCTGCCTTTAATGGCAGAGCGCACGATGGCCGGCACCGACTTCACGGTTTTCATTGAGGCGCCGGTAATACCTGCGCCCAATGTGCCGAAGACAACGAGCACGAAGGCAGGCGTGTTTACTAACGAGGCGAAATTGCCCCCTTCCAGCACAACCGCAATCAGCAGCGCCGCCCACGCAAGCCCAAGTCCCAGTATGGTGGTTATGTCCATGTTTCGAAGCCTCTCATCTCAGTCCTGAGGAGGTTCTGCCCTCGAGTCCCGAACGATCGCCCACTTTTTGAGATAAGGCGCCTGTAGGCTATCACTTTGCCTACCACATCCTCGACTGATTCTTTAACCATGACTTTTTTGCCTGTAGTCAGGGATATAAGCGTATCCGGCGTCCGTTCCACAGACTCAATCATGTCCGCGTTTACCACCAGATCCGCATCGTTATATAGTGTCAGTTTAATCACAATCGTCTCCAACTCCGAGTTTGGGGCCATCAACCGTCAGCTATCGTGGGCCGGCGGTTGATGGCCGAGAACGTTCTTACTGCTTCATCTGCACCAGTTCCTGGAGGATGTGGTCAGACGTCGTAATGATCCGCGAGTTGGCCTGGAAGCCGCGCTGAGCTATGATCATATTCGCGAACTCCTGCGCCAGATCGACGTTGCTGGCCTCCAAAAACCCAGAAGAGACCAGCCCTCGCCCACCGGCTCCCGCCTCGCCTATCCTGGCATTGCCGGAGTTCGGCGATTCGCTGAGCACGTTGTTTCCCAGACGACTCAAACCGGCCGGGTTGGTGAAGACTGCGATCGCGATCTTGCCCAACGGGCGGCTGGAAGAGTTGCTGAATCTGCCGGTGATTGTGCCATCCTGGCCGATGCTGTACGATTCCAGCGTGCCCAACGGGAGGCCGTCGTTATCGCCGCCAGGCGAGACAGATGACCTGCCATCGATGGTGCCAATGCAGCTCAGGCCACTGGTGTCGATCTTGATATTGAGCGGCTGAGCAGACCCGTTGGGAACAGCAAACTCCAAAGAGATGTCGATGCTGCCGGTTTTAGAGGCGCCATTGGCCCCGAAGCTAATCGAGCCGCTCTTGACGACTCCGTTTGCGTCCGGGCAGGTGATAGAGTAATCCCATATCGATTCGCCGGTGACTGCGTCGTTAGCAGCCCGGGTGAAAACCATGTCGACGTTGTGTACAGAACCGAGGGAGTCGTAGATTGGACTTTGGATCTGCTCTGTCGAACCGACCGGTGAACCGAGGTTCAGGTTACCGGCGACGTTGAAGCGACTGGTGGCGCGAGCGTTTGAAAGCAGGCCAATGGGAATGCTGATCCCGGAATTGCCGTTTACCTCTGCCGCGGTGTTCACAGCGCCAGTCAGCAAGTCAGCCGACCAACCCATCACTTTCATACCCGATGATGAAGAGACGAGGTTGTTTTGAGCGTCGAGGGCAAATGATCCATCCCTGCTGTAGACTCTCTTGGATCCGTCGGAGAGCACAAAGTACCCTGCCCCGTTGATCATCAAGTCGGTATCGCTGCCGGTGGCTTGCGGCGAACCGCCGGACATATTGGAGTCGATGGAGCCAACGGTTACGCCGAGACCGATCTGCTTCGGGTTTACACCGCCCAGGCCCGCCGCCGGCCCGGAGCCACCGGACAGAGTCTGCGAGAGCGCCTCTTTGAATGTGACGCGATTTGATTTGTATGCTACCGTGTTGACGTTAGCGATATTGTTTCCGATGATATCGAGGCTGGATTTAAATGCGTTCAGCCCCGCGATTCCACTATACATTGCCTGTATCATTTACTATATGACCTCCGTGATATTTGGCCGCCTCAATCATTCAGCGGCCTCGCACTTCCTCAACGAGGTCCAGTGCGCGTGTTTAGATGATGATGGCGCTGTCGATGTTGGTGAAGACACCATCCTTTGCGCTGGCTGCGTCCACAGCGGTGATAACCACCCGGTTTTTTGCGCTAACCAGCAGGGCGAGATCGTCCATCAACACCAACGACTTATCCGCGCCCTTTCCGCCGATGCGGTCAACAGCGGTTTCCAGTCGGGCCTGCTCGCTTTCAGATAGCGAGACATTTCGTTCCGCCAGCCTCTGAACAGCATGCGCCGACAATTTGACAGAACTCTGCTTCCGGACTTCGGCTTGCAGCGCTCCTGCAAAATCCCCTTGTGGGGCAGATTTCGGCCGAAGCGGCTGCGTTTGTTGTGCGCCAAGCCCAGTTATGCGATCGTTCAAATTGACTGGAGCCAACTTTTATCATCTCCTTTCCGGTCCGGTTCGCTAATCAGCAATTTCCGTGCCCGGTTGTGACACGAAGCAATTGGGGGCGGCTGCCTCCAATTATCCGTCACCGCTGAGGCACAATTCCCCAGCATTAGTAAACAGTCACCACATTCGACAGGAGAACTTTCTGGTCTCCGATATTGAGAATCGGCGAACCGTATTCAAAGGTCACCTTGTCGACCTTGCCGGTGAGTGGTTGGTCGTAAGCAGGGTCGGCATAGTCGATGGTTCTGCCGATCAGGGCAAATGCCTGTGACGCAACGCTGCTTTTTGACAGGCCTTCGAAACCTATGTTAAGGCTCTGCATCTGCTCGAGTGATGAGAACTGAGCAAGCTGGGAGATAAACTCCTTGTCCTCCATAGGGTTCATCGGGTCCTGATATCTGAGCTGCGTTACAAGCAGTTTCAGAAAGGCATCTTTGTCCAACGACTTTGATGCGACCCCTGCCGCGTTCGAAAGCGAAGCAGAAGTCGAGTTTGTCACTGCGTTAACTGGCAACTAATAGTCACCTCCTTTAAGCGAGCCAACTGTGCGCTGATTGGCGCATAGAGGCCAACGCATTGCGTATTGCGGCATCGGATCCTACTTGCATCCCTGCTGTGCCACGAGAAGACAGGTCATTGTGACGCGGCCGCTGTGCGTGCGGTTGTGCGTCCTGGCGACGGGATTGATCCGCGAATGAACCAAATCCAGCCGCTACTGAGACTGATACCGAATCCATTCGCACCCCGGCCTGTGCCAGAGAATCGATGAGAAGCGGCAAATGCGCCTCCAGAAGACCCTGCACGCGCTGGCTAGTCGCCTCAATGTGAGTTGTCAAACCGTCGGAGTTGCGCTGCACCCGAAGTTGAAGTGAGCCTAAATCCGGCGGATTCAACCTGACCAGCAGGTTGCTGCCGCCGTCAACGTGCTGCAGTTTGATCTGTTGGACCACCTGCTGGATCACCCGAACATGCATATCCGAACTGTTCGTCGAATCCGCCATCGGCCGCTGTGCACCTGTTACAGGGCGCGCCTCGGCCTGCAGGCTCATCGCCATCGCATGTCCGTCGGATTGCTGAACATCAGCCGCATCGGGCATGCGATTGGCCGGCGGCATCTCCGCAGAGACCAGTTTCTCTCGAAGTGCGAAATGCTCCACTTCGCTTGCGACCATCCGAGGGGTTGCCGCCCGTTGGTCACCGGCAATCGACTGAGCAATCGGTTCATTGACAGAAGGCTGCGATATGGCAGCCCGCTTGCCAACCGGAGCCTCCGGCGTGATTACCGAAGTCTGCGGCTGAACCGACGGCGGGTTGTCATCAGATGCCTCGACTCGGCTGTTGATCACGGGACTTTCCTGCTGCCCAGGCTGCACGGCCGGGTTTAAGACCGGCTCAAGAGTCGAGGTCAGTTGCTCCGCCACCTGTGTCGTCATTTGAACCTGCTGCGGCGCAGCTTGCACAGGCGCCTGAACTGAGGCGGCATCGGTTGATTCAACTAGTGAATCGAAAGTCGAAGTCACAATATTCGTCGAAACCGAAGATAATGGCGCCTCGAATCGATCGAACGCTGCCGGCGTCGATTGTTCAGTAGATTTAATCGCGTCGATGACAACCTGAGCTTCAGACCCCTGTTCATTCTGCGTCAGCTCAAAAGGAGCCGCGAGCGTCGCTTGAGGATTCAACGGCTGTGGCACCGCCATTGCGATAAGAATCGGCTCTTGACCTGATGTTTTTTGATCGGAGAGCTCTTCTTTTGCGGCTGGAAGCACGGCATCGTCGACGGTCTCTTGCTGCTCGGCCACACTGCCCATTAGCAAAGTCAAGGCGTCGGCGAAGGCCGATTGGCCCGGCATCGCTTTGGCGTCAGCGGTCGGGTCGGTGTTTGAGCCGATGACCGGTAGGGCCGCAGGATCATAGATTGCGTCTATCATTTTTTCACCTCCTTTCTACAATGAGATAGAAAAGTCTGGTTATGGGGTGGCGATTCGAAAGATCGCCACCCATCACACTCTTTGTCGATTCGGAGATCGCCGCCCATCGTCTATCGTAAGTTGTAGCCGGCTAGTATTTATCTGCGTATGAAAGCACCCTGGCCACGTAGTTTTGCGTTTCACGGTAGGGCGGGACGCCGTTATATTTGGCGACGCTGCCTGGCCCGGCGTTGTATGCGGCGAGGGCGAGGTTTACGTCACCGTATCTATCGAGCTGCTGTTTAAGATAGCGCGTGCCGCCGTCGATGTTTTGTGCGGCGTCGAATGGATTAGAGACACCTAAAGCTCGCGCGGTTCCCGGCATAAGCTGCATCAAACCCTGTGCTCCTGCCGCTGAGCTGGCGTTGGGATTGAAGCCGCTTTCGGCTTGTATCACTCCTTTAATAAGAGATGCGTCGACGTTGTATTTGCTTGCAGCTTCGTTTATCAATTCGTCATAGGTATTGTTGGATGCGGCAGAGTCGCCGTTTGCCTGAAGTTGTGCAGCCTGCATCAGGTATTCAGGAAAAAACGGCTGCACAGAGACGCTTCGTGCACTGGCAGGCCCGGCCGTAGAATGCGGCGCTACGTCTACCACACCGCCCGCACCCTGGCTCCTAAAATTGGATTTAATCTCGGCTATTCTGGCTAATACTGAGGATAAGCCTTCCAGCATCACGCCCTCCTCGCATACGCCAACGACGCGATGTCATCGAGGGCGTTTTGCTCAGCTCGTGTTTGTTCAATAATATATTCGTGCTCCTGACGGTCGCGCAGTGTCTCGATAACTTTTCGCTGCTTCATCGCCTCGGCCACCTCCGCGCGCTTTTCGTCGATGCGTCTGCGCACTGCTTCAATCGTAAGCATCTGCACCTTAATGTCGTCACGCAGCGCCTTGGCCCAGCGGTCACATATCTCGAAAGCCTCAGCAGTCGTGTGAGAATCCGCGCTGAGCGCATCGAAACGCTGCCAGGCCTGCTCAAGTCGAATCTTCAATTCTCCCAGGCGTTCCATCTCGACCAATTCCTCATAAAGCAGCTTTCCAAGCTCGGCCTGGAGCACTTCCTCTGTGGATTTGCGCTGATCAAGAAGCGTCTGGAGCCTGAACCGAAACTTCTTCACTTTCTCTGAACATCTCCTCGAGGCTGCCGCCTGCCCCGTCAAAATCCGATTGTTCGTCTACCTGTTGCCGCAAAAATGCGTTGGCGGTGTCGATTTTGCTTATCGCGTAATCAATTTTAGGGTTGCTGCCCGCCGCGTATGCGCCGATATTGATAAGGTCTTCGGCATCCTTATATGTGGACAACACGTCACGAAGCTGACCCGCGCGGTCGCGTTGTTGTCGGCTGGTGATCTCCGGCATCAACCTGCTGACGCTGGAGAGCACGTCGATAGCAGGATAGTGGTTTTTAGCCGCCAGATTACGACTGAGCACAATGTGCCCGTCTAATATCCCTCGAACCGTGTCCGCGACAGGCTCGTTCATATCGTCGCCTTCGACGAGGACCGTATAGAGGCCAGTGATCGATCCTTTGGCGCTGGTGCCGGATCGCTCCAGCAGGGATGGCAGGACGGCAAAGACCGATGGCGTGTAACCTCGTGTGGTGGGCGGTTCTCCGGAGGCCAGGCCGATCTCGCGCTGGGCCCAGGCGACGCGGGTGACGGAGTCCATCATCAATAGCACATCCAGCCCCATATCGCGGAAATATTCGGCGATGCAAGTTCCGACCTGGGCGGCTCGAAGCCTGGCAACCGGCACAGTATCCGAAGTCGCCACTACGACCACCGACCGTTGGAGACCTTCCTCGCCGAGGTCCTTTTCTATAAAATCTCTGACTTCACGACCGCGTTCGCCGACAAGCGTGATCACGTTGACGTCGGCCGCCGTGTTGCGAGCCATCATTCCCAATAGCGTGCTCTTGCCGACTCCGCTGCCGGCAAAAATACCCATCCTCTGCCCTCGGCCTACCGTGAGGATCCCATCAATAGCCCTCACACCGAGAGAGAGCGGCTCGGATATGCGTCGGCGGTTCAGCGGATGCGGAGGATCTGCGGAGACTTGCCTTTGATGTTCGCATACCAGCGGGCCGTTATTGTCGATCGGCCTCCCTAAACCATCAAGGACTCGACCTAACAACGACCGTCCTACCGGCACTTTTAGTTGGGAACCCGTGGCCACAACGCGACAATCGGGCCGGATGTTTTGGACGTTGCCGAACGGCATCAGCAGAGTGCGGTTCTCCTTGAAACCGACGACTTCGGCTTCGACATTTGGCTCGTTGCGACCGCACTCAATGATGCATATCTCACCGACGCTGCAAGCAGGCCCGTGAGATTCCACCAACACCCCGATGACTTGTGAGACACGGCCGTTAATCCGGCACGTGTCCGTCCGCCTGATCGTCTCTTTGTATTTCAACAGATCCAGTGTCTGGTTCGCCGAACTCATTGTTAAACGCGTCCATCAACTTTCTGCGTATTTGCTCTATTTGTGTCTCCAGTCGCGCATCGAAATCTCCGGACGGGGATTCGACCACGCACCCTCCGGCAGTTATGCGTCTGTCCTCTATGACATTCAGTTCGCGCAGACTCTCGGCAGTGCTCAAAAGCTCGTCCCGCATCGCGCGCAGATGCTCCACCTCAGATGGATTGGCCCGCACATTGACCTCACCCCGGTGTTTAAGCCGCCTCAGGCACATTTTCAGCACCCGGGCGATTATGCGCGGGTCGGTTCGAACCTCATGTCTGATTATCTTCTCGGCCACATCGACACAAAGCATTAGCGCTTGTTCTTCAATTTCGTGGACGAGGTTCGATCTTTCGACGTTTTGATTTTCGATTGCCTGCAGCAGTTGCTCGATCAGATTTTCAGCCTTTTGAGCGGCGTCTTTGGCGCCTGCCTCAAAGCCGTCAGAATAAGCGGCGTCGTGCACCGACTGGGCCTCAGAGTGAGCAGTGCGAATTATGATTTCGCATTTTTGTTTTGCGACCGTAACAACATCGGTTGCGTCGATCTTTTCTTCGTCACTCCGGCTTTCTTGACCGTCGTGTATGAGTAAAAAAGGTTGAGAATCGAACCATAGGGCGGGAGTCGATTTAATGACTTTGTTCATCGTCTACCTCCGCCGATTTGAGCTTGATTAAGGGATTTTAGAACCCTGCCCTGAGCAGCTTCGATCTCACGAATTCGTACGTGCGCCGCTGAATGAAGCCCTTCGCGAATCAACTGAGCCGTCACAGCCGGCACGTTTCTGAGGACTGCATCTACCAGATCTTCCGCAGCGACTCGCAATGCGAGGCCCATATCTTCGATATCGACGTCGCCTAATAAAGACTTGATCTGATCGTCTGACAGTGCAGACAGATCGTCGAGAGAGCCTAGTTGGATCGAAGTTGAAGCAGGCTGTTCCAGACGCTGTCGCAGCAGGCCATCTACGGCGGCAACGGTTTCTGCGGAGGCCCTGGTCAAACCAGGCAGGCTTTTTACTACTTTATTTCTTGTCTGTTCGTCGATTCGAGCGAGAACCAGCGCCGCATATTTGGACGAAAGATGTGAGATCACGAGCGCGATAGTGTGTGGCCGCTCGTTGACTATATGTTGCGCGACCTCAGAAGGCAACCGCTTCTCCAGCCAGGCGAACGGCTGGGCTTCGGACTGCTTTATGCTCGTTACCGCTGTGGTCACCTCCTTCAGAACCTGGTCTCGCACGATCGATTTTACCGATCGCATGTTAGTGATTTGCGCACCAAGTATCTCTCGCTCCTTAGGGCTGAGGCGATCCAGCACAGCCTGTGATACCTCAGCATCCAGAGACATCAACAGCACCGACGCCTTTTGCAGGCCGTTTAGTTGGGTATCAGCGGATATCATCGTCATCTTTCAGCCATCCACGACCGCACCAACCGCGCCAAATCCTCGGGGTTAGATTCGGTCACCTCTGCAGGCAGATCAGGGCTGGGCGTTTGATTAGTCTGCACTACGTGCTGCTCTATTCGTCCCACAGGTGTCGGACTCTGAGCCGGGGTAGAAAGCTGCTGGGCATCAACTTCCGCCTCACTGGTCTTGGAACCCGCCTGAACAGGCGCCTGCAGCTTTATACTCGTCACAATCAGCCTCAACACGAAAAGAAATCCTATGAGCAACACCACAGCCCCTGCATTTTTGGCTATGGTGCCAATGAGTTCGTTTCTGGACGCGTCAGCCATTTCTTTGGCAACTTGTTTTTGAGTTGATGTATCGAATGCCACCGCTTGAACAGTGACAAGATCGCCGCGGGACTGATCAACGCCTGCTGCGGCTGTCACCGCCTGGCGAATGTGACCTATTTGTATCCCACTAACGGATTTATCGACCAAAACTGCAACCGAGAGCCTCTTTACCTGGCCCGGCGCGACTACGGTTTCCTCGACAGTCTTGTTGACCTGGTATTGGGCTGTGGTACTGGTTCGGCTGTAGGTATCTCCTGCTGCCGCGCTGCGCGACGAGGCCGCCCCTTGAATCGCCGTCGGAGGAACGACCGAACCGTTGTAGTCCTCACTGGAGGATTCCTGGGAGAGCAACACTCCTGCCGGCTGGGCATCGTTTCGTTGAGAGGCGGGCTGGTATAGCTCTGAGCGCATCTGTTTTTGATCGAAGTTCATGTCAGCGCTTACTCGGACCACAGCCTTATCTGTACCGACTATTTTGGCGAGCATGCTTTGCAGATTATGCGCCACCTCGTTTTCATATTGCCTTTTTAACTTGGACTGGTTTGCGCTGAGGCTGCCGCGCGACCCGGATGTGGAGGACTCGCTTAGCACGTTGCCGTCCTGGTCGATGACGTCCACGTTCTCCGGTGTGAGGCCCTCTACCGCACTTGAGACCAGGTGCACGATACCGCCGACCTGATCGTCAGAAATCGGGGAACCCCGGCGCAGTTTAAGAGCAATAGAGGCTTTAGCGGGCTGCTGCTCGCTGGCAAAGACTTTATCTTCAGGCAGGCTGATATGCACCCGCGCACTGAGAACCGGCCGCAGTTGGCAGATCGTGCGGGTCAATTCACCTGATATCGCGCGCTGGTAGTTAAGTTTTTCGGTAAATTCGGTCATACCGAAATTGTTTTTATCGAAAAGCTCAAAGCCGACGCTGCCGCCCTGAGGCAAGCCCTGGGTGGCCATCTTGAGTCGCAGATCGTGGACCTTATCGGCAGGGACTTCTATGGTTCCGCCGTCACCGGAAAGCTGATATGGTATCTTCTCGTCATTGAGTTTTTGAGCAATCGCCCCGGCGTCCTCACCTGCCAGCCCCGAAAATAGAACGGCCATGCGGGGTTTGGAGGCTATCATAGTAACGAACGTACCGATCACTATCGCCACAGCAACAAACGCAGCCACCATCGCGCGCTGTCCGCCGCTAAGGTCGTTCCATAGCTTCCCCAGAGCCGCAAATGGCCCTAAATTCTTCAATTGATCCATAGATCTCTCCGAAACACTTTCGATCGCCTGTTATCCAGGTTGCGCACGGTAAGCATTAAGCAGTTAAACCTGCATCCTCATAATTTCCTGATAGGCCTCAATCACCTTATTGCGAACTTGTATGGTGAAATCGAGAGCCAGTCTCGCTTTTTGCATAGCGGCCATCGCCTTATGCACGTCCTCCACATCACCAGTGGCCAGCTTCACGGCCATATCATCCGCCTTTGTTTGAAGTGAATTGACCTCGCCGACAGCTTTTTTGATAGACTGAGCGAAGTCTACCGGAGAATCGCCCTGTCCGGCGTCAAGTCGATCCGGTTTGATTTCCTTTATAGAAGGCGTGATATCCGGAGCTTTAATTGGGACAATTGAGTTAAGTCGCATCTTAATAATCCTTTATTAACCTTTGCCTAACTCGATACCGGCCGCGATCATCGATTTTGTCGCGTTCATAACCGTGACGTTGGCTTCGTAGGCGCGGGTGGCGGAGATCATGTTGACCATCTCCTCGACAACGTTTACGTTGGGCATTTTGACGTAGCCGGATGTGTCGGAATCGGGATGGCCCGGGTCGTAGACAAGTCTGTAGTCGGTGGAATCCTGGGTGACGCTCGCCACCTGGACCCCTGCCGGCGCCGCTCTATTGCCGAGAGTGTTGTCGTATACGCTGCGAAACGTGACCCTTTGACGCTTGTAGGGGCCGCCTTCGGCTGTGCGAGTGGTGTCGGCGTTGGCGATATTGTTGGCTATGACATCCATACGCACGCGCTGGGCAGAAATACCCGACGCGCTTATATCAAAAGAGGAAATTCTTCCCATTTACCGTTTGCCCTCCGATATCGCGGCTTTCAGCATCGCTGTCTTGCCTTCAAGCAGGACGGCTGCCGCCCTATATTTCAGTGAAGTGCGGGCGAGGTCGGACATTTCGGCATCGATGTTGACGTTGTTGCCGTCGGGCCTAGCCGGGCTTTGCACGTCAGTTTGTGTGACTGGCGTCAACTCCTGAAGCCCTCTGCGAAGCTCGGAGCCTGTTTTGAGGTTGATTATTCGCCTAAGCTCATCTTCAAAACTAACCTGAGTACGCTTATATCCCGGCGTCTCCACATTTGCGACGTTGTTGGCTATCGCTTTTTGACGTGCGGCGGCCGCATCGAGCGTCTTTGAAAGCGCCGTGGCTGTGATGTCGTTGAATAGTTCAGATGCCAAAACTACTCCCCCTTTCTTACGCGTCGCTAAGTAGCAATTACTGTGCCAGCGTAATTTCAGGGGGAATCAGAGGAGGGTATGGTTACCTACAGCCGCGCGTTGGCAAGTCTGATCTTGCGTCTAATATCGAGGTTGCGTAAAGCGAAGTATACGAATAGGGTGAAAATCGCGTTGCATAGGCACTCACCAGCGATTTTGCGTGCAACGATGGCCAGGTCCGGGCGCGGGTTGCCGAGCAGAAACAAAACCTCGCAAACAACCGTCAGCCATACCGCCGAAAGCGCCGGGACTAACGGGTTTTCGCTGAACAGCCGGGTGGTTACAAGACCCGCGAGAAACCCCGTGATGGTTCGAGTAATAATAAAACTGCCTAAACTCAGCCCGACCAACGACCCCTGCAGCAGCCCCGCCACAAATCCCAGCCCAGCGCCAAATGCGGGATCAGCAGCAAGCGAGTAAGATACCAACACCACCAGCACCAAATCCGGCTTGGCTCCCCAGATTGAGATGAAACCCGGAAGGTTACCCTGCAGCCCCGCAGCCGCAATGAGGGTGACTATTGGCCAGAAATATCTCATTTCGACACGCTCTGAGTCGGTTGGACCACAAAAACGTGTTCCACCTGATCGAAACGGATGCTGGGGCGCACCAACGCCGTGGTGCTTCCCAGCGATTTGTTGTGTACCACCTTAACAACACGTCCGACGATAAACCCCTTCGGCACCATCTGCCCCATCCCCGAAGATATGATAACGTCGTCGACTTTTACATCCGCATCTTTGGGCAGATACGAGAGGGTCAAATAATCCCCTCCCTGCCCCTGAAGTATGCCGTTGCATCGGGATCGCTGCACCATAGCGCCGATAGCGCTGTTGGAGTCGGTGAGGGCGATTATTCTGGAGCTGTATTGATCGGTGTCAAGGACCTGCCCTATCAGCCACCTGCCCGAACCTACCACAGCCCAGCCCTTGCGTATGCCGGATGTCCTGCCCCTGCCGATGGTCGCGGTATCGAACCAACTGCTCTCCTTGCGGGAGATGATCTCAGCCGAGATCATATTAAGATTTGTCGATCTCTTGAGGTCGAGAGCGGCGCGAAGACGGGTATTTTCCTGTGCTGCCTCGGTGAGGGCCGCGTTTTGAGCGCGCAATTTGGCAATTTCTTTGCGCAGGGTCGCGTTTTCTTTGAGGATATAACGACGCGGCCTGACGGCATCGTGCGCGGCGCCCGTCGCAGCCGCAGTCAGATGAAAGGCGGAAGCGCTCGGCCTGAGTATAAGGGAAGCTACTTCCAACACTACTGACACTCTGCCAAGCTCTACTGCATGGTCGTGTGCGACTCCAATGCCGATTCCAAGCGCCACCAGCACGAGCAATGTTACAACGGCTTTTTCTCGAAGCAGTGACAGCATCGCTAGTTCTGTTGAAGTTGCCAGATCGATTGACCGAGCAAAGCCTTTTTCAGCGCAGGATTAGTCTCCGACTCGTCAAGGGCCTTCGCCGTACCAAGAACGACGCAGCTCAGCGGATCCGGGGCGACGTGAACCGGCATAGCGGTTTCAGCAGTCAACAAAGAATCCAGCCCTCTGAGCAGCGCCCCTCCCCCGGCCAGCACGATTCCGCGTTCCATAATATCAGCAGCAAGCTCCGGCGGGGTCTGTTCCAGGGTCAATTTAACGGCTTCAACGATCTCAGACACCGGTTCTCGAATGGCCTCGCGAACATCCTGACTGGTGACAACAGCTCCACGCGGCAGACCCGATACCAGATCTCGCCCTCGCACTTCCATGCTCATTTCCTGTTCGAGAACAAATGCCGAGCCGACCTCCAGCTTGATTTCCTCAGCCGTGCGCGGGCCTATGAGCAAATTGAACGCCTTCCGTACGAAGTTAATAATGGACTCGTCGATTTCGTCGCCTGCAACTCTGATGGAACGGCTGGTGACAATCCCGCCGAGGGATATTACGGCGACTTCGCTGGTTCCTCCGCCGATGTCTACTATCATAGAGCCAGTGGGTTCGCTTACGGGCATCCCTGCACCGATGGCGGCCGCGAAGGGTTCTTCCAGCGTGTATGCTTCCGCAGCCCCTGCTTTCATAGCCGCTTCTTTAACAGCGCGCCACTCAACCTCTGTTACTCCCGAAGGTATGCCGACCGCAACAGTCGGTTGTATAAGGCCGTTGTGTCGATGCACCTTGCGAATGAATCCGCGGAGCATAGACTCTGTCTGGTCAAAATCCGCTATTACGCCGTCTTTAAGCGGCCGGATCGCGATTATGCTGCCCGGCGTGCGGCCGAGCATACGCTTGGCCTCCTCGCCTACAGCCAACACTTTTCTCGATTCGCTATCAAGTGCGATCACACTCGGCTCTCGAAGCAAAATACCCCGTCCACGAACGTGGACAAGCGTATTGGCCGTGCCTAGATCAATTCCGATTGCCCTGGAGAATCTACTGAAGACTTTGGATAGGATTCCCATCTGAACTTTATCAACCCGCCTTAGCTGGACGTTGCCGCCATAGTCGACCGAATACCCGGTTTCCGGCATTTATCATACCACAAAACCTGTGCCAGTTTCGACCGCAATTATTTGGCAGCCATCAATTCACATAATATTTAGACGCAAAAAAACAGGAAAACTGCTGATAAGCCCGAAATCTGTGGGATTTGAAAGGAAAATTCGAAACCGAAAGTTGCACAGTTTTAGAGAACCGGTACGATGTTATCTCTGTAGGCAATATATATCTCACCTCGGAATCCGGTATCCTGTTTGACGACAACCGCCTCACGGCGGACTTCGTCGAGGGTATAGCGATCGGATATATGACAGAGAATCAGCGTCTTTACGTCCTCTTTTGCAGCCCAGCCTATTGCCCCATCGATAGTAGAATGCCTGGCAGTCTCCCACGCGCCGGCTTTTGCGGCGTCTCTGCGAAGGAACGTCGCTTCGTGTACCGCCAGATCCAGCCGACCATAGGGGGAGTGCTGCACGTCATAGCCGTCGCCTGTGTATAAGAACACAGGATGATACCTGCACACAGCTTGACCACTGCTTCTATCGATCACCTTGCGTTCTTCCTCTATTTCATAGCCAAGGCTGAGTTCGGCGGCGATGTGTTTCATAGGAAACGCGGTGACTCGCGCAGGTCTGCCCATATCCTCCAACTCGACTTCGTCTCCTGCGTCGAGCGGATGGGCGTATAATGGATATCGTAACAGTCCCGATTGCTTCTTTTCGATATAGGACAGAAGTTCGTGGACCCACTTGTCGTGGCGTGGGAAATATATGGTGAGAGGTTTTTCCCGATCGCCGGAGACTAAGTTGCGCACATTGACCAAATTGGCCATCCCCGCGATGTGGTCCTCGTGGCCGTGTGATAGAAATATGTGACGGATGGCGAATACTTTTTTACGCAGGGCCGTAGCAACCCCCTCCCCCGCATCGAAAAGACACCGGGAGGGCTTATGATAAAACCACTGGCTGTACATCGCCAAAGAAAATGAGATCAATACGTCGGTATTCAAGGCCCACCTCTCATACGTTTCATTATAGCTTACCCACGTCAGGAACCTGCGGATTTGCAGCGTGGTATATAATTCGACAGGATATAAGTTGATGAGAATTATCTCGGCAAGCAGAAGAACGGATATCCCGGCATTTCACGCCGATTGGTTTATGCAGCGCATAGATGAGGGATCGGTGCGGTGGCGCAATCCGTTCGGCGGTCAGGAAATCGAGACCTCGCTTCTACCGGAAGACGTGGCGGCGATCGTCTTCTGGAGCCGAGACTACCGGCCGATGATTCCCCACCTTGGTGAACTGTATCGACGCGGTTACCGATTTTTATTTCATTTTACAATCACAGGACTGCCGAATATCTTCGAGCCACAGGTTCCTGATGTGCAGATATCATTCTCCATAGCGCATAAGCTTGCTGATGAGTATGGCGCAGATGCTCTGTTGTGGAGATATGATCCGGTGCTAATTTCTTCAATCACCTCTGCGGATTACCATCTGAACCGTTTCAGTGAGCTGTCGGCACAGTTGAAAGGATACACATCGCGGTGCTATTTCAGCTTTCCGACGTTTTATGGCAAAGTGGTGCGTCGAGTCGGGCAGCTAAAGCAGAGAACAGGAGTGGAGTGCATCGACCCGCCCGTAGACCAGAAACTGCAACTGGCACAGAACCTGGCTGAAATAGCGGATGCTTCGGGGATAGAGATGTTCTCCTGCTGCTCGGATCACCTGGTGTCGGATACCATATCCAAGGCACACTGTGTGGATGCCGAGCTGCTCCAGCGTCTGTATCCGGATCGCAGATTCTCATATAAGCTAAAAGGCTCGCGGACGCAGTGTGGATGTTATGAGAGCACGGACATAGGAGCGTATGGGACCTGCGGGCATGGGTGCGTATATTGTTATGCTAACAGATAGATGTCGTCAGCTCTCAAGCATCTTTCTGAGCTTGTCCTGAGCAGTGGTGAACCGGCACCCTATTATATGTTCGGAATTATTTTCCTGCTTTGCGCGGAGAACCTCTGCAATTAATGAGACTGTGTCGGCAGGCTCTTTCGGGCGAATCTCGACGTGGAGTATCTCCCCGGGCAGCATCTGTTCGGGGATAACAAGGCAAGCCCCGCCCAAACTCAAGTCGCGAGTCCGACCTGTTTCAAATTCTAGTTCGGTCTCGTCTTCTGACACTCTCGCATAGTTGATGGGCAGCTCAATCATCTTACGAGCATGCGCTCTGCGCTGAGTTCGATAGATAACTCTGGGTTTATCGAGCACCAGAGCAGCATCAGCGCCGGTCGTCGATGACAGGACATTTGTGGTGAAGCTATAATAAGCTCCTCCCGCCGCTAATCCAACTCTTATCGGTGTGCGGGGAGGAACCGCCCTGGCTCTGTCGCCGCCTTTTGGCGGGGCCACGGATAATGATACGTCGTTTTTATCGCTTATATGAGAGCAGTATCTGCGCGTGCCTGCAGGTTCGTGGATTTCCACGGTCACGCATTGTCCCTTGGCAAACAGCACTGTGCTTTCCGGCATTTGGCTGCCGGATGGTTGTGCATTTCGATTCTTTGAGGTGCACTGCACCAAATCGACCAGGCTGTCGAGGTCAAAAGGTTTATTGACGTAGGCGAATACGCCGTGATGCCTCGCCTGTTCCATAGCCTCGGCGTTCTCGCAGGCGGTCATCACGATCACGGGCAAAGTGCACGACAACCCACGGATCTTCTCAAGCGCAGTAAGGCCGTCCATTTTAGGAAGAATGAGATCAAGCAGGACTACATCGTACTGCGACTCGCGGACCTTTTCTACTGCCTGAAGACCATCATGCACAGAAGTGACGTCATAGCCACTCTTGGCTAGCTTAGCCCCCAATATTCGACACAGATTAACCTCGTCGTCGACAACAAGGACGCTGCCCTTAGTGGACATAAATGGAGCCTCCGGACTTCCCTAGAACGGCTGACGAAATCGACTGATCAACCGTCCATTTTCTATAGTGCAAAAAACATGCCATTATGAGCCATCGCCAAAGGGTTAGATGTCATAAATAATACAGCCTGTCCAACTATAAGGTTATGCACAGGCTGTGCATAAAATGTTGAACACTTACTCCCAGAGCACTGTAAACCGGCGTCACTGTATAAGTTTGGTGTTACTGCTCAGGTTTTTCGGTTAAAGTTTGCCATTGCTGTCCGTGCTCTGCACCGGGCCAATGGAATCGACCGTGGAAACCATCACAGGCACAGATGCAGTCTGGACTTTTAGGGCGGCTTGCGCTGTTTTCTTTTCTGCCTTTGCCAACACAGATGCAGGCACCAAAGCCGTTTTTGCGTTGTTGTAATCAGCCGATTTCGAGTATACCACCAGCAAATTTGTCAATCTGCGTGTAGGATTAGCCCGATAACTTCCACCGCCGTAGAACCCCGTCGAAGAGCCGCCATCCAGCGTCAGAGCATCCACCGCGCCGAATTTAACCATCAATTCAGCCATTTTATGAAGGCTGATTTTGGAATTGACCGCCACCAAAATCAGCTTCCCGGCGCCGTTGATGCCGACTGCCGTGCGTGCAGCAGGCGCATAAAGCGAATTGCCGAAACCCTCCTGCCGGAGACGCACCGCGGGCTTTCCTTTACTGACGAGAGCCGGCCCGCAGCACATTACGGTCTCATAACCGTCCCAAGAACATTTCCGGCCATGTGTCAAAGAAACGATAGAAGCCTTGTTGTTGGAATCAATGCACAGCGCGGAGCCTATGCAGCCGCTATGGATAATTTTGCCGGAGACTGCGATGTCGCCGGTTGGCAGAAGGCTTTTTGTATCGAAAAATGTGCCTGTGATCGCAGCAGTTGGGCGTGTGCGACTGACCATAGACTTAAACGACTCATTTTTACCCATACCCCCTTGTGCGATCGCTACCGAGACGCGAGTTTGGGGGTCAGCGAGGTTAACAGTGACCACGTGCGCGCGTATTTTGCCACTGGATGCCTGCTCGTAGACGACGCTGGACGCAGACGTCGAGACGGGAACTATGAATGCTAATATTGACGCGATGAGCAATCTGTTTTGCATGGCGGTTCCCTCGCTTGGTGCAGGTATAAAATACTGATGCACAAGGGGTGCCGCTGTCTATGGCAGAAATACCGGTTTATTGGGTCATGTTGGTTGACGATATGCGGAGAAAAGGGGCAAACTCGCAGGGTCAGCCGCGTTTTACTGCCGACTACTTCGATTAATCTCGATCAACAACGCCTCGTAGTAGCTCTCAAACGTGCCGATGTCCCTGCGGACCTCGTTGTCATCGAGCGCCACACACCACACGTCTTTGCCGTCATCAATCATCAAAGCTATCGAATCCGTGATTTGAAGTTCGCCATTTGCGCCAGGTCTGGTGCGTTTTATGTAGTCGAATATTGAAGAATCGAAAGCGTATCTTCCGGCGATGGCGTATTGGCTGGGGGCCTGCTCAGGAGCAGGTTTTTCCACAAGTCCGTCTATCTGGAAGCTGGGCGCGATGCCGTTTTTGGGCTTTACAATGCCGTACCGAGAGACTTCCAACGGAGGGGTTTTCTGTACCACAATTACCCCGGCTGCGTCAGTTTGTTCGAATGTATCGAGCACCCTGCAAAACGGCAGCACATCGGCGTCCGTGTCGATGATCGAATCTCCGAGCACCACCGCAAAAGGCTCTTTGCCGGCAAAATCCTGTGCATAAGAGATGGCATCGGCAAGGCCCTTTTGTTCTGTTTGATATTCATATTCGAATCTGATTCCGCCAAAACCGTCGCCGAAGTGTGTGCGGATGGCGGTTTTTTGTTCGGATATAACAAACAGCACGTGGGTTATGCCCGCCTGGATGACTTCTTCTACGATGTGTTCCAGTACGGGTTTGTTGCCGAGCGGAATAAGTTCTTTTGGGACTGCTTTTGTGAGCGGTAGGAGCCTTGTGCCCTTGCCGGCAGCCGGGATGACGGCCTTTGTGATGCGAGATTTATTGTTTGGTGTAGGCATTGGCGCTCCTGATTGCACTATGAGGAAGACTGGAGCCGATGAGGGGACTCGAACCCTTGACCTGAGCTTTACGAAAGCCCTGCTCTGCCAACTGAGCTACATCGGCTCAAAGGTGGTGCCGAGAGTCAGAGTTGAACTGACGACACGCGGATTTTCAGTCCGCTGCTCTACCAACTGAGCTACCTCGGCACGGTTCCCAGAAGCTGGAGGGTTTCTCCAGCTTCTGACTTGGCGGGGATGACGAGACTCGAACTCGCGGCCTCCTACGTGACAGGCAGGCGCTCTAACCGACTGAGCTACACCCCCATAACCAAAACCACATCTGGTGGGCGAAGAGGGACTTGAACCCCCGACATCTTCCTTGTAAGGGAAGCGCTCTCCCAACTGAGCTATTCGCCCAGAAAGCCTTTTACCCTTTCGCCCGGCTCCCCAAGCAGGGTAGAGTATACCAGAACAAAGCTCACCCTGTCAATAGAAAAACGGGCGCCAATTTTGCGCACCCGTTCATCAGGATTGCCGTAGATAATATACCATCCAATCGGCCTTCATGTCAACAAATCCGGGCAATTTACACCCACCGCTCGAATATTTCTTCCAGGCCGTCCTTGCCGTCTTCGCGCACAGGTGAGAATGATATAATGGTAACATAGTCCAGCGGTGTTACGACGCGGTCGTATATCCTGGAAAGCAGGGTCATGACGTCTTCCGGGTTGCGAAATTCGAGGTTTTCTTTCTCTACTTCGCGGTTGCTGAGTTCGCCGACCGGTTTTACGACGACATCGTCGATAACCGCAGAAAACAGCCTTTGCCGAACTTGATATTTGCGGCCCACGGTTATCCAGACGATCTGGCCTGATTGATATTTTTCGGATTTGTCGCCAAGCCTGATGGTGGCGCTCTTTCTGCCGCGCATCAGAGCGTCGGCATATAACTCCGGATAGAAATTCAATGCAAACAGCATATCTCTCTCCTGTTTGTCGATGCAGCATTATAAGCTTCAATAAGCGGGCTGTCAAGAAATTGGGTTTTGAAATTGGGTTTTGAGATGATCGGGGATTGCCACCTATCTAAAGTACCGTCATTTCGAACGCAGTGAGAAATCTGCTTTTGGGGATAAGCACGAGGTGACATCGGGGATTACCACCTATCTAAAGTACCGTCATTTCGAACGCAGTGAGAAATCTGCTTTTTGGGGTATCCACGAGATAATGATCG
>CAZBSI010000004.1:106495-146735 GCA_964494345.1 uncultured bacterium
ATGATCGGGGATTGCCACCTATCTAAAGTACCGTCATTTCGAACGCAGTGAGAAATCTGCTTTTTGGGGTATCCACGAGATAATGATCGAGGATTGCCGCCTGACTATGCCGTCTTTCGTAGACCGAGATGAAACTACAATACGGGGTATTCGTCTATACTATTGAAATATACACAGGGGTTGGTAATTGAAAAAGGCTGAGGCCTATGATTTTTCGGTGAGTAATGAGGAGCTTTTGGAACTGTGCAAGCGGCAGGATCAGGATGCGCTTCGTGTGCTGCTGCGACGGCATGAACGGCCTGTGTACAGCCTGTTGTATCGTATGTTGAGTAATCACGAGGATGCCGAGGAGGCGCTCGCTGAGGTGTTTGTAAAAGTATGGCGGGCGGCTGCGAAGTTTAAAGGAGACTCATCATTTACAACGTGGCTATATAGAATAGCCTCGAATACGGCTAAAGATTTTCTGCGCTCTCGTAAAACCCGCCGGGATGTTTCGATGGAGGATGTCGTTATAAACGAACTCGAAATCAGCCAGCGAGACACAGCCGAACATGGAGATCCGTCAAAGCAATTGATGGCAAACGAAGGGCGAGAACAGATTATTCGTGCTATGCAAGGCCTTTCGGAAAATGATAGACTGCTGATCAGCTTGTATCATTTTCAGGAACTGGATTATAGCGAAATCGCGAAGATTACGGGCACGGCGCCCAATAATTTGAAAGTCAGGCTTTTCAGAGCACGGCAGCGACTGAGCAAACTGCACGCTGCATTGGAAGAGGGTGACAGCAATGAACTGCAATCAGATACAACCGAATCTTCTGGACTACAGCAGAAAGCTGCTGAGTGGTCGTGAACAGGAAATAATAAAGGCCCATCTTGAGCAGTGCCCGGAATGCGCGAGGGTGCTGCAGGAAGAAGTGGAGTTGATCAGGGAACTGTCTCGTTTACCTGATGAGCAGCCGCACAACGATGTGTGGACGCTGGTCAGGTCTCGTGCTCGACGTGACGCACTGCCTTTGTCACTGCTACGCGGAATGTTGTCTGCTGATCTGCGAAAAAAGGTCGCGGCCGCATCGGCTGTAGCTGTGTTGGCCGCATTCGGTTTATATAATCTCGCGCCGATAAGCCCGCAGCCGGCGCTTGCACCGACTGAGCAAAAGGTCATAGTAGCAGTCTATTCCGATGACCCACTGGGAGGGCACACGGACGCAGTCATAGACTCGATAGATAAAATGTAGAATTAATTATATGAAGCTATCTTTTCGGTATATCTTAATATTGTTTGCCGCGCTGGTAATGGCGGGCGTATCTTCGACGGCGTACAGTGAAGGTTCGCCGGGCATATCCGATAGCAGCAAGGATCGACTTAAAACGCTGGCTGCCGATACTCGCAAGCGGACTATGCAGGAAAGGGAGGCTATGCGAAGGGCGCGATATGATTTGCTGCAGGTTTATTCCAACTACACAATCGACGAGCGCAAAGCCAAAGCGGCTCAGGATAAAATCAGCGCAGCCCAGCTTAATCTGCTCAACATCCACCTTGATAACGAAGTCGCTCTGCGCTCGGCGCTGAATGCCGAGCAATTTCAGCAGTTCAGAAAAATGTTGAGCAGGCACATTGGAGAGGGTCGGATGCTATTGGTCGCGCCACCGGAAGAAGATATCCTCGACAGGCTGCCGGATAAGCCGATGCTGGACGCACTGGGGGTGTCCGCCCAGAAACAGCGTGCACTGCGACCAGCGAACCCTAAGCTGATCTCGGACCTGAAAGAATTGAGCAGGCAGGCGGTAGCTCTGTATGGCAACTATTCTTTGAATGAATCGAATTGCCGGAAGCTCATCGGCAGCATTCATGGCAAGCAAAACGAGCTGATATCCCTACAGCATCACCGTCAGCAAACCATTCGCCACATGCTCAGCGAGGATCAATTTCAGAAGCTGCAGCGCGAGTTGGCGAAGAGTATGGCAAAACAGCAACACCGGCGTTACCGAAAACCTCACTAGACTACCACTCAGGATAATATCCCGGCGGAGGCGGAGCTTGATCCGGTCCTTCAGGACCGGGAGGCGGAGCAGGCTCCGGGCCTGAATCATTTGGCTGCTGATCCGAAATCGCGCTTGATTGTTCAGGCTCTTCGCTGGGCTGCTGAGTCTGGGTATCCTGAGATGTTTCAGGCTGCGCGACAGGCACTTGGATCTGCCTTTGCACGACGGTCGATGTGGCCTGCGCCTTATGAACTGTCTCCAACTCTTTTTTCGCCTGCACAATAAACGTCTCGGCGTTGGATTTGGAGTCGGCGCTGTTGGTTTCCAGATAGTCCTGAAGGCTGGACGCGGCCTGAGATACCAACCCGCAGGCCAGGCTCAAGTGCAGATTTATCGATTTTTTATCATCCGGAACGGTGAGCACATCGAGAAACTGCGCCATCGTCTCGACGCGATAACTCAAACCCTTGACGCTGTTGTAGTAGCTCTCTCTGACAATCCGCTGAGTCTGATAATCCTGCGCATCTCGTTCATATTGTTTCAGCAATCCGGAAAAAGATTGCTCGAATACCTTTGCAAACACCGAGTACCTGGTGGAAACAAGCTGTTTGGAAGGTCTTGGTTGCACCGCGTAGAGTTGAAGAAGAGCTTTTTTTGCCTCCGAATACAGGGACATCGAGACGTTCACCAGCGCAAGACGCTCATAAGCTCGCCAGTCGGAGGGATTTAGAGCGATGGCCTCTTTATATGCGCCAGCAGCTTCGTCGACTTTTGCCGCTCGCCATAGACTGTCGCCGTGTTTCATTTTTGCAATCGCAGCTTTAGAATCCGCCTTTGGCTCCGGCGTGGCGGGATCTGGCTCGGCGGTAGACTGCGTTGATTCAATTTTTGGCAATTGGGCCTGAGGCTGCTGGAGCGGCGTAGGCTCGGCTGGTGCCGGTTTGCCGTCGCGCAGGGCATCAAGCCGCTTCCTGATAGTCGAGAGTTTTTCCGAATCGGCGCCTAATGTCTCGGCTCGATCCAACTCTGAGCCAGCTTCATCGTATAAACCTCGGCGAGCGAACGCATCCGCCAGCTTGAGGCGAAGTGACGGGTTTGTCGGGTCCGCATTCACCGCCTGCTGATATTGCTGAATTGCAACTGCTATATTGCCCGCTTTCAGGCTCTCGTCGGCTTGCCCTGTATAATCCGAGGCGGTAGGCGGCGCCGGCGGAATCAGAAGATCCGCACCGATAGCAATTGTATCAGACGGCGTGGCAGCGACTTTTTCTTCGACAGCGGGCAACCCTAGAAAACCCTGGCGGGAGACGCTTACAACGGCGGCGCTGGTTGCGCTCTGCATAGCGTTGACGAAGTTCAGTTCCCCCACTCCTCCGCCGACCGTGGATTGACCAAGAGCCTCCCATTGATCTTTCTTGCCGCCCTTTGCTTTCGCCAGCCAGGCTTTAACGTTCACTACGCCATCCTTCACCGATATTTCCGCGCTGACAGCGTAGTCGTAAGCAAGCGCCTTTGCGACGTCGATATGTTGCTGGTGGTTCGAATAGCTGGCGACCTGGTCGGCCGTTAGCTCTTTATCCATAATAGCCCGAAGCACAGTCGGGGATTCTCTGTCGAACGCCACAACGTCGACTCGGCCGGTTTCGCGAAGATAATTGCACAACGCCTGTGTAGAAGCATCCGCCAGAGATTTGTCGATACCTTCGCCGTGAGCCGTCGGAAAGACTACAGCAATCGGCCGTGCGGAATCCGCCGCACTCGGAACACATATCAGCGCTGCCAGGAGAGTTGCAGCAAAGAATATAATAACCCTGTTCATTGGTCTACTCATTAGCGGCATTCATCGCTTGTCGCCAGGTCGAGATCAGTTTGCGTGCGTTATCAGTCCCACGATTTGCCTGTCCGACGCTTTTTCCGGATGCGATATCGTCTTCATACATCGCAATAGCCCGATTCGCCGCTTCGATAGCTTCCGCAAATCGGTGTTGGCTGCCCAATTGGATGGCTTCACGAAGTTGCGAATCGCCTTTTGGAGCTGAAGAGGCGACTTGAGCCTCCTCGGTCTGCGGTTTTGGCGCCGGTTCCGATTTTTGCGACGCAGTTGGCTTCGCTTCCGGCACCAGGGTCAGCTCCTGGTCTATTTTCGGCACCTTTGCCGGCTGCATCTGGGTCTGTACGGATATCTGTGGCAGCCTGGGAGCCTGTTGAATTGGCGCGGACGGCTGAGGCGGCTGGGTATTATTGCTGGCCGCCGGGAACGTATATACGCTCATCGAAGGCTGCGGTGGCGTGGCCGGTTGTTGCGCAACCTGCGGAGTCGGTGGTTCAACAGGCTGTTGCACGGTTTGATTTACTGGTTTTGCCTTTGGAGAAGAAGTAAGCAGTATCACCAGTGTTATCAACACGATAAACGCAGCGCCCGAGGCCAGCACGGGCGGAGAAACTCGACTGAGCCACTTCGCACGGCTGGGTTCCGGCTCGATTTTTGGAGTCTCGGCGACCTGACCGGTATAGCGCAAGCGCAGCGACGCGAGTTTTTCGCGATCAGCCGCACTGTCCGGATTGAGGTCTATGACGGTCTCATATCGATCAATAGCGAGTTTTAGAAACTCTTTCGCACGCAAAGGGTCTGCATCAGCAGCGAATTTTTCGGACATACGCTCGCACACCATCGCCACTATGGCGTGCGCAGAGGCGCTGTCGGGATTGTCTGTGGCGAGCTTGGCGCCCTTTTCGAGCGCCGCTTCCAGATCGTCAGCCTCAAGCAGTTCATGCACCCCGAACAACTCTTCGCCGAGCGTCACCTCGTCTTTGCGCGGCGCAGCTGTTTCCTGCTTTTCCTCTTTCGGCGCGAGCACTTCCAGCCTGGTGCCGCAATCCCGGCAGTATTTGTTAGTTTTTCCGTTGTGAGTGCCGCAGTTCGGGCACTTCATAGCGTTCTCCAATCAACTGCTAAATGCTCATGTCTTTGTCGAGTTAAGACGATAGTTAGTTCCATTTGGTTCACAGTAGTTCTCTTTGCCCGCTGCTTTTCCAGGCTATGTCGAGATGTTCGTAGGCCAGGCGCGTGGCCATACGCCCTCTGGGGGTTCGGTTCAGAAAGCCGCTTTGGATCAAAAATGGCTCATGCACATCTTCTATTGTGTCGCGTTCCTCGCTAATAGAGGCGGCTATGGTCTCGACACCCACCGGCCCGCCGTCGAACTTCTCTATTATGGCCAACAGCAGCCTGCGATCGGCTTCGTCGAGGCCGCTCTGGTCGATTTCCAGCATATCGAGTCCCTCGCAGGCGACGGTTTGGTCGATCATCCCGTCGGCTCGAACCATCGCATAATCACGAACTCTTCTGAGGACCCTGTTGGCGATTCTCGGCGTCCCTCTGGAGCGTCCGGCTATCTCGTAAGCGCCATCGTTAGTTACTTTTATGTCGAGAATCCGCGCCGAGCGCGTAACAATAGTCTTAAGATTATCGACGTCGTAAAACTCGAAATTGTGGACTATTCCGAATCTGCCGCGCAGAGGGGCCGTGATCATACCCGCCCGCGTGGTCGCACCGACGAGGGTGAACTTGGGCAAATCCAGCTTTAGAGTCCGCGCGCTTGGCCCCTTGCCTATGACAAGGTCGAGCTGAAAGTCTTCCATAGCGGGATACAAAATCTCTTCTACGGCGCGGTTCAGGCGGTGGATTTCGTCTATGAATAAAACGCTGCCCGGTTCGAGATTTGTAAGTATCGCCGCCAAATCGCCGGGTCGCTCGATAGCTGGCCCGGATGTCGATTTTATGGGGGCGTCCATCTCATTTGCAATAATCAACGCAAGCGTCGTTTTACCGAGGCCGGGGGGGCCATAGAGAAGCACATGATCCAGCGGCTCGACGCGCATCTTCGCAGCTTGAATAAACACACTCAAGCTGTCCTTGATCTTATCACGTCCGATGAACTCGTCCAGACGACGAGGTCTCAGGGTGTAATCAAGCGCCCGATCCTCATCCTTGGGTTCGGGGGAGACGAATCTCTCTTCGTGTCCAACGGCATCATTGTCCATAATAATATCGCTCTTTTGGCAGGTGTCACTTAGCCAGCGTCTTCAGCGCCAATCTGACTATTGCTGCGGTGTCGCGCTTATCTTTGACGGATTTGAGCGCGTTTTCGGCAGCCGACCGTGCATCGTTTCGATTGTATCCAAGCGCGACCAGACCTTCGATTGCATCGTTTAGCACCTGACCCTGCGGTGAGGCGCCGGCGGCGGCTTGTGCCCAGACAAGTGTAGTGATCTTCTCTCTGAGTTCCAATACGATTCTCTGAGCCGTCTTAGTGCCTACTCCGGGCACACCGTTTAGTTCTATAAAACTCTCCGATGAGATCGCGTTGATTATCGTATCGACCGCCAAAGTTCCCACGATCGACAACGCGACCTTCGGCCCCACCCCGCCGACGGTCAACAACAGCTCGAACATGCTCAATTGATTTTCGTCGATGAACCCGTATATGGTGATGGCGTCTTCTCTTACCGCCGTGTAAGTGAATATCCTGACCTCATCACCAATACTGGGCATCTGCGCCAACACGGCAGCAGGCAGGAAAGCCTTGTAACCTACCCCCGCAACGTCAAGGACTATGTAATCCGACCCGACTCTCGCCAATTCGCCGTGTAGATGGGCAATCAATGTTAGTAAATCACCTTATTGAGCGGATATTCCACGATTCCCGATGCGCCCGCTCGCTTCAGTCGTGGGATAAGCTCACGTACCAGGTTCTCCTCTACGATGATCTCCGCCGCAACCCAATCCTTATCGGACAACGATGATATTGTGGGGTTTTTCAGCGACGGCAGTTCGGCAAGCACCTCATCGAGCTTCGCAGTGGGCACATTCATCTTCAGACCGACCAAACCATCAGCAGTCAGCGCCGCCTGGAGCAACATCGCCATATTCTCGATCTTGTTGCGCTTCTCTTCGTCCTGCCAGGCCTGTTTATTTGCGATCAGCCTGGTGGTGGATTCCAACAGGGTGTCGATAATCTGCAAGCCATGCGCCTTGAGCGTGCTGCCGGTCTCTGTGCCTTCGACTATGGCGTCGACAAGTTCCGGCACCTTGACCTCAGTAGCGCCCCAGCTAAACTCGACGTTAGCATTCACACCGTGCTGCTCAAAATATCTTTTAGTGACGTTGACAAGTTCGGTGGCGACGCGCTTGCCCTCGAGATCCTTTGGCCCTTTTATGGAGGATTCCCTGGGCACGGCAAGCACCCATTTGTATGGCTTTGTGCTGACCTTGGAATAGACCAGTTCACATACTTCGATTACGTCGGACTCGCATTCGCGGATGTTGTCGTAGCCCGTAATTCCGACGTCAAGCACGCCCGCCTCCACATATCGTGCGATTTCCTGCGCACGCAGAAGCGTTGCCTCAACTTCATCGTCGTTCACGCTGGGATGATACGATCTCGATCCCACGCGAAAATCCCAGCCGGCTTTTTTGAATAAACCGAATGTAGCCTCCTGCAGGCTGCCCTTCGGTAACGCAATTTTCAACTTCACAGTCAATTCTCCTCTTCAACCTCGTCATTATACCGTGAGCATCAAAGAGGGGTCAAATGAAGGATTTTGAGCGCTGCAAAGAGTAGCCATTAGGCTGTAAAAGAAGACTGGGAGAATGCGACGAATATGTCTATAAGCAGGACGCTTCTATGTGTTATGGTTGTTGTCTCAATAGGCACCGCTGTTAAAGGGATGCCTTTTGAGAAAGGTCGTAAAGATTTTTCTGTGATAACCGGGTTCGGCCAGAATCACCGGTTTCCTACAGCCACGAAAAGCAAGCTGAAGTTCGATGTTGTCGATCTCAGATGGGGTAAGTTCTCGACTGATAGAAGCCAGAAAGCTATTGAGTTGTGCGTTGGGAATACGGTTGAGGGAGTTGACAATCTGATCGTCTGCACCACCGCCAGCCACCGGCGATATTTTATGGTGAAAGATAAGACTGCGTTGGCATGGGAACTGGGGATCGGCCTTGCGCAACTGGAGCACAGAGTGCCGGAGTTGGGATCAAAGCTCAATTTCACCGAGCAGGCGGCAGTTGTGTTCCAGCATAAGCTCAATCAAAACGCGGCCCTAACGCTTAACTACAAGTTTTTTCATGTCTCGAACGCAGGGCTTACCCTCCCCAATGTTGGTCTGAACTCCAGTATGCTGACCGTTGGATACACCCAATTTCGATAGCAGGTCTGATATAATAGAATGGTGACAACAGATATAGTAAAAGGCTTGAATAAGCAGCAAAGGGCCGCGGTCACACATACCGAAGGCCCTGTATTAGTCTTTGCCGGGGCAGGCAGCGGCAAGACGCGCGTGCTGACGCATAGAATCGCCTATATGATACGCGAACTTGGCGTCTCCCCGCGAAACATCCTCGCGGTGACGTTCACCAACAAAGCGGCCAATGAGATGAAGGAGCGAGCTGAGAGTTTGCTTGGCAAGGCGGCAGGCGGACTTTGGATCGGCACATTTCACGGGATTTGCGCGAGAATACTCAGGCAAAGAGGGCCTGATATCGGCATCGATCGCAATTTCACAATACTCGACGACTCCGACCAACTGACGCTTGTTCGCGAGAGCCTTGATGCTGAGGGGTTTGATCAGAAGGTCTACAGGGCGCGTGATATCCTCAATCTGATCTCCAGAGCCAAAGAACAATTGGTGCTGCCGGACGAGTTTGGTCGGCGGTTTGTGGGCAGGCTGGAAAATGTGGCGGGGCGGGTCTACAGGACTTATCAGGAAAAGCTGCGCCTCAATCGCGCACTGGATTTCGATGATTTGATAATGTATACCGTGCTGCTGCTGATGAATCGACCGGACGTGTTGAGTTACTATCAGGATCAGTTCCGGTATGTTCTGGTCGATGAGTATCAGGACATTAACTACTCGCAGTATCAACTGGTGCAGATGATTGCCGAAAAACACCGCAATATCTTCTGTGTTGGAGATGACGACCAATCGATTTACAGGTGGCGCGGGGCGGATGTCGGCATCATTCTTCAGTTTGAAAAAGACTACCCGGACGCGGCGATCTATAAATTGGAGCTTAACTATCGCTCGACAAAGAAGATCCTGTCCGCCGCGCACGCGATTGTCGCGCGCAACGCCGACCGGGCTGAAAAGAAGCTGTGGACAGAAAACGAAGAGGGCTGTGACATAGAGGTCATCGACGCGGCTAATGAAATTGACGAAGCAAGCCAGGTGGCGCAGTCGATTCAGAATAAAGTATCGTTTGGTGACAGAAACTATTCAGACATAGTAGTTCTGTATCGGATAAACGCGCAATCTCGTGTCTTTGAAGAGGCGATGATAAACGCCCGCATTCCTCATATCCTGGTAGGCTCGGTGCGGTTCTATGAGCGTAAGGAGATCAAGGATGTGCTGGCATATTTGCGGCTGGCCGCCAATCCGCACGAATCGGTAAGCCTGCGAAGAGTCATAAATGTGCCGACCAGGGGCATCGGTCAAACCTCGATATCCCGCCTGGAGCAGTTCGCAATTAAAGAACATATCACGCTGTATGACGCTTTGCGGAGGGTTTCTGAGGCGACAGATATCCCGGCGCGAGCGAGATCCGCGATGGAGATATTCGCGGAGATGATCCGGCACCTTAATAAGATGAGCGAGGAGGTCTCCGTGCG
Organism: uncultured bacterium; assembly: GCA_964494345.1. GTDB lineage: Bacteria > Armatimonadota > UBA5829 > UBA5829 > UBA5829 > DTKD01. The sequence continues at coordinate 116,155 of CAZBSI010000004.1, forward strand.
GCATTTGACCGAGGAGGCCTTGCAGGTATCAGGTTATCTGACCTGGCTGCGTGATGACCACACTATGGAGTCTCGCAGCAGGTTGGAGAACGTCGAAGAACTGCTTAGTGTGACCGAGAATTTTCAACTTAACACGGAAAACCCTACTCTGTCTGCGTTTTTGGAACAGGTGGCGTTGATATCGGATATCGACACGCTGGAGGATGCAAGTAACGCCGTGACCCTGATGACGATGCATGCGGCTAAGGGGTTGGAGTTTCCGATTGTATATATAACCGGTATGGAGGAGGGACTTTTCCCGCACCGTCGATCTCTGGAGGACAGAGAGGAGCTTGCAGAGGAGCGAAGGCTTTGTTATGTCGGTATGACTCGTGCCAGGGAGGAGCTTCTGCTGACTTATGCACATCAACGTATGCTGATGGGCCAGATCACGGGCACCGGGATGTCGCGGTTCATATCAGAGATACCAGAGGAAATAGTAGCCAACGCTCGCCCCAAAAGGCGACGTAGCGCAAACACCGAATGGCGCAGTCAATTCCGACAAATGAGAACCCCAACCGCTGCTTCGTTCCGCCCTGGCCAGAAAGTGCAGCACGATCGATTCGGCAAAGGGGTCGTGATAAATTGCGCCGGATCTGGCGATGAGGAACAGGTGACCGTGGCGTTTGATAGCGACGGGGTGAAGAAATTGCTCGTTGGACTGGCGAATTTGCAGGAGATTTAGGATACTTAAACGCGAAAACGCGAAAAGGGCGAAAGCCAGAAATTACGATATGGCGCGGTAGTATGGAGAGCTTCAGAAGGCTAGATCGGACTTCGAACCTCGATAGCGGACATCGGAAAAAGCAGATTTCTCGCTTCGCTCGAAATGACAAGGGAAGGGTGAGAATGACAATGGATGGTGCGCGGAATGACCAGGTGTCGCAGAATCGTCTTACCTCTACTTGACATGAACTCGGAAATGCTCTATACATATCTTTACCGGTTGTCGCCGTCGTATTAACGGCCGGGATGGGAAGACCGGACGTGTCTTTCAGGGGGCGGGTGATGGAAATTGCAGCCACTATTAGCGACCCAGCAGATATCCGTGTCTACGATTGCCTGCTGCCGGATTTTGTAAAGATTTCAAGCCTCGCCGGTCGACTGGCGGAGCTTATGCGCTTGCCTCAGCGGGATAACAACAATCACGCCGTTTTTTATGGACTGGTATCCAAAGAAGATGGCCTGCTTGATTCCAACTCTACATTGGCCGAATTGTCACTGTCTACCCCTCTTGTGTTGCGACTGGTGCCGGAAATAGCGGCCGCTGCGGACATTCCGAAGAAACCACAACGCCCTCCCGATCTTGAGAATTTGCCGACTGCCGAGGAGCGTCCTGCAGGTCTCGATGATGACGATTGCCAGGAATGGGACATCATTATCGGGGAGCCGATGGCGCTTGTGCATGATAGCCAACTGCAGGCCAAACTCGATGTGCATATAGACGCACAAGTTCATAAACAGATCGCACAATTCGCGATTGATAATCGTGGCAGGGAATGTGCGGGGCTGCTGCTTGGGATTGTTGAGACGACCAGTAACACAAGGGTTGTGCATATTACTGCGGCGGTTAATGCCGACGAGGCAGAAGGTGACAGCGCAAGTGTTCGCATATCCCTTGCGGCCTGGGCGGAAATGCTGCGAGTGCGGGATGCCGATTTCTCTGAGTTGCGGGTGCTGGGGTGGTTCCATTCACATTCGAGTTGGGGCTTTTTTATGTCTGATGCGGATGTATTTATTCATCGTCACTTCTTCCCCCACCCTAATATGGTCGCATACGTGCTGGATCCGACCACGGGAAGGGACGGATTTTTCCATTGGCATGACGGCAGAATCAATATTTGCCCCAGCTTTGGGGTGGTTGGATCGGCTGAAGAATTGAAACCGTTCGGGTTGCGGCAGAATGTCAGTAAGGCGTTGGCCACCCGATTCAATACCAAGCCGTGCAAACTGGCAGCCGCCGGGGTTGGGATATTGTTACTGTATTTCATCTTTGCTGGATCGCCGTTTGGCAGGCGGCAGGCGCCGTCCGCGCCACCCGCTCCAATCGCTGCACCGGCGACAACGGATGCAACAGCTAAGCCGGAAGCCAAGCCCGTTGCCAAACCTGCGCCAGCTTCCAAGGATACGATTTATACGATTAACAAGCGTGATAACCCGTGGAGTATATGCAACAGGGTATATCGAGACGGGGACCTTGGGCCTGCCCTGTTGCGTTACAACGGACTCAGCAGCGCAGTCGGCCTGCAAGTCGGCCAGCAGATAAAACTGCCCCCAAAAGAGACGCTTAAAAAGTATAGGAATCAATAATGTTATTAGACAACTTTATACAGGACGTCGCACGTGAGGCGGGGCAGATTCAGAAAGATGCTTATCATAAGGTCAAATCGTGGCGCACGAAAAGCGGCCGTGGAGACATCGTAACAGAGGTCGATTTGGCCTGTGAGAAATTGATAATTCAGCGTATAAAGGATGAATATCCCTCGGATGCTATACTGTCGGAAGAAGCCGGCGCTATCGGTCAAGAATCTGATGGGCCAGTGTGGGTGATTGATCCGCTTGATGGCACGCGAAATTATATGGCGGGGATTCCGTTTTTCTGCGTATCCATCGGCCTGGTGCGAAACGGCGTGGCTGAGTTAGGCGCGATTTATGACTCTATTCACGACGAGATGTTTTTTGCACATCGCGGCGGGGGTGCATTTCTCAATGGAGAGCCGATTAGTGTAGCCGATGATGGTGAGCTTGAGGATGTGCTGGTCTCTATCGCCTGGGTGAAGAGAAAGGCATCGCGGGAGCGGTTTGTGCGCTATATAGATCGGCTGGCCGGGCAGACTTCCTATTTTAGAAGATTGGGTTCGGCGGCGCTGGTGTCGTGTTATGTCGCGTGTGGAAGGATAGGCGCGTATTTGCAGGCGGGTCTCAATCCGTGGGACATGGCGGCTGGGACGGTGATAATTGAGGAAGCGGGCGGCTGTGTGACGGACTTCGATGGCGAGCCTGTGGATCTGCGCAACCCCAATATTGAAATCATCACTGCCGGGCCAAAGCTGCATTCGGTTATAATGCGACAGATTAGTTGATATCAGACTGCGCCGCCCCCACGACACTGTGAGAGCGGCGCATGTATGTGGGCGCAGATTACTTTTTTGATTCTTCAATTTCGTCCAGCCGAGTTTTGACGGCGACCAACTGTTCTTCAAGCATAGAAAGTTGGGATTTAAGGACAGTTTCCTCATCCGGCTGAGCAACGCCGCTTGCCGAGGCGGCAAAGCCATCGTACTTTGGGAACGCTGTCAATGGTTTATTGTTTTCCCGAAACCAGGAGGAAACGATGATTATGAGGATACGACCCAGTGTATATTATAGCGATACGCCGGTGCAATTTTCTTTGACAGGATGGCACTGGAATGCAATAATGGGCTAGCTATTTACCATATTTCACAAAGAGGTATAAAAAAGTGAGCAGATCCACCAGATTATGGATGATGCTGATGACCGCAGCCATTCTCCTAGGGGCCACCGGTGTCTGTGCCGCTACGAAGAGTGCTCCGGCGAAGAAACCGGCTGTGAAAAAGCCAGCCCCGAAACCCACGTCAAATCACGCCACGGCGGGCACTACACAACTCAAAGGGGAGTATGCGAATTTTGGATCCACATATACTTTGGGCAAGGAATCACCGCTTAACATTACTCTCAAAAGCGCAGAATACTCTCTTGGGCCAGTGACAATTGGGGAGGAGACGTATGTTCCGACCGCTGGCGAGAAGTTGCTGATTCTGCACATGACGTACCATAACCCGCAGCCTCAGGAACGCTTCACGCGGTGGGACGCTTTCACATTTACTGTGGTTGATCCTAATGATCAAAACCACGACGGACTCATTGATCTTGGAGTGGAAAAGGACAAATCGTCGTGCTCTATGAGCTTCAAACCGGCCCAGAAAGTGGATGTTTTCGGGGTTATGGCGGTGCCGGCGGCAAAGGAGATGCCCAAACTGATTATCAAATCGAGCGATGAGCTTGTACTACGCTACAACCTCAAAGGCAAGGTAAAGGGCCTGCCACAAGGTTTGGCTGACCCGGCGGATAAGACTGGTGCGACTGCCTATGCTGAAGTTCCTGCAAAGCCGGGCGCTTACTACCCGCTGGGGATGCTTGATGTAAAGGTGAACTCTTTGGAGTCCTGCGATAAATCGGTGATGGGAGAATTTGAACTCGAGGATGGCGAAAAGTTCGTAATCGTCAATATGGACGTGAAGAACGTGAGTACGACAGAGCAATTCGTCAGATGGGACACGTTCAATCCTGTACTGCTAGACACGGACGGGGTCGAAGCTGCCAGTTGTTCTGATATGTTCCAGAAAAGCAAGGACAAGTCTTTTTCTGCGAATCTCAAACCCGGCCAGGAGATATCGGTGCGCTGCGTATTCACGCCGTCAGACGATACTGATGTGCAAACTCTGTCAATGCAGCTTGATGAAGGCCGATTGTTCTTGTTTGATGTTGGCAAAGCAAAGTAGCCATCACGGATTGTTGGCTTAATCTGCAATATCGTTGGTCTTTGAATGGCAGCGACTGGAGAGTAGAATCCGGTCGCTGCTAAAATTATTGGCCGCTTCACATCAGCGACGTCTATGAGAAAGTTGTAGATTTTACCCCTGTCACACCGTCATGATTCTTCCGCATATTGCTAGATTAAGTGTCTGATGGTAGCATGAAGCACAAATGGATGCTCAACAACTGCTTGAAGCTTATATAAATACCCACGGCCGAGAAGGTGACCAGTATTGGGAGCCGCTCTCTGAGGTTGTTTCCGATCTTGTACACAGGTCGGCGGCTCGGCGAGAGATCGCAGATCTCGAGGATTTTGAAGAGGACTGCGTGCTTGCTATATGGACTCGGATTAGCGCACTTAAATCCGGAGAAGCCGACGGCTCGATCGATAATATCGAGGCGTTTATACGAAGGGCTGTTCATAACCGGTACTGTGACGCCATAAGACGAAAGAGGCCGACGTGGTATAACCTCAAGCTGGAGATGCTGGAACTGTTCTCCGGCAAGAGCAATGTTGAGGGCTTTGCGTTGTGGCAGAACCCGGGTAGTTCGGCGAGGATGTGCGGATATGCTGAATGGGAAGGCCGGAATGAGGCGGGTTCGGTCAAACTGCGCGAATTGCTGGACAACGCCGCAGGCTTTCGCACCAAATATCTGAAAAATCACAACCCACAGGAATTGCCTAAATATGAACTGGCGGCGGCTGTGCTGGACTTTTGCGAAGCCCCTATCAATGTCGACGAACTTACAAGCTGCCTTGCGGAACTGATGCAGGTTTATTCCCCGGAGCCACTTTCGATAGACGCTCAGCCCCAATCAGATGAAGACTCCGATGCGCCTGTCAACTGGCTGGTTTCCACGGATACGGATGTGGAGAGTCAGGTGATAGATGGGGAATGGTTCAGTCATGTGATGGAGTGGTTCTGGGCGGAGTTTATGGAACTGTCACTGAAGCAGCGTAAGGCGTTGTTGTATGGAATGGGGGGCGATCAAGTGATGGCGATGGTCGCCAACGTGGGGATGAAACAAATTGCCGAATCGTTGGAAATAGACCGCAAGGAGCTTGCGTCTCTAATAAATAGGTTGCCGCGTCCCGATGTTGAAATAGCGGGAGAGCTGGATATTCCGACGCGGTCGGTTCCGAGCGTGAGATTTAAAGCCTGGGGGAGAATCAGGCGAAGGACCAGGAAGTCATCGCTGATTGAGGACGAAGACTAGAGGATTGCGTCAAATGGAGCGTATGTGGCAATACGCAAGTTTGGGTTACGTCTGTAATCGGCGAAAGAAGTGTATAAAATGGACTGCATTGACAGAAAAGAGCTAAAACAATTTCTCGATGGGAAGCTAGCCGCACAGAGGCTGATTGAGATCGATGAGCACCTCGACGAGTGCAAGGCGTGCAGGGCGGCGGCCGGCCGTATGTCGTCTGTGATCAACTTCGCCTCAGAAGTGACGGGAACCACGGATTGTCCGGAATATGAAGAACTGTCGGCGTATGTAGACAAATCTCTGGATACGGAAAGAATGAAATCCGTTCGGTCGCATATTGGGCTGTGCGAGATTTGCAGCAGGGATGTGGATCGGATCAGCGAGCTGCGGTCGCATGCAGCCCTGCGAGAGAAAATTGTTGTGAAGCCGCAGGCGAGAATGCACCGGCGAAGGCAAGGGGTGTTTGTGTACTGGCGGCAGGCGCTTGCGGCGGTGTCGCTGTGCGGAGTCATCGCTGTGGCGATCGTCGTTTTCGGCAACGCCGGTGATCAGAATCATAATAATCGCCCTCAGGTCGCAAATAACCCGCCAATAGTGAACAACCTGCCGAAAGCTCCGGCTGACGATGTGACGAAAATTGAACCGCAAGACGCTCCTGCAGTGGTCGAATCCGCCCCACCCTCTCCGAGTATAGTCGCAGAGGCTCCTGCAAAACCTGCTCCTGTCGTAAAGACCGTCTTGCGTGATGGTAGATATTCGGTCATTAGCAGCAATGGAAAGATTGCTTTTGCCAAAAAAGACGGAGTCGTAGTGCGGGGCGGCGCTAGAATAGCCGCTGCTATTGATGAGAAATTGCGCACGGGCAAAATTAAGCCGGCCAAGCCGATTCAGGTTGCTATGGCCACGATTCACGTTCGCAGCGCGGGCGCGTATGATGTACCACCTACTGCACCGAAGCAGATCGCGCCTGTAGAGAAAGTTTTAATCACACAGAAGCCTGCTTTCACCTGGGCTGCGGTGGATCTCGCAGAGAGCTATCGCGTGCGGGTGTATGATAAATCGGGAAACTTGATTATTGATCAGGTTGTCGAGCAAACTACGTTCACACCTTCGAGTTCGTTGCCGAGAGGAAAGGCGTATAGTTGGCGAGTCGGGGTGCGCTTCAGCGAGACTGACGGATGGGTCGAATCTGCGGCTGGCGGATTTGCAGTTATATCGGCTGAGGATTACAGCTTGATCAATCGTGCACGAAAGGACTTCGCCGGTTCGCACCTGGCGATGGGTGCGGCTTATGAATCTGCAGGGCTTTATGAAGAAGCCGCAGCGGAATATAAGGCGCTGCGTCGAGCTAATCCGAACTCTGAGTTAGCAAATAAACTGCTTGATGGGGTTGCGGGAAATTAGCCATATTCCTCCCACTCGATAGAGGGGCCGGCTCTTTTGAGTTTCGGCCCCTTTTGCTTATTTGCCCTCTTGCGGTTTACTGGAAGGACTTTGAAGCTGGTGCGTCGAAGGGTTCAGTTCTCCGGTATTAAGCGAGAGGAGCTGAGCCTTTGGTTGAGATCATTGTAGCCCCGGAGGAACGACGCGGCGAAGTGTGGACGCTGTTTCAGGAATATTGCGATGAGCTTTCGCAGTATGATGGAGAGAAGCGGCCTAAGTCGCGTAGGCGATACCCCTCATTTGATCAGTATTGGGAAGACCCCGATCGCGTTCCTTTTCTAGTTCTTTATCACCACGAACCGGTGGGTTTCTGTTTGATGCAGGACACCGGAATCTTCTACAGAATCGATGAATTCTACATTCGACCGCTACATCGCAAGCGAGGATTTGGCAGGGCCGTGGTAGACTATGTTAAAGATTTCTGCCGCAATCTTGGACGCCACGATGTTCTGGCGGCAAATGTCTATGTTAATAATGAGCCGGCGATCAGATTTTGGCAATCGGTGGGCTTCAGAGACACCGGCAGGCGCACAAGAGTCAAAGACCTGAGGATGATCGAAACAGAGGCGGATCTGACTGAAGTAGAGGTGTAGTTAAAAAAACAAACGCGAAAGCCCGAAAAGAGCGAAAACCCGAAATAATAGCGTATTTCAGGCAAATCGGAGTAGTGGCCGGGCCTCTGTCCCGGCCAGTTTCGCTTATGAGGTAGCGATTGGAAGATGGCCACTTGTCTCAGTGAAAAGAACAAACGCGAAAGCCCGAAAAGAGCGAAAACCCAAAATAATAACGCAATTTAGGCAACTCGGAGTAGTGGCCGGGCCTCTGTCCCGGCCAGTTTCGCGTATGAGGTGATTGGAAGATGGCCACTTGTCTCAGTAAAAAAACAAACGCGAAAGCCCGAAAAGAGCGAAAACTCGAAATAATAACGCATTTTAGGCAAATCGGAGTAGTGGCCGGGCCTCTGTCCCGGCCAGTTTCGCTTATGAGGTAGCGATTCGGAGATCGCTGCTTGTCTAAATTCACGTGATGCGGTTAGATTTTTATTCTTTTGTAGCCCTCTTCGTAAGGCATTTTGTCCACTATATTAGCCAACCGCTCTTCGCAGGATGGCATCGGCGGCAGAGGCTCGCCGGGGGTTTGATACCAAAACGCGGCGGCCGACCAGTCGTCTGAACGTTCGTAGATATTTATTGAGCCATCCGGCAAAACGCCTCCGCCGATTTGCTGCATTTCGACTCTTACGTCTTCGGCGAAGAAAATCGGGTCTGCGACGTGGAAGCGATAGAAGCTGACCAGTGTCTGCCAGTGGGAATTGGGGTCCATAGCGATATACGGAGCGCCCGCGTATAGAGAGAAATGCTCGCCCGTGCCCCAGGCAGATCCGAGATAGTCCTCAGTGCCGGTGCCGCAGATCGTGGGTAGGTCGGTGTCGCCGTCGAGATAGACCTTAAACTCACCTTCCCCCCACCACTGAGGAGACTTGTTGCGTGCGCCTATGACACAGCCGAGGAACCGGCCTTTGCCGTGTCGCTTGGGCAAAATGGTGAAGTCCTTTGTCATCTGGGTGGGGTTTTCGCGCCTGAACGCACAGTGAAAATAAAGAGTGTCTTCAGAGATAGCGTCACCGAGGGTATAGTCCACACTGTAGTATAGGGACCCCATAACGGAGTCGGTCTCGTTGGTGAAAGTCATCTTAGCCCTACGGGCAAACGGCATCTGGAAGAAGCAGTTTAGACCGACTCCCTCTTGCATAGCCTGCAGAGCGTTGAAAAAGTGGTTGGTTCTGCCGTGGGCTATGCCGAAGAAGTCCCCAACCGGGCACTCGACAGCGGGTAGTTCGGCGCCGTCCCAGCAGGCTCGAATGACGCAACCCCGCAGCATTTTGGGGCTTAGGTCCATAGTCATCCAGATGTGCCTGATCATCCCAGGGCCGGTTGTGTCGAGAAGGGTGACGGTTTCGCCGGCAGCGATTGTCCTCCAGGCCGCGCCCTTTCTACCCGGGCCGAGGTACGATTCTGCAGCGCCTGCTTTACCTTTCTCACCTGTAGGGTTTTCGAATGATGCAGATCTGCTTTGAATATCGAGATATTTGGTCAAATCCGGTAGCATGGCCGCCTCCTAAAATCGATTTCGAATATAATGCCACAACAACCGCGTTCATACAAGTCTTTACGGGTATATATGAGCCAGTAGCTGCAACTTATTGAGGAGGTTTGGAAGATGATAGAAGTTGTCAATTGGCATTCGTCTCTTGAAGAAGCGCGGGTGGAGGCCAGGGAGAGCAACAAAGATTTGCTGATAGATTTGTTCAACCCCGGGTGACACGGCTGCCGGTTTATGGGTGCTTACACCTACACGGACCCGCGCGTGTCGCGGTTTATCAATCAACACCTGGTGCCCGTACAGTTCAACGTCAAAGAAGATACCGGAGCGCCTGTAAGATACCATTCCCAGTGGACCCCGACTTCTATGTATCACGACGTTGAAGATCGAGAGTTCCGGCGATCATACGGGGCGTTGAATGCGGATCAGTTTTTGGCGGAGTATTCCCTTGCTCACGCGCTGAGATACTTCCATACTGGTCAGTTTGAGAAGTCCGTTGTACTATTCAGGCAGGCATTGGACTTTACCAAGGCCGATCCTACCCGTCATGCAGAGAACCTCTACTGGATCGGGCCGGCTCTATATGAATATACCGGGAATTTGGATGAGCTTATCTCGGGATTTAAGACGCTGCAGGACGCGTATCCGGACAGCGACTGGACCAAAAAATCTCATCAGCTAAAGGCAGATTGACGATGAGCCACCTTGACTTGCGATTGGATGGATGATAGTCTAACCGCATGTCAAGATCGGGCTGTGTGAGTCGGCTGGCGAGAAGACTGGCGAGGATATCGACTGAGTTGCGGGAAAGGCACGGTGAGTTTCCGGCTCAAAAGGTGCCGCTTGCCCTGCTTTTGCGACGTTGGGAGACGGGAATTGATGTAACGTCTCTTATCGATGGCTTTGACGATGCCGATGCGCTTGATTATGTAGAAAAAGAGCTGGACGGCGCGGAATTGGACGAGGTCCGGAAGGTATTTGAGGACTCCGGCAAAGATCCGGTCGTCTATTTTTATGCGCACTACCTGAAGGCATATAACCCTGCGGAGCAGCGTGGCCGCGGGGTTATTTATACGCCTCCTGAGATTGTGGCTTGCATAGTGAACGGGGTCGAGTCGATACTGCGAGATTGTTTCGATGAGACTTTGGACGATGCAGTGATAATCGACCCGTGCTGCGGTGTTGGTACGTTTTTGCGGCATATCGAGCGGCGAGGCTGTGAGTCAAAGAGACTGGTTGGGTTTGAGCTTATGACGACGCCGTGTGCGATAGCCAAATGCCTGCTGGGGAAATCGGATGTGAATCAGGCGGATTGGTTGTCTGAAATGAAGTTCGATTTAGGGCAAAATACTCCAGTGATTCTAGGCAATCCGCCTTATTCCGGCCATTCATCCAATGCTGGCAAGATGGCTGACTTGATGCGAGATTATCGGCGGTCAATGGGAGAGCAAAACCCCAAGTGGCTGCAGGATGATTATGTGAAGTTCATCCGGATGGCGCAGCATCATATCGAATGCGCTGGCCGGGGCGTTGTCGCTTTCATTACCAACCACAGCTACCTGTTTAACCCGACGTTCAGGGGAATGCGACAGAGCCTGATGTCGACGTTTGATGATATTCGAATCGTCGATTTGGGGGGAAACCTCAAACGGCAGGGCGTCTTTGATGAGAACGTGTTTCCTATCCAGATTGGTGTAGCGATTGCTTTTTTGACCAGAACAGGCGCGGTGGGATCCTCGATCAAATACCTGAGCGTTAACGGGAGTCGAGAGCAGAAACTGCGGGCGGTGGAATCTTTGGATGTGCGGGAGGCTGGCTGGGATGAATCTCCGGCAGTCGAACCCTTTCACCTGTTCGTTCCGCAGGATAGTGGGTTAGCGAAACAATATTACGATTTCCCATCTGTATTGGACCTTTTTCGAAAGAGCACGATTGGGTTTGTCAGTTCGAGGGACAGGTTCGCAGTTGGTTTCAGCAGGCGGGAGGTGCTGGAACGGGTTGCGGCGCTGCGGGATGGAATAGTTAGTGATGAGGTTCTGCGTGATGAATATGGTGTGGGTGATCTTGATATTGCGAATGCGCGTGACCTGTTGAGAAATGATCCGAGTTGGGAGGATAGGGCGGTGGAGGTGCTGTACCGGCCGTTTGATCGCAGGTGGGCTTATCATTCCCCGATTATTATGGAGAGGCCGCGGTGGCCGATGATGCAGACCATTGACTTTGAAAACCCGGCGCTGGCGATCGGAAGGGCGGGACAGGTGACTGGGTCGGATGAATGGGATGTTGTTTTTTGTGCGGATATGCCGACTGATCTGAATTTGTTCAGGCGCGGCGGGGCGAAGCTGTTTCCTAAGTATTTATATGAGAACGGCGAGCGAATATCGAATGTGATGCCGGGATATTTTGATGAATACACACTCTTACCATATGTTTATGCAGTTTTGCACAGCAGGCGATATAGAACGCGCTATGGTGAGTTTTTGAAGGTGGACTACCCGAGGGTACCGATGCTGAAAGATGGGATGGTCGTGCGGGAGCTTGCTGAAATCGGGCAGGAATTGATGCGGGTGCATCTGATGCGAGATGATGAGAAATGTGACGCATGCGATGACGTACATGTACGAATCGGAGGCTATCTATTGCCCGACAGGTATATTAAAAACAGAGCAGGCATTGATTCCGAGCGGCAGATTGCGCGGGTTAAGGGATGGCTGTGCAGGGTGTTGACCTTACGTGAGCGGATAGATAAGAAAGTTGCCGAGGTTGGGATATGGAGCTAACCGTATGTGGCGTCTAGCCGAAGCCGTCTGCTCCGTCATCCTGCGCGAAGTCGCAGGATCTGCTTGATTCGACAGTGTTTTCCGTGGATTCCGCGACTACGCGCGGAATGACAAACGCGTCAGGCAGTGATTTAGTATAAGGCTGGAGTGTTGCAATAGCAGGGTGCGGATAGTAAGATGAGTTGAAAATATAAGCAAGTGAGGGCGGAGTTGAATAGATATACTGTTTTGGGTGTTTTGGCGTTTGTATGTTTGGCGATGCCAGGTATGGCACAGGAGGCGCTGATGCAGTGGAAAAACGATTTCAAGAAGCAACCTCTGGCGGCCAGGCCGAAGATTGAGGCTCGATATAAGAACGCTATGCGGGATCGGCTGGAGGTAGAAGCGCAGGATTACAGGATGCTTGTGGACCTGAAAGCTGAGAGTGGTCAACGGGTTCGTGAGTTTGTGCCGGCTCCTAAATCCGGCGGCACAAACATATTGACAGGGGATGGAGCATTCCTGCAACTGACCAACTCCAACGGTGATTCTTATACATCCTTGAACAGCAAAACGCCGTCTCGTATCAACATCTATCGCCGTGGGCCTTATTATATCGAGACACATTGGCTGGATGTTGAGCTGACAAACCCGAGCGGAGAAGTCGCGCCAGTCAAAGGAGAGGTGATTTTTTACTCCTATCCGGAAAAGACTCACGTAGGGATAATATTTCACGTCACGAAGCCTATGGAGGTCAAAAGCGCCAGTTTGGTCTTCGATTTCGACGCTCTTACCTGTGCAAGCCCCGTGGAAGATGGCACGTGTATGACCAGCTTCTGCCTGCTGAAAAGATCGGATAATGCGCCGAGCTGTGCTTTAATTTATCCGGCGCTCAAAGGCGTCGACGATGTGACAATCGAGAAGCGCGACACGGGATTGAGGGTCGCCAATTTTATCTATAACAGCGAAGTTCATTCGGCCAATGCGAAGTGGAATGAAGGGGATAAACAGGCAGCTTACTTTGAGGTGTTTCCACTCTCCAAAAGTGAGGTCTCCGACGAGATGGAGGCTGAGGTCAAGCCGCTGATGTCGACCTCGGTTAGCGCATTGCAGGGCAGGTCGCTGGGATATGACCCGATTCGCGGATGTTATACTCTGCAAACGGACACCCCGGGCGGGTTCAATCACCACTATTACGTGAACCAAAACGACTACGAGACCGCCGAGTTTACCATTCAAAATAACGATATCCCGCGCAAGGCGTATATTCTGCACGAGACGCGGAAGAATGCCAGTTCGGTGGAGTGCGGGGTTGTGCTGGATGATAAGGGCTATACCCTGCCGATCACAGTGCAGATATCCAAAAACTTCTGCTGTGAGTTTGAAGAACCGTTCTATAATCCTGCGGACACGCCGTTTTCTGAGACGATCTTCCCGTTGCATTTGGACGGCGGTGAGAGGAGAAAACTGACGAGTCTGCATCTTTACCAGAATTGGGGCACCCATCCGTTAAAGCAATTCTCGTCGCTGGGAGCGTGGATGGATTATTACCATATGTCCACCGGGGTGACTGAGACGACGTGCTATGTGCCGTTTTTGTTCGCTGGGCTGGATGGGGTGACTATCGCCGATTTCAGGCCAATGAGCCAGAGAATGTGGGACAGCCAGCCTCAACACGACAACGTGGCCGGTCACAGTTTCTTGAGATATCAGGACGCGGATGGAAAGTGGCATTTTATCGAATACACCGGCACGACGTTCCGCAGCACCGGGCCAAACTGGGCTGATATGAGCATGAGCTATCTCTCTGACGACGGCAAAGCTAAGGTGAAGATAGATGTGTTCGAGCTGCCACAGAGCGATGAATTGCGTAACTTTGTCCATCTTCGGATCGATTTCTTAGACTCGATGACGGTGAAAGACAATAATATCCCCGAAAGCGTGCGGTTGTTGAAGATAGCGACGTGGGTGCAGGGAATGAGATATACCAAAGTAGCATATGGCGGCCCGATTGGCGAGGCCACGGTGACGCCGATTCGACTCAACGACGCGTTTAGCGTGAATGCCGCGCCGATTCCCGCAGCAAACGGCTGGGCCTCGGCGTATCCGGATACCCGCGGGGCTAATGCCTATATAGTGCGGAGATTCGAGGGCAAAATCGGCGGCGAGGCGGTTGGACCGGGGGTGTCGTTGATCGGCAGGCAAGATGGCAACACAGAACTTTATCTCGTGCCGGTGACCAAAGCCAAGGAGATCAACGCCGGAGATTACCTTGATATAGATTTGATCCTTATGCCCTATGGCGGGGGCACGCAGGATGAGAAACCGGCTCAGAAATGCGCAAACGATTATGGTGTCAATTCACCTAAGGTGACATCGGTTACTGCAGGGACAAAATTGGCTGACTTCCCCACCCGACTCGCGCTGGACAGCAAAGGAAGGGCGGAGTTTAGCGTGACCGGAGGGCTAGATTGCATTCCTATTATCATTGAAGGGGCGAAGGATTACACATCACTGCGCCTATATAATGCGGACGGAGAAAAAAGCATAATAGAACTCTCCCGCGAGGGTGAGAAGGATGGCTATCAGGTATTTGCGAAAGAGGATGGCAGCTTCGGGTATGTGTTCCTGGTGAATACGGATGGCAAGGAGCATAAATACATCGCGGAATGATGCGACGGCTTGACGATATGGCTGGTATGAGTTACGATATCATTATCGATCAGCATGTCGTATTACGGAGCTTGTGATGAATAAGGTCAAGGTGTCCAGTAAATATCAGATTGTCATTCCTCAGCAGGTGCGGGAGCGCCTGAAAATCAGCAAAGGGCAGGAGTTTTTTATAGTCGAACAGGGAAGAGGGTTCGTGGCCATACCTGATATCGACATCGAAGCTCTTGAGGGCTCAATTCCTGATCTGCCGCTTGATGGTTTTCGAGAGGAAAAGGACAGGCTGTGATAATAGTTGACTCGGTCGGTTGGATTGCCTATCTGACGAAATCTGATCTGGCGTTGTATTATCGCGAATATATTCTGGACACCAAAAGCCTGATTACGCCCAGCATAGTGGTCTATGAGGTGCATAAACACGTGCTGAAACACGCGACCGAAGACGCGGCCAAGCTCGCTTTGTCGGCACTGTTAAAAACACGAGTTGTTCCGCTGAACGAAGGCATCGCAGTATACGCCTCGCGATTGAGCATTGAACACAAATTACCTATGGCGGACTCGGTTATCTATGCGACGGCGTTGTCTGCAGGGGCGAGTGTGGTGACCAGCGACGCACATTTTGAGAGCCTGCCTCACGTGAAATATATCCCACGATAATATTCAGAGTATAGAAGAGGATCGATTTATTGTTTAACGAAAGACACAACAACCTCAGCAAACAAATAAGTTCCCCGGTGCCGTTTTGGTTTTTGAACGGGCATATCGAGGAGGAAGACATAATCCGCGAGTTCGATATGATGGCGGAGAAGGGCTTTGTCGATGTGATCGTGCACCCGCGATATGGGTTGCAGTGCGAGTATCTGTCTGATGAGTGGTTCGAGATATTCGGCATCTGCGTCCGCGAAGCCAGGAAACGAAATATGTGGGTGTGGATATACGATGAACTGAACTGGCCGAGCGGCACTGCTGGAATGACCGTGATGGAGAAGAACCCGGATTATCAGGGCAAGTACCTGGCGGTGGAACAGGCTCGTCTCAGTGAGATCGATTTCAACTCGTTTGAACCCGGCCAGCATATGATTGCGGCTAATATCGAGGGGGAGGCGATTACCAAGACCCGCGTGGTAGAGGACGTGGCGGCGGCACAGGCGCTTACGGGTAATTGGATGCTGTTTAATTGCAGGATAAAACGCGACAGGTTTTATATTGATACGCTTTCCTATGAAGCCGTAAATTGCTTCAAAGAGGTGACCTACGACGAGTATTACAAGCGATTTGGCGATGAGTTCGGCAAGTCGATCAGGGCGATTTTTACTGATGAGCCGTCCATATACTGGGTCAGCGTAGGATATGACGACTGGAATCTGCCGTATACTGAGGACTATTTCTCCACGTTTGAGGCGAAATATGGCTACTCACCGGTGTCGATGATCCCGCATTTGTTCTATCCGGGAGCAAAGGGGACCGCTTTCAGGGCGGATTACTGGGAGCATGCGGGGTTTTTGTTCAACCAGCGATATCACGGGAACCTGGGCGGATGGTGCAGAGAGCACGGGATTGTTTATACCGGACATAACAACCACGAGGAGCCGCTGCGGTATCAGATCCGGTATCAGGGAGATGCGTTCGGCTTGATGCGCGAACTCGACATACCGGGGGTGGATCACCTCGAAAAGGGGACGCTGGGTAACAGGTGGATATCCATAATCGGGCATAAGATATGCTCATCGGCTGCGCACTTCGACGGCAAAGCGAGGTGTATGAGCGAGAGCTTCGGTCTGATGGACTGGGATGCTACGCTTGAGAACTTTAAGCGGGTGACGGATTGGCAGTATGGTTTGGGAATCAATTTGCTTATTCCGCATGCGCTGTTTCATACGATTTCTTCGATGACAAAACGGGAAAGCCCGCCGAGTTTCTTCGACCCCTCCCCTCTCTGGGACGAGATTGATTACTTCACCGAATATGTGCGCAGGCTGGAGTCGATGCTGTGCGGAGGGCGACATCTGTGCAAGGTGGCGGTGATGTATCCGACGAGCGGGCTTTGGGCGAGCTATCAATCGGACCGAAAGACCTCTGAGTTCGAGTATATGGATAATTTCCTCAACTCGCTTTGCCTGGAACTGGTGAAAAATCAGATTGATTTCGATTTGGTGGACTATAAGGCGCTGAGTTATGCGACACTCGACGATGGCAAATTGAAGCTGGCGGATGAGGAGTATGAGCATTTGATCGTGCCGCCGACGGCTTACCTGCGGCCTTATGAGATCGAGAGGCTGACGCAGATAGTCGAATCCGGGGTGTATACGACGCTGTTCCATCGTGCGATGGAGCCGCTGCGGAATAACCTGCCGGAGACGATGCGAGGGGCCAGTTTCGTGCGCAGCGAGGAGTTGGAGGCGTTTATCGCCAGGCTCAAAAAGCAGATTGATGATGATATTCAGATATCCGGCGGCGGGGCTGAGGATATATTGATCTACCGGCGCGCAGTGCAATTCGAGGAGGATGGCCCGGAGCATAAGGTAACGTTTTTGCTCAACAGGTCGGAGAAGCATCGCAAGGTAGCGGCGGCGGTTCAGAATTATCCAGATGCGGCTGTTTTTGACCAGGAAACCGGGGCTTATACGAAGCTCGAAGGCAGGCAGATCGGCAGGAAGATGCAGTGCCAACTGCGGTTTGAGCCAAATCAGAGCTATTTCATCGTGAGCGAGATGCCGGACGCGCCGGCGGCGATGCTGATAGAGGAGCCGGGTGTAGCAATCGAGGTGAAGAATCTAGAGGTCAGCGTGCCATATAACGTCGCCTCACTGTATTCGTTTGTTTACACCAAATGCGACGGGCAGATGCAGGAGCTGGACGTGCGCAATTATCCGCGGTATATTCCGGTCAACTGGGACCCGAATAAGCCCGACTTCGAAGCCTTTGCGGGGGAGTATGAGACGACGGCGTATGTCGACTTCGAGCCTGCGGCTGCTAAGGCGATTCGGATGATTGTGGATAAGGATTTCGCGGAGTGCGAGGTGTTTGTCAATGGCCACAAGATTGAGCTTGCCGGGGTGAGTTTCGGGTCGCATTTGACTGATCCGGGGGATGTTGCGGCTGATGTCGGGGAGTTGCTGAAGCAGGGAGTGAACAGGTTCAAGGTGATCTCGCCGACGAAATTGAGCGAGCCTCTGAGGTTGGTCGGGGATTTTGCAATCACAACAGCCAGCAAATATGTCAAACTATCCTCGCCGCATCAGATAGACCCGTTGAAAGTCGAGGAGAGTTATCCGTTCTATTCGGGCGTGATGACATATCGGGCCGAGTTCGAGCTGGCCGGGCCGCACAACTGGCTGACGCTGGACCTGCATACCGTGAACGACTCGGTGAGGCTGCGGGTAAACGGACAAGACGCTGGTCGGCGGCTGTGGCAACCATATACATTCGAGATAGCCAGGTTCGCAAAGTCAGGGCTGAACGTTTTAGAGATAGAGGTTCGCAATAATATGGCGAACCTGATACACGGCAACCCGCGACCTATGGGGTTGAAGCAGGCGCCGAGTTTGGTGGGGAATGGGTAGGAATTAGTAGAGGTAGTGTGATGACGAGAGCATCTTGCGTATAGATAAGGCGGAGGTGCGGTGGCCCCGTTGATTTCGGGAAAGGGTTTCCCGAAATAACAAATTCTTCCAAGAGATTCGAAGCTGTGCGCGGAATGACAAGGTTTCGTGACGTTTCAAGCATAACTTTGAATGAGTGCAAGCTGATGCAATGAAGATTTTATGCGACGTTGAGGAAGATATAGTAAATTGACGAAACCTGCTCAGTTGAAGTTTGATCTAATAGGCTATTGGTCTGAGATAAAACTCGACATTATCAGAAAGTATGCTAAAGCTTACTCACACGTAATTAAAGCTCAAACCAAACCAAGATTCACACATATTTACATTGATGGGTTCGCAGGAGCGGGCGAGCATATTTCCAGGTTTGACCACACCATAATTTCAGGCAGCCCTGTTAACGCGTTGAATGTTACGCCACGGTTTTGCGAATATTATCTCATTGATCTCAATTCACAAAAGACTGACCACCTACGTGAAATTGTAGGTCAACAAAGCAATGTCTTCATTTTTAATGGTGACTGCAACAATATTTTGCTTCAGCAAGTCTTTCCAAAAGCTCTATACGAAGATTACAGGCGCGGCTTATGCGTACTCGACCCATACGGCCTTCACCTTGATTGGCAAGTAATCAAAACAGCTGGAGAAATGAAGAGTCTAGAGATATTCCTCAATTTTCCTGTTTTAGATATGAACCGCAACGTATTTTGGAAAAAACCAGATGGCGTCCGAGCGACTGATATTGAGCGTATGAACCGTTTCTGGGGAGATAACTCGTGGCGTGAAGTGGCTTACGTATCGCAGCAAACGCTTTTCGGCTCAGACGAAGTAAAGGCCGATTCAAAAGATGTTGTAGAGGCGTTTCGTAATAGACTGAAGAAAGAGGCACATTTTAAGTTCGTGCCTGAGCCAATGCCTATGCGTAATTCAAAAGGGGCGATAGTGTACTATTTATTCTTTGCATCTCAAAATGAGACTGGGAAGCAAATAGTAGAAGATATTTTCAATACCTACCGGGCGAGAGGTGTATTCTAAAAATGGCTCGCTCGAAGATCGAATGGACCGAATCAACTTGGAATCCAGTTACAGGATGCACCAAGCTCAGCTTGGGTTGTCTTAATTGCTACGCAGAACGGATGGCAAAACGCCTGAAAGCGATGGGTCAAGAACACTATGTTAACGGCTTCCAAGTAACTATTCACGAGGATGCACTCGATATCCCACTTAGGTGGCGAAAGCCACAAATGGTTTTTGTTAACTCAATGAGTGATCTTTTTCACGAAGATGTGCCTGAAGACTTTATCACAAAGGTCTTTGACGTCATGCGACAAGCTAAGCAACATCGTTTTCAGGTGTTAACAAAAAGATCAAGACGATTGAGGGAGTTAAATCCAATTTTGCTTTGGCAGCACAATATCTGGATGGGCGTTACAGTCGAGCACTCCGACTATACATATAGAATAAACGACCTCAGAGACACCGATGCTGAAGTAAAATTCCTATCATTGGAACCGTTGTTAGGAGCTCTACCGGAACTTGATTTAGGCGGAATTGATTGGGTTATTGTTGGCGGCGAATCCGGGCCGGGAGCAAGACCTATAGAGGAATCTTGGGTTCTCGAAATAAAGGATCAATGTAAAGCGGCGGATATCCCCTTCTTTTTTAAGCAATGGGGCGGCGTTAACAGGAAGAAGGCGGGGCGTAAACTTGATGGACAGATATACGATGAAATGCCGCCAACAAAATAATGTTGAAGAGTAGACCTCGTCATTCCACGACTACGCACGGAATGACGAGGCCTCGTGACCTTCGGTCACGGCTTCGGTTGCGTGCAATCCGAAGCAACTGAACTCGTAACCCTTTATTTCACCGTCTTGATCGTATATTTAGCAGACGGCTTTGTCACTGTTAAAGAGACGGGGTTGGACGTTACACCATCCGGGCATTCCGGGATCGGCAGAAGTCTTTTGGCCGTGATAGTGTATTTGCCCCGAAGGGTCATATCGAATAGAGCATTTACATACAGAGAACATTCAAGAGCTTGTCCGGGAGCCAGGTAATGAGCATGGCTGGACACGATACTATCGTCCAGACAAAATGTCTTCATCCTGGCTGTCTGTGATACCGCCTTGCCTTGCCCATCGGTCACAACAAATTTGTAGTCATCATACGCATTCCGATAAGACTCTACAGTCAACTGTTTGTTTGAAGTATTGAGGAGAGACAGCGTAATCACGACAGCTTGATCGGCCTCTACACTGTCCTGTTGCAATTTCGCGCTCAAGCGTACGTTCGAAGCCACCTCCAAGCCACGCTGTTGCTGGGTCGACTTATCTTCGTCCGAATGCACCGTGGGTACCTGGCACGCTGAAAGCAAGAACAGGAACAAAACCGTGATGGATATTCTGTTTGGCATTTCGCTACCTCCTGGTTGCTACAGCCGACACATCATCGCATAACCACAACCTGAATTTGGCCGGGACGGAGACACGGCCACTACGTTTTGCGGTTGCCGGTTCTCGGTTGTCGGTTGTCGGTTGACGGTTTACGGTTGACGGTTTACGTCATCCTGCGTTTTTATGTCCTCCGACGCGCCCTTTTATGTCATCCTGCCTCTCTTTTATGTCATCCTGCGCGAAGTCGCAGGATCACCCTCCGCTGATACTCTCCCCGTGGATTCCGCGACTGCGCGCGGAATGACAGGGCTTCGTGACCTTCAACCACGTTAATGCGCTGGTCCAGAGAACGCCTAAAGAGGCCGACTATACGGGTTATCCGTCCTTGGAGTATAGGATGCTGCATAGTCCTTTGCTTTTAGGATCTTTTCGCGCCAGCGATTGTCTGTTAATTTCTTTGCATAGCAGTCAAGAAAAGATACTGCCTGTTCCTTGCCTTCTATTTTGACCAGAACCCATGCGGCCAAGGCTCTTTCCAGCTCATTGCTCGATCCGCCGATTATGCTGGTCATCTTGTCCCGTGCAGGCAGGCCAATCGATGCCAGAGCCTTCGCACACGGATAGTACGCCTCGTACTCCTCTTCCACCGGTCGCACACGGTCAGGCAGGGAAGGAAGATAGGTCAATCTACCGGCCAGCGCACCAATGCCTTCAGACGCACGATAGGCGCCCAACAATGTCACTGAACGATACAAAGGCCCGTGAATCGCCTGATCTGCTGACTCATCCTCTACGATTTTGACCAAGCCTTTTACAACCACTGCGTGAATCGCCAACAGCCTTTGTTCGGCCCATTCTCTGACCCATTGATCCGTGCTCTTTAGGTCCTCTATGTTCTTTTTTGCTTGCTCCAGTTGCCCTTCCCGTAGATCATCCTTGATCTGTATGGCCGTTTCGCTTCCTTGTGGGAAGAGTTCGTCCTTTTGGTCACCGAATGCTGCAGAACAGCCCAGAATCAGAATAGCCAGGGTTATCACACACAACTGACGGACAGCAACGCGGTTCATTTCAGTTTCCTCCGTTTTTGTGGCATCGGTTGATAGCCACAATATGACGAGCCATTTTCTAGTTGTTCAACTTCTCTTTCCAATATTCGACGTAAGCCTGCTCATCTTCGGCAAACTTAACTATTGACGGTGCGTGCTTCGGGTCGCCTTTGATCATGGCTATTCCAAACACGGCGTTATACCTGACTTCAGAGTCAGAATCGTCCAAAGCGCTCTGCAGATAAGGCACGGCAGCATCAATTTTGGATTGTCTGAGCATAAAGCTGGCTATACGACGAACCTCCGCAGACTTGGAGTCGAGCCTTGCGGCCACTGGGGCCATCATTGCGGGTTTGATCTGCAGCTTCGTGAACTGATTCAGAAGCGATATCGGCACGCCTGACCCGTCATTCTTATCGCTGCCGCACAGTTTTTCGACGACCTCAAGAGCGGGGATCACATAGCCGTCCATCCCCGCAGCAATGCATACTCCAAGCGCGCTCGCCTGAGTTCGCAGGTCGGGATCATTGATCTTCGGCTTCGTGTAAACCTCGATATCGGATTTAGTCAATATGCCTGCTTGTGCCAGCGCGCTTTGAACCACCCGTTCCGAAGACGAGTGCAGGGAATTGATCATCTCCCATCGGAGGTTCGCCATTACGTCATCTGACTTCTTATAAACCGAGTATGCTTCTTCACTCACCGGCACAGAGCATTCGATACGGCTGTAAACAAATGAATCGCCGCTTCTCTTCAACATTACCAGATCGTATCCGGAACAATGCTGTTGCCCATAAAGACACTTTACTTCGATAGTCTGACCCGGTTCGATGTCTCCCTTGAGCACTCGGTCAATCCTAAAGCGGCATGTTACCTCCGAAGAACCGGCCGCCTGCCTGGCCCGGACATCGTTTGCATGCGGAGGTATAGTCTTGCCAACACAGATAAACTCGGCATCCGCACTATCCCGCGTGAGATCCACCGGGATCGACACAGCCGCTGAGACTGTCGAGGCAAAACAGGCCGCAGTCACCAAAATATATACCGTTTTTATCAGCCTTTTGTACATTATGTGTGACTCCCGTTTGATTAGTTGTATTGATCGCCACAGCCAATACAATTCCGCGACTGCGCACGGAATGACGAGGCTTCGTGACCTTCGGTCACGGCTCCGGTTGTGTGCAATCCGAAGCAACGAAACCAGTCTCATGCAATAACAAAACAACTCACCATTCCCACAGCACCAGGGCAGCATTCGCGCTGATGTGCAGCGCCAGCGAACAGATAAATAGGAATGCGTCGCGCACCTTCAGCTTATTTCTTTCACGGGACGAGACCAGCCACTCAAGAAGGAACAAATAAACAGCCGCATCTCTTCTCAAGGCACGTTCCGCATCTGACAAGCCCGATCGCCCTGAATTATTGCCCTCTTCCGTTGCCATCACACCCGCCAATTTATCGAAATGCTCCAAGGTGGGTGGCGGCGGCACAGGTCGCTCATAGCGCATCCAATTCCCGGACATAACGAGGCTGTGTGATTCATCGTATGTATCAAACATTACAAACGGACGGTGATATAGGGCCTCCAGGGCAATCTCTCGACAAAAGGGTTCACTGGCATTACTGAATCGCGTTATGCTTTGAGCGATGTGTAGCGCCCAGTGAATAGCCTCATAGAGGGCCTTTTGCAACGGCGCATTCTCCTCGTCCGATTCATCACCGTGCAGTGCGTCGAATGTCGCCCACCAAACTCGCTTTGCAGCCACATTCGCTAACCTACTGATTATCTGTTCATGGGCGACAGATTCGGTCAACACCTCATGGAACTCTATATGGGCACTTCTATTCAACGCAATGACCTCCCCAAAAAGCACTTCAGTTGCATCGACTGTGGGCAATCAGCATCGTTGGTATAACCGCAACCTGAATTTGGCCGGGACGGAGACACGGCCACTACGTTTTGCGGTTGTCGGTTGTCGGTTCTCGGTTGACGGTTGTCGGTTGTCGGTTCTCGGTTTACAGTTGACGGTTTACGTCATCCTACGTTTTTATGTCCTCCGGCGCGCCCTTTTATGTCATCCTGCCTCTCTTTTATATCATCCTGCGCGAAGTCGCAGGATCACCCTTCACTGATACTTTCGCCGTGGATTCCGCGACTACGCGCGGAATGACGAGGCCTCGTGACCTTCGGTCACGGCTTTGGTTGCGTGCAATCCGAAGCAACTAATATGGTTTAGACTTCGTATTCTGAGACGATTGTTCCTCCTATCAATTGCCATTGTGTTTTTTTTTCAAGTTTTAGAACGTTGCTTTAAACTACGTTCTTTCATTTCGGGAAAGGGGTTTCCCGAAATAACGGTAATGTGGCCGGGACGGGGCGCGGCCACTACGTTTTTGTGCGGTTGTCGGGTGCCGGTTTACGGTTGACAGCCTACGTCATTCTGCCTACCTTTATGTGATCCTGCGCGCCAAATATAGTAGTCATCCTGCGCGTCCAATTATAGTCATCCTGCGCGAAGTCGCAGGATCACCCAGCGCTGATGCTCTCGCCGTGGATTCCGCGACTTCGCGCGGAATGACAAACGCTGGCGCGGAATGACGAGGTGGTAGGGCTGAATGACAAAGCTGTACGGTACGGCTGGCTTCGCAATCGTGACCTGCGGTCACGGCTCCGGTTGCGTGCAATCCTAAGCAACAACCAGCAACCAGCCCATTACCCTTCGATAATTTCCACGTTGGC
Organism: uncultured bacterium; assembly: GCA_964494345.1. Classification (GTDB taxonomy): domain Bacteria; phylum Armatimonadota; class UBA5829; order UBA5829; family UBA5829; genus DTKD01. The sequence goes on from CAZBSI010000004.1 coordinate 140,719, forward strand.
TCTTGGCACGACCACGGTTTCACCGTCGTTGAGTTTGGCTTCTAATATGCGGACCACGGCGCCGGATTCTACTTCAACGGGTTCGGCAGGGAGGGCTGTGACTGAGCCCAGCTTGCCGAAATACGGTTCGCGAATTATCCGGATATGGGCGCCTATGTCCAGGGTCTGGCCCTGATCTGATTGCTCCTCAGTCGATGCGGTATCAGTAAATGGAGCTATAATCTCGGGACGGATGACTCCGGCGCGTATCTGAGTTGCGCCGTTGATGGAAACGCTGCGGCCTTCTAAAGTTTTAAGCAAATTAAATGTCCGAGCGGCCATCGCTATCGAACCGAAGCCCTCGGTGAGGATCAAAGTAGTGCTGATAGGCTCGTGGCCCGTGATGGCGACGCCGATATCGTGGCCGAGATATTCAACTAAATCGGTGTCGACGATGGCGCCGACCACCACCCCGACTGCGCCCACATCAGACGCCTTTCGAAGCGCCTCCAGATCGATTCCACACCCGCCGACTATCACAGCGCCGGCGTGCCGGTCGGTTATATGATCCTCTGTGATCACATCGTCTGAGGATTCGACCGCAACCGTCAGCCTACCCATCTGCTCGCCGCCGACGCCGAATATGCCCTGCACCAGCGCGCCGTAGGTCTCAACGATGACGCCTTCGTCCTCTATGACATCCGCTATAGTGCCGTCAATGTATGCGCTGATCTCAACTGGCTTTGATGGCAACCGCACACCTACGTGGCCGGTCGTAGGGGAAATTAACTCAATGACGCCCGCGTACGGCGTTTTGCACTCGGACCTTAACAAGCCGAAGAATGATTTGGTCTCGGCGAACATCTGCCCGGCGACTACCTCGTCGCCTTCTTTAACTTGCAAGGCAGCGATCGCCTCGCCGGGTTCTATGCCGAGAGTCTCAGCGACTTTCACCGTCTGGATAATGCCGGGAATGTCAGTGCGTGCGACAATTGTGTCCGACGTCACCTTGTCCCCGATGTTGACCAGCACCTGACCTTTAAGAGGCAGTCTTCTCTGCTTTTGGATCGTTGTGCCAGAGCTGACTTTCAGCCCCGGTGTATATGCGGTCCCCATTATCTCGCCTCCAATCCCAGAGCGGTGTGCCACTCTATAAGTTTTTCTACGCGAGCCGACTGGTCAGCAGGAAGATTTATTGGCCGGCCGCGACCGTCGATGATGACTCCCGCGACACCGCCTTCTACCTCAGCGGTCAACTCTCGTCCCCTACCCGCGCCGACATTCGTCTTGCCGCCGGGCTTGATTGTCGCTTTTTTCTTCTCGCCAATGCCTATTGGAATCAGTTTAAGCGAGCCGTATTCGACCTCGTGAGTCTCGCCGTCTATCGTCACACTGCAGGCTATCTCGCCAGCCTTGCACCTGCCGACCGGGGCGATGACAGTGCCGAGTTTAATAAGGCAGTCGCGCTCGAAGACCTGCGCGGCGGCCTCGGGATGGATGGTGGAAAGAACGCCGAGCTGCGGCATCATAAAGATTGAGTCCACCGCAAGCATCGTGATTCCCTCCGGCTGGAAAGCGTCGAGCATCATATACGCCGCCTCGACTCGCCTCGGCGCGTGGCTTAATACCCCGCCGCTGCCGACTATCATATCAAGGTTCATCAAATTGACCAGCGTCGCACCGGTCTCCTGCTGATCCATAATCTCGCCGATTGTGCGCACGGTCTGCACGCCTTTCAGGGATCGGGCAAGGGTTTTATGGTGCTCAAAAGCCAGTCGGAGAGCTTCACGACTGACGGCCTGCTCAATTCTCAGGTCACGCAGGCATTGCGGCACGGTGGTCGGTCGAATCATTTTGTTGCGAAGCGCGTTTCTCAGGTCTGCATCGTCGACCTCAAATGGCACCCATCTTCCGATGCCGGCCGGGCCTGCCTCGGCGAGGACGTTGCATATAGAATAGCTCATACCCAGGTTGGCGCTGACCGTGCGGTTATAGATACCGTCGAATACGGAGAAAACGTCGGTAGTCGCGCCGCCGATATCCGCCGCAAGGACGTTTATGTCGAATTGCTCGGCCACTGTTTGGATGATTTTACCGACAGCGTTTGGGGTGGACATAATTCCAGAGCTTACCCAGTCGCTGAGTTTGCCGTAGCCGGGGGCCTGCTGCATGACGTGCTGCAAGAAAAGTTCGTGGATGGCCTCACGTGCGGGGTCGAGGCGCTCACGGTCGAGTGTCGGTCTAAGATTGTCGACGATTCTTAGATCCACCTTATCACCAAGAATCTCTTTAACGGGTTCACGGGCTTCTTTGTTGCCAGCGTAAATAACCGGCAGTTGCAGACCGATACCGAGCCTGGGTTTGGGGTCGGCTGATATGAGCATTTCAGCCATTTCGACGAGGTGTTTGACCGTGCCGCCGTCTGTGCCGCCAGAGCATAAGATCATATCCGGGCGCAGTTCGCGGATTCTCTTGACCTTTTCGTAGTCCTTTCGGCCGTCGTCGACTGCGATTACGTCGATAATGATGGCACCCGCCCCAAGCGCAGCCCTTTCGGCGCTCTCGGCGCTCATGGCCTTGACCACTCCAGCCACAGTCATCTGCAACCCGCCGCCTGCGCTTGATGTAGAGAGGTAGACGTCTACCCCTGAGCCGTCCTCGCGCGTTGGAGTGATGATGTGGTTGGTATCGTCGAGTATGCGTCGCCCTGCGAGTTCTTCGACCTCTCTAACCGCGTTGACAACCCCCACCGTCACATCGTCGAAAGGGGCTTCGACGGTGGTCGGAGCTTCTCCGCGCACAACAAGGCGGTATTGACCGTCTTGTTTTTCTATGAGAATGGCCTTTGTAGTGGTGCTGCCACAGTCCGTAGCGAGAATGCTATTTATATCGCCCAACTATTCACCTGACCTCATATGAGATAACGCATTGATTTTACCACGTCGGGGGAGGCTCGGCAAACTCAGCGGATAACGGGAACGGGGAACGCGTAAGTGCAATAGGGCGAAAGCCAGAAATAATGGAAAGCGCTTGGTTGACGGGTCGAACTTCGGACATCTGACCTCGGACGTCGAAAAAAGCAGATTCCTCGCTGCGCTCGGAATGACAGGGTGTGGGGGCTTATTCCCTGGTGCGTTCCGTGTGACGAGATGGTGCCATTTTTGATTACGAGGTGGCGATTCGGAAATCGCCACCTATCGTACTATTTTGATTCGGAGATCGCCACCTATCTAATTTTAATCGATTCGAAGATCGCCGCGATTTTAGTCAGATCCGGAAGCGGAGGTTTTTATTATGTTCTTGTCCTGGACGAAAATTACGTTGAATTTGTCCAGGAACTTACCGATTTTGTCCTCTGCAAGCAGCAGATCGGCGTCTGCATCGCTGAGCACCAGATCAGATACTATCAACCCACCACCGCTCGCTTTGGCTTTAATCACCAGCGGGTTCTGGCCGGCGCGGTTGTTATGTTTTGCTTCTTCGAGGGTGTGCTCATAAGCGACTACGCCGTGCTCGATCGCGAAATCGGTGATGACCTGGCTCTCTCCCCATATCGCCTTGTCGTCGAAACGTACTAATTTAGGGGTGACGCTTCTATCGAGTTCCAGCCCCGTAGCGTCAACTATGACCGATGTGTAGGGTTTGCCGGGCTGTGATGGCGCCGCCGATGCCTCGGCTTTAGCCGCCGGATTCTCCTGATTTTCGGCGTATAGCGCTAAGCTAGCAAAAAAACATATTATCAAAACACATATAACTGCAATCCAACGCATAGTGATTGCCTCCTGCAACCTTTGTGTGACATGGTTACCTTCCGCATATACACTGCTGATGACCCTGTATTTTGTACGGGGATTTGCACTAACGAGGTCAGTGCGGTATTCTGTAGAGGCTGTTGGAACAGTAGTCTGGCTGTGAGCGTAGATAACGAATGTGGCGTAAGCGGCGTATTGTTGACAGCGCCGGGACGGGTAAATAGAGATGAATTATAAGCTTTTGGGTGTCGTGGTCCTGCTATTGGCGGGCCTTTTGGGCAGTTCAGTATGGATTTCTAATTATCAGGAGTCCAAAAAACCAGAGAGGGTCGATCTGGGTTCTGATACGATCAAGAAAATAACTGACGACGAACAGAAGCCGCAGCCTGAAAGAATAGCGACAAAGGCGCCTGGGCGCGTGGTTGTGCTGAACACCACACGCGGCGTGATTGAGTTTGTCCTTTTTGAGCAAGATTGCCCCAAAACCACGGCGCGTATAGCTGAATTGGCGGACGGCGGGTTTTATAACGGAGTCCACTTCCCACGAGTTGAAGACTGGGTGATTCAGACCGAAAACGCAAAAAAAGAAGTGGAGCCTATGGGGATAGAGACTGCCAAGGGCCTCATTCATGCTAAAGGGACTGTGGGAATGGCTCGATCTGCCGACGTTAACAGCAACACCAGCGTTTTTTATATCACCCTGGAGCCGGCATTTCACCTCGATTTTGAATATACCGTTTTTGGCCGCGTGATAAAGGGAATGGATGTGGCGATGAAGATTCAGACCGGGGATATGATCAAAACCGCCACAATACGGCCGTTGACGGCAGCCGACGAGAAGCTGCTGGATAGAGTGTTAAAAATAGAATCAGAGAGACGGACGCAGTAGGCTGATAAGAATCCTGAGAAAATCTTATTAAAATATAGAAGGTAGGTGCAAGGCTCACAGAGTAGGTTATAACGATATATCCGACGTGAGATGGAGATACAAATGAGCACCAACCCCGAACTCCAACAGAGATTCATCGTTTCAGTAGAATGGTCACCAGAGTCAGGCGCCCGACTTACCGAAGGCGACCTTCACGAGATAGTCGAGCAACTGGCTATGGAAATAGATGAGGATGCGGTTATCGACGTAACGGAAACCCTCGATTTTGCCGAGTAGTTCTCGCTAAGCGTAGAACCCCATTCGTCGACGCTCCTCATTAACCAACGCGCAGGCTAGCTCTGCTGCGATTTGTGCGTTGTTTTTGAGGAGTGCGACGTTGGACTTAATCGACCTGCCATTCGTCAACTCGGCGATTTTGTCTAAGAGCCACGGCGTTAGTTGTTTTCCGCTTATCTGATTTTTCTCCGCCTGTTTGATCGCCTCTTCGATTGCCTCGGACGCGTCCACAGCATCTGATTCCGGCACAGTCGCTGCGATCAATATTGAAGAACGAAGACCCATAGCTCCAAGGCCGAGCTTAATCGTGGCAGCCAGCTCGTCGATTGTGTCGTAACCGGGGATGGTTATGTCCGTTTGGGCCGCGTAAAACGCAGGCAGTTTCGTGGTTTTGTAGCCATAAACGGGCACGCTGTGAGATTCGAGCCATTCTGCGGTTGCCGGCACGTCCAGCACAGCTTTAGGCCCGGAGCATACGATGGCGATTGGCGTTCGCGTCATCTCCCAAAGGTCGGCAGAGATATCATTTGCGTTTCCGCGATGGATTCCGCCGATTCCTCCTGTCGCCATTACGTTGATCCCTACTGCTGCTGCGATGCGAGCGGTGGCGGATACGGTTGTGCCTCCGTTGATTTCCGTGGCACAGGCGTCCGGCAGATCTCTCGCAGCCAGCTTTGCCGCCCCACCCCTGCCCAGGATTTCAATTTCCTCGTTCGATAACCCGATGCGAATTTTACCGCCGATGACCCCGATAGTGGCGGGCGCCGCACCGGCATCGCGCACCTGTTGCTCCATAGCAAGCGCTGTTTCGACGTTCACAGGGGAAGGCAGACCGTGGGCCAGTACCGATGACTCCAGGGCTACCACCGCCTGGCCTCTGTTTAAAGCACATGATATTTCGTGGGATATATCCAAAGGATCTTTCATTGATGTCCTCTTTTACAATGATTAGGGCTGACGCCGCAGTGTATACTTCTATTGCGATAGGCGAGTCTCCTGCGGGGAAGGGAAGGGATAAACGCGAAAGCCGGAAGAAAACGTGTGGTTGAGGTAGTCGAAGCAGGGCCGGGCCTCCGTCCCCGCCCGAATGGTGTCTTGGTTGGCCGGATAGGGAAAAAGCA
>CAZBSI010000004.1:146835-383752 GCA_964494345.1 uncultured bacterium
GATTTCTCACTGCGTTCGAAATGACGGTGGGGGGCGTGTCGAACGACGGTGGGGGTGTGTCGAATGACGGTGGGGCGTGTCGAACGACGGTGGGGGGAGGTTGGAATGAAGGGAAGGGATAAACGCGAAAGCCCGAAAATGGCGAAAATCGGAAGAAAACGTGTGGTTGAGGTAGTCGAAGCAGGGCCGTGCCTCCGTCCCCGCCCGAATGGTGTCTTGGTTGGCCGGATAGGGAAAAAGCAGATTTCTCACTGCGTTCGAAATGACGGTGGGGGGCGTGTCGAACGACGGTGGGGGCGTGTCGAACGACGGTGGGGGTGTGTCGAATGACGGTGGGGAGTGTGTCGAATGACGGTGGGGGGTGTGTCGAACGACGGTGGGGGCGTGTCGAACGACGGTGGGGGCTGTCGAATGATGGTGGGGTGTCGAATGATGGTGGGACGTGTCGAATGACGGTGTGGGGGTTGAATGGCGGTGGGTAATTGAAATGACGGTGGGCTGGTGGTTTGGGTGATGGGTGATGATATTGCTACGTATCGGAGTGCGCTCTAAACTTTGCGGAGCCTGTTGTTTGTGTCGGCTTGTCCTGTTAAAATGATGAGGTAACTTTTCCAGAAATACGAGGTTCACGGGTTTTGAGAACTGCAGAGAAGATCAAAGATGCTGGCGTAACTCCTATAGCGGTGTTGATCGGGCTTCTGCTGATATTTATAGATAACCTTTGGATTACGATCATCGAGGTGAGATGGTTCGCCCTCGATGGCACCTGCCTGCCGGTGTTCATAACCCCTGTCTTCATTCTGTTTATGACGTGCATGCTCAACCTCGCTGTGCGCCGAGTTTGGCCTTCGAAAGGACTGCGGCGAGGGGAACTGCTGACTATATATATTATGGTCGTCATGGGCGCCGCGCTGGCCTCGCACGACATGATTCAAAACCTCTTCGGCACCATTGGTCACCCCAGTTATATGGCCAATGAATCTAATCAATATGAGAACCTGTTCGGGCGGTATTTGCCGAATCAGTGGTTCCTGTCCGAGAAGTCCGCTCTTAAAGGCTTCTATGCGGGCGGGGTGGATAACCCGTTTGTGTGGAAGATTCTCAAGTTCTGGGTAGTTCCGCTGGCGCTCTGGGGACTGTTGGTGATGGTGATGATAGCTATGATGCTGTGCATCAACATCCTGATCCGAAAGCAGTGGACAGAAAACGAGAAACTGGTTTTCCCTCTTGTTCAGCTTCCCATTGCGATGACCTCGGAAGACGCAGGTCGGAAGTTTTATGCAAACAAGCTGATGTGGGCAGGTTTCTCGGTGGCATTGGCGATTGGGATGATCAATGGACTGCACACGCTGTATCCATCTCTGCCGGAGTTGACGGGCGTCAAACAATACAACATAGGTCAGTTCTTCACTGACCGGCCGTGGAACGCGGTTAATCGGCTGAGAGACTTTAATATCTCGATGTATCCGTTTATGATCGGATTGGCGTATTTTATTCCGCTGGACTTGTCTTTTTCGTGCTGGTTCTTTTATGTGGCGCGCAAGGCCTGGCAGATTATCGGCGCAGCTATGGGATGGGACAGCGCCGGGACGTCGGGATTTCCATATTGGGATGCTCAATCGTCTGGCGCGTGGCTGGCTCTTAGCATAGTGATCGTGATTGCAGCGATGCCGCACCTGAGATCTGTCTGGAAGCAGGCGTTTTCCGGGGAAGGCACGCCGGAGCAGAGGTCGGAGGGTGATCTGTATCGCAAAGCCATCTACGCGCTTGGGCTGGGATTTCTGACGCTTCTTGTTCTGGGCAGGTGGATGGGCCTGCAGGTGCATTACGCCATTATCTTTTTCGTGCTTTATTTTTTGATCTCGATCGGAATCACCCGCGTTCGCGCAGAGCTTGGCACGCCGCATGAAATATACTTCGTTAACCCGCAACAGATTATGGTCGGTCTGCTGGGTTTTAACGCTATCGGCATAGCGAATATGACCGTGCTGCAGTCGATGTATTGGTTCAACAGGTGTTATCGCAGCCACCCTATGCCAAATCAGCTTGAGGCGATGAAGATGTCGGAGGGAAGTGCGATTAAGATCCGCCCGCTGATCTTTGTTTTGATGTTATCGGCGTTGGCAGGACTGCTGACGTCGTATTGGGCTAACCTGCACGTCACTTACCCCGCCGGTGCGACCGGGAAATGCCTCGGGTTCAAATGGTGGTTAGGGACCGAGTCGTTCGACAAACTCGGACAGCTTATAAGAAACAAACCCGGCACCGACATGGTATGGATGATTCACGTCGCGCTTGGTGCGGTTATAGTTATCGCGTTGAATCTGATTAGAGGGGCATTTGTGGCCTGGCCGTTTCACCCGGCGGGTTACGCCCTGGCGATCAGTTTCGCTATGGACTATTTCTGGTTTACGTTCTTTGTGGCCTGGCTTATCAAGCTGATTATAGTGCGCTACGGAGGTATGAAGCTGCACAACACCTTCGTGCCATTCTTTTTGGGCCTGGTATTGGGAGACTTCTTTATTGGCTCCGTGTGGGCTATTATTGGCCCTATAATCGGTCAGCAGGCATACAGAGTGTTTATTTAATGAACAGGGTCGATAGTATGCCCAGCCCAAGGGCCACTCGGTATATCGCAAATGCGTTGAGGCTTCGGCGCTGCAGATAATTCATCAGGAATCGGATCGCAAGATAGCCGGATATGGCAGAGGCCAGGAATCCGAACAGCAAAACAAGCCCCTGATTCGGCGCAAGCCCGGTCTTTAGCACGTCTAACGCTTGCTTCACTCCTGCGCCAAATATTACCGGCGTGGAAAGTAAGAAACTGAATCGAGCAGCCGACTCTCTCTTCAAACCCCGCCCCAGACCTGCGACGATGGTGATTCCGGAACGAGATACGCCGGGAAACAGCGCGAGAGCCTGCGCGAGGCCGATGATTATGTAGTCGGCATAGTTCATCTCCCCCACTCCACGCTTTTGGCTGCTGATCTTCTCGGCCAATACCATTATGATCGCAACCACAGCCAACGCCGCCGCAATCGCCGGCACCATCCAGACTCGATCGCGCATACCTTCAATCTGCGAGTCGAATAACACCCCGACGATAGCAGCCGGGATTGTGGCGACAACGATAGGAATTAAGAGCTTGCCGCCGGATTTGGCGTCATCGTCGGCAGGATATGGCGTGCAGGAGGTAACGCGTCTGTAAAAAGAGGTAAATATGGATATCCAATCCTTCCAAAAGAATCCGATTATAGCAACCAATGTGCCCATATGCAAAGCTACATCGAATGTGACGGAAGATATGTCCCAGCCGAACAGCTTTTGCAGCAGAAGCAGGTGGGCCGAACTGCTGACTGGGATGAACTCGGTGAGTCCCTGAACTATGCCGAGAATTATGGATTGGATAATTTCCAAAGCAATGACCTCACTTCAGATTTCTTAGACAAGATGCCCGTCTAGTGGCTCATTTCTTTTACTGCGTGGTCGCGGATGTCTCTCGGAATGATGTAGTATTGTTTGACTAACTGCCGAATAATAGCCGCCACAGGGGCCGCAAGGAACATCCCGACGAGACCGAAGAACTCCGCACCAATCAATAATACTACAATGACTACAGCCGGATGCAAGCGAAGCCGTCTGCCGATCAACTGCGGCATTATGAACTTGCTCTCACCGAAGTGCATCGCGATCATAAATATGGTCAGATATAACGGAAGCTCGAGACTGCCAGGCGTACTAATTGCACCGACGAGCACTATCGGAATGCCGCTGACTATAGGCCCGATAATCGGGATAGCGCGCGTGATACCGGCAAACAGCGCCAGCACAACAACGTATTTTACACCCAGCAAGCTTAGAACGATCCCCGTCAGCACACCCGCAATCACGCACAAAATCAGTTGGCCAAAGATGTAGCTCTGCAGCATCTCCCCCGCCATCCTGCCCAATCGCATAGCCTCTTTGCGGCGTCTTGACGGGATCAGCGCGTAGAACTCCGATGTGATAGCCCGGAAGTCATAGACAAAATAAAACGCAATGACAGGGATCAGGACAAGCTCTAGTATTACTCTGACCGAAGAGGTAGCAAGCTGCAATAATCCCTCAACATATCCCTTGAGCCAGGCGGATAGTTTGCCGTAGTCTATCGCCTTGAGGATGTCTCGACCTTCTTGGGGAAGCGCTTCCCAGGCGCTGTGTAAAAATCCCACAACCGTTTTTTGGTAGTCGCCAAAACTGGCGATAAAATCCGTAAGTTCGGTGGTGAACGGCGAGACGAACAGGCTAACGGCGGCTGCAATCATAGAAAGCGCCACGACAAAAACAAGAATAGTAGCAAGCAGGCGTTGACCTTTGGGGGTCAACTTCGGATTGCGCTTTCTACAAAGCCACTCTACCCCCGGCAGAAGAATATAAGCCAGCAGCACAGCCGCCAACACGGAGAAGACGACCTCACGTATCCTGTAGACGATATAACAGGCGAATACGACCAGCGCCAGGATGAGCATCCACCTCGCAAGGCGCATGATGATCTCCCAGGTATCTTCTACAGTATTGCAGGCTCTGTTATCCATTGGTTATATATCGAGACCGGACGATCTCCCAAATCCTCTGCGCTGCCTGGCCATCCCCATAGGGGCTTTTGGCGCGCGCCATTGTGTCGTACGCAGCCTGATCGACCAGCAGCTTATTTGCCTGTTCTACTATTGCAGCAGTCTCCGTGCCGACAAGTTTGGCGTTTCCGGTCTGTACGCCTTCGGGTCTTTCGGTGGTCTTACGAAGTACCAGGACCGGCTTGCCGAGGGATGGCGCTTCTTCCTGAACCCCGCCGGAGTCGGTAAGGATAAGATAGGAGGCCTTCATAAGATGCACGAACGGGACGTAGTCCGGCGGCTCGGTTAATATCACCCGGTCCAGGCCGTCGAGTTCCGGCACCACTGCTTCTCGCACGATCGGGTTCTTGTGCATCGGAAAGACTACCGTCACATCTTGATGTGCCTCGACAATCTGTTTGATAGCAGCACAGATATTTTTCAACGGCTGGCCCCAGTTCTCGCGGCGATGGGCAGTGAGCAGCAGCATCCGGCCGGACTGTGCGGCGCGAGCGATTCTGTCGTCCTCAAAAGTGTAGTCCTGTGCAGCGATGCCCAAGAGTGCGTCGATGACGGTATTGCCAGTGACAAAAATTGTTTTCTCGTCGATGCCCTCACCAAGCAGGTTCTGCCTGGCAAGCTGGGTCGGCGCGAAGTGGAGGTCGGTCATCATCGCGGTCAGCCGGCGGTTCATCTCCTCCGGGAAAGGGTCGTATTTGTTGTCTGTTCGCAGGCCAGCTTCGACGTGGCCAAAAGGGAGTTGATTATAAAACGCAGCCAGTGAGGCAATAAACGTGGTGCTGGTATCTCCCTGTGCTAGGACAAAACTCGGCCTTGTCTTTTTTATGACATCGTCGAGGCCCTCCAGCGCACGCGTTGCAATTTGAGCGAGAGTCTGCCGCGCTGACATAATATTGAGATCGAAATCCGGATGCAGGTCGAACGCCTCCAGCACCTGAACAAGCATCTCCCTGTGCTGCCCTGTGACGGCCAAAATGAGATCGACTTCGTCGGCATGCCGCTTGAACTCGTTGACCACCGGCGCCATCTTCACCGTATCCGGCCGGGTGCCGCAGACCGCCAGCACGCTGAATTTGCCTTGTTCGCTCATATTCCTACTTTCCCGCCACCCCAAGGGTGCAGAATAACCAGTACGCAACGGAGCAGCACACCGTCGTTAAGCCGTAGATGCACCATATTACCTGCCGATGAGATAGCCCCTTCTTGACCAGCCTATGATGCAAATGGGTGGTGTCCGCCTCTCCGATCCCTTTGCCGGAGGCCGCTCGCTTGAGAACGACAAACGTCGTATCGAAAAGCGGGACCGCCAATACTAATATCGGCACAGCGACCGCTAAAAGTGCGGTAATTTTTAGAGTTCCGAGAATTGATATGCTCGCCAGCGTAAAACCGAGGAATTGCGCGCCAATGGTGCCCATAAAGACCTTTGCAGGGGGGTAGTTGAATCGAAGAAAGCCTAACGCAGCCCCGAAAAGCGCGGCTGCCATCGCCGCCGACATCGCCCTGCCCGGAAAATGCGCCGCCATAAGCACGAGCGTCGCCGCCGCAATCGCCGAAATCCCTGCAGCAAGACCGTCCAGCCCGTCCATACAGTCCACAGCCTTGGTGACCATCAAAACCCAGATCATAGTAACCGGGATGCTCCAGAGGCCGAATTCGAGGCGAATGGGGCTGACTATCCCCAAGATGCGGACCTTGAACAGGCTCAGAATCAGCGCGGCGAATAAAATCGCCCCTGCCTGCACCCAACCAGGCAGCTCGTATTTGTCGTCCAGGACGCCGACAAACGCGACGATTGTGCCGCCGATCAATATACCAGCCGCCTGTGGGCTGACGTTAACTTTGTTACTGGCTATGACCGCCACGGCTATGGCGACGATGAAACCCGCATACATCGCCAATCCGCCCATAAGAGGAGTCGGTATCGCATGTACGCGTCTGCCGCCCGGATTGGCCACAATACCCTTGCTGCGCGCAAAGCGCCAGACTATCGGGGTCAGTACGTATGTTACCAACCCGGCGATGGCCGCAGTAATCACATTGATGATCATAAAGTCCGCCTGGTCATCCTTGAGCCAAACTCGCCGTTGCGGTCACTAGGCTCGCCAATATGGTCTTACTGTGAATTGTATACGGGAAACTCGCTGGCCAGAGTTTCGACCTCGCGGGCAACGCTCTCCCTGGCAGCGATCTCTGCTCCGGAATCGCCGAGATTGGTTATACAGCGGATAATCAAATCCGCGATTTTCGCCATCTCCGGCTCTTTCATGCCGCGAGTGGTCACACAAGGGGTGCCTATTCGAATGCCGCTGGTGACCATAGGCTTTTGCTTGTCGAACGGAATCATGTTCTTGTTTGCGACGATTCCCACCGCGTCGAGCGCTTCCTGAGCAGCCTTGCCTGTTATGTTCAACGGAGTAAGATCTGCAAGCATAAGATGCGTATCCGTGCCGCCGCTAACTAATCTCAAACCGCGCTTTCCAAGCTCATCTGCCAGCGCGCGTGCATTTAACTTGACCTGCTTCTGATAATCCTTAAACGACGGCTGCATCGCTTCCTTCAAGCATACCGCCTTGGCAGCCACCACGTGAACCAGCGGCCCACCCTGCAGCCCGGGGAACACAGCACGGTCGATAGCCTTAGCGTGAGCTTCTTTGCATAAGATCATACCCGACCGTGGCCCACGCAGGGTTTTATGGGTTGTGAACGTGACTGCGTCGCAGTATGGCACAGGGGAGGGATGCTCGCCCGCCGCCACCAACCCGGCCGTGTGGGCTATGTCGGCGATCAGAACCGCACCCACTGAGTCCGCGATTTTGCGGAACTGGGCGAAGTCGATATATCGAGGATATACCGTCGCCCCGGTCATAATCGCTTTAGGTTGGCACTCGTTTGCCAATCGCTGGATTTCGTCGTAGTCGAGAAGCTCCGTCTCAGGGTCTACGCCATAGGCGCAGGATTTGTATAGTGTCCCGGAGAAGTTGACCGGGCTGCCGTGAGTCAAGTGCCCGCCATGTGCAAGCTCCATAGCAAGAATGGTGTCTCCCGGTTTGAGAAACGCGAAATAGGCCGCCATATTGGCCTGCGAGCCTGCGTGAGGCTGTGCGTTGGCGTGCTCTGCGCCAAAGAGTTCTTTTGCGCGCTCAATAGCGATTCGCTCGACGATATCAGCATTTTCGCAGCCGCCGTAGTAGCGTTTGCCGGGATAGCCCTCAGCATACTTATTGGTCAACACCGAACCGGTGGCCTGCATCACTGCCTTGCTGGCGTAGTTTTCCGAAGCGATGAGAAGTATCTTGTTGTTCTGTCGCTGTGTATCCAGGCGAATCGCCTCTGCTATCTCCGGATCCACCTGCTCCAACGGCAGATTCAGTTCGCTCATCAGTTTGCTTTCGCTATTCCCCAACGTTTGCCTCCCCGCACTGGTCAAGTGCGTTGATTTTATCAACACGCCTTTCGTGACGTGATCCTGATTCGAAGTCCGTATTCAAGAATGTTTTCGCGATATCGTAGGCCAACCCCGCACCGACAACCCTCGCGCCCATACCCAGCACGTTGGCGTTATTGTGCTTTCTGGACATAGCAGCGGAGTATGTATCAGAGGTCACCACCGCTCGGATTCCTTTGATCTTATTAGCTGTGATCGTTACCCCAACCCCCGTGCCGCAGATTAAAACGCCTCTGTCGAACTCGCCTGACGCAACAGCTCTGGCGACGGTCGCGGCGATGTCGGGATAGTCCATAGATTCGATCGAATGAACGCCGAAATCGGCAATATCGTAGCCGTCATCACGAAGAGAGCTTGCGAGCTCCTCCTTAAGCTGGTAGCCCGCATGATCTGAACCAATGGCTATTTTCAGTCTCAATTTATCAGCATCGCTCATACTCGCCCTCCGCACATAATTATAGACCGGGCGGGTGGCATTGTAAAGCGAGCTATGGCGAGCTATGGCGCTCTAAGATCGCAAGCTAGAGCTTTGAGGCGGCCTCGCAGTCGACTATCCAGAGCATTCTGCCGTGAGTCGGCTTGACGTTCTGCACGGGGTGCATATCCATATCCTCATCCCCGCTCATAACGGCGGCTAAGGCGTCCGCCTTGCCTGCTCCGGTCACCAGAATTATTATGCTATGCGCACGGTTAATCAGCGGGAAAGTGAGAGTGAGTCGGTGTACTCCGAGTTTGTGGACATAATTTGACACCGCGTGCCTGCCGGTTGCGTGCAGCGCGGGGGTATACGGAAACAACGAGGCAGTATGTGAGTCGCTTCCCATCCCCAGCACGATCATATCGAAGTGAGGGTCATGGCCCATTACTTTATGCAACTCCTGCTCATAACACTCAGCAGCAATCTCCGGGGAGAGTTCACCTTCAAACCGGTGCACGTTGACCTCCGGGATGGGGACAGTGGATATCAGCAGGTCGTGAACCATGCGATAATTGCTCTCCTGAGATTCCGGCGGAACACAGCGTTCGTCGGCAAAAAACAGCTCTGTTTGATACCATGGAACAAGGGATGCGTGGTGCTCGGCGAGGGATTCGTACATACCTCTGGGAGTGTTGCCGCCGGATACCGCGACACAAAATCTGCCGTGCTCGGCCACGCTTCGTACGGCGGCGCAGGCGAATCTGTCAGCGGCCTCATTTACAGCGGTGGCCTCGTCCTGGCATATCAAAATATTGGCGTGCTTTCGGTTCATAGTCATATCATAACCTGAATCTGGCAGAGCGTTCATCCGCAAGTTCTGCCTGGCTTATAATCTGCAGAGCGAGTTCAAGCGTTCTTCTAAATACCTGATCTTTTCGATGGGTGCTTAACGCAATAGCAGCCAGAGCGGCCTCGCCGGGGTCCGGAGTCTCGATCAGTTTTTGCGGCAGGCAAAGTTCCGGGCAGTTCTCGGTGAGAGAAAGCTGGGTATCCGATACAGCCTCTGTAGTGAATGTACCGGCCTTATCCCCCACCCCGCAGCTCATAGACACCGAAATCAACCTGCCGATCTCGGAGTTTGAGTCCTGCGGAATGAGGCGCAGCGTGACGGGTCTGTTAAACTGAGAGGCCGTAATACGAAAACCTTCATCCTTTGAGCGAAAGACCTTTGAGGAAACTATCTGCAACCTGTCCATAAGCCAGGCCGCAAACAGCAGAGGCGCGCTCTCAGGCACAGTAGAATCGATCGGGCCGGAGTATTTTATCGTCACCTCGGTAAGCTGCTCCAAGAAATGTCTCAGCGAGGGCGCGTCAAAATGTTGCGCAGTCGCCTCTCTCCATGCCTGAATAGACATCCAACCGAGGTCCCGCACTATTCTTTTACCGCCTTCGATCTTGCTGAGGCGTTCGAGAGCGCGCAGATTGGCGGCTGTGTGGCTGGCAGTTCGGGAGTCGGCGACTACGTGGTCTGAGACCCTCAACAAATCCGCGAAATCCTGCCGCTCCGGTGGTATATCGCCGTAGACCCACAAATATACCGGCACATCTGGAATCAGCAGCGGAAGCACCATCCCCGCCACCGGCCCTCCGGCTGCATATAGTCTAATCACCTCGCCACAGAGCCGCTTGTCGCCTCTTTCGCTAATGCCACAAATGAGCGAAACGGAGCCGTGATCGTCGCTTTGTGTGGTCAAATCTACCAGAATGGTGCGACAAGCGATCTTAGCCAGAAGCTGCGAGGCTTTTTCGAAAGCGCGGTCGGAGAGCTGGGCATCGGTGGCGTAGATAATTAAATTAAGCAGAACCGCCCTTGAGGTAGGCACCGCTCCTTCTTGTTCGATGGCCTGTGTGTAGAGCTCGGCTATGTCGGAGTCGAGCTTGGCGAGGTTCTTTACAGGCCTGCTGATAGCGGTTTCTCGTGTTTTCTCTACTATCGTCTCCTGCTTGCTCATAATCTGCGCCACCTCCTGCCGTCTCGCTGAATCAATTCAGCAGATTCAGCCGGCCCCCAGCTTCCGGGGAGATACGGGTTAGCGGGGGTCTGTTTCATCTTCCAGCCGTCCAAAATAGGCTGAACAACTTCCCATGTGGCCTCCAGTGAATCCGCTCTGCTGAATAGGCCAGCATCGCCCAGCATCGCGTCCATCAACAATCGTTCGTATGCGTCCGGTGCGGTCTCACCGAACGCCTCGCCGTATAGAAAGTCCATTCGAACAGGCTGGATGCGATAATCCAGGCCTGGAACCTTTGCCTGAAAGATCGTTGATATGCCTTCGTTTGGCTGGATATTCAAAGCTATTACGTTCGGGATTATCTCCTCACGATGCGATTCGCCGAACAATACCCGCGGCACGCCTTTCAGGTGTATGCCGATCTCAGTAACTCGCTTAGCCAGTCGCTTTCCTGTCCTGACATAGAACGGAACCCCCGCCCATCGCCAGTTGTCCACAAAGAACTTCGCAGCCACGAACGTCTCCATCGTAGAATTTGGGTCGACGTCGTGCTCTTCGCGGTACCCCGGCACCTTTTCCCCTAAAAGCATGCCCCCCGAATATTGGCCGCGCACAGTAAAGTCATCGACCTGGCGAGGTTCCATTCGGCGGATGGCTGAAAACACCTTCATTTTCTCATCGCGAACCGCATTAGCGTCCAGCGAGACCGGAGGCTCCATACACACCAGCGATAAAATCTGCAGGACGTGATTTTGAACGATGTCGCGCAACGCTCCCGTGCGGTCGTAAAACGCGCCCCTGGTCTCGATGCCGATGGATTCTGCGACCGTGATTTGCACCGAATCAACATACCGGGCATTGAGCAGCGGCTCGACGAACTCGTTGGCAAACCGGAACACGAGAATATTTTGCACGGTCTCTTTGCCGAGGTAATGGTCGATGCGGTAAATCTGGTCTTCAGAGAACGATTTTAACAGTACTCTGTTCAGTTCTCGCGCGGAAGCCAGGTCTGTGCCGAAAGGTTTTTCGATCACCAAACGACGCCAGCCAGCACCGGGTTCCTCTTTTGCCAGACCCACATCTCCGAGGTCTTCGGCTGTTTGCGCAAACGCGGCCGGCGGGATTGCGAGGTAGAACAAATAGTTGCCTTCGGTTCCGATCCTGGGGTCGAGGTCGTCCAGGCGGGTTTTGAGGTGCTGCAAGCCCGTGCCGTCATCGGCCGTGCGGCTGACATAGTAGATGTTCGCGGCGAAATCGTCCCACGATTTGCCCGTAGTCGGTAAATATTGATCCGCAGCACCTACCGCTTTGCGCACCGTTTCCCGATATTGTTCATCAGTAAGATTCTCGCTAGCGTAGGAGATTATGCCAAACCCACGCGGCAACAGATCGGCGCGATGAAGGTGATACAGCGCGGGCAGGAGTTTTTTGTGGGCGAGATCACCCGTGCCTCCGAAGATCACGAAAATGCACGGATCCACCGCCCGTTCCCTGGTCAGACCTTCACGAAGCGGATTGACATCAAGCTGCAGACTCATTCGTGTTTCACCTCATGCCCTCCGAATTTGTTGCGCAATGCTGCTATCACTTTTGCGCTGAAAGACTCATCTTGTCTTGATCTGAAGCGCATCATAAGCGAAAGGGCAATAACCGGCGCAGGAGTGCTCTGGTCGATGGATTCCAGCACAGTCCACCTGCCTTCTCCTGAATCATTTACCCAATCTTTAATCTCAGCTAAATCAGGAGATTCCTTAAATGCCATTTCGGCAAGTTCCAACAGCCATGATCTGATCACGCTGCCGTAGTTCCACAGCCGAGAAAGCTCGTGCAGGTCATAATCGAACTGCGAATTTTTCAGAATCTCGAAGCCCTCGCCGTATGCCTGCAGCATAGCATATTCTATTCCGTTGTGGACCATCTTGGAATAGTGCCCTGCTCCGGATTTGCCCACATAAGAGTATCCACCCTCAGCCGCCAAATCGCGGAAAACTGGCTCTGCGATGTCGAATGCGTTCTTTTGCCCGCCCGTCATAAGACAGTAGCCTTCGGCATCTCCCCATATCCCTCCGCTGATTCCCGTGTCCAGAAAATTCAACCCCGCCTCAGCCAGGCGCTTGCCGCGTGCGATAGAGTCTTTATAGTAAGAATTTCCACCGTCGATGACGATGTCTCCCTCTGAAAGCACCGGCGCGAGACCATCCAGGGCCGCATCTACGGCAGCGCCCGCCGGAACCATAACAATGGTAACCCTCGGCTGGGCAAGCACATTGGGCAACATCGAGAGGGAATCGACCCAGTGGATTCCCTGCCCCATAGCGTCAGATCGTTTTTCCGGGTTCGTATCGTAACCGGCAACCTTATGGCCGGCTCTTGCGAGACGAGCGCCCATCCCCATTCCCATTCGACCTAATCCGACAATGCCAACGTCCATAGAATCATCTCCCTTGCATTCAGGTTCGCTTGGATAATACCCGAATTTGGGCAAGCATAGCAATTGCAGGGGTATAAAGGTTACAATATGCTATTGTATGTGTATCATTATGAAGCATACGCTTGTGTGAAGATACGGAGATTTGGCGATCTCCCGTTAGAATAACAAAATGTGGAGGTGGAGTGAAATTATGTCAGAACCTATTATTGACTCTCGATTGGATGATCTTGCAGTCAACACCATCAAGTTCCTTTCCGTCGACGCTGTTCAGAAGGCGAACTCGGGACATCCCGGCATGCCGATGGGCGCGGCGGACTTTGCTTACGCTCTGTGGGCAAAACATTTGCGTTATAACCCGAAGGATACCCAATGGCCCAACAGGGATCGGTTTATATTGTCTGCAGGACATGGGTCGATGCTGCTGTATTCGCTGTTGCACCTGGCGGGATACGATCTGTCTCTTGACGACATAAAGAACTTCAGGCAATGGTGTAGCAAGACCCCTGGACATCCGGAGAAGGATATCGAGTACGGCATCGAGACGACCACAGGCCCGCTCGGGCAGGGAATCACCAACGCGGTGGGAATGGCGATGGCCCAAACCCGGTTGGCAGCGCTGTTTAATAAGCCGGGGTTCGATGTTGTAGATAACCATATATTTGCGATAGCCAGCGATGGAGATCTGGAGGAGGGCGTCAGCCACGAATCGTGCGGCCTTGCCGGTCACCTTGGGCTAGGCAGCCTGATCGTGATTTACGACGATAATCATATCTCAATCGAAGGGGATACCGATCTCGCATATTCGGATAATGTGGCGATGCGGTTTGAGGCTTACGGCTGGCACGTACAGCATATTGATGGTCACAACCGAAAAGCCGCTGATCTCGCATTGGCCGCAGCCAAGGCTGTTAAGGACAAGCCAAGCATAATCATAGCCCGCACCCACATAGCGAAGGGCGCTCCCACGAAGCAGGACACGTCTTCATCACACGGCGAGCCTTTGGGAGAACAGGAGATCAAAGGCGCCAAGGAACTGGCGGGGTGGCCGCTTGAGCCCGCGTTTTATGTGCCGCAAGAGGTCTATGATCTTTTTGCCAAGCGAGCAGAGCAGTTGAAGACGGACTATGACGCATGGCATGAGATGTTTGCGAAGTATCGTAAGGATTTCCCGGAGCAGGCAGAGCTGTGGGATAAGATGATGAGCAAATACGTCCCGGAGAACATCGAGGACGAGATTATACCGTTGGTGAATTGCGAGAAGCCGGTGGCGACGCGGTCGGCGTCTGGAGAGGTGATTCCGGTTATTGCCAAGCTGGTGCCCTCGCTGTGGGGTGGCTCCGCTGATTTGGCCCCGAGCACGAAGACAAATATCAAAAATGCCGGCAGTTTTTCTGCACAGGACCGATTGGGCTGGAATCTCCACTTCGGCGTACGTGAACACGGGATGATGTCGGCGGTGAATGGAATGGCGCTGTATGGCGGGTTCATACCGTATGGATCGACGTTTTTGATCTTCTCGGATTACGCGCGGCCGTCGATTCGGCTGGCGGCGTTGATGAAGCTGCAATTGGTGCAAGTGTATACTCACGACAGCGTTTTCCTCGGTGAGGACGGCCCGACTCATCAGCCTATCGAGCACCTGGCCGCGTTGAGAGCGATCCCGAACGTCAAGGTAATCAGGCCGGCTGACGCCGCTGAGACGGTTGTTGCGTGGGCTGTGGCGCTTGAAAACAAGACGGGGCCGACTATTCTGGCTCTGACGAGGCAAAATCTGCCTGCCTGCAGCAACGATCCGCAGACTGCCAAGGGGCTGCGCAAAGGCGCCTATATCGTCCGGGATTCCGAGCGAGTGGATGTGGTGATAATAGCCACGGGTTCGGAGGTGAGCACGGCTATCGGGGCGTATGACCTGCTGACCAGCAAGGGAATCGGGGTTCGAGTTGTCTCAATGCCGTGCACGGAACTGTTTGACGAACAGGATGTAGAGTATCGAAACAGCATCATCCCGCCAAATGTTAAAAAGCGTGTTGTGGTGGAGGCTGCGGTTCCGTTTGGCTGGTGCAAGTACGCCGGCGATGAAGGGCTGGTTATTGGCCTGGAGCGATTTGGCGCATCGGCTCCTGCCAGCGTTTTAGCCGAGAAATTCGGCCTGACTCCAGAAGCCGTGGCGGCGAAGGTGGAGGAATATTTGAAGTAGGTTTTTGGTTTTGGGGTGGCGATTCGACCAGGAATTGCCACCTTGCCTAGAAGGGAAGAAACGCGAAAGCGCGAAAAAAGCGAAAGCCAGAAAAAGCACACAGTTGGGGTTACGTGGAACCGAACTTCGAACGGCAGACCTCGGACATCGAAAAAGCAGATTTCTCGCTTCGCTCGAAATGACAAGGGTTGAGGCGCTCGAAATGACGGGGACTGTGCAGTTCGAAATGACCCCGATTGGCTTTTGAAGGGATTGGCCGAGACGGAGATCGGCCACTACGGTTTTGTTGATAGGTGGTGGATTATGAGTGATCCGACAACCGACAACCGCTAACCGGAAAAGCAGATTTCTCGCTGCGCTCGAAATGACAAGAGTTGTGACGCTGGAAATGACAAGGGGTGTGACGCTGGAATGACAGGGATTGTGACGCTCGAAATGGCGGGGTTGTGATTGTCAGCCGATTTGTTGCGGGGTCCAGGTTGGGCCGATGACGGTTGGGCCTTTGGCTGTCCAGCGTAGTTTGTCTATACACATCCTGCGGGCGGTCATTTTTTCATCCCACGCGTGATAGACTATGTAGGTCTCATCATCCGGCCCTGATACGAAACTGTTATGACCAGGGCCTATGACCTTGCCCGGCACAGTGCGCAGAATCCGGGGAGCCTCCGGACTGTCGTCGACATAAGGGCCCATTACGGAATCGGCGACCACGCAATCCACCCCGTAAGTGTCGTTTTCATAGCGACCGCCACTATAGAAGCAATAATACTTCCCGTTGTGCATCAACACAGAGGCGCCTTCTATAGTGTGCCAGTCATAAATGCTATTATACATCGGTCGATTAGCCATAAATCGCTGCCAGTCGCGGGTGGCGCGCGTGACAACTTTTTCCTCACCAGCCAATTGTGTCATATCGACCAATCGATCAACTACTATCGCAGTGCCGGGGCGAATCTTATCATCGGAATCGAGAAAATCTTTGCAGTAAAACAGATACCATTTACCATCAGTATCCTGAAAAGGGTGTGCGTCAATGGCAAAGGTGACGGAATCGTCGGTTATAGGCTCGCCGATGTCGGTATATGGCCCAAGTGGGCTGCTGCTGACGGCCACGTGAAGTCGGTGGGGGTCGCCCACTGAATAATACATATAGAAGACACCACCCGAAAACGCTATCTCCGGCGCCCAATAGTCATTCCCATATTTCGAATCGACAGCGTGTAACGCCCAACCGTGCGACTCCCAATCAACCAGATCAGGTGAGGATTTAATTGGGAAGCGGCTGGGTGCGCTGGTATCGGAGGATTGCGAGCCAGTGCCGACTGCGTAGTAGGTCTGCCCCACTTTCCAGACGAAAGGGTCGGCGAAGTAATCGGAGCAAACGGGATTCGTATAACTTATGGGCATAAAAAGGCCACCTGCCATATTTTTAATAATATAGCACGTGGCCTGCATTACGTAAACTATTAAGCGGCTCGTTTGGTCCTGGCAGGCATAGAGTCGCCCCAGGCGAGTATATCTCCACACTGACCGAGGCGCCTGCGAACAGACATCGTGAGATGATCCAGTTCCTCAACGCTGAGGCCCGTATACTCGGCTATCTCATCCAAACCGATGTCGTTGGCTACGCCCACGATGTAACTTTTCGACATTCGTTTAGCTAATAGATTGGCGGCCCCGACAGCTCTTGCAAGCCCCTCGTGATTAGGGGAGTCTTCCGGGTTATGATGATAAAATATTCCCTCTACGAGCGTCTCCGGGAACTGCCAACTCTTGGCAAGCTCGCCGCCGATTTTGGCGTGGTCGGTGCTGAGCAGGGCATTTTCCTCGACCACCATAGGCCGGCCGTATTCGCGACATGACTCTACTATCTGTCCAAATCTATGAGGCAGCGCACGGGCAATGATAAGTTTGCCTACGTCGTGAAGCAATCCGGCGACAAAGGCGGACTCTGCCCCGCTGTTTCTTGACATTCTCGCATATAAGACCTCGGTGCCGACCGCACATGTGACGGAGTGTGTCCACATCTCTCGCCAATCGAAGTCCGGAAACATCTGTCTCGGAAACAGGGTGTCGATAATTGATGCCGAAGCGGCCAGGTTGCGTATTGAACTAAAGCCCAGGGTCACCACAGCATCTGTAATTGTCTCTGCTTTTACCCTGCGAGCATAAAACGCCGAATTGGCCATTCGAAGCACTTTTGTCGCGAGGGATTGATCCAGCATAATCACCTCGGCGACTTCATCCGCTGAGGCGTCTGGAGAATTTGTTATCTGAATAATACGTGCCAACGCCGGGGAGACGCTCGGCAGGTCTATCTTACCACCTGATCGACGAAACATAGGCTCCTCCGTAAATAAAACAGGCGCATACGCGCAGTAAATGCATTTACCACAAGGGATTGTTCCGCGATTGTGCACAGTCTTTCAAAGGGTATTTATGTAATGAAGCGCAAAAAATCGAAATGAAGCTCGCAATACCCATACTGATCGGCATATTGGCTTTCGTTGGATTTGCGGATTCCGTATATTTGACGATGGCACACTTCGGAATAATTAACCCGGCCACGCTCGAGCAGTCGGCCGTGTGCTCGCTTACTAACAATAGTTGCGAGAAGGCAGCGACATCCTCTTCGGCGACTACAGCGGGCATACCAAATGCCGTGCTGGGGACCGCGTATTTTGCGGCCGTGCTCGGAGTTGTCGGCTTGAGGCTGATTTTGGGCCGGTGGTTTGCGCTGTATCCGACGTTCGCGTTTCTTGTGGCGGGGCTTGCGTTCAGCATCTATTTGACCCAACAGCTTGTATTTAAACTGCAACAGCCGTGTCCGTTTTGCTTGACGGCCCACGCGATCAATGCCTTCGTGCTCACATTGTTTGTGATCTCCGTGAAGCCCTGGAGACGATGAACCAAACGAGGAAACGGGTAGTATCATAATTGCAAGTGCAGGGCGGTTATGGTATTCTGAAAGCGCCGATTTCTTCGCATCAACACCATCTTGCCAGGATTGAGTAGTGTCATCTGAACAGGAATCCATTGGGATTGTAGAAACGCAATATTGTACTATCGCTGAGCCGCCGCACCAGTTGGAACTGGAATGCGGACGCAGGCTTGGGCCGGTTACGATCGCCTACGAAACCTACGGCGAGCTTAACAAAGATAAGAGCAACGCGATACTTGTTATCCACGCGCTTACCGGAGACGCGCACGCCGCAGGCAGGCATCACCCGTCGGATCGGAAGCCGGGCTGGTGGGATAATATGATCGGCCCCAACAAAGCATTCGATACGGATCGATATTTTGTGATCTGTGCGAACTGCATCGGCGGCTGCAAAGGCAGCACCGGGCCTTCCTCCATTAACCCGGAAACAGGAAAGCCGTATGGATTGGATTTTCCGATGGTGACAATCGGGGATATGGTGCAGGCGCAGAAGGAGTTGATCGACCGGCTGGGCATAGACCAACTGGCCTGCGTTGTCGGCGGAAGCATGGGCGGTATGCAGGTGTTGCAGTGGGCGACCACATATCCAGACAGGATGCGGCTGGTGATACCAATAGCCACAACGGCGCGATTATCGCCTCAAGCGATTGCCTTTGACGCTGTGGGAAGACACGCGATTATGGCCGATCCGAATTGGAATAATGGCAACTACTACGGCGGACAGATTCCCAGCCGCGGCCTTGGCATTGCTCGTATGATTGGGCATATTACATACCTGAGCGACGCATCGATGCACGCGAAGTTCGGCCGGGATTTGCAGGATAAAGTGACTCCCGACTACGATTTTGTGACGGAGTTTCAGGTCGAGAGTTACCTAAACTACCAGGGCGATGAGTTCGTTAAGCGCTTCGACGCTAATTCATATTTATATTTAAGCAAGGCGATGGACTATTTCGACCTCTCACAGCCGAGCGGCGATTTACGGGAGGCTCTTTCGAGGGTGCGAGCGGCGGCGTTGGTGATTTCTTTTTCGTCGGATTGGTTATTTCCATCGTATATGTCTAAAGAGATTGTCTCGGCGCTGAGGCGCAATAATGTCGATGTCAGTTATGCGGAGATTCAATCGGATTATGGTCACGACGCTTTCCTGCTGGAGGTGGAAACCCTGAGCCGATTGATAACGAATTTCCTCGAATACGCTGACCTTAGGAAATCTGATGACGACTGAAATTAGAAGTGTGCTGCGTTCAAACGGAGATTTGCAGCCTCAATATCAGTTTATTGTAGATACCGTAAAGCCAGGAAGTTCGGTGCTGGACCTGGGCTGTGGCGGCGGTGAGCTGATGAAGGCCCTGCAAAAACAGAAGCGCGCCCGTGTGCAGGGAATAGAGCTTTCGGACGTAGCGGTGCAGTCGTGTGTGGAGAAGGGGCTGTTTGTATATCACGGCGACCTTAACGAAGGTTTGGCGGATTTTAATGATAACAGCGTAGACTATGTGATTCTCACCAGCACGATTCAAGTGTTGCAGCGGCCGGATCTGCTGATATTGGAGGCTGCGCGTGTCGGCAGGCAATGCGTCATCTCGGTTCCTAATTTTGGGCACTGGCGGGTGAGGATGCAGTTGATGTTTCAGGGAGTTATGCCGAAGACATCATGTCTGCCTTATGAATGGTATGACACACCCAACATTCACCTCACTACCATAAATGATTTCAAGAGATTCTGTCGCGAGAAGAACCTGCGAATCATGGACGAGACCAACCTGGTGATTGGCGATAAGAGATGCAAACGAGTGTGGGCGATGCCAAACTTCTTCGCCGACTACGCCATATTCGTGCTGCAGCGCCAGGAGACGATCACAGGCCAGGATAAAATATAAGAGAGAATTGCGGAGACGGGTCCATGCCTTCGTCGGGTTTATTGACAGGCGCCCTTATCCCTACCCCGATCGTGATTTTCTGTTTCAACACATAGCGCACACTGGCATCGACATAGACCTGCGAGCTATGCGTAGTGGTGCCCGCGAGCAGGGGTGTTCCTACGAGCGGTGCGTTGGGATAACTATCATCCTGTTGGTTGCGAAAAGTGAAACCCAAAGAGGCAGCGAGGTCGCGCGTGACTCCGTATGTGCTTTGCACCGAGGCTATCAGCGTATCGCCGACCTGCACTCCCTGACTGCCTGACCCATATATTTTGCCTGCTAAAAACCCTTCATAGGACAACCGGCCCTGAGAGTGGGTGTAACTGATGGCGAACAGGCCGTTTAGGGTGCGCGTCGAGGGCTGCCAGCCCAGCGGTACCCGTTGAGAGCCAGGGAAATAGCCTTCGGTGGCTGTGTTGGCCTGATCGAAGATAGCGTCGTCTTTGCCTGTCGGCAGTTCTATCCCTGCGGCAATGGCGATTCGATTGCTGCGGCATTTATCCTCCCACAGGACCTTCTTGCCGGCAAGCACTATCCCGCCCAGACCATCGGCATTTGAGGACGTCGGCAATCCGCCGATGCTGCCGCGGACCCTGTTGCGATAGTATGGAATCGAAATGCCTGCTGCCCAGCCATTGTTGAACCCGCGCATTGCACCCACCCTGATCCATCGCAATTTGACATCAAGACCGGGCTGGACGTTGACGCCGTCGTGGTTCCAATGATCACTTGAAACCCCCGATAAATCCACATCTGGAATAATTTGGCCGGGCGCAGGCATCGTGCCGCCGAGACCGGTTAGCGGAAAGTCCGGCTCGTTATTGATATAAACCGGCGGGCGGTCCAAAAATCCGCACTCCCCGCCGTCGACCACCCATTGCCCAAAGCACGGGATCGCCGGTAAAATCAGCGCCAACATTAGTAAATATGTTCTCACAACCGTACCCTCCGGCAGTCTATATACCCGCCGGACAGGCAGAAGAGCGCTGATCGCGTCAATAATATCGTCGATTTATTCCATCGGCCAGGTAGAAACCCCACACTCCGGGCATTCGAGTTCAATTAAGTCCAGCGCCGACAAAGCCTTGTCCAAAATCTCGTCGAGATTAGCCTCGGTCAGTTCGCTCTGCATTTTAAGCTCTCCAAATCTGTCGGCAACGAAGATCATCGTGCCTAAGACGCAGTATGCACAAGTGGCCTCACGGCGGACATCGCTTAGCAGCGGGAATTGAATATGAAGCGAACCGGCACAGCTATCGAACTCCTCCAGAGGCTCGGCTGCAATAGCCAACACCTCGGCGTTATCATCTGCAAATTCGTGGTAGCGTCTGTTGATTTCGACCAACATCGCCATATCTGCTCCTGAACGAGCGTCAAAGAACAGGATCATCAGGTTTTTCCTGCCCTTATAATCCATTGGTGATATCTCGGCGTGCTTGGTGGATTGCAGTCGGAAGTCAGGAATCATATGCCCGATTGTTAAACCCGGCCTGACGTACTGGGCAGTCGATTCTTCGCCAATGGTAATGTCATCCGTGTGTGCATTGTCATTTCGCATTGTCTGGCACCTCCATTTTATTTTCATGGTTATATACCCACCCCAGCCACATCTTTTGGAAGGAAAAATGGGTCTTCGGCGATAACGCAGGATTACAATGAAATCTATTCATCATCGACTGAATGGGGTTTTGGACATAGCAGGACGCTATAGGGGTGTGCTGGCGTTTGTCGTCGTGCTGCTGCTGGGGGCGTTTTTCACCCCGAAGTTGCCGGCGAGCAATTTGTCGGTGTTTTTGACCTGGTCGACGCAGCGCGATACCCTGCTCTATTATGCCGAGTATGGTATTTTGGCGGCCGGTATGACGCTGGTTATTCTGACCGCTGGAATCGATTTGTCGGTTGGTGCGGTGCTGGGGTTTTCGGCTACCCTGTTTTCTTTATTGATGATAGGCTACGGCTGGCCTGCTCTGCCTGCGGCGTTGGTGACAATTCTGGCGGCGAGCGCGATGGGTGCGGTGAGCGGATTTGTGATCGCGCGGTTCCGTATGCAACCGTTTGTCGCGACGCTTGGAATGATGCTGGTGGCAAGGGGGGCGGCGAAATGGATATGTTCGGGCCAAAAAGTGCAGCCGGGCGCACAGCCGTGGTTCAAAATGCAGACCGGCAAGCCGGAGTTCTTCGACTGGATGACCTCCCCTGTAAAAGGGCTCGGAGTACAGCCGGTGGTACTGTTGTTTCTTTTGACTATTGTCGCGTTGTGGATCGTGGTTAAATATACTCGATTTGGCCGGCAGCTTTATGCGATTGGCGGAAACGAGGAGGCGACGAGGCTGTCGGGGGTGAGCGTCGGTCGGGTGAAGATCGGCGCTTACGCGCTTTGTGCAATGACGGCGGGCCTGGCGGGGTTGTGTAATGCAAGCCTTAATACCCTTGGCGATCCGGAAGCAGGATTCACCTATGAACTGGATGCGATAGCGGCGGTGGTTATCGGCGGCAGCAGCCTGGCCGGGGGCAAGGGCGGGATGTTCTTTACCCTGCTGGGTGCGCTGATTATCGCGTATATCAACAAAATATTGAGCCTGAACAACTTTGAGGAACCTGCGAAGCTGATGATAAGGGGTGCGCTGATTATAGTGGCGGTCCTGATACAGCAGACGCTGGAGTCGGTCGAAAAAAGGAGAGTCAAATGAAAAAATATATCTTGATGGCCGTGATAATCGCCGCATTGGCGTTGGCCGGCTGCGGAGCGAAGAAGTCATCCACGCAGACGACTGTGCAGTATGTGATCGGAATGAGCCAGTGTAACCTCGGCGAGCCGTGGCGCGTGCAGATGAACAGCGACCTCAAGGAAGCTGCCGGTAAGCACCCCGAGATCAAGATGATATTCAAAGACGCTCAGAATAACACAACCACGCAGCAGTCGCAGGTGAAAGAACTCGTCGACCAGAGGGTGGATCTGATTATCATAAGTCCAAAAGAGGCGCTTCCTCTCACAAAACCCGTCGCTGATGCGATGGCTGCCGGGATTCCCGTTATCGTGCTGGACAGGCGAGTGGAGGGGGATAAATATACCTGCTTTATCGGCGGAGATAACGAGCTTATCGGTGAGCAGGCGGGCAAGTACATGGTGAAAATCCTCGGCGGCAAGGGTAATATCGTGGAGCTGAAAGGGCTTATGACCAGCACCCCTGCGGTGGAGCGCCATAATGGGTTTATGAAGGGGATTAAAGGTTCTAAGATCAAGGTGATCTACTCCGCCGACTGCCACTGGCTTGAGCCGGATGCTCGAAGGGAGATGGCTTCGGCGCTGACTCGATTCCCTGGCGAAGGGGATATTGACGCTGTTTATGCTCATAACGACCCCAGCGCTCACGGCGCATATACCGCGGCCAAACTGGAGGGCAAAGGCAGGGAGAAAAAGATTAAATTCATCGGAATTGATGCATTGCCCCATGAAGGTGTTGCGTATGTTAAAGAAGGTCTCCTCACCGCCACGTTCCAATACCCAACGGGCGGAACAGAGGCTATTGAAACCGCTTTAAAGATTCTGAACGCAGAAGAGGTGGAGAAGGATATTGTTCTGGGCACAAGGGTCTTTACAGCGGAAAATGCGGCTGATGGCGGGAAGGCGTTGTAGAAATGACGAAGGCTGCCAGGTGATCCTGCCCTTTTGCGCAGGATAACAGTAAACCGACAACCGTTAACCATCAACCGTCAACCGGAAAAGCAGATTTCTCGCTTCGCTCGAAATGACAACAATTGTGCGACGGTTTCTAAATTGCACGCCGCTTCAAAGTTATGCGACATTTCGTGCACGTAGGGCGATATGAAATTAGTCCGATGGATCGAAGGGGATGCCGGTGGTGTCGCCTCTTGGTCTGTTTTCGTCGGGGGCGGTCGTGTTCTGAGTAGCCGACGGCGGAGGGGCGGCGGTCGAGGCAGCATCTTCGGTTTGGGCGCCCAGATAGCTTAGTCTGTTGCGGGCGGCGATGGCGTATTGGTCGTTGCCGCCGTGCTCCACAGCCTTTTTATAATTCTCGATTGCCTCAGCCCTGCGACCACTACGATCTTTTGAATATGCCAGATAATAGTAGCCTTCGGGAGCTTGTGGGCGCATTTTTATCAATTCCTGAGCTTCAATTTCCAGTGCGGCGAAGTTGCCTTGCTGCGATGTATGGTATGCACGGTTAATCAAGGCTTTGTATATACTCTCCCCGGCGTCTTTTGCCTCTTTGGAGGCAGGGGAGACTCGAATAGCAGACCTCCACTTCTCGATTGCCGCGTCAATTTTACCCTGCTTATATAATTTGTCCGCATCTACGAGATACTGACGGGCATGCTCGCTGGTTACCGATGTCTGATAACTACCATAAGCAAGATTTATAGCCCAGATTGCGAAGACGACCAAGCCGGCGACCGCGATCACCAGCAGAAATATTCCAAGAAAATTGCGGGTCTCCGAGCTGAGCAGCGGCCTGGGTGGCGTCGGGATATGTGATGGCGTCTGCGGGAAAGGCTGCGAGAACGGATCAGGCACTGGCTGTGGAGGCTGATAGGCCCCCGGAGGCTGCTGTGAAGCCCCGCCAATTGGGGTCGGATACGCCCCTGTTTGCGCGAATGGGTCAGCCACATTGCCATTCATAAATTGGCCGGTGAACTGCTGATGTTGCAGATCCTCTGCCATCTCGTCAGCGGATGAGTAACGCGCGGCCGGGTCTTTTTGCATAGCCTTGCGTATTACTGCCGACAGCCACGGCGGAGCACCAGGCGGCGCAGCGGGGTCGAGGTTCATTATGTTGTAGGTCACAGTGACTATACTATCACCAGAAAATGGTTTAGAGCCGGCGATCATCTCGTATAGCATAACCCCAAGTGAAAAGATATCCGACCGGGCATCTATATCCTTTCCCGATACCTGTTCTGGTGACATATAACTCGGTGTGCCGAAGACCTGGCCGTTTTGGGTGATCGGGGATTCTCCGAGTAATCGCGCTATGCCGAAGTCGGTGAGCTTGCAGTAGCCGCCGGGGAGAATCTGCACGTTGTCAGGCTTTATATCGCGATGGACGACGCCGTTTTTGTGTGCATAAGATAGCGCGGAGCACAGTTGCAGGGTATAGTGGATCGCGTCTTTTATGGACAACGGACCGCCGGCTTGCATTGCCTCTCTGAGGTTCTGGCCTTCGAGAAACTCCATCGCTATGAAATGGCGGTCGTTATCCTGGCCGACTTCATAAATTGTGACTATATTTGGATGTGCGAGCTTGCCGGCAGCCTTACCCTCACGTCGGAAGCGTTCGATTCGCTCTCTTCTCTGCGCACCCTGCACATTAGGCGGAATCCAAAGTTCTTTGAGCGCCACACGACGATTGAGAGTGGGGTCGATGGCCTCGTAAACGATGTCGTTTGAGCGCGCGATCTCCCTGATGATCTCATATTTGCCGAGCATGTTGGTGGAGCCGGTGGACAATTATCTAACCTCGGCCCCCAAAGAAGCCCCAGCCTTTTGCCTTAGGCTGCTTTTCTCGGATATCAAGTATTTTGACGATGAGGGCGGTGCAGTTGTCGCGGCCGCCGCGTTCGCGGGCGAGTTCGATGAGGTCCCAGGCGGCTTGTGAGGGGGAGCCGTTCTCCATCGCCTGCTTTATTTCATCTTTATTTACCTCGTTAGAAAGGCCGTCGGAGCACAGCAGGTATTGATCCCCTGGCATGATGGTTTCGGTAAAAATGTCGACTTCGACGGATGGCGCATTGCCGATTGAGCGGGTGATGACGTTCTTAAAAGGGGAGAGTTCGGCGTCCTCCATAGTGAGCGCGCCTCGCTGAACCTGCTCGTAGACCCAGGAGTGATCGTTGGTGAGTTGTTCGATATTGCCCTGCCGGAGCCTGTAGCATCGACTGTCGCCCACCTGGGCGATGTAGACCTCTTCGCCTCGAATTATCATAGCGGTTATGGTTGTGCCCATCCCTTTACGTTCGATTATCGCCTGGGCCAGGTCGTAAATCAGCCCATTTGCATATTGAACCGCCGCGCGCAGGGAATCTTCGACTGCGATGGATTTGTCCGCGTAATAGGCTCGGATGACCGTTTTAAGCGCGATTTCGCTGGCAATCTGACCGGCCGCGTGTCCGCCCATCCCGTCCGCGACGCCGAAGAAAGATCCCTTGGCCGCGAGAGTTTCTTCATCATCGGGCAGGAAGAACTCGAATTTGTCCTCGTTGTTTTCACGAACGCAGCCGAGATCGGTCTTTGCGCCAATAAGGGTATCGACGGTGATCTCCTTAGCCTTATTTGCCAACTCCTCCCATTTCTGGGCAAGCTCGGCGGTGTTGATTTTGGCGGTTATCTCGCGGTTTTCGGCCACGTTACGCTACCTCGAATCTAAATGTTGTCTGACCAAGTGTGATCTCGTCGCCATCGTGCAAATCGCACGGGGAATCGATCTCCAGCCTCTCACCGTTTACTGCAGTGCCGTTGGTGCTGCCGATGTCCGTGATGGTGAATACGCCGTGGACATGTTCAATGTCGGCATGTCTGCCGGAGCAGTATGGGTCCGGGATTCGGATTTTGTTGTCAGCTTCGCGCCTGCCGATGGTGTTGACGCCATCGTGAATATCGAAGTCCAATACGCCGTCCTTGGAGATTAATCTTGCGATGGGAGCCGGGGAATCCTCGACCTCTTCATCCCATACTACAGCGGCTGCGGACGGCGCGTCCTGCTCTTCCGGCTCTTCAGAATCTGACGGCTGGGTCGCTGGAGCGTCGTATTTTAATACGAAGCTGCCGAACATCACCTCGCTGCCGTCTTTTAGCTCGAATCTTTCACCTGCCGCGACTTTTTGTCCATCAACCAGGGTGCCGTTGGTGCTACCGTTGTCGGTTACGAATGCGCCGCTGCTGTCTACGGTGATAGTCGCATGGCTGCGGGAGACAGTGTTATGAGATACCAAAATGTCTGCGTTTTCTCGACCGACTGAGTTCTCGCCGCTGTGGAGCATAAACTCGCGGGTACCGTCCTTGGTGACCAATTTTCCGTGATCCGGCTGCTCAACGTCTACTGCGACGCCTGCAGGTTCGGAGTTAAGCAGAAAGCCGCAGTCGATGCAGTAGGTCTCAGACGGCGGGTTCGGGGTGCGACAGACTGGGCAGTCGACGTTCATCGCCATCTGCGTCGCTTCTGAGGCTGGCGCGGAAATCATTTGTGTGGAGTCGTCGACTTCGATGACTCCGATTGCGGTTTTGTCCATATCCATCAGCTTTTCCCCCGGTCGAGGTCGATAATAGTGCCCATCAGGGTCTTTTCTGCGCCGCCGCCCTGCTTGATCTGGTTAATGGCGTTTTGTATCTCGTGGGCCTGCATTGTTTTGCCCTGATCCATGAGCATCATCTGAGTCTTTTCGAGTTCGCGGATGGCCTCGGCAGGAGATACCTGCTGGGTGCGCATGCCCATAACAGTCTTTTCGAGGTTGCGGGAAGCCTCAGCGACCTCGATCTCGCGAAGGACCTGATCGTTGACGCCTGTGGAGATAAGCTCTTCATCGGGCGTGAACTCGACAACAACATCCGCCGATACGGACTCGGCGCCTGCGGTTACGGAATCGTCGTAGACCACTTCCACCTTTGCGACGCGATATATTCCGCCGGGCCTGTTGCCCAATTCCAGCTCAATTATCGCCGTCTGAGTCTGGCCGCGTTCGAGGTCAGCAAGTGTAACCTCAGCAGAGCGATGGCCGAATGCGGGCAGTTTGTTGTATATTTGCCTCACCTGTACCCATCGCGACGTGTGTACACGCATTTTAACGTTGCGCGCGACGACGTTCATCAGGGTCTCTAGCTCTTTTCGGAAGATTTCAGGGATCAGCTCCGGTCGGGTGATGTAGTAGTAATTGCCGCCGCTTCGCTTGGCGATTGAGGCGAGCAGTTCCTCGTTGTAGTCCATTCCGAAACCGAGCGCGGTGAGGGTGATGCCACGGGATTTCTGCTCTGCAACCTGGCCGACTATAGAAGAAAAGTCTTTGATTCCCGCTGTGGGTTCGCCATCGGTGAAGAGCAAGGCGCGATTGACATAACCCGGCGACGAAACCGAAGCGATCTGGCTGGAGCCGAGCTGGATGCCGCCGTAGAGGTCGGTTGTGTTGCCGACCTGGAGCATATCTATGTGCTGCTTAATCAGTTGTTTATTGACCACACGGCGGGCGGGCATAATCACCTCGGCCTGATCGGTGAATGCCACAACGGAAAGTACGTCGGTGGGTTCGAGCAAATCGACCACGTAGGAGCAGGCTCGCTTCATATACTCCATAGGCGGGCCTTCCATTGAGCCGGAACGGTCGAGGATAAGGCAGAGATTTAAAGGCATTCGCGCGCCCATCGCCGCACCTGTGCCGGTTATCTGCACAAGCACGTGGTTGCGGGTGTTGGCGGTAGGCAGGGCGTATTTATTTTCCGGGATGCACTCGACTGTGATAGCTTGCTGGCTGCCGGCCATCTGTGTGCGATTCATATCCTGCGAAAACGCGCCTCCGGACATCTGGGTGGCGTTTGGATCAAAGCCGCCTATCCGCGTCCTGTTCGGATCATCCGGCGGGATCATCTGTGTTTTGTCGTTCATCTGCTTCTCCGCTCCGATCAATCAATCTCGACTCTGAACTTGGTGCTGCCTATCTGCACGGTGTCGTTTGGTGCGAGTTGATGGCGTGTGATTCTGGCGTTGTTGACGTGTGTGCCGTTTGTGCTGCCGTCATCGTAGATTATATATGCATCGCCCTCTTTTGCGATATGCGCGTGGTTTCGGGATACTGAGTTGTCCAGCGGCAGTGCGATATCTTTAGTCGATTCGCGGCCGATTTGGGCTTGAGAGTCTATGGCAAAAGTGTTATTTGCATACGGACCGGAAAATCCGACCAGCCGTGCGCCTTGTCTGGTAACAGCTTGCACCGGGATAGTCTGGTCGCCGAGTGACGTGCTCTGCGCAGGTCGGGTTGGTTGACCGACGGTGCAATCGCAATTGCCGGATGCGTCTTTGGTGGCCCCGCAGAACTGGCAGATGTGTTCGGATTGTGGAATCTGCACTGCGGTGGGGT
This sequence comes from uncultured bacterium, assembly GCA_964494345.1. Lineage (GTDB taxonomy): Bacteria > Armatimonadota > UBA5829 > UBA5829 > UBA5829 > DTKD01. The sequence goes on from CAZBSI010000004.1 coordinate 175,902, forward strand.
ATGGCGTATAAGTCGAGCGCGCAGTCGATTTATCTCTATATTGAAACTTTGTTTTGCCTATTTCGAGCAAATCACCGTCGGTGAGATATTCGCGCTGGGTGATTTTATTTCCATTGAGCCTTGTCCCATAAAACGAACCGGCGTCCTCAATTTGATGGCGGTTTCCCAAAGCTGTTATCACAGCGTGCTTCTCGGCGACATCGGGATCACTGAAGACCGGGATGTCTGCGTATTCGTCACGGCCGATCACGGTCCCAGGCTTCTCTATTATGATCTCGCGGCCCTCGTTTCGCCCGACGAGCTTGATTAGCCACGCTTTTTTCGTGAGTTCGGCGACGAAGCCTATAAATAGGCCGATGGACGCGCCGGTGATTCCGAACGCGATGAAGCGAATCATAGCGGGGGCGAAGTTCGCCACCCCACCCTTGTTCATCCATACGAGTATTTCAAAGACTGAGCCGCCGAGGCCGCCGCCGATAAATCCGCCGATTCCGCCGTTGATAATCTTCTTTGGATTAACAGTGGCGACTCCGTGGGACATACCGATCAACCCGCCGATTAATGCCCAGCCGAACCCGCGGCCTATCAGCAACAGGATAAAGGATAATAACCCGGCCGAGCCTGCCAACTGGTAGAGTATGCTGTAGACACGGCTGCCAATGGTGAGGCCGATGATGCCTCCCCCGGCCCCAAACAGGGTGGATATCGCGATTTTCTTAATGGCCTGATGCGTTGACCCGGCAGAGACAGCCTCTGCCAGCCCGAGAGCAAAACCGACCATCATACCCGATATCAAGCCGATCAAAAAGGTGTATGAGTAGGCCAAATCGCGCTCGACGTCAGGCATCAGCGGCGTCGGCTCCATAATGAGCCACGCCGCCAACATCCCGAAAGCGCCTGCTATTGTGTATCTAAGAATTCGCTCCATACTTAGTCAATTCTATACATTTATATCTCAAAGCGGAACTTCGTGCCGCCTATTTGGATCTCGTCGCCCGGCGAGAGCTGTTTCTCTGTGACACGAGCGCCGTTTACAAATGTACCGTTTGCGCTACCCTCATCGCGAATCGTATATGTGCCACCGGATTCAGTTATTGTGGCGTGGCGGCGGGATGCGGTGGAATCCTCGACCAGTGCAATTGGGTTGCCGGCTTCGCGCCCAATTGTCATTGACGGCGCGGTAAGCTCAAAAATATGACCCGCATACGCGCCCTGTGAGCCGATCAATCTTGGAACTCCAGGCGAAGACGCAGATGGAGCACTTGCTGCACCGGGAACTACGCTGCAGGCGCAGTTGCCGTTTGCATCCTTTGTCTGACCGCAGAACTGACAGACGTTAGGGTCCACCGCGGGGGCGGCGGGCGCTGCATTGGCATGATCCTGCTGCTCATCCGGAAGCTCTACTCCCAGTCTTTTAAGAGCGGATTTGCCAGTGAGTCCCCTGGATTTGAGCACAATTGCTATCACCGCAATCGCAACGATGAGCATAAGCAAGCCGGAGATAGTCTGCAGCACGCTGGCCCACGATGAGGCTTTAGGCTCTGTTTTTTTGCCTGCCCTGGAAGGTGTTTTAGAATCGGGTTCAATGTTGAGCGTGTTCACATCTCCTGCGACTTTTATATCCCGTTGATAGTTGGGAGTGTCGCGCTTATCGGAGATAGTGATGTCGGAATTTATAGTTTTGCGTAAGTTTTCGGCTTCAACTTTAACAGTTATTTCCCCGGTTGCGACGTTTGAGAATGTCGCGACGCCCTCATCGGCAGGGGTGACAATCGCAACGTGTTTCTCGCTCATACCGTCGGATATGCGGACAATTGCGCTTTCGATGGGTTTGCCGTCCTCAGCTACTATTCGGAGGCGCGCCGTTCGTATATACTGAAATTCATCGGCGGGCAGATCGACGCTTTTGCCGGGCGCGAAATCCGCAATGGCGAGATTGCCGGTGGCTTTGTCCATTACATAGAGCTTCGCCTTGCTGAATTTCTCGCCAAGAGGCTCAACATCGAGGTCGGTGGACTTGCCTTTGAATCGAACAGGCAAGGTGGATTGTGCAACCCCGTCGGCGTCGATGTAGGTGAACCAGTAAACGTAACTGCCCTTTTGTTTGACGCTTAGCTGCGGAGCATCGTCTTTAGAATCCGCTTTATCTTCGACTGGGGTGGCTGTTTTCTCCGGGGCAGCGGCAATCGAGCCACAAACAAACACAGCCATAATGAGGACGACAACAGCTATCAGGATTCTTCTGCTTGTGTCTATGATGGATCAACTCCTTTGATCTATATTGCAGACCCTATTTTGTTAAAAACCTAATTATCAATATCAAGCCGAATTTTGGCAATGGCTTCGCTTATTGAATCGGCAAGGTCCGAGGCCAGCATCGAAGCCTCTCCCAGCTTTGTCGCCGCGATCTCACCGGCCAAACCATGTATATATACAGCCGCGTTGGCATCGACAACCGCATCGTCATCCTGAGCGAGCAAGCCGCCGATCATTCCGGATAATACATCCCCTGTGCCACCTGTGGCCATGCCGGGCGTGCCGGTCGGGTTAATATGTACACGCCCATCCGGCGCCGCTATTACAGACCCCGCCCCTTTGAGCACGACGGTTATGTTATTTTCAGTCGCAAACGCCCTCGCTGTGTCCAGTCTATTTGACTGCACCTGCTCCGATGTAGTTCCCAATAGAGTCGCCATCTCGCCCGGATGAGGCGTTATGACGAGCGGAGCCTTGCATTCTTGCAGCACATCAAGGTCCTGCGCGATAGCATAAAGCGCATCAGCATCTATTATGGCAGGTTTCTTGAGACTGCGCAGTAGTTCGAGCGTAAAATCGACAGTATCGTCATCACGGCCGAAGCCGGGGCCGACAACGACGGCGTCCCATTTATTGACGTAGCTCATCACCGCATCCAGGGAGTCTATCCCGAACGCACGCGTCCTGCCCTCCGGCACGGGGATAGTCATAGCCTCGGTGAGCTTGATCTCCATAATGTCGTTGAGAGATTCCGGCACCAGGACCGTAACTAAACCAGCGCCTATTCTTAGCGCGCCCATAGCGGCCAAGGTTGCAGCGCCGGTCATACCCTCCGAGCCTGCAACTATGGCGACGTGGCCGTAAGTGCCTTTATGCGCATCGGTGGGTCTGGGGTAGGATAAATGTGCAGCTACTGAAGAGTTGTTGAGGTAAACCGGCGCCTCAATTGGATTATCCGTAAGGGCTGTGGGTATTCCGATATCGGCCACAATGAGATTGCCTGCGTGTGATGCACCCGGATAGGTTACAAGACCGATTTTCGGCAGCGCAAATGTAACTGTAACATCCGCATTAATAGCAACTCCAGGCACAGCGCCAGTATCAGAATCCACTGCAGATGGTATATCAACGGACAGAACCGGGATGGCGAAATCGTCGTGCATTTCGTTTATTCGAGTGATCACACTGTCAAAAGGGGGCTTCGGCCTGCCCTTCGCGCCCGTACCGAGCAAGGCATCGATTATAAGACAATATTCACCGTGGAAGAGCGCATCAGACACAGTGTCCGGATTACGCTCAATTCGTATTTTCAAAGCCTCTGCGATTTTGATATTTTCCAGCGCATCACCTGTTGCTCTGCTTCTGTCGCCATAATAGACTATGGACGGGTCAGCTCCTGCCTTGAGCAGATAACGGGCGGCCACAAAACCATCTCCTCCGTTGTTACCAGGACCACAGGCTATGAGAATCTTTTTCTTGCCCAAATTCCCATCAAGCATGTCGAGCGCGGCTTCGAATACCGCACGTCCGGCGTTTTCCATTAATATCATGCTTGGGATACCAAAATCTGCGGTGGTGCGCGTGTCAAGGTCGCGCATTTGTGCCGCTGTTACCACTCTGATAAGCCTGGACTTGCTCATTTTATGGTCTCCGCAACTACAACCGCACAAGCATATTGGTCGGTGTGCGATATACTGAGATGAAGATGCACTCCTACGGCAGCGCTTCGAGCACGACCGAACAGGTTTAGAGCCGGTTTTCCTGATACACTGTTGATCACCTCAACCTCCTGCCACGAGAAAGGCCCGCCAAGTGCTTTGGCAGTTGCCTCCTTAGCCGCAAATCGGGCGGCAAGATGCTGGTATATCGACGGTTTACCCATAGAGTAGCCCTGTTCAACGTCAGTAAATACCCGCTTAAGAAATGCGGGGCTACGCTCACATATTTCGCGTATCCGCTCGCAGTCTACTATATCTATTCCCAATCCTAATATCGGCATTTGCGCGCTTTCTATTATTTTGTTAGCTCTTCTACTTTACGCCAATGTGTATCAGTTATCCTGCTGATGTTATCATTGAATGTTTGATTCCTATGATACGGGTTACGTTGACGGGTGACGAAAGCGGCATTAACATATACACATCATAAATCGGAGCAAAAATAATGCGCAAAACCTTAATCATTATATTGGTGATTGTGTTGGCGGCGGGGGCGTATTTCTTTCTTCGAGTAGAAGATAGCCAGCAGACGAAAATAACCGGCCCTGCGCTAAAAGCAAGGTTTCTTGATCAGGACTTCGGCGATGCGAGCGTGCTCACGATGCCGAACGGGAGCGTTATAGTAGTAGATCCCTCGTCGGGTCGTTCCGCGCAGGCTTTGGTCGAACTGCTTGCCAGCGAAGGCATAAAACAAATTGACGTGATAATCTCGACCCCATCAAGGGATAGAGTAAATGCTCTGGCAGAGTTAGGATCGGCTTTCGTTGTTAAGAATATCATTCGACCCGAACTTGGCCGCGCCACTTCCAGTTGGAGATGGTGGATAAAAAGTAGTAAATTAGAGCCTGGGTCGGAGAAGGTTGTTTCTCGCGGAGACAGATTGCGACTTGCGCCGGGGGTGATGATGGAGGTTCTTAATCCACGGCAGGATGCAACTATTCACGGCTCAGGTGATGATTCTCTGGTTTTTAGAGTCGTTTATAAGGAGACCAGCATTCTTTATTTGTCTAATATCGGCACAAAGGGCGAGGCGGAGTTGATCGGCTCTCGACAGGATCTTCAAAGCAGTATCATGGTGGCAGCCAGGAACGCGCGATATGGCAGCAATTGCCTGGAATTGTTGTCGATGGTGAGGCCGCAGGTCTGTGTGATCTCTGCTCTTCGCAACAATAAACCCTCCGCCAGCGTTTTAAGCAGGCTAAGCACAATTAATACCGGGGCTACCCTATATCGAACGGATAAGGATGGCATAATAGAAATTGATACGGATGGCCACTCGAATCAAGCTCTGGGTATGGGGGGCAGCTTTTAATATCCAACCTCCGACACCGAAATATTTCGAGTTGCCGGGGCAGGTAAATGCAAAACACACAGAAATCGACGAGTTGTATCAACACGTGCGAGACGCCGGTGATAATCGGAGCCGGTACTGGCGGGCCGCAGGCCTTGATTGAAATATTACCCTATTTCGATGCGTCATTTCCGGGAACTATCATTGTATTACAGCAAATGGGGCCGGGAATGACGCGAGTTTTGGCAAAACACCTCAGTGCAAATTGTCAAATACCGGTATACGAACCGGAAGACGGACAGCAATTAAACGCCTCAGAAATTCTTGTTGTGCCAAGCAATATGTTATTTACCCTGGCCAACAACGACGAGTCCGGTCATAGTAGCATTCAACTCTATAATGCACAAAATAACCCCGAGCTGTTGGAAACGCGCATTGATACTGCGATGGCGTCTGTAGCTAACCTCTATGGGCGCAACGCGACAGGCGTGTTATTGACTGGCATGGGAGAGGATGGTCGTGACGGGATGCGCGCAATTGCGGACTCCGGCGGCAGCACCATCGCCCAAAATGAGGAAACGAGCATTGTCTTCGATATGCCTTCTTCTGCGATTGACGCAGGGGCAGTTCACGAAGTGCTGCCGCTGTGGAGTATCGCAGATCATATCAAGACTATAGTGTCCAGAGGTGCCAATGCAAACGCTGCATAGAACACGATTGGGAGATATGCTGGTCTGCGCGGGCTTGTTGTCTGATAAGCAACTGCAATGGGCGCTTGAACAGCAGCAGGCCAGTTATCAAAGGCTGGGAGATATTCTGCAGACAGCCAAACTGGTCACGGACGATCAAATCACCGAAGCCCGCGCTTTGCAACTCGACATGCCATATGTGCAGCTTGGGGATGCCCCAATTCGTCCGGATGTGATCAAGCTGGTGGCGGAGCATATTTCTCGAACTTATAATTTGATCCCGATAAGCGCCACTTCTGATAAGATCACCATCGCTATGGCTAATCCGATGGACGTGGAAGCCATAGACACGGTGGGGAGATTTTCTAAGAGGCGGGTATTGGCGGTGCTGGCCAGCGAGACGAGGATCCACGCCGCGCTGGACAGGGCTTATGGCACAGGCGGCGAGGATATTACTGCCTCAATTGAGGAAGCCATCGGGGATGTCGAGGTCCAGGCGGAAAGTGACGTCCAGGACGACCTCGCCGAGGAACGCAGGCAGAGCATCCAGGCTCCTGTGGTAAAGACCGTCAACCTTGTGTTACAGGAGGCGGTGAAACAGCGCGCAAGTGATATTCACTTTGAACCTCGTGCTAACAACCTGGAGATTAGATACAGGCTGGACGGTGCGCTGCAGCATATTCGCAACCTGCCGAAACAACTGCAACCGGCGGTCCTCAGCCGAATCAAGATCATGGCCGATATGGACATCGCCGAAAAGCGGCTGCCTCAGGACGGCAGGATCAAGATCAAAATCGCAAATAAACTGGTGGATCTGCGCATTTCGTCGATGCCTACGCAATATGGCGAGAGGATCGTTATACGCATATTGGACAGGTCTGCTCAGCAGATATCGATAGACAGCCTTGGTTTTAACGAGGATGAACTGACGGTTTTTAACCGCCTTATACGAAAACCCTACGGCATCGTGCTGGTAACCGGCCCGACAGGAAGCGGAAAAACGACGACTTTGTACTCCGCTCTTAATGAAATAAAGTCGGTCGAAACAAACATTATGACTTGCGAAGATCCTATCGAGTATGAGCTTGATGGGATAAGTCAGTCTGCAATAAACGTCCGCGCTGGGCTAACTTTTGCGGCTCAACTGAGGGCGATTCTGCGGCAGGACCCGGATATCATTCTGGTGGGGGAGATTCGAGACCAGGAGACGGCAGAGGTGGCGTTCCAGGCGGCGATGACAGGCCATTTGGTGTTCTCCACTCTGCACTGCAACGATGCCGCATCGGCCATTACGAGATTGATCGATATGGGCGTAGAGCCGTATTTGATCGGCTCTTCGGTGGTCGGAGTCATCGCCCAGAGGCTGATTCGCACCCTTTGCCCGCGCTGCAAAACCGCTTATGATCCGACGCCTGAAGAGCGGGCAGCTATCGGCGAATACGTCACCGATCAAGACTTGCAGTTCTACGCTCCATCATCTTGTGGGGTTTGTAACGACCGGGGATTTTCCGGCCGAATGGCTGTCTTTGAGGTGATGCCGGTCGATGAAGAGATTCGCAGGCTTACTCTAAGCTCTCCAACAGCGGATCAGGTGCGGGATATTGCTCTTAAAAAGGGTATGAAGACGATGAGGGAGCACGCAGCGGAGAAAATTGTCGCCGGGTTGACCTGCATTGATGAAGTGCAGCGGAAGGTATTCGTCGAAGACTGCACGTAGTATTGTTTTATGGAACTTTTCGGATTAGACAGGGCCGAGTTGTCGCTGCTTTGCGAACAGCTCGGCCAACCTGCATTTCGGGGCAAGCAGATAGCGCAGTGGCTGTATCGCAAAGGCGCGCGTGAGATAGGGGCGATGACGGATCTGCCTGCTGCGATGCGGGGGAAACTGACGGATATTGCAACACTTTCCAGATCGGAAGTCGCTCGCGAGTCATCCTCTGCTGACGGCACCACTAAATATCTGCTTAAGCTGGTCGATAACGAGACCATCGAGAGCGTGCTGCTGCCCTACCCCGACCGTGTCAGTGTGTGTGTCTCCACCCAAATCGGATGCCCCGCCGGATGTGTGTTCTGTGCAACGGCGATGTGTGGGTTTGTGCGAAACCTCAGCGCCGGGGAGATCGTGGATCAGGTAATAACCCTGCAGGAACGCGGCGGGCAGAGGGTATCGCACGTGGTGATGATGGGTATGGGTGAGCCGCTGCTCAATTTCGACAACGTGATTAAGGCGCTGCACCTGCTAAATGACGAGGTGGGAATCGGGATGCGGAGGATGACGCTTTCGAGTGTGGGGATACCATCCGCTATCGACAGGTTGCGCGAACTTGACTTGCAGATTACCCTGGCAATATCTCTGCACGCGTCGACCGATGAGCTTAGGCAGAGCCTTATTCCCGTGGCTACGAGGTATCCGCTCGATGAGTTGATGCGATCGTGCAGGGAGTATGCGAATCAGACGAAGCGACGAATCACTTTTGAGTATCTGTTATTGGCCGGGGTAAACGATTCCCCTGAACAAGGCGTTGAGCTGGCGAGGCTATTGCGGCATACTCTGTGTAATGTGAACCTGATTCCGTTTAACGAGGTCGAGGGTCTGCCCTACAAGTGGCCATCTCGTGAGGCGATTAAGGCGTTTCGGCAGGCGCTGGAAGAGAACGGGGTCGAGGTGACACAAAGAATGGAACGCGGACATTCGATCTCGGCGGCGTGCGGGCAGCTTAGACGCAGGCATATCTCATCTTAGTTGGCGGGAGTGCGTGGGAATCGAACCCACCCGGGACCTTACTCAGACCCCACACAGGTTTTGAAGACCAGGCGAGCCACCAGGCCCGATTCACCCCCATTTTGGTCTTGCTGTGGTTCGATAATATATCACGACGAGGGGATTTACGCAAGGTTTGCGCATTGCTTTGAAGGGATAAACGCGAAAAAGCGAAAAAAGCGAAAGCCGCGAAATAACACATAGTTGCGGTTATTGGAATCGGACATCGAAGCTCGGATATCGGACATCGAAAAAAGCAGATTTCTCGCTTCGCTCGAAATGACAGGGAGTGCTTCGTTCGAAATGACAGGGAGTGCTTCGTTCGAAATGACAGGGAGTGCTTCGCTCGAAATGACAGGGGTGCTCCACACGATATGACGGAGAGTGCTTCGTTCGAAATAGCGAGAATGGTGCTCATTATGACGTTGCACTGCGCCGTCAGGTATTGTTTTTTGCTGCCCAGTCGAACATAGTTCTTGCGATTGGTTCCAGTGCGGCGAAATCGTCGGCATCGTCAGCATCTACTATCATTCGCCAGACTCCCGCCTCGGTTCTAGAGCCTCGGACGAATACGAACGCGCGGCGGTCCGGTGCGGTGAGATGCACCCGCCAGGCTCCGCTTTCATCGCCGGTGCGTTTTTGCACCTGCCCTGTGCCTTCGAAGTCCTGGAATTCATACCCATCGAACCGGGAGGAAAGCTGCGGCCAGGCTGCTTCGACGAAGTGGCGCTCCATCCGGCTTTTGAGTTCCCCGTGAGAGATCGGTGGCGAGGATAGCTTGAGAAACACGTTCGGGTTGACCGGAATCGAAGTGACCAACTCCTCAAGGGTAAGTTGATGGGAATCATCGTATTGCTCACCGCACATTTTCGCGCGGACCTTCATCCACTCCTGAACAACCTGCGGTTGAGATTCGGCAAGAGCAGCCGACAATGCGGCCTGCAGGCCATCGCGGCAGGTGCTGGTCTCGAAGATGGTGCCGCCGTTGGCGCCCTCCACCCCTACCGGCACGTCGTAACCTTCGCGGCGCAGCGAGTGCATGCGGGTGACTACGTTGATCTCACCGGTCTCGACGTGAAATACTTTCGCGCCAAACGCAGCCGCTACTCTCTCGCTGGCCAGTGAAGTTGCGTCTGAGATCACAACGGCTAAATTTCCGTTGCGTACGCCCTGTAATCTCCTGCGGGCCAGAGCCAATGCAATATTGAACGCGGCCACTTGCTGTGGTGGGATTATCGCGGATTCATTATGACCCGGCAAAACGAGATTGCCACGGTCTGCATCGTAGTCGAATGCTACCCCGAAGTGCGCCCTTTCCCGCACGGCGGCTCTTGCAACTCTTAAAAGCATGTGCCGGCCGCTTGCCGGGTCGATGCCGTCGGTGTCGATTCCGTGCTCCGGATAGCCAAGTTCAGCGTTTATTTCGATTACCCTTACGCCGAAGTGCTCCAATACCCTCGCGTCTATCCCGCAACCTGCTCCACCGTTCGGGTCCAGCAACGCAGGGCCGAGGGTAAGGGGCTTGAGACAGTGCGGAGCAATACCCCAATCTCGACCGATCACGTCGAGGTAGGCGCGCTCGGCTTTGATGCGTGGGGATTCGTTGTCGTGGCCTGTTAGCGCCTGATCCACCATTTCGGAGGTTATGCTGTCAACGAGCTTATCGCAGTCGTTGCCCTTCCCTGTAACCAGATCCGCAACCTCGGCAATGACACGCTCCATAATAGGCGCGGAAAGAAGCGCACCCGCAGGAGCGGCGTCGGAGTCGGTCTGTCGACAGCCTGTGAGGAACTTGAATCCGTTGAACGCGATAGGATTGTGGCTGGCGGTTATGATAACCCCGCCGTCGGATTCCAATGAGCGGACGGCGGTCTCGGCAAGGGGCGTGGTGATGATGCCAAGGTCGATTATCCTTAGTTGTGTCCCAGCCGCAGTCGCACCCGCCAAAAATCCGCGAACCAGCGCACGATTTATAGCGCGACCAGTAGGCCGGGGATCTCTGCCGAGGATCAGTGTCGATTTCCCCTTCGGCAGCATCCGGGCATAAACACAGCCATAAGCACAAGCCAGGGCTTCGTGAATATCGGATATGCCCGGCCCGTGACCGAACATAGTGCGCACACCCGAAAAAGATTGCACGAGCTTGTCGTCGCTCAATGCCAGCTTCAACAGATCAATCATTCAAATCCCCATATTTTACAGTTGGTACACGCCAACCTATCTCGCTAATACAAAACCAAACCGCTCACCGAATTTGACCCGGTCCTCAGCTTCAAATGTTATCACAACTCCCATAGACGATGAACCCGCAGGCAGTAGCTCGAATTCTCTTATGCCCGATGTCTGATGCCCCACGTCGTGATCAAGGGCGACTTGCTTGACGTTGGAGCCTTGTTCGATCCTCAAATATACTCCACCCGTTGCCGTTCCCCAAGGGGTCAGGAGCTTCGCCTCACCCAGATTTGTAAACTCGACCCGTGCGATAACGGGTTTATCATCGTCGACTCTGATGGTCCCCTCTTTTTCGACCTCAACCCAGTTATCGTCGGCGTCTTTGATCTTCACCGAATCTATAGCGGCGTCGAGATATTTGGCCGGGTTAGAACCGTTCAATTTGTTGTTACCCACAGCCAAAAGCGGGCAATTGGCGGAGGTTGTGCCAGTTCCATCGGTTCTGAGGCCGGCTGATTTGCCCTTATCGATCGCCGCCCAGAATTCTTTTTTGGCCTCGTCATATATGCCCGCTATGCCGTCAGGGTGCTCATCGCGGTCTATGACTATCCAATAATCAGTATCGGGTGTTGACGGGCCGTTTATATATGCCTCGGCGTTTTCCCTTATTATTTTAGTGACCTGCCTGTCGGTGCCGTCGGGGTTGATTATGCCATAGTCGCTGTTCTCGCCGTATCTGAACCCTCCCGGATACCACCAATAGTACACCCCACTTGCGCCTGATGAGATGAGCAACCGGTAGAATGCTTTATAGAAAGTCGACTGGCGGTCGTATTTGCTCTGCGTGTTGCGCATTCTGGAAAGCTCCCACGTGCTCACGCCCATCTCAGCCCAAAGCGTCGGCTTCTTAGGTGCTGCCCACTTCGCATAGCGATACTCGAACCACCCGGCCTTGACCCGATCCCAGTCCCCTATTCTGCCGTATGCTTCAGGCTCGATAATATCCATCGCCGCGCCGAGATATGGCCAGTCGTAGGGTATTCGGCCATCCCAGCGAAAATCCGGGTTCCCCGCCTCCGCCATTCTGAAGCTGACCATATGATTCGGGTCGACTTCGAGAATCTGACGTCTGGCCGTGCCATACATCTTGTATAACAGAGTGTCCAAAAATCGTCTATATGCGGCTGTCATCTTTCGCCACTGCCCGTCGGTGTCGATCTGGTGCGGGAGAGGATTGGTGATGGTTCGATCCTTGTTTCGCGGCGCTTCGCAGCCCCAGTCCTTTTCAGCTTGAGCCACGCTGCCGTAGCGCTCTATAATCCATTTCTCCCATTCCTGATCATATATCATGCGATTCTCCTGAGTGCCGAACATCGGCTCCCAGGCGATGTCATACGCAAACACCGTGTCATTTTCGTTTAATCGCAAGTACTTGATGATCCCTGTGATCTTCTCCGCATCGAAGTGATTTGGCAGTCCCGGTCGCAGGCCCAAGTTAGCCTTGAGGCCACGCTCCTCCAACCTGCGCAGCAAATCGAGCATATTCTGATCTTTTTCATAACCAGTGTAGATAAATATACTGACGGAGTTTAGGCCCATGTCCACAATGTGATCCAAATCGCGGTCGGTCACTTCAGGATCATAGGAACGTGCGCCGATCCAGTGCTCGAAATATTGACCGTCCTCGGTTCCGATACCGGATGATGGCATATAGTTAACCCCATGAGCGCGCCATCTCTTGCCGTTTAGAATAAACTCGCCGTTTTTGACGGTCATAAACTGTTTGTCAGGTTTGGGGTACCAGACGTGGATACTGTGAGCTACGGTGTCTATGACCTGGCCATCCTTTATGAGTTCGGTGGTCACTGTGTAGCCCTTTTTGGGCCAGGCAATGGGTCGCCAGGGGCTTGAGACCGACTTGATCTCTCCGGGCTGCAGAGATAGCTTCCACTGTTTGACGATCGCGGGTTTTTCGAGTTCATCGGATGTGACGATCACCCGTGCAGTAAGACCCTCGATCGGTTCAGAGGCTACATTTGTAACCCTCACGCCGAGTTCGACGTCCTGATCATCAAAATAAGTATAGAAATTGGCGCCGCCGTCGAGGATATACGCGCCGTCGAGCATTCTTTTGGCGACCTGGCCTATGACGGACAGCATTTCCGGCTGCAGGTAGGTATCCGGTCTGCCAAAGCCAAACGATGCCCACACGCCGCCTTTGAATTTGCCATCCGCGTTTATCATCATCGCAACGGGTGCGCCGCGCCACTCGCCTTCTTTGGATTTGGCCTCGATTAAAGGAATCCACCGCCAGTCCCGGCGTTTGTCGAAGCCTGCGCCGTTTGGCCTGGGATGAGATGAGCGAGCCATTCTGAGTTGGGTTTGATCGAGCTCAGATGCCATCGAAATTATGACCTGGTCTTTTCGTGCGGCAAGCGTTATAGGGCCTTGCACATCGAAGAATTTGTAGCCGGGTGTGAGGATGTCCATCGCCGGCAGGTCTAATTCTGAGAGCACCTCGCCAAGGTCGGGCATACTCGTAGACGTGCCGATCGGCCCTACCCAGTATTCCTGTTTGCCCTCTGCTCCGCCTGTGTGGCTGTGAGCAAGGCCGAATGTTATCGCCTGAGCGTTTTGCGGGTTGAAAGAATCTCCCCTGCCCCCTCGGCCTGGGTTGCTTGACCAGTATTTAAAATCCCTTGGGGCCAGCGCGTACTGCCGCCACTCAGGGTAGAGCGGAATCACAGCGATCCATCGCGAGCCGTCTTTTTCGCACCATTCCACGGCGAGCTGAGTGGTCTGTTCCGTGCCTTTAGCCGAAAACACCGTAAGCGTATGGCCGTCCGGAAATGGGTTTTGTAGATTTCTGATGCCGAATGTCTCCCAACCGGTGAGAGTCGGGAACGCAGCGTGAAGAGCCTTTATACCCTGGGTTGGCCCGTCGGAGATATTGTAGGTGGCGGGCAGATCCATATCGTTTGAGGAGCGCACCCAGTCTTTAATATCTCTAAAGTCCAGGATGAGGTTATCCGGAACCCTGGCGGCGTTTATGCGTTGATAGTATTCGCGAGTGGTCCAGTTGCCGTCGACTTCTATCAACATCCTCTGCCAAAGAGGCGCGTTCAGGGCTATTATGTCTCCACCAGCCCTGGCAAAGCTGAGTATGGAATCGGCGGATTTTACTGGCAGATTGGCGGCGTTGGGGAGGACAAGGAGATCGAAGCTGCTGGCATTGAGAATGGCGGGGTCGCACAGTTCGGCCGTATCGAGATACAGAGTGGTATATCCTGCTTGTGCGATTTGCCCAGTTACAGCCTCGACCAGCGCGGGAGATTCCCCCCTGAACCCGCTGCGCAGAATCGCTGCCCTGCCTGCCTGAGTTGCCGGGCAACAACACAATATCAACGAAATGGCGATGGCCAGGAAGGTTAATCTTTCATAAGCGAACATTACCGCTGCATCCTCCAGAACTTGCGAGACTATAGAAAGTCGAGAAGAAAAATCGAGAGACTATACATCAACTACTTTCATTCGTGCCCCGCCGAACTCCTTCCCAATCGACCTCGAAATCGTATTTCGCAGACAGCAAGGAACTATCGTAGTAAATATCCAATAATATGAATAGGTATCAAGTTTTTTGTAAAGGACTGATGGGGTTATGGAAACAGTATCAGGAGGCGGGGCTATGGGAATGGCATTGGCAGTTGTGGGCCTGATTATACTTGGGCTTATTGTATTGGCTGCGCTGTGGGTGGTTTTTAAGTATAACCAGCTTATCAGCCTGCGTAACAGAATAGAAAACGCGTGGTCGCAGATCGACGTTCAGCTTAGAAGGCGATATGATCTGATTCCGAATCTGGTGGAGACGGTCAAAGGCTATGCCGCACACGAGAAGGAAGTCTTTGCGAAGGTGAGCGAGGCTCGCAGCGCAATGATGAGCGCGCAGGGTGTGACGCAACAGGCAGAGGCGCAGAATCAAATCACTTCTGCTCTTAAAACGCTGTTTGCGGTGGCGGAGGCGTATCCTCAGCTTAAAGCCAACGAGAACTTTATGATGCTGCAGGAGGAACTCTCCGGCACAGAAAGCAAGATCGCTTATGCTCGGCAGTTCTATAACGACCAGGTGATGACTTATAACACACTGACGCAGATGTTCCCAGGCAGCATTATTGCGGGGATGTTCGGCTTCGGTAAGCGAGACTACTTCGAGATGGAGGACATCGCGAGGGAGCCGATCAAGGTCGATTTCAATTCTTGAGAGGTATGGCCCAATAATCGATGTATGAACAGATATCCGCCAATATCTGGCGATCACGCATATTGATATTTCTTTTTGTCGCATTTTTCTGCCTGTTGGGATATGCGCTGTCCTACTACGACCCGATTTTGATGCCGTTGGCGATAATAGTCGCGGTGTTTATGACTGTGGGCAGCTTTTATTACAGCGATAAAATTGTGCTGGCTTCGATGTCTGCGAGGCCGGCGGATAAGGCCGAGTTTCCGCATTTTGTGAACTCAGTCGAGTCGATGGCGTTGGCGGCGGGATTGCCAACCCCGAAGGCCTATGTCGTTGACGACCCCTCCCCCAACGCGTTTGCCACCGGCAGGGACCCGGAACATGCAGTTATATGCGCCACTACCGGGCTTATCGGGATAATGAACAGGCAGGAGTTGGAAGGCGTAGTCGCGCATGAGATGTCGCATATCAAGAACTATGACATCAGGTTTATGATGCTGGTGGCGGTGATGGTCGGGGCTATTGCTATGATGGCCGATTGGTTTTGGTGGAGCGCGCGTTTCGGCGGCAGTCGCCGCAGAAGCGACCGGGACAGCGGCCAGGCTCAGATGATAATGATGTTGATCGGGCTGGCGCTGATGATCCTGGCCCCTATCTCGGCTGCGCTGGTTCAGGCGGCGATATCAAGAAAACGAGAATATCTGGCCGATGCGACCGGGGCGATGCTGACGCGGTATCCGGAAGGGTTGGCCAGCGCCCTGCAAAAACTCGAAGCCAATACCCAGCCGCTGGCGTCAGCGAATAAAGCGACGGCTCATCTGTTCATAACAAACCCGCTGAAGGCTGGCGGATTAACTAATTTGTTCTCCACTCACCCTCCACTTGAGGATAGAATCCAGCGGCTGCGGGAGATGTAGGGCGTGTGCGCGAGGATGCGAGATAGAAAACACATAGTGTCAGCAGCGGCCGGGCCTCTGTCCCGGCCATTTTGTGTTTTCGGAGGTTCGCACAAAGCAATCTCCTAATTGCCGTCTTTAACCTTCACGCTGGGTATACTATCCGTGTGGGTCGGCAAGAGCCCGGCCTATCACGCAAAGGGGGCGAATTAGATGAGATCATCTGCTTTGGTAGCCCTGATGGTTATCGCGATGCTTGTGGGGTGTGTGGTTGCGTATGCGGACTCATCAAACCCCGCATCGTCGTCTATCAATATCGATCTAAAAAACGTGTCGGTAAGACAGGCCATAGATACGCTGTTTGCAGGTCAGAGGTTGAAATATTATATTCAACCAGGAGTGGAGGGGCAAATATCTGAGCTCAAACTGAAAGGTGTCAGCCTGGATGAGGCGCTGACTGCTCTGGGTGGTGCGGTCGGGTTTTCGTATCGTGTAGAGGATGGCGGGTACGTCATTAGCCCCGGCAAAGCTGCACCTGCAGCGGTGCAACCAACTCCGAATCAGTTGACTGGGAGGGGGCCGGTAATGGAGAAACCCACTGCGACCGCGGCTGCTCCTCCTGTGGTAGTCAATAACAATTTCACTGTGCCGGAACAGACAGTCGTTGCTCCGCCTCCTGAGCCATACGGTGGTTACTTCCCGCTTGGTTATGCGGGCGGATGGTGGCCTGCGCTGAACATAGGCACACCGTATGGATATGGGCGATTTACACAACCGCCACCGCCTCCCGGATGGTTATCTGCTGATCAGGAACGGCTGCTCAGGTTCCAATATTCCGTGCCGCGGATGCCTGGTTATCTTGCGCCGTATCCGTATTTCCGTCCATAATTACGCCTGCTCGCCACAAACAGGTCCCGTATGCAGCGACCTATTTGCAAAACAACTGCTGAGCTTATGGCTGCCTGGTAAACAATAGCGACAAAATAGCGTCCGCCTATTTACATGTCGGTGTTACGGTGATATTATTAGGTTAATAATGCGCCTGCGCGTCGATTCCATATGCAATCTTCTCGCATCTTTTTGTGTCAGGAAATGTGGTAGGCAATCGATGGCAATGGGCGAGTCTCGACAGGAGTGGCGGAGTTGAAAGTAGTTGAGATCCTGTTCTATAACGGAAATCGGGTAAAACTCGTCGTAGAGATGCCTGATCCCAATTGTTATTCCACAAAGCACGCACCGCATATCCCGAAACTGCTGTTCAAGCTGTTTCCCCACCTTTCCACCCACCGCTGTGACAACGACAAGGGCTTCACATTCAGGCAGGAATGCAGATCGACCGAGATACCCCATCTCTTCGAACACCTTATTATCGAACTTCAAGGCCAGGTGCACGGCTGCGGCTGTTTAAGAGGAGAGACCCAGTGGAATTGGCGTGTCGATCCCAAAGGGCGATTCCACGTGTATGTCGATTATTCAAACGAACTGCTGGTGCTGGGCGCCATCCGCGTCGCCGAGCGCATTATCCAGGCTCTCGACAACCACCAAATAGATGAAATTAACGTGCAAGAGGAGATCGCGAGGCTCCGGCAGATAGCGCTGGTCGGCGAGCAGATAAACGGCCAAACCACCGCTCTTCATAAATCACTCTGCCCCGCACAAGCAGCCAATTAAGCCGGGCTGGTTTGCCTGTCGCCTGAAGCTGGTATGTACATATAACGATACCAGTTCGGAGGTCAGCCATGCCAAGAGATCCGGTATGCGGTAACTACGTCAGCAAAGAGACGCCTTTCAAACAGGAAATGGAAGGGCAGACATTCTACTTTTGCAGCGCGGATTGTGCTGATGAGTTTGAGGTCAACTACGAAGAATATCTGGAAATAGAAGAACAACGCTCGGCCAAAGACTCATAACAGGCCTTATCCAACAGGTGTTTTACATAACAAGCTCGCGGGTATACCGAACCTGCCTATGGGACGGCGCCGATCTGGCAGCATAGCCGTCCTCTATTGCCCCAAGCAGGTGGTAACCTGACCATACCACCTGCTTTGCCGCGACTTATTATCGGATTATACCTGTTGCCTGCCTGGCTTGAGGTTTATGGCCCGGGAGCCTTGCTTGAACGTGCCAGTCACCCCATCCGGCAATGTCACGAAGCCGCTGTATACACCATCCTGCACCCGCAAGTCCACCTCGATCTCCCCTTTCGGATGCACCATAGCGCCTCTGGCGTTCGATAGCGGGCCTAAGTTAGGCTCGATTTCGACCTTGCCAAACCCTGTCGACGCCGGCCTTATGCCCAGAATCGTCGCGAAATAATGGTAGATTGGATGAGCAGCCCACCCGTGACAGTCGGACCGACTCGGCTCCGGCATTTCAATCGCCGTCTTCAGTCCAAGACCCTTCAGACTAAACCACAGATCCATTCGATCTATCATTTTATCGATCCGACCAAGCAGCCTGTAGGTCTCAAAGAGATAGTGTGAGTAGGAGATAGTAGTTCGATGCAGGTCAGGATCGTTTAACAGCCCTTGCACTATGCGATCCCTGTACCCTGCAAGCTCCCCGCCATCCAGCGCCCCGCTTAGCAGCGCCAGGCACTGTGTGTGCTCGGAGAAGCTGGTGTGTTTCAGGTCGTCGGCCAGCAGCCCACGCTTTTCATCCCAGAACGATTCGAAAGCTCGCGATGCAAACCGGCTCAACTCACCAGCCCATTGCTCCGACATACCCTTTCGGCCGATGCTCTCTTCAAGCGACTTCGCCAGGCTCAGGCCATAAATAAACTGCCAGTTAATAATCCCGCTGACTCCCTGATCCGCATCGACAGGCATCCCCCACGGCCACGACGGAACCCAATCGACGAAGTTCCAGCCGTTAGGGGCCTCGATAAGCCCGTCGCTGTTTTCAAACGACAAGTAGAAGTCGAGAATAGCTCGCACACCCGGCATCAGACCTCTGGCAAACGCAACATCCTCACGCCACAGCGAATAATCCCGCACCATCCCGATCCACCACAACGCGAACGCCGGTATGACCTGAGTGACGTGGCAGGGATACCTCGACTCTGCTATGCCGGAGATGTGTCGTGAACTGTCGAAAATACTCAGAGCCTGCCTTGCCAGTCGATCGTCGCGGCTGATCGCGTATGTGGCC
Source organism: uncultured bacterium (assembly GCA_964494345.1). Taxonomy (GTDB): domain Bacteria; phylum Armatimonadota; class UBA5829; order UBA5829; family UBA5829; genus DTKD01. The sequence goes on from CAZBSI010000004.1 coordinate 195,072, forward strand.
AGGCACTCCAGTCGTGTATCTCCCGAGTACTGAAGTTGCTCATAATACGGACAGTCCATATAGGTCTCATGCGAGCACATCTGCAGCGCACGCAGCATAATGGGAGTCACCTCGGCCAGCCTGGGGTCACTGCACTCGAATTTGCTTTCCATCTCCAGAGGATAGCGCGTCTCCTGCAACGTGAAGCTCTCTATGGTAAGCGGCTCTGCCTGGGTATTTACAATCAGTTCGATATATCGACCAGCCTGCCACCAGAACGGCCCAAACGCACGATTCTTCCCGCCGTCGGGCTTAAATGTATCCCCGACCGACCAAAACTCCTTGCCGTCCAGCTCATCCCTATTCTCTTTGACGCCATAGCCCTCCCGGCTCGTATACAAAGACTCCGCCCAGTTGACCTGCACTGTGCTGCCTTTGCCGCCGGATGTGACGATTTCAGGGTAGCAGCAATAATACTCCTGCAGGTCGATTATCACACGCCGGTTGGTATTGGCCGGGACCGTAATTTTTCCCTTGCCCTGGATAAGGTTCCAGCAGTCCAGTTCAGAGGTGATATTATCCTTCAAATCGACCCACGGCCCTGGGGTCTCAGAGACGAATCGAACTTCCCCCGCGAATATATACTTTTCTATCATAGGCGGCAGAATTGCGGGCTTCATAAGATGCAGGGTGGGGTATTCGTTGCGAATGAAGCCATTTGCGCCTGGATCCTCAACTTTTACCGGCGCCCATCCGTCTCCTTCGCCTTTCTCAAACCCCCAACCGAACTTCTCTGCATCGACTATCAGGTTCCAGCCCGATCCCCATGCCGGAGACGGATCAACATACTCATAACCATCAAGTCTCTTCGCCTCCCATTCCGCCACACCCGTGCCTAGCAGTTGTATATACTCACCTTCAGGGGAGAATATAAACCCCGGATAAACCGTCATCTGCGCAAACGGAGCCTTTCGGCCAAGCGCCCACACGCGAGCCACTATAATATGGTCGCCTTTAGAGACGGGGATGTCATAGGTCTCATATCGCCAATTGGTCTTATCGCTGCGCTCGGGGCCGCGCCCTATCCGACGACCGTCCAGATAAAGCTCATACCGCTCATCTGCGCTGACGTGCGCACGAATAACGCAGTCTTTATCAACGGAAAAACGCTTTCTATATGCGGTAACAAACGGCGGTTCCCCGGCATCTTTGCACGAGACCCAACTACAAGGCCAAATACCCCGCCGTATCCAATCTCTATCCTCGCCTGCTATATAAGGATCGTTCTCAATAAAAACCCTCATCCCAACCTCCATTTTGTCTCTTAAGTTGACGGTTGACAGTTAACGGTTATCGGTTGCAAAATGCCGTCTATGATGGGCAGCGATCTCCGCCGACTCAAACCTCACTGTCTCCCAAAACCACCGTAATGGCCGATCTCCGCCTCGGCCAATTCCCCCTCAATGTGCAAACGGGCCGGGACAGAGGCCCGGCCCCTACACTATGATGGGTGGCGATTACTCCCTCGGACTCGGCACCGCGATCAACTGCTCTTCCACATCTTCATCAGACTCCAGCAAACCATCGCGGAATCGCAGGATACGCCTGGCGTGCTGTGCGATATCCGGCTCATGGGTGACGATCACCACGGTCTTACCCTCATTATTCAATTTTTGGAATATCGCCATAATCTCGACCCCTGTGGCAGTGTCGAGGTTACCCGTAGGCTCATCGCCGAATATAACCGGGGGATCATTTACCAGCGCACGCGCCACCGCCACTCGCTGCTGCTCTCCGCCGGACATCTGCATCGGGGTATGATGCAACCGATGCCCCAGGCCAACAGACTGCAGCGCCTCCCGCACTTTTTTAGGATCGCGCCTAATAGTCGAATACATCATAGGCAGCATCGCGTTCTTAAACGCTGACATCTTCGGCAGTAAATTGAAGCTCTGAAACACAAAGCCGATCTTGCGATTGCGCACCTCGGCTCTCGCTGCATCTGACAATTTGCTCGCATCCGTGCCGTCGAGTATATATTTGCCGCCGGTCGGCCTGTCCAGACACCCGATCAGGTTCATCAAAGTCGACTTCCCCGACCCCGACGGCCCCATTATCGCCACGAACTCACCGTATTCAATCTTAAACGACACGCCTTTAAGCGCCGGAACCTCCACCGTCCCGATTCGATAAGTCTTCTGCAAATTTTGAGCTTCGATAAGCGCCATATATTTATTCTACCTATCCGTAACGCAACGCTTCGATGGGGTCAACCATAGCCGCGCGCACCGCAGGATACATACCGAACACCACGCCGACCAGCGCCGACACGCTGAAAGAGACTATAACAGCCTGCATAGAAACCATCGTTCGCCAACCTGCAAAATCCGATATCAGTTTAGCTCCGCCTACGCCGGCCACCACTCCAATTAACCCGCCCATACACGTAATAACCAGCGCCTCCAGCATAAACTGCCTCACGATGTCCCATCGAGTCGCACCAATACATCGCCGCACCCCGATCTCACGAGTGCGCTGGGTTACCGTGGCCAGCATAATGTTCATAATGCCGATGCCGCCCACCAACAGCGAAATACCCGCAATAGCCGCCATAACAATGTTGAATATCCGTTGTGTAGCCTGGCTCTGCTTCAACAACTCCGCAGGAATTATAATCTCATAATCCCGAATCCCCCGATGAGTACGATTCAGAATGGAACGTATAACCGACGCCGCAGGCCCTGTTGCGTCCTCGCTGTCGAGCTGCACAATTATCTCGCTGAGCGACGCATTATCCGGGCTTTGTTTGCTCATCAATTTCTGTGCTATGCGCTGAAGCATAATTATATCCGAAGGCACCGCCTGCTGGGAGGCTATGTTGAAGTCAGTCACCGAGACGTTTACGGGAATATAAATATCTGAGTTGAGGTCTCTCATCGTGGAAAAGGCCTTCGCGGCGCCGACTTCCTTTGGCTTCATCAGCCCAACCACCCGGAACAGGCGATTATTTGCCTTCACCATCTGGCCTAATGGGTCGCTAAACCCAAAAAGTTCACGTTTAGCCGCTGCTCCAAGCACACAGACCGGCAGATGCTCCTCGATGTCCTTATCCCTCAAGAACCGACCGGATTCGAGTTCGGACTTGCTCACAGTCAGATATCCCGGAGTAGTGCCGACTATTTTAACCGAAACGGGCTTTTCACCGACCTTGACATCAGCAAATACTTCCCTGGTAGGCACGACACGTTTGGCAAATGTGCAGACCTCTGTGATGATTCTGGCATCGCTGGCCTTCAGCCCGAACGGGGAACGCTCCTCCGCTCGATTAGCCAACTCCCCAGTGATTGAGGCGCGTTTAATGTGGAGGACGTCGATGCCCATCTGCTTGATTTGATCCAGCGCCTCCTGTTTGGCGCCTTCGCCGATGGAGACCATCGCAATAACTGCGGCCACGCCGAAGATCACACCCAGCATCGTGAGCATTGAGCGCATTTTGTGCGATAGAAGCTCAGTAAGTCCGGTTTGAATCGCATCAAGGATGCCCATTATTTCTTCGCTGCTCCCGAATTCGGCATTTCAGGAAGCGGCGAGGGTTGTTTTTTGTCCTTATCTGCCTGAGATGACGAGCCTGGGGCGTTGCTGCCGGCTTCCTGGTGATCCATCGCGCGTGTTGGATCCCGCAGGGCTATTACAGTATTCTTATCGAGACCCTTTTTCACGATGACGAAACTATCGTTGCTCAGTCCGGTGTCGATCGTCCGTCGCTCGAAGCCTTTGGCCGTCTTTACAAACACCTGGGTTTTGCCGTCCTTTTCTACCACTGCCTCCAGCGGCACATACAGGACATTTTTTACCGCATCGCAAATGAACTCGGCGTCGGCAGTCATTCCGGGCTTAATAGTCTTAGGGTCGGATTCCTTAAGCGCCACCGATACTTCGAAGTTCTTGCGACCGGGCGTCGACCCGGTTTCCATAGGGTTGCCCTCAGTTGCCAAACTGGATATGCTCGAAACCGTGCCGTGAAATGTCTTGCCCGGTATGGCCTCCATTTTGACCACAACCGGCATCCCCATTGTTATCCTCGGTGCGTCGGATTCGCCAACGTTTACTCGCACCAGCATTTTGGAAAGATCCGGCAGCAGACAAATCGACTGACGCATACGAATCGTGTCACCTTCCTGAATCTTCCTGAACTCTCCCGGCCCTGACCACGTCTTAGATATCACAACCATCCCCGGCGCCGGAGCCTTTATAGTTCCTCCGCTCATTCGCGTCATCGACTCCTCCAGTGATCGTTGCTGGGTGTCCAGAGCAAACTTTACCTTCCGCAGGTCAGCTTTTTTCTGATTTTCTTTGGACTGATTATCCGCTTCCTGCAGTTCAAGATCTTTCTTGCCTTTCATTTCAGCAAGCTCTTTAGAACGCACTGCAAGCTCGGCCTGTTCGACCTGATCCCTTGGAACCAGCTTCTCATCGGCCAGACGCTTCTTCTTTTCCAGCGTCTTTTTCGCCATCTCTAACTCGTTTACAGTGAAGTCGTAGTCGGCTTTCTGCTTGTCGTAGTGAGTCTGATTGCTGGCCACCAGCATCCGATACTCTTCCTCGACCCGCGCGACCTCAGCCTCAGCGTTGTTGACGGTTAATTTCTGGTTACGAACCTCCCTGTCGAGATCACTGCGATCCAGTTCGGCGATCACGTCTCCAACCTTGACGATGGTGCCCTCGGCAACAAGATAGATCAGCTTTCCATTATCCTCACCAAACACCGGCACCGAGCTTTCCGCTGCCAAAGCGCCTATCTCGTGGAAACTGACCGTAAAGTCGCCGTATTTTACTTTACCTTGCGGAATATACACCACGGTCTTTTTGGGCTTGAAGTATTTGGAATACATTGGTATTCCCCAATGTTGCACTGCCACCGCCAGCAGCACCACCATCATAGACCGCGATCCCCAAAGTTTTATCTGACGTTTCATTTGAACTCCAACTGTGTTATGTCTTCGCCAATCACCCTGTTCAGGTCGATTGCTGCGAGGTATAGATCTGTTTTCGCCGAGAGCAGGCTGCTGTCGGCCTGGGTAAGCGCCTGCTGCGCGTCCAGTACGTCTCGGCTGGAACCCTCGCCTTCTTCCATCATCCTGTTAGCGATTCGCAGGTTCTCCTCGGCTACTGTCTTATTTTTTCCCAATATCTCCAAAGAAGATTTAGCGCTCTCTACTCTACGATACGACGCCCGGACCTGCTCTGTTATCTGATCCATCTGAAAAAGTCGCAGGTTTCGCAGAACATCCAACTGTCGCGAGGCTATGTCCTGGTTCTCTTTCAGAGCGCGTTGATCCAACGGCACGCTATACTCCAGGCCAGCGGCAAACAACCCATCCCCAAAGAGTGAACGACCGATAAATCCCGTAGAGCGATTCAATCCATTAAAGCTCGCCACAGCGTCGAATCTCGGCCGCAGTTGATCTTTCGTATGGGCCAGTTGCCGAGTCTGTTCTTCTAATCTCTGGTCATAAATCACCAACTCGGCGCGGTTGCTCAGCGCAGTGTTAATGGCATCGGACAACGGCGGAATCTCGACATCCTTTTGCGGCACGCTGTCGATTAGCTCCGGGGTCTCACCGATGCCTGCCCCGATTGCTATCATCAACTGGTCTAAAGCGTTGCGCGCCCGGCGCTGCTGGGAGTTGAGGGCGTTTTGGGTTTGGGATACCTGAATCTCAGAACGAGTGACGTCGATGCCGGCGGCGCTGCCCATTTCCTCTCTTTTGCGCCAGCCCTCAGCCGCCTCTTCGGCAAACTGCACCGCTTGCTCTCGCACTTTCACTTCTTCTCTGGCAAGCACCGCCTGATAATATGCCTCAATAACGCCCTGCACGGTGGCTTGTCGAGACAGATATAATTGCTTATTTTGTATGGTAGTATCAGACTGGGCGCTTTGGATGGCGAGGCCTTTTCTGGAGAGCAATCCTCGGCCTTTGTTCAGCGGTTGCGCAATAGTAGCGCCGAGTGCGCCGGATTTATTGCCAGTTGCAAATGGAGAAAGCAGCAGTGACGCTTGAGTTCCGAGCGGATTTTCATAACTCAAGTCCGTCGACACCAGGCTCGACAGATCCGAATTACTGCGCGCTGTCTGAAGATTAGTGCTGGTGCCCAAGTTTAGAGAAGTGACGTATCCGGCAATTTTGAGCTTCGACTGTGAAGCTCTCTCAGATTCTTCGGCTTGCTTAAGGCTCGGATTCACGTCCAATGCGATGTTGATCGCATCCGATACACTTAGCGCTGCCGGGATAGTCTTCTCAGCACAGCAAGGTACAATACACGCGGCTAAAAATACCAAAGCCGCGATTAGCCTTTGGTAACTCATAGTATTCGTCGTCTCTCGCCCCTCAAAAGTTCTTCGACGTCCACGCCGTCCGAACCTTCTGTTATTGTCACATATTATATAGACGACGATAAATCGGCTGTGGTTCTCATTATCCTGGCACCAAATACCGGTAATTCTCGAAGCAACCTCTTGTGTGATCTGAGGGCATAATCTCTATGTAACGGACAAACAGCATATTGAACAAGTGAATATTTTGCTTTTTCTCTGCACCGGCGACGCTGGAAGCTAGATAGCGAGTAGTATTGAGTTCTCCGCTGGAGAATTGAATCCTGAACATTGTGTGGTGGAAAGCCGCGCCGAGCAGTAAAAATATAAGACACCGATAAGGGCAAATCCCGGGTGATCGGGAGACGCAAAGCCTACGGGGCTCTATATTATTTTACTCCGGAGATAGCAACTCATGATCCGCTTGATGGGTCTTTGAGGTTCGGAGATGAGAGCTGGCCGGGCTGCCGAAGGTCTGATGGCACGCAATATCCGCCTGCCGGTGTCTGGAAGGGAGGTACTTGGCAGGGATGAGCTATAGTCGGGCGGCTTCGGTGTATTCGAAGCCGCCCGATGTATTTTTATCCTCTCTTAATCACCACAAGCAGGACGCAACCTGCCCGATATATAAACATCTCATGTGAACACTAATAATTACCAGACAATATCAGCAGGCATAGACATCGGATCCCTTTCCACAGATGCGGTGATCCTTGCCGATCAAAGCATATTAACTTACTCTATCGTGCCGACGCTATCCAGCAGCGTAAAAGCCGCAAGAGATGCATACGACCAGGCGCTGAAATCCGCCGGGCTATCTGAGCAGGCCATAACCTGCGTGGTAGCCACAGGTTACGGCAGAGGCAGCATCGACTTCGCGGACAAGACTGTCACCGAGATCACATGTCACGCCGCAGGTGCGCGGTGGCTCTTCCCACAGGCCCGAACCGTGATCGACATCGGCGGCCAGGATAGCAAGGTCATCCGGCTCTCCGAGGACGGTCGCGTCGACGACTTCGCGATGAACGACAAGTGCGCAGCCGGGACAGGAAGATTTCTAGAGGTAATGGCGAGGTCACTGGACACGGATTTGCACTCTCTGGGCAGGCTATCGGCACTATCAAAGCAGGAAGTCCGCATATCGAGCACCTGCACAGTCTTCGCCGAATCCGAAGTCGTGGCGTTGGTAGCGCAGGGGGTAGCAAAAGAAGATATTATACGCGGGTTGCATCGCTCCGTCGCCGAGAGGATATTTGCGATGGTAGCCAGACTACGTGCGGAAGGGCCATTCGTAATGACAGGAGGAGTCGCCAAAAACTCCGGCGTAGTTGCTGCTATTGAGGAAAGGCTGCAATCGACCCTCTTGTTACCCGAAGAACCCCAAATAGTAGGCGCCCTGGGCGCAGCCATCATAGCAAACAGAGGCGTGTAAGACGAAAGAGAATCGCCCTGACACTCCACAGGCTTTCAACAATAACGTAGTGTCCGATCTCCGTCTCGGACAGTTCCTTCAGGAAGTGAAAGACGCACAGCCATTACCTGCTTTATTACCGGCTTTCGCCCATTTCGTGTTTCTAAAACTCAACAGGCTCTCAACAATAACGTAGTGTCCGATCTCCGTCTCGGACAATCCCCTCGAGAAATGCCCTAGGCCGGGACAGAGCCACAGCCACTAAACGATTTTCCCAAACTATCCCGTTATTTCTGGCTTTCGCCCATTTCGCGTTTTCGCGTTTTTCCCTTCCCATTCAATAACTAACTACCACCCTAACCCGCCGGTCAATCCCACTTAGATCAACGCTATCCCTGTCAAACTTATCCCACAATCGCCCATCGACCCTTACCGATGTGATAGCTTTATTGCCAGGATGCCGCAGCCTGAGTGTAATAGACCTTGGAGCCAGCCGGGTGGGAGGTGAAAACTCCACTGTGATCGTGCCTGACTTCGCTTGAGAGATGACCTTCGTAGACACATCCCCGAACTGTGTCGGAGCCTGCCTTACAACCAGTTTCTTTCCATCCTCCAGCCAACTTCGCGGAATTGCATCCCCTATCCGCAACGAACCGTTATCCTCACGCAGGATCATATTCCGCAGCAACCTCAACTGTTGCGTGCATGAATACAGATGCGGCAGGGTCCAATAGTTGGTGCCGGTCACAATAGAAGTACACTCGACCCCGGAGTAGGTATCCCGCGTCATCCCGTAGGCAAGGTATCCATAAAACCCCATCAGTACTTTTCTTGGGTTGCCCCTCTGTAGTTCGGTCAACAGATAGCCCAGGGCGTAGGCGTGATCGACCCCATCTGTCTCCCATCTGCACAACCCACCAAGTAGCCCGTCACTGTTCTCCAGCAGATCAGTTATCCAATAGGTCCGTTTATCAAATACACTCAAAAAGCCGCTGTCCAGCAGGCAGCCGCTTATCAGGCTATAGTAATCCCGTGCGGTATAATTCACGGCCTTCAGCATCCTGTGGGTATCCGGAACTATGGGCAGCATGGTTCGGCCATCTCTGCGGATAGCGGCGGCATTCATCGAGGCAAGGATATCTGTTCTATATTTCTTCGCCTCTTCCGCCAGACGATTTGCTTCTGTTGTCATACCGATTGACCTCAGCGCAGCCGCAGCCTTCTCCATCCCCACGCAACAGCACGCGTCTCCGGTATAGTTATACTCCGGCTCCGTATAGTCGCAGTATGGCCGGAATTGAATCAGCCCCTTAGTCACCCCTGATTTCGGCGCAGATTTCCGCTGCTCGATCAACCAGTTTCCGGCTAAAATCAGCCTGCCAGAGACCCGTTTCAGCCATTCTTTATCCCCGGTCAGATTATAATGCTCAGCAATCGCAGCCAGCAGCATACCCTGATCGGACAAGCCGTAGTTTTGAGTATAAAGCCCGTCAGGTTGTTGGAAATGCAGCACCGAATCGATATAACGCTCAGCGACCTCGTGCATGCCATACTGATCCAGAGCGATGCAGTGCAGAAGCACACTGTAGCCGTAGTTCTTTTCGTAAAATCCAGCGCCGTCGTGTGGCTGGTAAACCCCATCCACCTTGTCCACCAGCAACCGCGAATAGCCGATCCACGCACGGTAAGCGTCATTCACTCTCTTTTCAGGAATCTCAAACCGAGCTGCCTTTTCGATCTCATTTCGCCAACAGCCTGCCGAATCCCGCAGTTTTTCATTAAACTCCGTCGCGTCAATAGACTCAGCTTTGCTCGCATCCGGCCACGGCATACGTACGAATACTTCCGCGCCATATCGATCAGGCTTCGCCTCAAACCCCATCCTCAATACAGGATCAGGCGTCTCCAAAAACACCGTCTGAGGTACTTTGCTCTTAGATGCGTTCATCGGCCGAATCCGCAGCCTGATATACGCGAACAGTGGCTTATCCGCGCTCATCGACTCCGACCAGCCGGAAACCGTCTGCTCGTAGCTCACATCATCCCGAACGGTGGTAAGCTGAAGCACCGGCAACCGACCCTCCAGCAGCCGACGCTGTATAGCCAGATCATCCCCAAACACCGGCTTGCCCTCACCGAGTGACCACCACGCAATCTGCGGTTCATCGTAGTTGTTCTCAAGCCTGCCGAGGTGATCGATCGAAATCTCTCCAGCCAACTCCGGCACCCCGACCGATTCCCTCGGAAACTGCATCTCAGGATAGTACTTCGCAATCTGTTCATAGGTCGGATCAGCATCATCTGCAAATACAATTTTAGCGATCGGATCCGGGCCGTGTTCGAGCAGAGCCATTCGCTCAGATTTGCTCATAACCTGGCTTGCCGCAGGGGTATCTTCGATGCTGAAATGCGAGACTTTGGAGGTTACAATCTGCCCGGGATCGGAGTAATTGTTCGCCAGGCCGGGTTTATTATAAGGAGCCTTTCCAAGCCCGTGCCCCTTACCGAGCGCTACCATAACCGGCGCGCCAGAGAAGGATTCGGGCCTTTCGATCACCCTCAGCAGTGTCCATCTCTTCCCGCTCTCGCTGCAGAAGTATCGAATGCAATTTTTTCCGAGTTGAATGCGCAGGTAACATGGCCGGCTGGAGTCGATTCGCGCGATGTGGTTCGACCGCGGCTCACCCTGCACTGCTTCTTCTACATAAAATCGCCCGATAGTCCCGGTGAAGTCGACCAATCCCAACTGACACCAGTTTCCGTCGTTCCAGAATACGAAGATTGAGGTGGCCCAGGTGGCTCCAGCCGGCCGGGATGGCAAAATGCGTGCGCTGACGGTGACCATGTCCTTATCTATTAAGCGGCTGATGTAGCAAAAATCGTTGAGTCGGGATCGAAGCACGACGCCGTCGCCAGTAGGTGACACCCTTGTATCATCCGTGCAATGAATCTGCCACGCTGGGTCGAGTGTGGTTCTGGTGAGATCATCAATAACGGGCGCCGCTCCCAAGACCGTCGTCGCCAGCAAGATAGCAAATAAAACGCTCAAAGAAACGGTGCGCATAACGGCCTCCCGCCTAAATTAACCCAGCATCACTTCTCGGATCACTTCATAATTATTGAACGGCGGCATAAAGTATACGCCCCCGAAGCTCTCACGCGCCGCCTGGTATATCTCACGGGCATATTCAATCCCAATCGCCTTAGCCGTCTCCGCATCAACCTCGGCAAGCCGCTGTCGAATATGGTCGGGCACGCTCATACCTGGTATCTCATTATGCAAAAACTCGGCGTGTCGGGAGCTTCTCAAAGGCAACACTCCAACCAGCAGCGGCGGGTTCCAATCGTTTGCCAACATTTGAGCTGAGGATTTCAACGCTGCGATGTCGAAAACAGGCTGAGTCATCAAAAAATCCGCGCCCGCATCGCGCTTTTTCGCCAGCCTGCCGAGCTCCTTTTCCATATCATCTGCAAATGGATTAAAAGCCGTCGCAATCGCAAAGTTCGTTCGCTGGCCGATCTCCTTGCCCACATAATCGACCCCGCAGTTAAGGGAGTTGATAATCTTCGCCAGCCCATCTGAAGTCACGTCAAATACGCTCGTCGCACCCGGAAAATCCCCCACGCTCGCCGGATCGCCCGTAAGCGCCAATATCCCGTCGATTCCCAGCGCGGATGCTCCCAACAGAGCCGAATGCATACCGAGTATGTTCAGGTCCCTGCATGTCAGATGCAATATAGTGGCGATTCCGAGCTCTTCTTTGACAAGATGGGCGAACGCAATTGCGCTCATGTGCATAGAAGCCATAGGGTTATCAGTCACATCTATCGCCGATATCCCCGCATCCACCAAAGGCCGCAGTTTCTCGACCATAGCTTGATAATTTGTGTCCTTCGGCGGGGTGACCTCGACTGTTACAAACGAGCCATCCATCTTGCCAAGCAGCGGACTTTTTGAGCAGATATCCGGAGCCGTCACTTCTCGCTTGCGAGGCTCTTTTACAACGACGCGAACCGGCTTGGTCAAGCCTGCCACACTCGAAGCCAGAGCCTCGATATGTGCCGGAGTCGTGCCGCAGCATCCGCCGATGATACTCGCCCCAGCCCTCACTATCTCAGCCCCGCGCTCGCCAAAATACCCTGCGCCGGAGATATACAGCGTACGGCCATTTATATTGGTAGGAAATCCGGAATTTGGCTGTGCCGAAATAGGCAATTTGCTAATTTCCGCCAGAGTCTGCACCGCCCTCAATGTGCCTTCCGGCCCGACGCTGCAGTTTACCCCAAGAGAACTAATCGGGTAATCCGATAAGCGCAGGACGATGTCATCAAGTGTGTCCCCGCTTGAAGTAACAAGATCAGCACCGACTGTGAACTGACACATTACCGGCAAATCGCAGCACTCAAACGCCGCATCCAGCATCGCGCATACGACATCAAGGTCGCTCTGCGTCTCGATCAATATAACATCGACGCCGCCGTCAACCAATCCGCGTATTTGTTCACACGTCGCAGCTTTGACCTCTTCTGCGCTGACGACCCCGATAGGCTCCAACCGAACCCCCAACGGCCCGATAGAGCCGGCAACCACGATATTCGGCCCGCCGACGCTTTTAGCCAGCCTCGCTCCCGCAACATTAAGATCATAGACCTTATCTTGCAGGCCAAATCTGCTCAAGCTGAATTTGTTTGCAGCGAACGTGTTGGTCTCAATAGCATTCGCCCCGGCCTGGATATACTCAGCATGAATCTGGCAGACCAAGTGAGGGGAGAGGACATTAAGCTCTTCAAACGGCCTGTTGGTGTTGGCCCCGCGCTCGTGCAACAGCGACCCCATTGCGCCGTCGAAGACCACCACTTTCTCTTGAAAAATAGCGGGCAATTCTCTGAGCTGTGACATTATAATCTCCGGATTTCTGTGATAATGAGGCGATCAGCGGAGGCACCGTGCGGCTTCCAACGATCTCAAACCTGCATAGGATCAGATGCAACTGGTGATGCGGTTGTTGTCGTCAACGAGCACGACTTTGCGCTCTATAGGCTCATCAGTCATACAGAACGTCGTCAAAATGACCTTATCTCCCACGCTGCATTTACGCGCGGCCGCCCCATTCAGGCAGATAACTCCACTGCCTGGCTCTCCGGGAATAGCGTAGGTCTCCAGCCTCTCGCCGTTAGTGACGTTCCAGACATGCACCAATTCGCCATCAACGATCCCCGCGGCGTCCATCAGTGTGGAGTCGACAGTAACGCTGCCGACGTAGTCGATGTCGCAGCTAGTGACCGTAGCCCGGTGTATCTTAGATTTGCATAAATTTAGTAGTTTCACCCAGCCATTATAGCAGACACCGAACCCCCCATTCAAGCCGAAGTGCAGTCGTCGAAGCGATCCTGCGACCTCGCGGAAAAGCGGAAAAGCAGATTTCTCGCTGCGCTCGAAATGACGGGGAGGGGCGCTCGAAATGACGGGAGGGGTGCTCGAAATGACGGGGAGGGCGCTCGAAATGGCGGGGAAATCAAACGCGAAAACGCGAAAAGAGCGAAAACCAGAAATAACGATATGGCATCGTAAAATCGGGAGTCTAAGAAGGCTTGATCGGACGTCGAACGTCGGATATCGGACCCAGAAAAAGCAGATTTCTCGCTGTGCTCGAAATGGCGGGGAGGGGTGCTCGAAATGACGGGGAGGGGCGCTCGAAATGACGGGGAGGGCGCTCGAAATTGTCGTATGAAATGACGGGTTTGGGGGTTTGGCGCTAGTTTGGGGGTTTGGCGTTTGATTGGGGATTTGGCGCTAATCTGCTGGTTGGGGAGATGTGGGGCGGTTGGATTCCGCATGGGCTATCGCGGCAAGGCTCAAGGCACGTTGCTGGCGCAAATCCAGTGAGAGTTTTATTCCGTAGTGCGAATCGGCTGCTGATGACATCACATACGCTACCTCGCGACCTTTCGAGCCGACAATCCGCAGCTTGAGAGCTGCGGAACGAGAGTGCGGCAATTCCACCGGAGTTGGAAAATCGAAGACGATATTATTGGAACCAACGCTGACAGCTGTACTCGACGATGCAAGAAAGCCGGTCTCAGTATCCACAATTCGCAGATTCGCCGTACCGCTTGACGCTGTCCGTATTGGCAGAGTCAGCCGATCGAATGCCTGAAGCTTCATCGGCATCTTAATCGTGACTTCCCCATTAGCTATCTTGGATTCGGCAGGAGGCAGGGTCACGATCGGAAGCTCTGTGATAAACTCATTGATATAGTCGATCACACGCTGCGCCCCTATGCTATACCAGTTGTAGCTGTTGTAGAGATCGCCTCCCATCATATAGCATACTCGCAGGTCCCAAAGATGCACATCGGTATGATGGCCGTCGTTTTCCTCGCGATTTATATTCGCCCAACGCCCCCATTCGCGCACGCGTGCAAAGTCCGACGGGTGTGACCACAAGCCCTCCAAACCTGTCCTCGCCCTGTCGGCATAGGCCCACTCGGAGGCCGGATGGCCGATCTTATCACCTGGAAACATAAACTTATGCTGCAAAGAATGGGTATAGACGGGCTTTTTGACCCCGTGTTTGCCCATCGAACCGTTCACAGCATCGACGCATTCCTGATTATAAACGCCCACATTTCTAAACAACCAGGTTAATTCTTCCGTTGAAAGACCATCCGCCGGGTTCAAGTCAACGCCATCTTTTTTGGCAGCATCCACCGCCAGCGGGTTGAAATCCGCCCACAACTCGCCTAGTTCACGCTTCGGGTTGCCGTCGTCACACAGCGTATCCCAATAACGCGGCTCGTTTTCCAGATAAAATGCCTCAATCCAACTCAAATCACCGCCATTGAGCGTTTTCAGCATCGCGACCGCCTCGTCCAGGCGTTTGTAGCGATACTGATTCAGCACAGCGCTATTCATCGTCAGCCACGGCGTACTAGACCACTGATTCGGCACACTGAGGCAATAACGGTTGTCATAACGATCACCAAGAAGCGCTTTCAGGGCATCGTCTTCCGGCAGCTCGGTTTTGGGGGCGTAGCAGATTTGCTGGTATTTGATATCGCTGAATTTTCCGCCCTCGCCGTCAGGCACTCCAACCGGCGTCCCGCTCCACCAACTCACCCAGCCGAGAAACGCCGGAATGTTATATTTTGCAGTGAGGTCGGCGCATGTTTTCATCTCAGCCATAACTCTCTCTGCGGACTGATTTGCGAAGCGTATTTCGGCGCTGAATCCCACCCCTATGCCATATCTGGCTTTCGGGCGAATCTCCTCGGCCAGCATTTTCACGTAGCCTTCCGCAGTATCGGTCTCCTCCGGGTGAACCAGGCCAAGCACGCGAAATCTGTCGGCTGCCAGCAGATCATCCAACTCCTTTTGAGTGACAACCCACCAACCAGGGGAACTGAACATCGGCGCCGATTTTGCAGATACTCCTCGAGCCGACAACGAGCCAACCGGCCGTGAGGTCTTTATGAAGAATGTCTCCGCGCCAAATCCTATGCCGCGACGTCGGCGCTCATATTCAAAACCAGGCCCGGAGACTGTGTAATGGTATTCGGCGCATTCCGGCTTGTCGGGATATAGTTCGGTTATCGCGATGTAGCCGAGTTTGTTCTTATCTGAGGAAGAGCTTGGAAGCAGTTTATTGCTGACTGTAAAACTTCTGTGATGACTGCCGATGTAGCCGGAGAGAGTGGCCTCATTAGAGGCAGCAAATGCAACACCGGCAGACGCGAGCATTAAGATAACCAACCTCGCCAGCAATGCACCAAATGAATGATCCATACCACTACCCTCCGCCGGGATTGACCGGGCGCCCATTGACACGCTTTTCGAAATGACAGTGCGGGCCGGTGGAGTAGCCGGTGCTGCCGGATTTGGCGATGACCTCGCCTTGTTTGATACTCTGCCCGACGCTGACGCATAGCCTGGAGTTGTGACCATACAGGGTCTGAACCCCGCCGCCATGATCCAATACGACTCCGTATCCATAAGCCGGCATCCACTGCGCGATAATTACTATCCCATCGGCAGCAGCCTTCACCGGGGTGCCGGTGGGGCAAGCGATGTCTATGCCGGTATGAAGCTTATAGACCTTTGTGATCGGGTGGACACGATAACCGAAACGAGATGTCACACGGCCCGGCACCGGATATATCAGTCCGCCCGTGAACGCTTTTGCTGCTCTTTTTGCGCCCGCCGGGGTGCTCTGAATCCGCCTGATCTGTTCCTCGATGGCCTGTGATTCCGCTTCAAGCTGGGCAAGCGCCTGCTCCATCAGCTTGGTGTCATTTTCTATCCGACTGACCTGCTGCTGCTTGCTGTTTGCCAGAGTCGAAATCTGATTGCGCTCGGCGATCAGTTTCGTCTGCAGAGAGGCGACCTGCTCGACTCGCTTAGCCTGACGCAACTTATCAGCCTCAATGGACGTCTTCAGTTGTCTAATCTGCGATATCAACACCGCATCTGCTTTGAGAATCTGTTGTAGATAATAGGCGCGGCTGAGAAATGTCCACATATTAGTCGCGCCAAGCACGACATCTATATAGTTGAGGTCCTCGCCCTCATAGATGTCGACTATGCGCCGGTTGAGCAGATCCTGTCGCCTGCTGAGGCGTTTTGTGGTCTTTTCCAGTCGCTGGGTGGTAAGTTTGAGGTCGTTTCGTGCATCGAAGAGTTTGATATTATTGGTATTGAGCCGGTCTTGCGCGTCATCGAGCTTGGATTCCACCACAGCCAACTGCCCCAGGACCGTTTTCTTCTGATTTTCATTGACGCGGATCTTATATTTGACCTGTTTGATTCGCTTGTTGACATTGCCGAGTTTGCTGCTCAAAGGCACCGGTTTTTTGGCGGCGACGGCGCACACCTGCAACCCCACCGCGATGACCAATACCATCGCAACAATCGATCGTTTTGCATTACCGAACACAAGCGGCTCCTTCGAAGATAGAGTCGAGGTCAGTCGCTGAGAAAACGCCTAATCGACATAAAACTGCCGGCCGCGCCGATGGCAATCCCCAGAATAATCAACGCCAGCGCCAGCAGAGATGGATCGACGTCGCTGTGAAACTGGGCCATAAATGGCAGCCTCTCGACCGTCTGCGACACATAGACCCCACCCAGCCTAAGCAGCAGCCATGCCGTCAGCGCACCGGCCGCCCCAAAGACCACGCCTTCGACAATCAACGGCACCCGCACAAACCAGTTGGTCGCGCCCACCAGCTTCATTATTCGAATCTCGCGCCTGCGGGCGTACAAGGTGAGCTTGATTGCATTGCTTATAATAAAAGTGGCCGTGATCAGCAGCACTATAACCCCGGTGACGCTGATTCCCCTCACCACGCGGGCCAGCGCCATTATCCGACTCAGCTCTTCTCTTCCGTCTCTGACAGTATGCACCGCCGCCATCAGGCGGATTTTATTAGCTATGGACGTCGTTTGCGAGGCGTCGGTAACCTTAACATCTATAGAGTAAGGCAGCGGGTTGTTCTGCAGGCCGGCGGATTCGATGTTCGGATTGGAGCGCTTAAACTGTGCCCACTCCTCATCTTTACAGAGGAGTTTCGCGCTGTTGACATTCGGCATTTTCGCGATTTTGTCTGCCACAGCCTGCGATTGAGCTCTATCGACCTTTTCGTTCAGATAGACCGCAATTTGGAATTTACCGATCTGTGACGCCATAAAATGGTTGGCCCCAAGCGCCACCATTACGAACGCGCCAAGTATTCCCAAAGACAGCGCAATGGTCGATATGGACGCGAAAGCCATCAGGCCGTTGCGCTTGATGCCTGTGAATGCTTCCTGTATGAGAAATTCTATGCTGCTAAGATTCAACGTGTTGATATGTGCCTTTGTGTTCGTCGTGGATAAGGTAGCCTGCATCAAGCCGGATGACTCGTTTTTTCATGCGGTCTACTATCTGGCTATCGTGAGTGGCGACCATCACCGTCGCCCCGCGAATGTTGATTTGATCGAGGAGTTGCATAATCTCCCACGAAGTGTCCGGGTCGAGGTTGCCGGTAGGTTCGTCCGCGATCAACAGCGTGGGATTGTTCACCAAAGCCCTGGCGATAGCCGCCCGCTGCTGCTCACCTCCGGACATTTGGTGAGGGAACGAATCACACCTGTGTGTCAGTCCGACCAACGCTAACGCATCTCCTATGCGGCGGCGAATCTCTTTCGGGTGTGCCCCGATCACCCTCAGCGCAAACGCCAGGTTCTCCCAGACGTTTTTCTGTGGCAGCAGTTTGAAGTCCTGAAAAACTATGCCGAGCTTGCGTCGCAGAAACGGCACATCGGTCGGTTTCATATCGGTGAGACTTTCACCGTTGACAAAAACCGTGCCCTGGCTCGCCGACATCTCGCGATAGAGCAGCCTCAACAGGGTAGATTTTCCACTCCCGGTAGAGCCGACCACGAAGGCAAACTCACCTTTTTCGATGGATAGGCTGAGGTCGTTGAGCGCACGTACGCCGTTGTCGTACTCGACGAATACATCTTTTAATGAAATCATGGATTTATCGCCCACGAAGCAATTATAGCGGGGCGGCGGCTAATAGGCAATAACGTACAAAATCTATTTGATCTTCGTCCGCAAAGCTGCGTTTTTGCCGCCGGCGCTTATGCATTATACGGCTATTGTCTGTGATCTTTCCGTGCTACAATATAATCGGGCCGATCAATGAAGACACTTGATAAATACGTCATCACTGAAATGGTAGTTCCTTTCATAGCAGGATTCGCAGTCGTGCTGATCCTGTTCGTCGGCACTATTATATACAACAACACCCCGCTTATAGGGAGCCGCCTGCAGCAATGGCCGCAAGTGCTTTACTTCATTATTCTACAGACGCCGCGTTACGTGATGCTTGCCCTGCCGTCGGGCGCTCTTTTTGGAACCGCGCTTGCCATCAGCAGATTGACCACAGATACTGAGACGACCATGATGCGCATGGCGGGAGTCAGCGCGAAGAGAATCTTGCTGCCGATGCTGGTGGTTGGAGTGCTGCTGTGTGGGGTGGCCTACGTTTTTCAGGAAAGAGTTACCGTCTGGGCCGAGCAGAAAAGTGTTGAGACCTACAAATGGCTGGCGAGCGCACCTGGGCCGCTGCCGATTCAGGCGAAGGTGGTCTTTTGGGCAGATAACTATTGTTTTTATGTGAGCACAGTGCAGCGTGAGAACAATAAACTGACGCTGGGAAAAGTGTTGATTTATGAGCCGCCGGTTACCGTTGGCGGCTTCCCCACGCTGACCACGGCTGAATCCGCTGTTGAAGAAGGCCGGGTCTGTATGCTGCATAACGGCACGATATTCAGAATGAGCGACTCCGGGGATCCGGTGCTTGTGGGCAAGTTCGAGTCGATGAAACTGGACTTGAGGCGGGCTCTGGGCAATTATATGAACCAGGAGCAAAAACAGCCGGAGGCGATGTCGATTGGGGAACTGCGCGAGCAGATGAGGCTGCTGGAAAAAAGCGGCCATAAGACGGATCGTTATCGGCTGGAATTGAGCAGCAAGCTGGCATTGCCGCTCAGCTCGTTCATATTGATATTGTGTGTAGGGCCGCTGAGCCTGAAATATGGCAGGCGCGGTGGATTTATGGGCGTGCTGCTGGGCATAGGGGTGCTTTTCTTCTACTATAACGTGATGGTTTTCAGCAAGATATTCGGGGAGAACAATCTGCTGTCACCGTCAATTGCCGGCTACAGTGAGGTTATAGTATTTGGGTTGGTCGGTATATACCTGCTGTGGAAGGTGGATTAGCAGGCAATCGCTAATAGGTGATGAGAAGGCTGCCTGTGCAGTCTAATGCCGCTTTCGAGGAGAGTCACCGTGCGAATGCTTATCGTGTGCCTGGTCGTGGCATTCGTATGCGCTGTGTCGGGATCAGCAGCAACCCTGCCGGCGATTCCCCCACCCGATGTCGATCAAACCACGATAAATGCGCCGCCTCCCGCCGAGCAGATCAAGCCCGGAGATGAAATCCGGCCGCCGCTGTTGGATATCCCCTCCCCTATCCAGCCATCGAAACCGATTGGCCCATTTGCGCAACCTTCTCCAGTGCCAGATCTCGGCGAAGGGTTTATACGAATATCAGCGGATTCGATAAAGACGACCACTGATGAAGACGGAAGACCTCTGTTGACCACCGCATCGGGCAAGGTAACTGCACGATATCGGGACATGTCCATCACTGCGGCCAAAGGCACTGTGGATTATAAGACTAATATCGCTGTCTTTGAAGAAGATGTCGTCTTTAAGCTGGGGATTCAGGAAGCGAAGGGCAACCGGGTGGAGGTGAATATCCGGACGTGGCAGTGGTCGATTGAGACGGCGAACGTCGCGGTGACGCCTGAATTCGTGAAAGGCATGATCAAGGCACCGGTGTTTGCAGGGTCGAAAAAACTATCCGGGGTGCGGGATCGAGAGGTTTCGGCCTTTCAATCACACGTCACTACCTGCAATCTGGCTCATCCACATTACGACATACTGACTCAAGAGATGACCGTGTATCCTAACGATAAAATTATCTTCACCAACGCGCAGTTTGTGGTGTTGGGCAAAAAGCTGGTCACGCTGAGAAGGTTCGTGGTGCCGATACGGGATGTGCATAAGAACCCGAACCTTATCCCCAGAGTCGGGCAGTCTGCGGAGGAAGGCGTCTATTTGAAGCTGGGATATTCGGCGCTGGCGTCGAAGTCGAACACGACCTACCTGCTTGCTGATCTGATGCAGAGAAAGGGAGTCGGGCTGGGCATACAGGATATGTATAAGCTGAAATCCGGCAGCGGGAACATATTTTTCTACGCACTCAACGATAGGAATATCAATCAGCAGACCTTCACGGGCAGGTTCAATCATCTCCAGCAGTTTGGGGACATTAAGATGGAGGTCGCCAGCGATTTGAGATCGAACAGCTATCTCTACGCGCCTCAAAGTAAATCCTTCAACAACCGGCTGTCGTTTACCAGGGATAAGCTGCAGGCGAGGTCGTCGTTGATGCTCAACGAGTCGATCAACGATCTCTTTCAGCGAACGACGACCCTGACCGCATCGGCGCGGCACAGGCAGGGGTTCGGCTCTAAATCTTATTGGGATACGAGTTTCGATTATACGGATTATGGGTCATCTGCCGGCAGCCGGGCGAGATTGGTGTCACAGACTCTGTATTCCAGGCGCGAGGATAAGTTCGACTGGGAGGTGTCCGCTCAGAAGATAACTGACCTGAGCGACGAAGCATTTGTGGGAAAAGGGCAGTTTGGAGGAATCGAGCGCCTGCCGGAGGTGTCGATCAGTTCTGACACAACGAGGCTGGGGCGCGTTCTGCCGTTCGGGCTGCCTGCCCAGATGAAGTTCAGTTACGGCAGATTCGCTCAGTTCCCGTTGGCGGAGGTCGATCGCGGTTTTCTGGATATCACCTCTCCCACTACGCGTCATGATCTGTCATCGACCTGGTCTGCGACTGCGGGCGCAGGTTTCAAGCAATTTGTATACGGAGACAACACCGCACAATACTCTATAGACGCCGATGCGCAAGTGTCAAAGAAATTGGGAGATACTTCTACATTCTCACTCACTTATCGCTATCAAATGCCGAGGGGGTTTTCGCCGTTTCGGTTTGACTATATAGGTAAGTATAACATTCTCAATGCAAGCCTGGACTTGACTGACAACAATAAGTTCAATATGAGCTTGATCGGTGGTTATAACTTTGAGCAAAAATTGTTCCCCTGGCAGGACTCGGTGGTGCGGTTATCCTATACGCCGACCAACAGCCTGCTGCTGTACACCGCCACTGGTTATGACTTTAACAGGTCGCAGTGGAGGCAGGTTATAAACCAGCTCCGGATTCGTGCAAAAGATGATTTTAAACTTGACATCGGGACACGGTATGATCCGATAGGAAAACGCCTGGCAACTGTGCGAAGCGTGCTGGATATGTCGATAGGGGACAAAAACCGGGTGCAGGCTCTTGCCGGGTGGAACGGAATAACTAAAGAGTTTGATTATAAAGGGCTCGCGATCACGCGGGATCTGCACTGTTGGGAGGCGGCCTTGACTTATATAGACCAGGGCGGGTTTTACTCGGACAAGGGATTGTATTTCACAGTGCGAATCAAGGCGTTTCCGATGCTGGATACATTCGGGATGGGCAACTTCGGCCAGGCGCTGGATACCAGCGTGGGGCAGGTGTATTAGCGATTGCCGGGCTGATTAGGCGTGGGTATAATGGCTGCGGCGGCTCAAGGCGGAAGGGAAACGCGAAAGCGCGAAAGGGGCGAAAACCAGAAATACAACATTTTGTTGGGGTTATCTGGAGTCGGACATCGAACGTCTGACATCGCACCCCCGGAAAAAGCAGATTTCTCGCTGCGCTCGAAATGACATAACTTGAGTGGTGATCCTGCGACTTCGCGCAGGATGAAGGGAAAGGAAAAACGCGACAGCGCGAAAGGGGCGAAAACCAGAAATACAACATTTTGTTGGGGTTATCTGGAGTCGGACATCGAACGTCTGACATCGCACCCCCGGAAAAAGCAGATTTCTCGCTGCGCTCGAAATGACAGAGGGGTGGGCAACCGACAACTGTCAACCGACAACTGTCAACCGATAACCGACAACCGATAACCGACAACCGTGAAATAGATGTAGAAAGGATGATAATATGCCGGAAATGACTGATGTTGCCTGGGATCTGGATGATCTGTTTTGTGGGGTGGATGATCCTGAGATCGAAAATAGCCTTGATAAAGCGCTGGAACTGGCGAGAGCGTTTGCGCAGCGTTATCGAGGCCGCATAGACAGCGATGACCTGACTGCGGATACGCTGCTGTCGTCAATCGTAGAACTTGAGGAAATAACTGCAATCCAGACCAAAGTCGGCTGCTATGCTGCGCTGGTCTTTTCAGCCGATACCAGCAAACCGGAACACGGCGCGCTGATGCAGCACGTTCAGGAACGAAGCACCGAAGTCGCTTTGGAGTTGCTGTTCTTCGAACTGGAATTGATGGCAGCTAAGCCTGAGATTATTGATCGGCTGCTGGAGGACGAGAGTTTGGCGGAATATCGGCACTTCGTCCACGCGGCGCGGTTATTTAGAGATTATAAACTGCCTGAAGCCGAGGAGAGAATACTCGAGGAGAAGGCAAATACCGGCGGCAGGGCGTTTGAAAGGCTGTTTGAAGAGTCAGTCTCGGATATCGAGTTTCATATAACTATTGACGGCGAAGAGCAGACCTTGACGGAGCCGGAAGTGCTGGCGCTTCTTAAGGAACCGGATAGAGAACTGCGCAAGGCAGCCGCGGCATCGTTGACGGAAGGGCTGACCAGACACGGGCGGCTGTTGACGTTTATATTCAACACCCTTGTCTATGATAAAGCAGTCAACGATAGGCTGCGGGGTTATGAGTATCCGGAGCAGGCGAGGAATCTATCAAACGAGTTGGATCGAGAGACAGTGGAGACGGTTATCAGCACGTGTGTAGAGGGGTATCCGCTGGTCGCGCGATATTACGACATAAAGCGCGATGTGCTGGGATATGACAAGCTATATCACTACGATCGATATGCGCCGCTGTTTGAATCCAAAGAGGAGTACACATACGGCCAGGCGCGAGAAGTGGTGCTGGAATCGTTCGGCAGGTTCTCGACCGAGGTGCGAGACGCGGCAGCGGAGTTTTTCGAGAAGAGTTGGATAGATGCGGCTCCGAGGCAGGGCAAGCGAGGCGGGGCGTTTTGTATGTATGTCACCCCGGACCTGCATCCGTATATTCTTTTGAGCTACCTGAATCGCAAGGACGATATCACGACTCTGGCGCACGAGTTGGGGCACGGCGTACACGCCAGTTTGTCACGTGGTCAGAGCCTGTTTAATTTCTCAAGTGCTCTGCCTGTGGCGGAACTCGCGAGCACGTTCGGTGAGATGCTGGTTTTCGAGAGCCTGGTTTCTAAGTCTGATCTCGATGAGAAGCTGGCGCTGTATGCGGAGAAGATAGAAGGCGTTTTTGCGACGATATTCAGACAAGCGGCGATGTATCGCTTCGAGCAGGCGCTTCATAAAAACCGCAGGGAATCAGGGGAGCTTACTTCTGAGCAGATCGGGGAGCTTTGGCAGGAGAATATCCAGGCGATGTTCGGCGAATCCGTCGAGATGGGCGAGGAGCACCGGAACTGGTGGATGTATGTCAATCACTTCATCGGCTCTCCGTTCTATGTTTATGCGTATTCATTCGGCGAGTTGCTGGTGATGGCGCTGTATTCGATGTATAAAAAAGAGAAAGAGGCATTTGTGCCGAAATATATCGAGCTGCTGAAAACCGGCGGTTCGTGTTCGCCTGAGGAGTTATTAAACAAGGTTGGGATAGATATTCGCGATCCTGAGTTTTGGCAAGGCGGCATGGAGGTAGTCAAGAACCTGGTGGCCGACTTCGTGGAACTCCATAAACAGTGGAAGGCGAAGTAAGCGAAGTTAGCGAGGTTCGTTCTTCGATGCGTGCGGGGTAATCTCGATTTGCCTGTTGACGGCGGCCAGAACGGCAGCGGCTGCGGCTCGGAATTGATCCCCTCGCTTAATCACTACGCTGCCGGCGGTGCGGGTGCTATGGCGAGGGGTGACAAATACGGTTATGACAGTCACTACCTGATCTCCCCTCGCGCTGCCCTGTAATAGCACGTCCTCTACTACTATTCCGTGACCAGGGGCCAGCCTTTTGGAAATCGCTCCCGCTGTGGCCTCTGCTGCCAGTCTAAGCGTATTGATGCCCTCGACAAGGTATCCGCTGGCCTCGCGTGTGTATTCCTGTCCGTTTTGAGACAGGATCACCTGCACGGTGGCCTCAGCGCCGGTGGAGGTAAAATTGACCGTCTCCAGTTTTAGGCGGCTGGCATGTGTGGCCGGAGTGGCCGTGGTATCGTGCTGCGCGACCTGAGAACCGGATTCCGAGGCGACCTCGGCCTCGCGCCTGGCTTCGGCGACTCTAGCGGGCTTAGCGAGCGTGCAATTTTTTGATGCGCGCGTCACAAGGTTATCCAAGGTGGCGGCGAAGTGAATTTCTCTGCGTTCATTTGTCCGCCTGCCGCCGGATATGCCGTAGCTGCCGGAGATACCTATAGGCAGTTCCGGAATCTTGATATTTGCGATGCCTGCTTTGATGCTGTCAGCAAGCTCAATTGCCTCATCGGCATTGCGAATGCTGACGGTAACGAACTCATCGCCGCCGTATCGACACACGAAATCGCGCTTGGAGTTGATGGTTTTCTTAAAAACCTCAGCGACCTCTTTGAGCACCGTATCCCCGACCACGTGGCCGTAGTTCTTATTAAACGCGCCGAATTTGTCCAGGTCGAAGAAAATTATACTGATTTCCTGACCTCGCTTAAGCGCTGCTATAGCCCATGCCCGGAACTGATCCGACCACGCCAGGCCGGTGAGCGGGTCGAATGATTTGCCTAACTCCGGCAGCAGATCGCTGTGGGAGACGATGCCTTTCAGCCGGCCGTCATCAAGCACCAGCAGATAATCCGTATGCTTCCGGCTCATAACTTCGGCGGCGTCGACTACGCTGACTTCTGAGCCTATCGGAACGTATTCGGTGGACATTATGCTAGAGAGGAGGGTATCCGGTTCCTGACCGAGCACGTCCTGATAGGTCACGACACCAACCACCTCGTCGTTTGTCTGAACGACCGGCAGTGCGCCGAAACTGTGCCCTTTCATTAAAATGACAGCGGTCTTCACTCGCGCGGATGGGTTCACCCACACGACGTCCGTCGCCATTACCTCGCCAACGGTCTTCATGCCATCCTCACTGCGTCACGAAGTCGCAACGCATCACACATAAGCTAATTTATACAACCAAAACACTCGCAACATCCGTGCCCAGCAGCCTGTTTGGAATACCAGTTTTCTAATATTTTCCGCTGATGGCAGGCGGATGCCCGTCGGCTCGGAGTTGATATTCTAGCTTTGCAGGCTGGATTTGTCAACGATTTATGCGTAAAACTGGGGAGTTGATCCCGTGAAATCTAATATCGATCAATGATTATCGAGCCGGCTTGTCTAAGTAGCATTTGTATATTCAGGAGGCAATATGAAGGTCAATTCATTCCGAGGCAAAAGATACTGCACAGAGCTTCTCCGAAAGCTGGTGGATATTCCAAGCGTTTTTCCGTATGAAGAAGAGGCGCTGTTATTTCTGGAGCAGGAACTTGCGGCGCTGGGTCTGAAGCCCGCCCGATTTGAGGTCGAAAACGGCAGGTTCAATTTGTTGTGTAAAATCGGCTCCAGTTCGCCTCGAATCTGTCTGAACGCCCATATTGACACCGTACCGCCAAGCGGAGAATCCACGCCCCAGGCTCGAATTGAGGGGGATGTGATGTATGGATTGGGGGCTTGCGACGATAAGGCGTCTATTGCCGCGATTGTGACCGCTGCTCTGGAGATTGCCTCGCGCGCCGATGATCTGCCGGTAGGTGTGGACATTCTAATATCCGTCGACGAGGAACACGAGGCACGCGGGGTGGATAGCGCCATCAAACAGGGATACAAATGCGATTTCGCCATAGTAGGTGAGCCAACGGAGCTTAACGTGGTGCGAGCGCATAATGGGCTGCTGTGGGTGTCGTTGGCCAGTAGAGGGGCAGCAGCACACGGTTCCGCGCCGTGGGTCGGCATTAACGCTATCGATCGGATGATGGAGGTGATCGGGAATTTAAGGGAAGCGATTTCCATATTCCCGCCCCACCCTGTCACCGGGCCGATGAGCTTGAATTTGGGGTTGATTAAGGGCGGAGATTTGCCGAATAGAGTGCCTGAAATCTGCGAGGCTGTGGTGGATATTCGGTTGGCGCCACCGGTAACGCTTGCCGATGTAAAAACAGCAATCGAACCGGTGTTTGAATCGCGCGAATGGCTGAGTTATTCATACGGGAAGTCGAAAGAGTGCCTGGATACGGATGAAAAATCGCCGTTGGTGGGTGCGATTGTCGAAGCTGCGGCGGATTTGGGGATTGATAGCAAAGTAGTGGGTATGAGAGGTTGGACCGAGGCGGAGTCGTTTGCGACCAGCCTTGGCATTGATGCGGTGGTCTGCGGGCCGGGGAGCATGCAGCAGGCGCATTCGTCAAATGAGTTCGTCCTGGTCTCTCAGGTCCAACAGGCGGCGGAGTTGTATGTGCATGCGGTGGAGAAAGTCGGGGCGCGATCCTGCGACTGCGCACAGGATGACAGAGTATAGCAGTGCGCCGGATGACTTAATGTAGCGGCCGGGCCTCTGTCCCGGCCGTTTTGGTTATGGGATGGCGATTCGGAGATCGCCACCCCTCATTTTCCTCGCGATTTGGAGATCGCTGCCCATCATTTTCTTACGCGATTCGAAGATCGCCACCTGTCTTATTTAAGCGATGCGGAGATCGCTGCCTGTCTTAACCGTTGATCCTAGACCAGCCTGGCATCCAGGGTTATCTCGACGCCGTTGAGGGCTTTGGAGACTGGGCAGCCTGCTTTGGCGGCTTTTGCCTTCTCCTGGAAGGTGGCCTCATCAATGCCTGGTATATTCGCCTGGGTGTGAAGCTCACTTTTGGTGATTGTGAAGCCGTCTCCACTTTTAATTACCGTAACCTCAGCAGTCGTTTTGATACTGTTCGGCTTGAAACCGGCGTCGCCAAGGACTGCCGAAAAGGCCATGCTGTAACATCCGGCGTGAGCGGCTGCGATCAGTTCCTCGGGATTGGTCCCTGCTTCTCCATCCTCAAACCGAGTCTTAAAGGTATACGGCCCCGTAAAAGACCCGAACTCCATCTTACCCTTGCCCGTAAGCAGATCTCCAGCCCATTCGGCCTGTGCACTTCTTTTTGGCATAATTATTCTCCTGTCATATAGATTAGCTCAAGCATACCCATATCGACTGATGTTTATGCCCAAATCAGCGCATTCCTTTTGTGGCCATCTCGGCGACTCGCACGGCCCTGGTCGCGTCGTCGAGGGTGACTCGCAAACGATGAGTTGGGTCATCGATAGCCTGCACCAGGTCGGCCATTATAGCGCGCAGATTCTCCGCATAGACCTCAAGTTTCGGCTCGTCGAGCTTGAATGTGGTGTGCAGTTCATACTCGACGTTATAAAATGTATCCGAGGAATGCGCTGCGAACGGCTCCATGTGGCGCGCGGTGATCTGTGCGTTTTGCCGTAAGGATTTGAGTTTGGCCAAGCCAGCTTCATCGGTCCAACCCCATATTCGAAGCTCAAGAGGAATCCAGCCGATGACCTCGATCTCGCCCAAATCGAAGGCGAAATGGAACGTGGTGGTCTCAAGCTCGCGAGGTCGGGAGAAAGAGTGCCAATAGGTGCCGACTACATCGTTGTCATAACGAACCGAAGCGAACACCCTGTCCTGCATACCGGGCTTGCGATTGACGCCCATAGAGCAGGTGTCGACCGCGGTGGCGTTGAGAACCCAAGCCGCCAAATCGAAGAAATGTACCCCGTGCTCCAAAAATATCCCGCCGCTGATCTCCGGGTTCCAGAACCAATGCCCCTCCGGAACCGTGTCCTGCATAGCGTAGTTGCGCAAATCACATCGGCGGGGCGTGCCTAACACCCCGCTTGAGATAATCTCGCGCAGCATCTCCACTATCGGATTAAACCTGAGCACGAAGTTGACCGTAGCCACACGGCCCGTCTCCTCTGAGACTTTTTTGATCTCAGCCGCATCCGAGTCGCTCAGCGAAATAGGTTTTTCGACGAGGACGTGTTTGCCCGCACGCATAGCCTGGATTGCGATGCTTTTATGCGTGTTCGGGGGAGTGGCGACTGATACTATGTCGACGTTTGGATCGGCAAGCAGTTCGGCGTCATCAGAATAAAACACCGCATCGCCACCGGGCGCCCGCTTTGGGTCGGAGTCACAAACCGCGACCACATGCACGTTGGGCATCTGATTCCACGCCTTATGAATAAACTCACCAAATCCGCCGTAGCCGATGATTCCAATTCCTTTTTTATCCGCCATTAGATGCGCCTCCTGTCTCGCGTGAATATTATGCCATATACCCGGCAAGGACGTAATAGGCAATCGGCCTAATGAGTTGTACTGTTCTTGAGCCAGGTCAAAACATTTGTGCCGGCCAAGGGGTATGATATACCCAACAAGGAGGATTTTAACGATGTCAAAGATCAGTATTGATTCATTGGTGGAGTATAAAGATACGTTTGTGCGAAAGAATTTGACCAACATCCCGGAGTTGCAGATCAATTTGGTGACGCTGCCGTCGGGTGGCTCGCTGCCTGCCCATAACGCGAACGCCAACGTGCGGCTGCTGGTTTTGGCCGGCACACTGACCGTTGATCTCGATGGAAACGTGACAGAGCTTGGGGTTCACGAGATGGCAGAGGCGGCCGAAGGCACACCGATGCAGATTATGAACAAAAGTGAGGGCAATACAGCGTTTATGGTGATCAAAGCGCCGAATCCGGACATGTAAACGCTAACAGATGTGGAAAGTGGCTGGGGAAAGATACCCAGCCACTTTTTTTGGATTTAAGAAAGTTTATTGTATCTGTCCTTCACTTCGGCTGCGAACCGCTCTATGTAGCCGTTGATATAATCAAGCGGGTCGATGGAGTCGTCTTCGATAAGCCCGGTGAGGTCGATGCCGAAGGTGAGGCCGTCGGAGTCATCGACGCCGTGT
Organism: uncultured bacterium; assembly: GCA_964494345.1. Classification (GTDB taxonomy): domain Bacteria; phylum Armatimonadota; class UBA5829; order UBA5829; family UBA5829; genus DTKD01. The sequence goes on from CAZBSI010000004.1 coordinate 224,527, forward strand.
GAGGCGAAGAACGTGGCGTTTGCGCGCCTTCTGCCGAGAGCGGCGAGGTCATAGCGCTTGCCACCGCAAATCTGGGAGTCAAATACTCCGAGCAACGCGGCCGCGAGGTTCTCGTGTGCTCCTACATCGAAGACCACTTTATCCTCATCAACCGGCCAATCCAGATTGCGCCATACTTCGCAGCCATAGAGCTTCTCCGGTCTGGCGTCTTTCGGCAGAGCGCGAATGGCGGAGATGACTCTTAGAGCGACCGCGACGTGCGTGTCGTGCTTATCGGCCAAATTGTGGGTGTAGACAACCTTCGGTCGGGCGGCGAGAAGCAGTTGCTTGATGTCGTCGACGACGTCCGGGTTCTTGCCGTCTTTGACCGCGCTGCTGGGGAAGTCGAGCAAGGCCTGTGCGCAATATTCACCGACAAATGCGGCTTTTTTCTGCTCGAGGCGGCGGACCGTCTGCATATCCTCGTCGGAATAGTCAGCATAAAGATCGTCACGCGGGCTGCCACTGCCGTTTGTTACGACTGCGCCCATAAAAGCCTTATCGTCCTTGCCGAAACATTCGACGACCCCGTGATACGCCATAATCTCGATGTCGTCCTGGTGCGCGGAAATCGCCATGTGAGTTGTTTTGGCGACCGCGTCATCGACGGGCGACCCATCCGGCACATAAATTGTTGCCGTGTCAATCTTGAATTTCATCATATCCCTTTCGTTTGATGTAAGTTTATGCCGTCCGAAGCTCATAAGTTTCGGACGGCTGATCGACCTGGGTACTTATTTTTTGATAATCGGCAGGCTCGCCGCAGCCACAGCCTGGCCTACGCGGCGGGTCTTCTCGTCCGGCAGGTGCAGAGCGATTCTGTCGGCGAACTCAGGGAACTCGGCCTTGAGCACTTCTTTTGCTTTATTAAGCATCAAAGTGCCGCCCTGTCCGCTGGTCACGCGACCGAGGATCAGCACGTGCTTGAGGGTATAGAACTGCGCGTAGTAGGCGATTCCGTAGCCGAGATAGATGCCCAACTGATCCCATATCTTGAGAGCGCGCTCATCGTTGGCCTCAAGAAGGTCCTGAACCGACTTGAGCCTTTCGGCCAGGCCAGCGGTCTCGTCGATTTCGATGCCAGCAGCCGGGGCTAGTCTGAAAACTGCCTGCTGGGAGAAATACTGCGCACCGACTCCTGTGTCGCGGGACCACTCGTCGACTCCGCCGTTGGGATCGTAGTCCACCGGGCAGAACGCCACTTCGTTGAGCCAGGTTGTGATCTCGCCCTGCGGGGTGACGTATCCGCCGGCCTCGCTGGAACCGAGAGCTATACCGAGGATAGCGTTGTCGTTAAGGCCGAGGGATGCGGCAAGAGCGGTGACTTCGCCGTCGTTGACAACGTCGAACGGAACTCCGCCCCACTCCTTCTGCAGGTCGGTGAACAGAACCGCGAGTTTGGTGTCGTAGAGTTCCTTGGGAACGCCGCGGAACAGCGACGCCATGCGAACGCGGTTGTTAAGATAAATGCCCGCAGCGCTGCCGCCGATAGCATCTACTCTTGGCATATGCTTGGCTGCTGTTTTGAGGGCTGTGTTAATTTCGTTGTAATGGTAGCTGGGATCGCTGTTGCCTCTTGGGTCCCAGTTGACTTCTTCGGTATATACAGGCTCTCCGTCGATAACTGCGGAGACTTTGCGGTCGCTTGCGCCGAGGTCGAAGCCAATCCGGCATCCGTCGAGGTGTCCGCCGAGCTTCATAGTGCCTTCGAATGGCGCTGGGATGTCGGCCACTTCCATAATTTCGACTGTGAACGGGTTTTCGTAGACGCTGCCCATAAAATCGAAGTCGAATTTGCGATCGCCATTGGCAGAGTATACCTTTTTAATGTGCTCGCCGACGCTGCGTGGCCCGCCGACCATCACTTTCCATCCTCCACGCTGCCAGAGAAGCATTTTGACTGTTCTCTCGGCATAAGGCAGGTTCAGGTGAGCTTTTTCATGGTCTTCAGGGAAGCATCTGGTGCTATATACTGTTACCTGACCGTTGCCGCGCTCCAGCGCGAATACGAGAGGCTCAGGCTTGTCAAGCTCATCGACCATTCTAAGGAATTCTCGATTAGCCAGCGCCGCCGGAGCAAAACTCGGGTGCAGTGATGAAACAAACTGCGGCTTTGCAAGTGCTGCTAGGTCCTTCATTGGGCATACCTCTGTCATTCATTGTACGCGCTCATAAATTGTGGCGCGCATCCACCCAATTGTAGGTTGCCGCTGAGGTTGTGTCAAGGTGGGGGGAGGGGGGTCCCAGTCACTCGGCTTGTTCGTCACTCTTATCACCTCAAGCCAAACTTAGCAATTAAAGCAGGCCGCGAAGCAAGAAGCCTTTCCAGATGACTTTCCGGCCACATTTCAACGCGAAGACCAGTATCAGATTGATTGTTTTTTTCTACATACTGGATTGCATCTGTCGTAAATCTGCCGGATGTAGCAATAACAAGCATGTCAACTCTCGGCGGTTCCCATAGCCTCATCTGCTCTCTCGCAGATGCGATATCCTGCAATCCAACACTTTTGCTGAGCCAATGCTTACATTGTATTATTACCCGGTGCCTGGTTGTTCCGGTTAGGCTATCTTCGAAGACGCGTGTTACTGAAAGATCCCGCCCCTTGTCCGGTGCATTCGTATTGGTAAGCCACTCGGGATTTTCATATCCTTCACTTTGAGATATGATGCAAAAGAGCAAACGTTCAAAATCAGAATCACCTAGAGTATCCCATTTTAGCTTTGTAATAACCTCGCCAGTCGGTTTAGACTGTACGAGTAAACCCAAGTCTTCTATGCTTACAGGTATCGGGTCGCATTCACCATAAAGCCCGCTTATTATCTCGGACTTAATCGCTGGCCAATCATATTCCTTGATCTTCCATAGGTCACCTACTTTCTTGAGAGATAAGCTCTGTTGCAATTCGGCCCACTGTCTGGGTCGAGTAGAACTGCCGAGCAACAGGTCCAAAGCAGACACTACTTGTTCAAAGGTATCCCAAGCTGGCGAACTAATGGTCGCAGTCGCTATGCCAAGATTATCAGGATGCATTTCTGACAATTCCTGCAGACAACCATCGATGCGATCCACTGAAGCTAATACTTTACTACGAACAAATTGCCTACGTTTCTTGTTAAAGCGATATTGGTATTCCTGCAGTTGTTTCTCTGGCTCTGCGACACAAAGCTCAACATCTATCACACTTTCCGGTTCCCAAATATCAGCAGCATCAAGCCTCATCTGAGCAATTTCATTCAAATTATAAAAGCGAACAGACAAGCGATACCCATCTATTGCTGGCAGCCCGTTACAAATGTCCAAAAAGGCTTTGCAGTTATAATCATATAAACCACCGTTAGGATCCTCGAACGCAATTCCCTCGGGGATCGTTCTTTGTATCTCACCCCACAGATGGTGTAGTTTACTAAGGTTATTCTCTGTAGCTTCAAACTGCTGTATGACTTCTTCGAGTGAATTCATGTTTGTGAATTGACCCCCTCCTCTGAACACTTCTGATATTTTTGTGTCGCCTAGAGCGCACTTCCACGTCACATCCGCACAAATAACTCTTAACAATCACCGCTGATCGGGTGTGTATCGCATATTCGAAATATATGCCTATATCATATTCATCCGTGCGCTTCCTCTGATATTATATGACATATATTGTATTTATTCAGTTGAATGCAGGTATTTTCCAAATAAAAAAACAAAAAACCCCGCCAGTAAAACTGACGAGGTCTAATAATTAAAAACCTGGCTCCCCGGCTTGGACTCGAACCAAGAACCCCCTGGTTAACAGCCAAGTGCTCTGCCAATTGAGCTACCGGGGAGCGGCAAGGAAAGTATATCAAAGTTATCGGCGAGATGTCAACGGTTTTTGAGTTGAAAATTTCGGGCAATTGGGCTTTTGATCTGGCTAAATTAGATTCAATGACCGGCTTTGATTCAGCTTGTGGTGGCGCATTTTTACGCGGTGGTAGCGGTTGAAGCTGGTCGCTAACTCTGATAGAATTGTGTCGTGGCCAGGTTGCAGACAAAATACGTTTGTCAGTCGTGCGGATATGAGTCGCCTAAATGGGTTGGGCGGTGTCCGGACTGCAGCGAATGGGCGTCTCTGGTCGAAGAAGTCGTCACCGACACCAAACCCCGCAAAGGATCAGTAGTTTCCCCGTGTCAGAAGCCCGCGTCGATTATGGAGATCACTGTCGACGGCGCACAAAGGACCTCTAGCGGCATCGGCGAGTTCGACCGTGTGCTGGGCGGTGGGGTTGTGGCGGGGTCGCTGGTGCTGGTGGGGGGAGACCCCGGCATCGGCAAATCGACCATTCTTATACAAGTGGCAAATCACCTCAGCGCAAGCTGCGGGTGCGTGCTGTATGTCTCCGGCGAGGAATCCGCAGAACAGATTAAACTCCGCAGCAACCGCATCGGCATCAGTTCCTCTAATATAATGGTGATCTCAGAGACCGATATTAACGCGATTGAGCAGCATATCAGCAGCGTCAACGCGAAATGTGTCTTTATCGACTCTATTCAGACGATGTATGACCCGGATCTGTCGTCGGCGGCTGGGACCGTCAGCCAGGTGAGAAGCTGCACGGGGTCGCTGGTGAGGATCGCAAAGAGCACGGGGGTGCCGGTCTTTATAGTCGGGCATGTGACCAAGGAAGGCTCGCTTGCAGGGCCGAGGGTACTGGAACACATGGTCGACACAGTGCTGTATTTTGAAGGGGATACGCACGGGGCGTATAGAATACTTCGCGCTGTAAAAAACAGGTTCGGCTCGACTGATGAACTTGGTATCTTTGAGATGCGGGAAGAGGGGTTGGTGGAGATACTGAACCCTTCTGAGGCGCTGTTGAAGGAGCGGCCGGAGCACGGAATAGGTTCGGTGGTGACTGCGACTATCGAGGGCAGCAGGCCGCTGCTGGTCGAGGTGCAGGCTCTTGTGGCGCCGACTTATTTCCCCAGCCCGCGCAGGACGTGCACGGGGGTGGACTATAACCGGATGCTGATGATTCTTGCGGTGCTGGAGAAAAGAGTTGGGCTCGGGCTTGGCAACAAAGACGTATATGTAAATGTAGCCGGCGGGATAAGAATAGTGGAGCCTGCGGCGGATCTGGCGATAGCGCTGGCGGTGGCGTCGAGTTTGATGGATCGGGGTGTCGATTCCGACATGATCGCGCTTGGCGAAATCGGGCTGTCCGGCGAGGTGAGGTCGGTGACGCAGGTAGGCAAACGGCTCCGTGAGGCGGAGAGGCTGGGATTTTTGAAGGCTATTGTGACCTCGAAAGCCTCTGTTAGCGGGGAGTTTTCTAAAATATGCACGGCGCGTGCGGCGTCGGTTCGCGCGGCGATAGATGAGGCTTTTTCGCCGAAAGCGTAGTAATATAGCGGTAGAAATTATGAGCACTGAATTGAAAGATCGAATAAACACACTAAAGGCCGAGCGTGGCGCGGTTATTTTGGCGCACAACTATCAACTGCCCGAGGTGCAGGACATCGCGGATTATGCGGGGGATTCGCTGGAACTGTCGCGCCTTGCGGCTTCTACTGATGCCAGTGTGATCGTCTTCTGCGGCGTGCACTTTATGGCGGAGACGGCGAAGATTCTATCGCCGGATAAGACCGTGCTGATTCCGGACCCCACGGCGGGATGTCCGATGGCGGATATGATAAACGCGGCGGATCTTCGTGCGTTTAAGGCGAAGCATCCGGGCGTGCCGGTGGTGGCGTATGTGAACACTACTGCTGAGGTGAAGGCGGAGAGCACGATATGCTGCACGTCGTCTAATGCGGTTCGGGTAGTGGAGTCGATTGATTCAGACGCGGTTTTGTTTGTGCCGGATAAGTCGCTGGCGGCGTATGTGGCCAGTAAAGTCAATAAAAAGATTATCCCCTACTCCGGCTTTTGCCCGACACATCATCGTATTCTCGCGCAGGATGTGGTTAAGGCTAAGCGGGAGCACCCGGAGGCCGTGGTGGTCGCGCATCCGGAGTGCAGCCTGGATGTACTGGCGCTTGCCGATGGAATTGAGAGCACTTCGGGGATGCTGCGTTATGTGAAAGAGTGTGACGCGAAGGAGTATATCGTCTGCACGGAGCGCGGCTTGCTGCACCGGCTGAAGATGGATAATCCGGACAAGGCGTTCTATAACCCCAGCCCTCTGAATATATGTCCGAATATGAAGAAGATCACGCTGGAGAAGGTTATGTGGAGTCTGGAGGATATGAAGCACGAAATACAACTTTCGGCGGAAACCATAAACAAAGCTAGACACGCCATCGAGGGGATGATCGCGATATGATCGAATTAGATGCAGCTTATATCGATCAAATTGTCAGTAGAGCGCTGGACGAAGACATCGGAACCGGGGATATCACGACCCTGCTGACCATCGGGCCGGGGATAATGAGCGAGGCGCAGGTGGTCGCCAAGGCTGAATGTGTTGTCGCTGGGATGCAGGTCGCGGCTGCGGCTTTTGAGAAGATGGGTGCGGAAGTCGATTTTATGCCGCTTGTGAAGGATGGCGAACGGGCTGGCCTGGGTGATGTGATCGCGAGCGTATCCGGGCCGGCGAGAGCGTTGCTTATAGGAGAGCGGGTGGCCCTTAATTTTCTGCAGATGGCGTCGGGGGTTGCGACTCTGACGAGGCGATATGTCGATCTGGTGTCGCATACTGAGGCTAGAATTATCGACACGCGGAAGACTGTTCCGGGGCTGCGCAGGTTGCAGAAATACGCGGTTGGAGTCGGCGGCGGGTTTAATCATCGGTTCAACCTTTCCGATGGAATCTTAGTCAAAGATAATCACATTGCTGCGGCAGGAAGCATTACTGCAGCCATTTTAGCCGTTAAAAAGAACGCTCCTCATACCCTGAAAATCGAGTGCGAGGTCACGACGTTGAACCAGCTTGATGAGGCAATGGCGGCGGGCGCAGATGCGGTGCTCCTAGATAATATGACCGTTGAGATGCTGGGCGAGGCAGTGCAACTTGCGGCTGGTCGCGTGATTACTGAGGCATCGGGCGGGGTCATTGAGCAGAGCGTGGCCGCTATAGCTGAAACCGGTGTAGATTTGATCTCCGTCGGCGCGCTTACGCATTCGGCGCCGGCTATTGATATTAGTTTGCAATTTAAATGATACAGCCGGTTATTCATCGATTCGACGAAGTAGGCTCCACAAACGATATCGCCGCAGAGCTTGCCAGGGAAGGCGCTCCTGAGGGGACGGTTGTTACGGCGTTGCTGCAGGCGAAGGGCCGGGGCAGGCGCGGCAGGCAATGGCATGCGCTGCCGGGTGAGAGCGCGCTGGTGTCCGTTGTGCTGCGCCCTGCCCTGCCTCTGAATCAGTTTCATCAGCTTGCCTTTGCGGCGGCGGTCGCAGTGGGAGAATGTCTTGAAGATTGCGGCGTGCGGCCGGAGTTGAAGTGGCCGAACGATGTGCTGGTGGATGATAAAAAGATTTGCGGGATACTTGTGGAGACTGCTGGGAACGCGGCGGTTGTTGGAATCGGCATAAACGTCAAGCAGACGGATTTCCCACTTGGACTGGATGCGCAGGCTACATCGATAGCGCTTTGCGGTGGAAGTTGTCTGGATGTCGATGAGATTACGGATATGCTCTTGCGGCATCTTTTCTCGGTTTACAGCCAGCCGTTCGAGGAGATTTTGGGGCGGTGGCGTAAGTATATGTGGGGCATCGGACGCTGGGTTAAGATCGTCACTGAAGGCGAGACGGTGTCTGGCAAGATATCGGGTGTGGACAACGATGGCGCGCTGCTGTTAGATAATGGACAGCGCAGAATCGTGTCCGCTGAGATTATAAATGTTCTGAGAATATGATTTTAGTTTGGAGGATATTTGATGGCTAAGGCATTGCTTTTGATATGCGATGGATTGGGCGATAGGCCGATTGCTGAATTGGGGGGCAAGACGCCTCTTGAGGTGGCAGAGAAGCCGAACCTGGACAGACTGGCGACCGAGGGCGAGTGCGGGATTATGGACCCGATCGCTCCGGGGGTGCGCGCCGGCAGCGATACTTCGCATTTGGCTATTCTGGGTTACGATCCTTACACCTATTATACCGGCAGAGGGCCTTTCGAGGCTGCCGGAATCGGGATGGACGTGCGTGAAGGCGACATCGCGTTTCGATGCAACTTTACTACCGTAGATGAGAATATGACAGTAGTTGACCGGCGGGCGGGAAGGATATCCAGCGGTACCGATCAGCTAGCTGCTGCTCTGAACGGTATGGTCATTGATGGCGTAGAGGTGATATTCAAGGAATCTGTGGCGCATAGATGTGCGCTGATTCTGCGAGCGAAGGGGCTGGGCGCGGAAATCACCGACACCGACCCGCATCACGAGAACGCCAAAGTGCTTGAGTGTAAGCCGATTGATCCGAACGATGCAGCAAGCGAGAAGACGGCCAGGGTGGTCAATGAGTTCGTTCGGAAGTCTTATGAGATTCTAAAAGAGCATCCGGTCAACGTTGAGCGAGTAGCCAATGGCCTGCATCCTGCCAATATCGTGCTGCCTCGTGGCGCCGGAATCGGGCCGAATATGCGCAGTTTTAAGGATGAATATTCCCTTGACGCGACCTGCGTGGCGGAGACCGGGCTGATTAATGGCGTTGCGAGATATATTGGGATGAAGATTGTGGAAGTGCCGGGGGCTACGGGCGGCACGGATTCTAATCTCGTCAATATGGCGAAGGCTATTGTCGAGGAGTTTAAGAATGCCGATTTCATTCTGTGCAACGTGAAGGGCGCAGATGTTGGCGGACACGATGGCGCTCCTGATGTTAAGTTGCAGATGATTGCAAAGCTCGATGAGATGATGGGCTATCTGCTGGAGAATCTGCCGAAGGAGACGTTTATCGTGCTCACGGCGGATCACTCGACGCCATGCGCCGTTATGGATCACTCCGGCGACCCGGTGCCGATTGTGTTCTGGGGAGACGGTGTTCGCACGGACTCGTGCAAGCGCTTCGATGAGCGGTCGGTGACCAGCGGGGGCGTAAATCGCATCCGAGGTATTGATGTGATGAAGATTACCACGCAGTTGATGAATACGGCGGAGAAGTTTGGGGCTTAGAAGAAGGGATAAACGCGAAAGAGCGAAAAGGGCGAAAGCCGGAAACAGACAATATATTTTTGCTTAGGCGATGTAGTGGCCGGGCCTCTGTCCCGGCCAGACTACGTCATTCCGCGCGTAGTCGCGGAATCCACGGCGAAACACAGACGAAACGAGATCCTGCGACTTCGCGCAGGATGACTATAAGCCGATAACCGTCAACTGACAACTGTAAACTCGAAAAAGCAGATTTCTCACTGCGTTCGAAATGACAAAGAGGGGCTTGTTCGAAATGACAAAGTGGGGCTTGTTCGAAATGACAAAAATGGAGCTTGTTCGATAGGACAAAATGGGGCTGGAGATGGCAACTGATTCAAAATTTCTTGCGTTTGACTTTGGGGCGGAGAGCGGAAGGGCGCTGCTTTGCTCGATTAAAGACGGAAAGATCGAATTAAACGAGATTCACCGATTTACCCATAGCCCGGTGAAGACCCTCGGGCATTTGCATTGGAATGTTTTAGAGCAGTTCGCAAATATTAAACATGGTCTTAAACTGGCTCTGCAGGAAGCGGGCGGTTGTGTCGATGGTATTGGCATTGATACCTGGGGAGTGGATTTCGGCCTTATCGGTGAGGATGGTGAACTGCTGGCAGTTCCATCTCATTATAGGGATACTCGAACCGATGGGATGATGGAAGAGGTTTTCAAAATTGTCCCGCGCGAGGAAGTATTTGAGCGTACAGGCATCCAATTTCTTCAGTTCAACACCCTGTATCAACTCTTCTCTATGGTGAAAAGCAACTCGACCGCTCTAAAACACGCGACCAAGATGCTGATGATGCCGGATTTGTTTAATTATTGGCTGACAGGGGAGCAGGTGGGTGAGTTCTCCATAGCTACTACATCTCAGTGCTATGACCCGCGAAAAGGAGATTGGGCGCGGGGGATGCTGGAGAAATTGGGAATACAGACCGGTATGCTGCCGAAGATCGTGCAGCCGGGGACAGTAATAGGGACATTGCATGATAGCCTGGTTTCGGAGATCGGCATAGGCGCAGGGGTGAAAGTGATCGCACCGGCAGGTCACGATACAGGTAGCGCAGTGGCGGCTGTTCCAGCTACCGGGCAGGGACATGTGTATATCAGTTCCGGCACATGGTCACTAATGGGCGTAGAAATCGATGAGCCGATGATTAATGAGCAGTCGCTGGCTATGAGCTTCACAAACGAGGGCGGAGTCGGCGGAAAATACAGGTTCCTGAAGAATATAATGGGGCTGTGGCTCGTGCAGGAGTGTCGGCGAACCTGGGCTGCCGCGGGCGAGGAGATATCCTATTCCGATTTGACCAAAATGGCAGAAGAATCCGAAGGGTTTGCATCCATAATCGACCCTGACGCAAACGTCTTTCTCACCCCAGGGGATATGCCGCAGCGCATCCGCGATTTCTGTGCCTCCACAGGTCAGCGCGCGCCTGAGACAAAGGGCGAAGTCGTGAGATGCGCGCTCGATAGCCTGGCTTTGCGATATCGTTACACGGTGGAGTGCCTTGATGAAATGTTCGGAATCCGCCACGATCCCATACATATTGTGGGCGGCGGCACACAGAATAAACTGCTCTGTCAACTCGCGGCGGATGCTACGGGCAGGACAGTGATTGCAGGACCGGTGGAGGCTACTGCGATAGGAAACGTCCTGGCACAGGCGATGGGCACCGGCGCGGTAGGATCGCTTCATGAGGCGCGAAGGATAGTTATCGACTCCTGTGAACTTGAGAGATACGAGCCGAGGGGCAGTGAGGTCATCGAGAAGGCATATCGCGTGTTTATGGATGTTGCGGGCTAGGCGAAGGGAAGGGAAAAACGCGAAAGGGCGAAAAGAGCGAAAATCAGAAATATTGTCAATGTAACTTGTCCTCGGACTTCGGATGGCTGACTTCGGACATCGGAAAAAGCAGATTTCTCGCTTCGCTCGAAATGACGTAAGGAAGTGGCTGGGCGTTTGACTTGGCCACACATGTTATGCAATAATTACCTCAACTAATCAACACATTTATCATTTTACTGTTTTATCACATCCCCTTAGACTGTTTCCTTCCGTGGCAGATATGGGTATTCATGTAGCGGGTACGCATGTATCTGCGATATATCTGGAATAGTATGGCGTCAGATCAGCTAAATGATTGACGCTGAGCAACATTCTTTGGGAGGGGGTGTGCTCATGGCGGACGAGAAACCCGGACCTCAGCCGGGGTCTGAAGGAGCACGACGTATATCGGAGGCCCATAAAGGACCTCGTGAACATGACCGCGAAGGAGGATTCGCCGCCAATCCAGAGTTGGCTAAGGAAGCCGGGCGAAAAGGCGGCGAGGCCGTGAAGCGCAAATACGGCCCTCAATTCTATCGAGAGATCGGCAGGAAGGGCGGGGAGACCGTAAAGCAGGAACGTGGATCGGAGTTCTACGCTGAAATCGGTCGACGTGGCGGCGAAATGCGCAGCCTCAGAATGAAAGAGAGGATGGCAAGGGAGAAAGAAAAAGAAAAAGAGAAACAATGAGAATAAGCCACTACCTCTTTCGAACTCACAATGGAGAAGCAGCGGACTAGACCGCAAGCGCTTCTCCATTGTTTTTGCCTATCGGCTTATATCGCCTATAGCCGAACATCAATACCCCAACGCTGACCATCGTGGCAACTGCACAGATTATGAAAATAGCTTGAGCGCTGAGCAGGTTTTTCTCGACCAGCCAGCCAGCGCTCAGAGGGCCGATGATCCCTCTTATGCCTATCAGCGTCAAGAAAATCGCCTGGTATTGAGAAAGCCGCTCCCTTGGCGCGAAATATATGACTCCCATAAAATACGCAAGGTCGTTGCCCGCCCCCACGAAGCCTAAAAGCACCTTCGCCGGCAGAAGAACCCACCAACTTGATGCTGCCAAATAGATTACCGGGATCAGCGCCCAAAAGACGCACTGGACCGCCACTATTTTCTCAGGTCTTCTCCTGTCCAGCCTGGTGCCCCAGTAGAAATAGCCTAACATGCTGAATATCGAAACCACAAATGTGTAGACACTCTGCCGAACCGTGCCGACGTGAAGAATGTCGACCTCATGCAACGCAAACACAGGGGCGACAAAATAGGTTGCGAACCCATATAAGAAAATGCCGCCGCAAAACCAGAGATAACCCTTATCCTTAAACAGCACAGTCACCGAATCCCAAAGGAACGGAAACAGCCGCACACCCTCCTCTTTTGCCGGTGCGCTCATCCTGATCTTTTTGAAAATTATCGCCGAAACAACTCCGAAAATCGCGGCGACGGGGAAGACATATCGATAGCTGACATATTTGAGCAGCACCCCTGCAATAAGGGCAAAGACTATACTGCAAATGCTTGTCAATACCCGAACAAAGCCCATAATCTTACCCCGGTCGTTGTCGGGGTAGATTTCTTTCATTATGTCCGTATAAGGCGGGATAGCCGCTCCGGCAATCAGCCAATACAGGATATAAATGCCGACCAAAAGTTTGGATGTGGTGGCGAAAATGGCCAAAAAGAACAGAGACCGGGAGATCACCCACGCGTAATATGCGTAGGGCATCTTGGCTTTCCCCAAAGTAACGTTGGCCCAGGGCAGTGACAGCAGATAGCCCGCCGCCGGCGCCATAGTCAACAAACCGACCTCCATCGGACTTGCGTTGAGGGTCTGACGTGCTATAACGATAATGAACGGCAATGTAAGGCCGCCCATAACAGCCGACAACATTCCCGCCATTGCGTCTTTATTGTAAGCGTCGCGAGCGATCGGGGGCACTCGATTAGAGAAAAACATCTCTACCCCCGATTAACTGCGATATTCGTAAAATGAATGACGTTCACCGATCTAACCCAAATCAGCCTGCGCAGGCGATATGACGGATGACGCACAGCAGGCCCGCCCTCTTATGCGAACGAGCCTGCAGTATTGTGATCCATTCTCTATTCTAGAGGTGGACCTGTTTGACGGTGTTAATGGCGGGAAGCTGCGTTAGTTTCTCCATAACAGCATCCGACACATCCTGGTCAACGCTGAGTATCATTATCGCCTTCGATCGCGGGGACTTTCTCCCCACATACATACCGGCGATGTTGATGCCTTCGTTCCCGAGCAGAGTACCGACACTGCCGATAACTCCTGGCTCGTCGGAGTGATCAGAGATAAGCACGACGCCTTCCGGCACGAAGTCCATTGGGAAGCCGGCCATCTGAACGATTCGCATCTCTCTGCCCTCAAACAAAGTTCCGCTGATCTGCGTGCTGCCCTTATCGGTGGTGACTGCCACAGTCAACAGCGATGCGTAGTCGTCGAAGTCGGCCTTGCGGCTCTCGATAACCTCTATGCCTCTGGATTTTGCGATCACAGGAGCGTTGACGAGGTTGACGGTCTCCGCTACCATCGGGCCAAGCACGCCTGCAAGCACTGCACGGGTGATCGGGCCGCTCTCGATCTTTGCCAACTCTCCGAACAGTTTGACTTCGACCTTTTCACACCGGCCATCCATAATCCCCATCGCCAGAGCAGCCATTCTCTGAGCCAACGGCAGATAGGGCTGAACAGCGGCGAGCACATCCGGAGGAAGCGCAGGCATATTGACCGCAGACCTCGCCGCCCTGCCCTGGAACACGTCGACAATCTGCTCCGCAACGTCGATAGCGACGTTGGTTTGAGCCTCCTGGGTCGATGCGCCGAGGTGCGGAGTGGTTACCACGTTCGGCAGATCGAAAAGCTCGTTGGAGAAATCCGGCGGTTCGGTTTCGAAGACGTCGATGGCGGCGCCGGCGCATTTGCCGCTCTTAATGGCTGCGATGAGCGCATCGTTGTCGATGATGCCGCCGCGCGCGACGTTGACCAGGCGAACCCCGTCTTTCATAATCTCGAACTCTTTGGCGCCGATCAAACCAAGGGTTTCCTTGTTTTTAGGCAAGTGGAGAGTGATGTAATCGCTGCGCTGCAGGCACTCCGTGAAGTCGACGAGTTCGACCCCGTGCCCGGCAGCCTCTGCGGTAATGAACGGGTCATAGGCGAGGACTTTCATACCGAAAGAGCGACATCTTTTGGCGACTTCCTGACCAATTTTGCCCAGCCCCAAAACGCCGAGGGTCTTTTTGTATACCTCATTGCCGGTGAATTTGCTGCGGTTCCACTCCTTGGCCTTCATAGAGACGTAAGCCTGGGGAATGTTGCGTGACAACGCCAGCAGCATCGCCACAGTATGCTCCGCGGCGGCGATGGTATTTCCGCCAGGACTGTTCACAACGATTACTCCGCGCTCGGTGGCCACCGGCACGTCCACGTTGTCGACGCCTACTCCTGCTCGTCCCACTATCTGCATCTTCTTAGCGGCTTCGAGCACCCTGGCCGTGACTCGGGTGCCACTGCGGACGACTAAAGCGTCGTAATCCCCAATAATCCCACATAACTCGTCTTCTGATAATCCCGTGTTGACATCCACATCAGCGACCTGCTTGAGGATGTCGATTCCTTCCTGGGCCAGTTTATCACTCACTAGAACCTTTGGCATTAGCACACTCTCCTCGGTGTTTGCGCAGAGTCCGAGACATCTGCGCAGAAGTCAGATTATTTTATTGTTTGCCTTTTGCAGCCGCTTTCTGTGCGGCTGCCGCGAAAGCGTCGACAAGAGCATCCCTACTCTTCGATTGCTTAAAATCGAAGAGCACAAAGCCCTGCAGTCCCGCTTTTCGAATTGCTTCGACCTGAGCAAGCACCCCTGCGTTGTCACTGAAACTTACCTCAATTCCCACGTAGGTGGCCTTGCCCTTGCCACTGTTCCAATTTTTGAACCCCTGCAGCCATCCTCTGAACGACTGAGCGGATTTGGGATATTTCTCAGATTTGTAGACCATCGGCAGGTTCGCGTCTAAAATATTGTTGGCAGCCCACGATTTCCAATCCTGGAAAACTTCTCCATAGCAATCGGTTTTCTTGAAATCCGGGTCGTAGTTGCCCCACGCGATAGTGGAAGCGGACATTTCCACATTTGGCTTAACGGCCTTTACCTGCTTGTGTACCATTCTCACGAGTTCCGTAACCTGATCCCGTCTCCATTGCGACCATTTTTCATCCTTGGGATCGGGTTTGGTATTAGTTTTAGTCTCGGCATAGAACCTGGCAAGCGCCGTATCGGAATAACCCCATTTCTGACCGGGGTAGCGGATGTAATCCCACTGAACTCCGTCTACATCGTAGTTTTTAACGATCTCCATCACCACTTTTGCGATGTGTTCTCTTACTTCAGGCACTCCAGGGTCGAGATATACTCCCTCAGAAGCGCTGGTATTGCCGTTTACATCTTTGTTAATCCAGTCCGGATGTGCGTTAACGATGTGTTTCGGATCGTTATTCGGCACTTTGGACCAGATCCGATAGGCGTTTACCCATGCGTGAACCTTGATCCCCTGAGCGTGAGCCTGTTTAATCGAATATGCCAGAGGGTCGAAATCGGCCTCCGCTATGTTGGTTGCGCGTGGCTCGATCGTAGACTGATAATAGGCGTCGCCGGTTTTACGCACCTGAATATACAGATTATTGATACCAGCTTTTTTAGCCGCGGCGACGGTGGCGTCGACTTCCTGAGCGCTGAGATATCCGTGCCCCCACGCGCTCACCCACGCACCCCGAACTTCGTTACCCGCCTTGCACCCCGATGCCAAAAGTATGACGCATGCCAGGACGATCAATATGGATGTTCTAACCACTATTTCAGTTCCTCCAAATATAGATGCGGCGAATGTTACTTATTCTGCTTGGCTAGTTGGTCTAGTTCTTTTTGCGCAGCCGCATAATTTGGATCCAACTCAAGCGTTTTCAAAAAAGAAGTCTTAGCTGCCGGGTAATTCTTCTGCTTCAAATAGCAGCGGCCGAGCCGAAAATGCGCGTCTACATAGCCCGGATCAAGTTCGATAGCCTTTTTGAACTGAGCAATAGCTTCGTCGATTTTCCAATCAACCGCGAGCCGAATTCCCTTATCGTAAATCTGCTTAGGATCAGCCGCACTATTGGCCTGCATAACCGGCAGGCGCGGCGCCGGGCCGATTCCTTTGGCCATCACCTCAACAAGCGCATCTCTCTTTTTGCCCTGGTTAAACGGGAAGAGCAAGAAACCTGTCTGGCCGGCGCTGCGACAGTATTTGATCTGGGTTACGACATCCTCCGGAGCTTGATTGTCGGCATCCAAGCCCTGATAGACAACCCCATCACCTGACCACTTTGCGCTGAGGTCTGTCCAAGCGCGGAAGGCTTTGGCGTATTTCCCCTCGGGTTTGTAGTTCATAGGAATGTTGACGTCGATCAACTTGCGCTCCATCCACATCTTCCAGTCCTGACAAACAGAGCTGTAGGCGCTGGTTTTGGTAAAATCGCTGGGCGCTCCGCCGTAGCAGATCGTGGCGGCGGATATGGAGATTTTCGGATTTGCGGCCTTGATCCTATCGTGAGAAAGTTTAACAAGAGAGGTAACCTGATCTCGTCGCCACTGCAGCCATTTAGGATCGTTGGCCTCCGGTTTGGACTTCGCACCCGTTTCAGCGTAATAACGTTTCAGCGCAGCCTCGGAATATCCCCACGCGCTGCCAGGGTATCGCACGTAGTCGTAGTTGATTCCGTCGACGTTGTATCGTTTGGCGATATCTTCGAATACCGAAATGATATAATCCCGCGCTTCCGGGACGCCAGGGTCGAGGTAGATCCCCTCCCCTGCCCAGTTGCCGCCGTCTTTATTGAGCAGCACCCAGCCTGGGTGTTTGTTAATTACATGGTTAGGGTCGGTGGGGCCTGTTTTAGCGCCACACCATGCGCGATATACGACCACCCACGCGTGAACCTGAATACCCTCGGCGTGGGCTTTTTCGATTGTGTAGGCCAATGCGTCGAAATTGGGCGCCAGATTGCTGCCGGCAGGCTCAATTTTGGAGTCGTAGTAGGCGTCAGCAAACTTGCGAACCTGAATGTACAGAGCGTTGATGCCGGCTTTTTTGGCAGCGGCAATGGTCGAGTCGACCTCTTTGGGCGTGAATATGCCATTCTGCCACGTTGTGACCCATGCGCCCCTTAACTCCGCTGCACCAACCATAGAACTCGTCAGCGCCAGCAGGCAAAGTGCGGAGACCAAAGTCTTGCGTAGTAACAATTGCTTACTCCTTTGCAGTAGTGATGTGACTCGTTGTCAATAAACAAACGAGACCAGCAAAGCCTTCCTGCTCGGATTTCTTATATACAACTTATTATTTTATACGGTTAATACCTTCGGTATGGTAAGCTGTGCGTCAAATTGTGTCAAGTTGATTGAGCTGCAGATATCGATTCGGAAGTCGATACCCATCTGATATACTCAGGTTGACAGTGATCAGGGCCGATGCTAGAATCAAGCGATTGATATGGATATCAGACTTGCCACACTAGAAGATAGACACCGATTCAATGAATTTATCGCCCGCTTTGAGACGGGCGACCTGCTTCAGTCATTTGAATGGGGGGAGCTTAAAGCCCGTGGAGGCTGGTCGCCGGTTCGCGTGCTGGCGGAACTCGATGGGAAAGTCGTGGCTGCGGCTTCATTGCTCAAAAGAAATATCCCCAAAACAAATCGTTGCATTATGTATGCGCCGCGAGGGCCGGTTCTCGATACTCAAAACCCCGAGCTGGTGCGGGAGTTTATTAAATATCTTAAAGTGACGGCACAAAAGCAGGGTGCGATATTGCTCAAAATCGATCCACCTGTGGAGATCGAGGATACCCTCAGCGAAACCAACCTGCGCAGCGTCGGATTCAAGGCTCTTAGCTCTGAAGGCTTTGGTGGCACCCAGCCGAAGTGCGTGATGCAGCTTGATTTGGATAAACCTCTCGACGAACTGATGGCCTCATTTAAGGAAAAGTGGCGATATAATATTCGCCTCGCCGAACGCAAAGGGGTATCCGTGAACCTTGATTGTACCCGAGACGAGCTGCCGATTTTTTATAACCTGCTTAAGGAAACAGCGGAGCGGGACGGGTTTCTGGTGCGAAACCTGAAATATTTCGAGGATATGTGGGACCTGCTTGTGCCGGCCGGTTTTATGCGCCTGGCGCTTACATATTACGAAGGCAAACCAATAGGCGGAGCAGTCGCTTATCTGTTCGGGGATAAGGCGATGTATACCTACGGGGCGTCGTCGAATGAGCACAGAAACGTGATGCCGAACCATTTGATGCAGTGGCGACTGATAGAATGGGCGAAGAACGCGGGCTGCAAGTGGTACGATTTCAGAGGGGTTAGCCCTCGCAGGCAGCCGGATGGGCACGATCCGCTTGCCGGACTTAACAGGTTCAAGGAAGGGTTCTCGCCGAGATTTGTCGAGTATATAGGCGAATATGACCTGGTCTTGTCGCCTGCTTATTATTGGTTGTGGTCTGTGGCGAGGCCGTGGGTATCGAAGATATTGAAGGCGCGAGGAAAAGCGAAAGCTCAGGCGGGGGATGGGGTTTGATGACACACGACGTTTGGGTCGAGGTAGATCTGCCCGCGCTGGAGCATAACTTCAAGCAAATCGGCAGCGTTGTGCCTGAATCGACGAAGATTATGGCCGTGGTGAAGGGCAACGGGTTCGGCCACGGCATGATCGAACCTGCAAAGACATTTATGCAAGCGGGCGCGGATATGCTGGCGGTAACCCGACTTGAGGAAGCGTTGGCCCTGCGGGATGCCGGATTAGAATGCCCGATTCTGATGTTCGCCCCGATTCAGAGTGACAATGCGCAGTTGGCAATAGACGCTAAGTTGGACGTGTCCGTCTGCGACATTGAACTGGCCATAGCGATGTCCCAGGCAGCGCGGGAGAGCGGCGAATCGGCCAGGGTGTGGATCAAAGTCGACACAGGAATGGGGCGGTTGGGGGTGTTGCCGGAGAATGCCGTCGGATTGGTTAAAGAAACGGCCGCATTGCCGGGAATCTCGATTGCGGGCATATATACGCACTTCGCGACAGCAATGCAGCGCAGCCTTTCCATGATCAAAGAACAGATGCAGACATTTGCGGAAGTGTTGGATGAATTAAAGGCAAATCAGATCGAATACGGTATGGCATCGGCGGCCAACAGTGCGGCGATTATGAGATTGCCCGAATCTCATCTTGATATTGTGAGACCGGGGACACTTTTGTATGGGCAGTACCCATCAAGCAATGTGCCGCATAAGCTGGATCTGAAGCCGACGTGGACACTTAAAGCCCGGGTTTGTCAGATAAAAGAGTTGCCCAAGGGCAGCAGCATTGGATATGGCGCTGAGCGCCGGGTGGAAAGAGATACTCGCATCGCTATATTGCCCATAGGATACGCCGATGGGTTCACGATGTCACCTGAAGATCAAATGTACCGGCACGGCGTCTTAAGATATGTCGTGAACAAAGCCCGACGCCGTTTGTGTGTCAAAATAAAAGGGCAACGAGCGACGGTGCTGGGACGCGTGGCTATGCAGACGACTATCATCGATATAACTGGAATCGCCGGCGTAGAGGTAGGCGACGAAGCGATCGTCTCCGCCCGGAGAATCTCCACTAACCCACTAATCCCCCGCGTCTATATCCGCTGAGTTTATGCGCTCAATAGTTCCTTCAGTCGCTTCACGGCCTTTTGCTGCAAGCGCGATACGTGCATCTGCGAGATGTTGAGCCGTTTTGCCACCTCGGTCTGGGACATATCCCTGAAAAATCGGTAGTATATGATTGCTTTTTCTCTGGGTTCGAGGCTGTCGATGGCCTGCTTCAGATCGCCGTAAGTCTCGATGCTCTGCAAAGAATCGTCGACTTCCCCAACAAACTCGGCCAACGTCAGCGGCGCCGACTCTCCCTCGTGTGATAGTTTGCTATCCAGGGAAACCGTGTCATAGGCGTTGCCAAGTTCAATGGCCTCCAGAGTCTCTTCTTCTGATGCGCTTATTTCCTGGGCTATATCCTGTATGGTGGGCGGGTGGCCGAGCCGCTGGCTTAGCTCATCAGCAGCTTTGTTTGCGGCCAGATTAAGCTCCTGCAGGCGCCGCGGCACCTTGAGGCTCCACGCTTTGTCCCTGAAATGCCGTCTAATCTCGCCGACGATTGTGGGCGTGGCGTAGGTAGAAAACTTGGTTCCCCTGTCGGGATCGAAGCGATCAATGGCGTTAATCAGCCCAATGACCCCGACCTGAACCAAATCTTCGAGCGGCTCCCCCCTGTTTGCGAACTTGCCGGCCAAAAATCGCACAAGGTTTTGGTGCATTACGACAAGGTGGTCGCGAATTCTGCGATCCCTTGTCTCAATGTAGCGCTTAAACAGCGTCTCGGTGTCGGCGTCGGCCCACTCTGCTACGCCAACATTTTTGCGGCCCTTTGCGTTATCGCTGTCGCGCATGTTTGACCATCCGAACGTGCGTGCCGCCTTCATGAGGCGCTACATCGACTTCGTCTACGAGCAGAGTAATCAGTAATGCCCCTATATTCTCAGTTTCCTGCTCCGGATCATCCCCGCGGCCATCATCCTTTCGGTCTCCGGCCTGGTCGAAAATGTCGACAATTAAACTGTCCTGCCCGATTTCGCTGTGCAGCATAATGTCGCTATCTGTTTTGCCGTTTCGCTCAGCCCATTCCACTGAGGTGGTGCAGGCTTCCCCGACAGCCAGCCGAATGTCCTCCACATCGTCGTATGAGAATTTCATGCGGCTAGCCACGCCGAGAATAGCAAGGCGCGCGACTCCGACATACTCCGGCCTGCACGGAAACCTGATATCCACACACGTCGCGCATTGATTATTGGCCACAGTTAGGGAGTCTCCTTTCCCATCGATTCGGCAGCATCGTCCAGAGAGTTGTATATTTCGAATATCTTGTCCAGACCCGTGATTTCAAAGACGCGCAGTATGCGAGGGCTAGGGCAGACCAATACCATATTGCCGTCCCGTTCCCGCATCCGGCGCAACCCGCCTATTAATACGCCCAGCGCCGTGCTATCGAGATAGTCGACTTTTGTGAGGTCTACGACCAACTCCTTGGTGTCGCTTTCCAAGAGTCTGACTAATTGTTGTTTGAGCTGCGGGGCTGTGTAGACGTCGACCTCTCCCTCCAACTCGATGATGGGTGGCTCGGTTCCGACTGTATGTGTCTCCATCTTAAAGTTCACCTTACCGTCACCTCAATCTACAAAATATGCCTTACTATGCGCAGGCGCCCAAGCCAATGTGCCGGAGCGCTCATATCTCGGCCAAATCCGTCCACTATCGCCCGGGATCATAAGCGCCGGGAATATTGCGGTATGCGGCTGTTACTCAGCACTCACCCTCTTCAGCCAATTCCTGCTCTTCGCACCCTTCGCCCTTGGCTATCACCTGCTTACCGGCGTCAATAGCCTGCTGCACCTTCGCCTTGGTCGATTCGAGAATTTCCTTGCTCTTCTGTACAAGATCCTCGCCGGATTCCGAGAGATCATGCATAGCCTTTTCGGCTTTTTGCTTGAGTTCATCAGCGGCGACCTTAATATCGTCGCGAGTTTCTTTTCCCGATTTCGGTGCAAGGAGCAACGCTGCCACCGCGCCCACAAGCGCACCAACTCCCATCCCCGCCAGAAAATTCAAGCCTACATTTTTGTCATTAGAATTGTCACTCATTTGCGAATCCTCCCTATCCATAAGCATTGTTCGGGACTCACTCACCGCTTACGTTACCCAAACAACGAAGGCAAGCACAGTTCCATCAGAATTTAATCGTCCCGTTGTGTTTGCTTCTCGATTAATCAGCCAAGCTCCTTCTTATCTTTTGTTGATCTCAATTGTTCGAGCCTCTGCTTGAACTTCGCTTCTCGGCCGTTTTCCGTGGGTTCGTAGTATACGCCGCTGGCAGCGTCTGCGGGCAGATATTCCTGCTCGACGAACTGCCCTGGATAGTTGTGCGGGTATAAATAGCCCTCTCCGTGCCCCAATGATTTTGCGCCGGAATAGCTTTTATCGCGCAGATGAACCGGAACCGGCGGAGCTTTTCTCTGCGCTACATCGGCGTTGGCCTTGTTTATGGCAACATAACTGGCATTGCTTTTAGGCGCACATGCGAGATAAATTGCGGCCTGGGCCAAAGGTATTTGCGCCTCAGGCAACCCGACAAATTGAACAGCCTGGGCAGCCGACGTGGCTACAACCAATGCCATAGGATCAGCATTACCCACATCTTCAGCCGCTTGAATCACAATCCTGCGCGCAATAAATTTCGGATCCTCGCCAGCAGCCAGCATCCTCGCCAGCCAATAGACCGCCGCGTCCGGGTCCGAACCTCTCATAGACTTTATAAAGGCCGAGATAGTATCGTAGTGTTCGTCCCCGTTTTTATCGTATTTCAAAACGCGTTTTTGAACTGCCTGCTCAGCTATTTTCAAAGTCAACAGCTTACGGCCGGATTCATCTGCTGACGCGGCTTTCGATGCAAGCTCCAGTGCGCTTAACGCACTCCTCGCATCACCCTGAGCTATGTCGGCGATATGATGCAGAGCCGCCTCTTCAATTTCTATCTTTTGCTCGCCAAGCCCGCGCTTCTTATCGGCAAGGGCGCGCTCAATAACCCGCAGAACCTGCTCGTTTGTAAGGGATTCAAAGCGGAATATGCGCGCGCGGGAAAGCAGCGGGGAATTGACCTCAAAATACGGGTTTTCAGTGGTTGCGCCGATCAGGATAACGGTACCATCCTCGACGTGCGGCAACAGCGCGTCCTGCTGGGCTTTGTTGAATCGGTGGATCTCATCGACGAATAGTATTGTCTTGCGGCCATTTGCCAGCTTGAGGTCCCTGGAGCGCTGGATCACTTTTCGCATCTCCGGCACGCCGGAAGTTACCGCGCTGAAGTTCTCGAAGTTGCAGGATGTGCGTTCGGCGATAACCGCTGCCAGGGTGCTTTTGCCACATCCCGGCGGCCCCCAGAAAATCATTGATGTTAGGTCGTCATTTTCTATCGCTGTACGTAACAGGGTGCCTTCACCGACGATCTGTTGTTGACCGACGAAATCGTCGAGTGTGCGAGGGCGCATCCGGGCCGCCAGCGGCTGACCAGAATAATCAGGTGGGCTTATCTCACCAAAAAGGTTGGACATACGCTGATTGTATTCAAGCCCCACCCCCATGTCAAGCTGAACGCACAGACAAAAGCAGGCCGGGCCAAAGACCCGGCCACGAGTTACAAGACTATTTTTGCATTATTTATTCGACGATTTTGATATGCAGTTCCTGCAACTGGCTATCGTCGACCGATGACGGCGCCTCGGTCATCGGGTCGATTCCGCTTGCGGTTTTCGGGAACGCCATAACCTGCCGGATGTTATCTTCGTCTGTGAGCAGCATAATCAGGCGATCAATGCCGGGAGCAATGCCGCCGTGCGGTGGCGCGCCGTATTCAAACGCGCTCAACATGTGCCCAAAACGGGACTGAATCTCTTCGTCGGGGATGTTGAGAAGTTGGAATATCTTGTTTTGGATATCCCTGCGGTGTATTCGGATGCTGCCGCTGGCGAGTTCGTGGCCGTTGCATACGAAGTCATAGGCCTGTGAGAGCACGCTGCCCGGATCGGTGTCGAGCAGATCGACGTCCTCTTCTCTGGGCATAGTAAACGGATGGTGCTCGGCGTCCCATCGCTGGTTATCTTCGTCCCACTTGAAGAGCGGGAAGTCGGTGACCCAGGCGAATGCGATCACATTGTCATCGCGAAGGCCAAGCCGTGTGCCCATTTCGTTGCGCAGGTTTGCTAAAGATTGAGCCACTAACTTAGGCACATCGGCGACTATCATCAACAAATCGCCAGTTTTAGCTCCCGCCCTCTCAATTATTGCATTTATCTCTTCTTCTTTGAGGAACTTGGCGACCGGGGACTTGATTCCCTCATCCGTAAGGGCGATCGTCACCAACCCCTTAGCTCCGAATTTTTTGGCAAGCTCTGTGATCCCATCGATCTGGCCCCGCGAATACCCCGCACAACCCTCTGCGCATATTCCCTTGATCTGCTCAGCCGCCTGGAATACTTTGAAGCCGGACGAGTGAGCGATGTCGGTAATGTCGAAGAGTTCCATGCCGAATCGGATGTCGGGTTTGTCGATGCCGTATCGTCGAAGCGCCTCGGCGTGGGTCATCCGTGGAAATGGTTTAGTGTATAACTTTTTGGAAGTTAGTTGCTCAACTATAGACACGAACATCTCGTCGATAAGGTCGAATATATCCTCTTGTTTTATAAACGACATCTCCAAATCGAGCTGAGTAAACTCCGGTTGGCGATCCGCGCGCGGGTCCTCATCCCGGAAACATTTGGCAATCTGATAATATCGATCGAATCCTGAGACCATCAGAAGCTGCTTGAGCTGCTGCGGGCTTTGCGGCAGGGCATAAAAGCTGCCTGGATAGAGACGAGCCGGAACGAGGTAGTCGCGAGCGCCTTCAGGGGTGCTCTTGATCAGGATAGGAGTCTCGACCTCGATAAACCCATGTGCATCCATATAATCACGGATCAATTTGATGACTTTGGCGCGAAGGAACAACTTTTGCTGCATCTCCGGGCGGCGCAGGTCGAGGTAGCGATATTGCAACCGAACCATTTCATCGGTGGCTATACCGTCCTCAATCGGGAATGGAGGGGTATTTGAGAGGTTCAGAATCTCCAGGCGATCGACCCTTACCTCGACTTGTCCCGTAGGCAGGTTTGGGTTATCGGTACCCTCTGGCCGCCGAGCCACGACGCCTTCCATCTCAAGGACGAACTCCCCACGCACGGTCTCGGCGATTTTGAAGACATCCGGGGCTTCGTTGGGGTCACAGACGCACTGCACGGCTCCTAATCTATCTCGTAGGTCGATAAAAATCAAACCGCCGTGGTCGCGAACACGCTGTACCCATCCCTGCAGGATCAATCGACCACCAGTATCCTCCAACGTCACTTCGCCGCAATATTTGGACCTTTTCTGCATCGTTCCTCCGCTCTCAGTCTATCGAGATTTTACATATTCAGCCAGCTTCGAAAAAGGCACGCTTTGCTGATCGGAGCTTGACATATCCCTTAGTGTAACCATCTGCTTTGCGATCTCATCATCGCCGATTATGGCAACATACCTGGCATTGAGCTTGTTGGCTACTTTCATCTGCGCCTTGAGGCTGCGGCCGGTGTAGTCCATATCGGCAGCCACCCCGCCTGCTCGCAACTCAGAGACCAGTTTAACAGCAACTTCATGGCTCGACTCACCTAACCCCGCCACGAATACCATACTCGGCCGTTGTATCGGAAGTTCAACGTTCATTGCATCTAATGTGAGCAGCAGCCGATCAAGACCCAGCCCGAAGCCGATTGCAGGGGTATGCTCTCCGCCGATCTCCTCGACGAGGTTGTCGTAGCGCCCCCCGCCGCCAATCGCGTTCTGTGCGCCAAGCTCACCTGAGACAAACTCGAATGCCGTCTTCGTATAATAGTCGAAACCGCGCACCAGTTTAGGGTCCAGCACAAAAGTTATGCCCATTCCGGTCAAATACGACTGCACCTTCTCAAAGTGCTGGCTGCAGTCGTCACAGACATAATCGGCCATCACCGGGGCACCGGCAAGCACCGACTTACATTTTCCATCTTTGCAATCGAGCATCCGCAGCGGGTTGCGCTCGTAGCGATCCTGGCAAGTGGCACAGAGGTCGTCGAGCCTGCTTCCCACAAATTCCATAAGCGCTTTTCTGTGCTCCGGCCTGCATTTCGGGCAGCCGATGGTGTTCAATTTCAACTCGAATTGGCTGACGCCAACCTCCCTGAAAAACCCGGCCGCAAACGAGATTACTTCCGCGTCAAGCGCAGGATCTTCGGAGCCAAAAGCCTCGACGCCGAGCTGAGTATGCTCGCGATATCTTCCCGCCTGCGGACGCTCATATCGAAATATACGAGCTATATAGTAGAGCTTATTTACAGGCAACGCAGCACCGAGATTGTGCTGCACGTAGGCCCGAACCGTCGGCGCAGTGCCCTCCGGTCGCAGGGTGAGTTTTCGTTCCCCTTTGGTCTCGAATGTATACATCTCCTTTGAGACCACATCCGTAGTCTCGCCGAGGTTGCGGGCGAAGAGTTCGGTGTGCTCAAAAGTAGGGGTTCTGATTTCCTCAAAGCCATACAGGGCACAGGTTTTTCTGAATACAGATTCCAGATATCTCCACTTTGGAGTCTCTGCGGGGAGAATATCCCTGGTTCCGCGAGGTGCGGCATATTCGGCCATTATAACGCTCCGGTGATCAGCATAAACTACAGTAAAAGCGGGGATCACCCCCCCGCTCCAGGCCTTATTTTAAGTCAAGTTCGGCAGGGTTGTCAAACGAGGAAGGCCAGCGATGTGTGATCTGGGGAAGGGGATAACGCGAAAGCGCGAAACAGGCGAAAGCCAGAAATTGATTAGATGGTATCGGAATGTGGACAATGTTGCTCGGTCGCACTTCGGACATCTGACATCGGACTCCGAAAAAGCAGATTTCTCGCTGCGCTCGAAATGACGAAGGGGTGGTCGATATGACGAAGAGGTGGTCGAAAGGACGGGGGGTGGGTTTTGGTGTAAAGAAGCCCTGGTGATTTAATGTAGGGGACGGTTTCTATCCCGGCCCGAATGCGCACAGACGAAGAAATTGGCCGAGACGGAGATCGGCCACTACGATTCGGAAGTTAGAAGTTGGATATTGGAGGTTGGAATTCGATTTGAGGCGGCGATTCGGAGATCACCGCCTGTCATATCCAACATGACTCAGAGATCGCCGCCTATCATATCCAACATGACTCGGAGATCGCCGCCTGTAATACCCAACACGATTCTGAGATCACCGTCTATCAAATTTAACGCGATTCGGAGATCGCTGCCTGTACTACACGGCACGACTCGGTGATCGCCACCTTTTGAATGCTGAATATGACGATACGAGGTATGTGTTATGGCGGCTTGGTGTGCTTGTATGCGGTTTTGGTATTTCAATGTTTCGCTTGGAACTATGCCATGAACTTCACCGTCGTTATCTAATAAGTATTCATTCCTACACTGCACCATCTTTGTATTACAGAAAGGAATTATTCAATACGTCTGGACTTTGGGTCTTTTTAGTGGCATAATTCATATGCAGGCTGTCTGCTTTGAGTTGGGGCATTGCTTGTCTACCCCAAAACCCATGGCAAACCCCTAAACGACCATCGGAGACTATCGACATTATGGCCAAGTGTTGTAGGGCATTTGTATACCTGTGTTGTCTGTTCGTCGTGGCAGCGAACATCCTACACGCAGAGATTGACAATCGACCAATCGTCGTTCTGCGAATAGATGATTGCCAGAGAAGCTGGCTGACTCCTTTTGATGGCTTGGAAGGGGTGAGCGGCTTTGAATATGGCAAGACGAAGAAAATACCAATCACCTGGGCTGTTATTTCAAAATTAGCTGCTTTAGGTACGTCAATGTCCTGGGCTGAAATTAAGGGCTACCTCGATGTCGCCGGAGGGGAGGCGGCGAGCCACTCTGTCACGCATGCAGCCTTACCGACCACACAGGATTATATTGATGAAATAGTCGCCAGTAAGGCCGCTATCGAAGCTAACCTGCCGGGCTATGAGTGCAACACATTTTTGCAGCCAGGCCCCTGGAAAGAGGATGCTTATATGGATTATTGGACGAAACTCGATAATCCGATTGGGCGAGCAATCCAGGCGAACTACTCGCAGAGTCAGGCCTATCTGGGCAGAATGTGGCCGGTCGGCAAACCGCATTATAAATATGGAACCTGCGTCAGATATGCGCTTGATTATCCAGAAAACCTCAACCTTGATTTGATTTTTGATGCCATCGTGGCTACTCCCGGCCTGACTACTGTTTTCACAGGCCACGGAGTGCAGGAGCAGGGTGGAACGAGCGCATATTGCATACCTGCAGGTGTGCTGAAAACATTTATGGATAAGCTCGCTGATTTGCGTGATGAGGGCAAAATCAGGTTGATGAGCCTGAACGAGGTTTATCAGACAGAGTTTTCAAATGACTTAAACCGCATCGTAAATGCAGATTTGGAATACGGCAATGCAGCGGAGAATATCGGTTGGGACATCCTGCGTGGAGCCAGGATGGTGGATACGGGCGGCGTAGATAATTCCAGATATTGTGAGTTATCATCGACTGATTCTCAAAATGCCGCACTTCGATCCATCTCATTGTCGCTGCAGCCGGGTCGATATGAGATATCGTGGTATCAGAAATCACTTCCGGGCAAGCTGAATAGCGGCCTCGGAGTTTGTTTAGCTGGGCTGCAATATTACTTATCAGGCTGTAATTATATTAACTGGACCACTCCAGCTTGCCAAGCCCCCGTTAATGAATGGCAAAAAAAGACTGCCCTTGCGTTGGTGCTCGATAATTATATTATGACGGAACTGTCGTTCCAGGCCGGAAAAGACGCTGGGTATGGTGTGGATAAGATTGAGATTCGCAAACGAGACATTGATCCTGAAGTGTCTCCATCGGGTTCGGTTGCGACCCCAAGGCCAACTGAATGCACTGTGTCCTGGAAGACTCCGAACGATCCGGCAATAACCTCCATTGTAGTACGATACAGCTTCCAAACTCACCCATTGACACCTACTACGGGAACCCTGCTGGGCACAATCGTCGCAAAACCGGGAGAAAAACAGCAGATTAGCGGACCGATGAATTGGGCAAATCGGGCATATATCTATTTCAGCGTATTCGGAATCAAGTCAGGCTCGGCTTATACTCCTCCTGATCTAGCCTCTTTGAAGGTGGATACTGTTCCGCCAGCCGCGCCGTGCGTGACAGCGACTGCTGGGGCAAATGGAACTGTTAACGTAAACTGGACTTGCTCTACTCCTGAAGCAAAGATTTGGTGTTATGAATATGCGTTAGGCGCCACACCTGATAGTTGTGATATGAAAGACTGGACCTCCACTATAGATAAACAAACCTGCATCAATTGCCTGGCAGTAGGTACGACTGGGTATGTGAGTGTCAAAGCACGCAATGTTTTTGGCATATACTCGGCATGCGGCAGTTCGAAGTTCTCGATAGCCCCGGCGGTGGCGCCGATTTCGCAGATTTTGACGCAGCCTGACAATCAGATGGTAACGGTTCACGGCATCATAACCGCAGTGTTCGGAGACTGCTGCTACGTTCAGGCTATTGACCAGCCTCGTGGGATTAAATTGGTGGGAAATATAGGTGGTTTTAGGCTGGGAGACGGTGTCACGGCGATGGGGAGGCTGGGCACAGAAAAAGGAGAGCGGTTTGTGACGGTGCAGTAGCTTGGGGAAGGGAGAATCGCGAAAGCGCGCCAGAAATTAATTGATGTACCGTAATGTGGAAGGCGTAACGTTGCCCGGTCGGACTCCTGGTGAATTAATGTAGGTGCCGGTTTCTATCCCGGCCCGAATGCGCACAGACGAAGGGAATGGCCGAGACGGAGATCGGCCACTACGGTTTGGAAGTTGGAAATTGGAGGTTGGAATTCGATTTGAGGCGGCGATTCGGAGATCGCCGCCTATCTTACGGTGGTTGGTGGAAGTGTCTCCCCTACGGCCAGAAGGCGTAGGAGGGTAGGTTGAAGATGATGCCCCAGATCGTCCAGAAGCTGCCGACTATGCATTCGCCTAATATAATTCCCAAAAAGAACGGCAAGGCGCGGCGATAGAGTTTTAATCCGCCGTAGCGAAGCATCACCAGTTTTATTGCCCACGCGATGAACATAGCCAGCCACAGCCTGTGCATCGACCAACTGCACGAGACCGCAAAACCCACCGGATGGAACGGGAACCAGTTCATATTCATCCGCAAAGAGTTCAGTAGAATCGTAACCCCAAAGCCGACCGCAATCGCGATGGCCGTGTTGGTATCCGGAGATGCGGGGTTCTTTACCCAGGTTTCCATTCGATTCCAGGGCTCTGAGCCGAAGATCATAGGCACATTCGGCGGACCAAGTGAAGCGGATGCGGCGCCGTGTTTATATAGCAGATGCAATATCACCCCGAAGGCTACGAATGTCCCGAATATGGTAGCAATAAGAATCGCCAGATATAGGCCGCGATAACTTGTCTGAGTGCGCTCGGCCATCTTGAAGCCTTCGAGCTGGAAGGGCATCTGGTGCGATCTGTAGGCGCGATTGAACCAGTAGAACATCGAAAAAACGCCCTGGCTCTCGGTGGTAAGCTGTCTCGGCCCTAAGATAGAGGCGATGATTCTATCCGGGCCGCCGTTGTGCAGGTCGTGAGCCGGTGGGCCAAGTTCGGCGCGCATGCGCGTGACGGCGACGCTCATCGCGAAAAATATCAGGAAAAACGGCGGTATCAACCACGGCGACAACCCCGCCGCCCTGGAAAATATCGATAAAAATACTGCTCCCAGAAGAATAATCCACATAGCCGTTCTATAGCGAATCGGCTCGTCTGTGTCATCTAAATCGGTCTTACGTCCGAGAAAATGTTTAATTAGATCTATGAAGTGTCGGCGGGAGACCATTATCGCAAAGACGCAGATTCCCATATAAGCGCCAAAGGATTGCTCGTAGACAAACGGCATGTTTCGGATGGTCTCTAAACCCAGCGCCGCCGTGAGAATAAGCTCCGCCTTCCAGAACCAGAAAAAGAACCAGCAACTGAATAATAAGTCCACCGGCAGCAGCATACCCAACCCTATGCCAAACGGGTAAAACAGCGTCGGCAGCCAGCCGATGTTGTTCCACGGCCTGCCCACAAAGTGCACCTCCATATGCTCCAGTGCACCGGTTTTGATCGGAATCAATGGAATAGACGGATATAGCGTCGCTAAACCGTTTATTATGTCTATAGCCGCCGCAATCGCCAGACCATACCACAGCAGCCTTTCCTTGAACAACGGAGCGCCCTCCGCGGTCATATCCAAAGGTAGCTGCACCAATGGGTAGCTGAGTTTTTCACGCTCGGTCCATTGCTTGCGCAAAAGCACGTTCATGCACAAAAACATCACGCCCAGCACAATGATGAACGACGACCACATAAGCACCGGCACGATCCACGCCGTATAGTTTTCCGGAAGCAAGAAAGATTGGCCGCCGCGGTAGAAGTTTTTGATAGCGACGGGGTCCTTTATCATCAGCCAGTCCGGCAGCCTGTCCGCAAACAACGGCCCCCAGTTGTTTTCCGGAGTCTTAAAATATGCCGCATAAGGCATCATCGAAACGAGTATCTGAATTGAGTCGTGCCCGATCAGCGCTGCGCCGATGTTGAGCATAACATATATGGTAATCAGCTCGCTTTGTGAAAAGACCCAGCGCGGTATATAACGACGCAGGAATCCATTGAGTAGAATCAGAACGACGAGGCTGAAGATGCAACTGTAGAAAAGGGAGATCGTTGTAGGGTGTCCCTGGTATCGGATAATCTCCGACATAAAGATCCAGTAGCTGTTGATAGGGATAAGCAAAAGGCCGACGAGTATGGCCCTCAGCGTAACACCTGATCTTTTTGTTTTAGGGGGACGAATTTCCAAAAACGATAACCCTGCGAAGATAAGTCCATCTACTATACACAGCAGAGGTAGACGGCGTCAATAGAAAACCACCGACGGAAATGATAATTCCGAACGCGTTTCAGGAGCGGGCAAGCAAAAACGACAGATAATCGAGCAGGTGGCCGGCGTGATACCGGCCACCTGCTACAAAAAACTACATCGAAAGGGCTTCGGAGTCGAGAATAATCGCCTGGTCTCTTCTCGGCCCGACGCTGACCATACAGATCGGAGTCTCGATCAGTTCGGCTATCCTCGCCACGTAGCGTTTCGCGTTTTCAGGAAGCGCGTTGAAGTTCTTAATTTCCGATATGTCCTCAGACCAGCCCGGCAACTCTTCGTATATGGGCACAGCCTTCTCCAATAGATACGCATCCGCCGGGAAGCCGGCAATTTGCTTGCCATCGATCGTATAACCGGTGCAAATCTTGAGCGTATCGAAGGTGCTGAGTACATCAAGCAGAGTCAATGCGATGCAGGTTGCGCCGTTTACCTGAGCGGAATATTTGACCGCAGACGCATCGAACCACCCGCATCTGCGCGGTCTGCCGGTGGTGGTGCCGTATTCATGGCCGCGTTCGCGGATTTTGTCGCCGATCTCGTTTATTTGCTCGGTCGGGCACGGCCCCGCCCCCACCCTGGTGGTGTATGCTTTGGCCACGCCGATTACCCGGTCTATCATAGTCGGACCGACTCCGGTGCCGATTGTAGCGCCGCCGGCGACGCAGTGCGAACTTGTGACGAATGGATATGTGCCAAAATCAATGTCCAGAAGGGTGGCATGTGCCCCCTCGAACACGATATTAGCCGACTCCATCGCGGCCTGGTAGAGTATCTCATAGGTCTCCGCGACGAACGGCTTGAGCGCACTGGCATATTCTGAATATTCTGCAAATATAGCCTCTTCGTCGAGAGGTTCGGCTCCATAGACCTTTGTTATGATATCGTTTTTGCACTGTAGGGTAGCATGCAGGCGATTGCGGAAGCGTTCGGCGTCGACGAGGTCGCAAATCCGTATGCCGGTTCTGGACATTTTATCCGCGTAGCACGGGCCGATTCCCCGCCCTGTCGTGCCGATCTTGCCGTCGCCCTTTCGCTCCTCTTCAAGCTGGTCGAGCAGCTTGTGCCAGGGCATAATCACGTGCGCATTACCGCTGATTTTAAGGCGGTCGGCTATGATTCCTCGATCGGATAGCCCGCCGATTTCACCTACGAATACCTTGGGATCGAGCACTACCCCGTCGGCTATGATAGCTGTGACGTTTGGGTGCAAAGCGCCGACCGGGATGGTATGAAATTTATATACTTCCTCACCAACCACAACGGTATGACCCGCGTTGTTGCCACCGTTATAGCGTACAACAAAATCAGCCTGCTGGGCGATATAGTCGACGACCTTTCCCTTGGCCTCGTCACCCCACTGCATCCCGACCACAACGACGTTTGCCATCGTTAGCTCCTCACATAGGTACACAAAAATTGCGTCACTGCGGACGCCTGAGAGATATTAGCAGATGAGTTTTGCTTTGTCAAATTTGGCAGGGGCGAATAACCGATCCTGCTGCGTGAAATTGTTTTTGTTTTTCGTGCTGCATTAATGCGAGCCCTGGGCCTGTAATTATAGTACATTTGCGATCACACATTGTAGAGCATCTCGCTTTCCTGATTGACGCTCATGGGGCTTTATGGTACTATCGTAAACTGAGGATGGGACACTAAATGGATAAACCACTGGTCGCTATTGTCGGCCGCCCTAATGTAGGCAAATCCACCCTGTTTAACCGTGTGATCGGGCGCAGGATGGCGATTGTAGAAGATACGCCCGGCATCACGCGGGATCGCATTTACGCCGAAGCCGAATGGAACGGGCGCGAGTTCGTTTTGATCGATACCGGCGGGATTTTGTTCAATGAACAAGACCCCCTTAAAGCCGAGGTAACGGCACAGGCACAGGCTGCGCTGGACGAAGCTGATGTGGTCGTGTTTATGGTCGACTCTGTTAGCGGCATTACCCCGATGGACGAAGAGATAGCCGATAAACTGAGAGGGGCGAGCAAACCGATCGTTCTGGTCGCCAATAAATCGGATAACGCGCAGCGAGAAGTCGATGCGCTTGAGTTCCATGCGTTGGGCCTTGGGGAGGTCTACCCCATTTCTGCGCTCGGCGGCAGGATGCTGGCGGATGCTCTGGATGTCATAGTCGATTCGTTCACTGCGGTGGAATCGGAGCCAGCTTATCCGGAAGATGCGACTAGAATTGCGATAATCGGCAGGCCGAATGTGGGAAAATCCTCGCTGCTTAACGCCATTTTAGGCCAGAAACGAGCCATCGTCTCAGATATACCCGGAACCACGCGCGACGCTATAGACACAGTCTTGAAGCGAGATGACGATACCATTGTATTAATTGATACCGCCGGAATTAGGCGATCGGGCAAGGTGCAGGGGTCGGTGGAGTATTATACGGTATTGCGAGCGCTGAGGGCGATGGAGCGGGCGGATGTTTCGCTTATCGTGATTGATGCCTTTGACGGGCTGTGTGAAGGAGATAAACGAGTCGCCGGATTTGCACACGAGGCGGGTCGTGCATGTATTATAGTAGTAAACAAGTGGGACTTGTGCGAAGAACAGGTTATGAGGGAGTTTTCGGAGCAGATTCGTAAACAGGTCCCGTTTTTGGATTATGCGCCTATTGTATTCACGTCGGCTCTTACTGGTATGGGTGTGCCGGCGGTGATAGATACGGCGCTGGACGCAGCCGCCAGCCATACAATGAGGATCGCGACGAGTGAGCTGAATGGTATTTTGCAGGAAGCCGTCGACGCGCACCCATTTTCCCGCAAAGGTCGGGAGCTCAAGATACGTTATGCGACTATGACCGACGTTAAGCCGCCTACTATTGTTATATTTGTAAACGACACGAGCCTTGCGCACTTTTCCTACATACGCTACCTTGAAAATCAGATAAGAAAGGAGTACTCCTACGAGGGTACCCCGCTGCGACTGGTATTCAAGAGGGCGAAGAAGGAGAGAAAATAGGATGACCTATATAGCATTGTTGGCTTGCTATTTGATGGGCGCGATCCCGTTCGGGCTGATCGTCGGCAAACTGGCGAAGGGAATAGATATTCGAGATTTCGGCAGCGGGAATATCGGTTTCACCAACGTGCTGCGGACCCTGGGGCCGGGGCCGGGATTTGTGGTGATGTTCTTCGATGTTGCCAAGGGGTTTGCGGCTGTGTGGCTGTGCCGTGCGATGGGAATGAACGATTATCTGATTGTGGCAGGCGGGTTACTTAGCATATTCGGCCACAGCTACTCGATATTTCTGAAGTTCTCTGGCGGAAGATCGGTTGCGACGAGTCTGGGAGTAATCGCCGGGCTTACCCCTGCCATAGCGGCTATCGCGTTTGGGGTCTGGCTGGTACTGGTGGGGCTGACGAGAATTGTGTCGATGTCGTCGATGGTAGCGGCGGTATCTGTGCCTGCGATGATGTTTCTGTGGAGAAGCCAACACGTGCCTGTGGCCTATAAAATCGTGGGCGTTTTGGCCACTTTGCTGATTATAGTAAAGCACAAACCCAATATCATAAGGCTGATGAATGGCACGGAGGCGAGGTTGGGTCAGAAGGTTAAGCTCGATCAGAACGAGAGTGTGGATAAAGATGAATAAACCAAGCCCGCATGTTACGCTTGCGACGGCGGCGATAGTGGAATATGTTAATCGTAATCGGGTCATTCCGGTGCCAAAAGACACGCCGGAGGAGCTGAAGTCTACCTGCGCCGGGTCGTTCGTATGCCTGAAAATACACGGTTCGCTGCGCGGGTGTATCGGCACGATTGAGCCGGTGCGCCACAGCCTGGCTGAAGAGATTATCGAAAACGCGATAAGCGCCGCAAACAGGGATCCGCGATTTCTGCCGGTGCAGCCTTATGAGCTGGAGCAGCTTGAGATTTCAGTGGATGTGCTGATGCCGCCTGAGCCTGTAGAAGGGGTCGAACAGCTCGACCCTAAACATTATGGAGTAATAGTCGAAAGCGGGCGCAAGCGTGGTCTGCTGTTGCCTGACCTCGAAGACGTGGATACTTCGGAGCAACAGGTGGATATCGCACGACGAAAGGCCGGAATTGGCGGTCTGGAGCCGTATAAACTCTACAGGTTTGCCGTCAATCGCTACGAATAACCTCAACTTACCTCCAATATTTTATACATTTCTCGCAAGTCAAGCGAACATCGCTGGCAATTATTTTCGTCAACTATATTATCAAGCAGGCGTTGAAGGTATAGTGATTGTGTTATGTCTACGGAATTGAACAAGCAACAAAAATCTGGTCCGCAGTTCTCACGAGCCGACCGGCGATGCGGTCATTGGTGGTTCGGCGCGTGGGATGCGCTTGTTAATTCGGTGTTGCTGCTGGCAGGCCGACCCGAAATAATAACTGCTCCCGGAGAAATAGCGTTCGATCCGCATTTGCATTCGATGTACTCGCATTGCAGTATTTCTCACCCGATTAAACTAATCCGAGAGGCGAGGCGATCTGGCCTGGGTGCGATTGGAATTATGGATCACAACTGTATTCAAGGTGCGTTGAAGGCTCTGGATTGTGCGAATTACTTGAAACATGAAGGCAAACTGCCGGAGAGTTTTCTTGTGGCGCCTGGGCTGGAGGTCAACAGCGCAACGGGTCACATAGGGGCGTTGTTTGTCGAGAAGGACATACCTATGGCGTTGAGCGCGAAGGAAACCGTGGATCGTATTCACGACCTCGGCGGGCTGGCGGTGGCTGTGCATCCTTTTCATTCCACTGGAATTGGCGAAGAGGTCTTCGATTTGCCTTTTGACGCGATTGAAATAGAGTGTGGTTCGGTATTCGACAAAAATCTGGCAATGCGCAACCGTGAACTGGCGGATGATGCCGCTTTCGAGCACACGGCAAAGATGGGTAGCAGCGATGCACACTATATTCATGCGACGGCAAGCTGCTACACAATTGTGAAAGATATCGAGAAGCCAAGCCTGGAATCACTGAAACAGGCGCTGCTGGCCGGCAATTGCCGGCCGTGTGCCTCTGTGCCATATCAACGATTATCGAATATGCTCGGCAAAATTCGGCAGCTCGGATAATTCACACTAACTGGTAAAATTATTGGTTTAATATGACCCGATTGCGTGGCACAACATAAGCGGACAAGTCAATGAGGAGATCGATAAGGGCAAACCCATCGAAATGGTGGGGACGCAAAACCAAGGGCCTAAGGTCGAAAGCTGACTATGGTCGCCTGGTCGCCGAAACTCTCGGCGTCGCATGATTGCGACAACCGTGTCGTTGGCAGGTCGAACGAGCACAGGCGAACTCCTCTAAGTCCTTGGCGCCGGAGTGGCTGACTCCGGCGCCATACTATTTTGTGCCTCCTATATCCCCCAGGCAATCCCCGGATAAAATGTCTGCCAGGTATTGTTGCGCTTAAACTGTCGTCGTTTGAAGGTGAATGGGATGGCGACGGAGTATAATTGTGATGATGCACGACTATGGGCCTGCTTGGCTCAACAATGGAGTTGGAAACCGATGGAGCTTAAAGGTAACGTGCTATCCGGGCTGGATGTGCTGCTTTGTGAGCAGTTGGACTCACTGAAGGGCCTGGGGGTTGGCATTGTCACGAACCACGCTGCTGTGACTCGAGATTTGGATCATATCACCGATGCGCTTCATGCTGCTGGAGTGAATGTTGTCGCGTTGTTCGGACCTGAACACGGGGTGCGCGGGGATGCGGCGGAAGGGGCTGCTGTCGAGGATTCCGTCGATCTGCGGCTTGGCGTGCCGGTCTATAGCCTGTATGGTGCGACCAGTGTGCCGACGCAGGAAATGCTGGAAGGCATCGACGTTATGCTGATCGACATACAGGATGTGGGGGCGAGGTTCTATACGTTCCCATATACTATGGCGGCGGCGATGGAGGCTTGTGGCAAATACGGCGTCAAAGTGTGGGTACTGGACAGACCAAACCCGATTACCGGTCTGGGGTTTGAAGGGCCTCTTTTGGACCCGGAGTATAAATCGGGGGTCGGTAAATATAGAATCCCCGTGCGACATGGCTTCACTTCCGGTGAGCTTGCGCGGTTGTATAACACGAGGTTCGGTGTGGAATGCGACCTGGAAGTTGTGCGTATGAAGAATTGGCGCAGGGATATGTGGTTCGATGAGACGGGGCTGCCGTGGGTGTTGCCTTCTCCTAATATGCCGACTTTGGATACCGCGACTGTTTATACGGGGACATGTTTCTTTGAAGGCACCAATGTCTCTGAAGGCAGAGGGCTATCTCGGCCGTTTGAGATATTCGGCGCTCCGTGGATCGATGCGCAGGTTCTACGCAGAGAGATGATGAGCTATAACCTGCCGGGCGTCGCGTATAGAGAGGCATATTTCTCGCCGTTTGAGTGGAAGTTCAGAAAAGAACCATGCAGTGGGCTGCAGGTGTATGTGACGGACAGGAATATATTCAAGCCGGTGATCACGGGTATTGCTGCGGTTGCGACAATTAAGCGGTTGTGGCCGGATGATTTTATGTTCAGGCCGCCTTCTAGCACTGGCAAGTGCTTCTTTGATCTTCTTGCGGGAAGCTCGGCTGTTCGAGAGATGATCGAAGCCAACGTGGATCCGCTGGAGATGGAGAAGACGTGGGAGAACGAGCCAGTGGAATTAATGGCGGAGACTAAGTCGATATTGCTCTATTGACAGGAACCTGAAAGGGAACCTCATCGTATAGTTAGTGGCTGTATGCACCGGTAGAGTATCTTGACAGCCCGAAGCGCGTTGCTTATACTCGCGCGGGCGGCGTAGCCGCTCGCTTGTTTGTGATACGCGGGTTATGTAGTCTATCTTGCAGTTGGGGGTATAATTGTGGCTGAAGCCATTGTAGTGGAAGGGCTCTGTAAAGAATACAGGGGCCGTCTCGGCGACCGTGTTATGGCGGTCAATAACGTTAGCTTTTCGGTTCGCGAAGGAGAGATTTTCGGCTTCATCGGACCCAATGGAGCGGGTAAGACCACCACGATCAAAACCCTGCTCGGCCTGCTGTTTCCTAGCTCGGGAAAAGCTATGGTGCTGGGTAAACCCGCCGGCGATATCGGGGCCAAAGAGCGAATCAGCTACCTGCCGGAAAGCCCTTATTTTTATGAGCATATGACCGGCGCTGAGGTGCTGGATTTTTATTGCCGGCTGTTCAAAATGAACGCAGCCAAACGCCGCAAGAGAGTTCCGGAGCTTCTGGAGCAAGTGGGGCTTGGCAAGGACGGCCTGCGGGCGCTGAGGCAATACTCAAAAGGTATGCTGCAGCGGGTGGGCATCGCCCAGGCGTTGATAAATGAGCCTGATCTTCTGTTCTTCGACGAGCCGACGTCCGGCCTCGACCCTATCGCGCATAAGGATATCCAGGACCTGATTCTGAGCCTGCGGGAACAGGGCAAGACGGTGTTTTTAAGTTCGCACCAGCTCTCAGACGTTGAAAATGTCTGCAACCGGGTGGCGATAATAAACCGCGGCGAACTGGTGAAGATGGGCACGATGGACGAACTCCTGCACGCAGGCCGCACAATCGTCACGGTCGCGCAAATAGAAAAAGCTCTGCTTGATGAAGTGCAGTCGCTTGTTGCGCATGTGGCGACGGACGGTGATTTCACGAGACTCTACGCCGAGACCGAAGAGAACGTGCATAAGATTATCGACACAATTCGCGGCAAGGCCACTCTTGTTTCGGTCCTCCCGCAGAGGCAGACTCTTGAGGATTTGTTTGTCGAGATAGTAAGGGAGGGACGAAGTTGATTATCTGGGCCATTGCCAGGACTACGGTTGGAGATGCTCTGCGCAAGAAGATCCTGCAGGTCTTCATTGTGGTGGCCATCGGGCTGATAGTCCTTTCGCTTTCTTTCTCGCAGACTTTGTCTTTCTCCAGCCAGAGAGGCGCATCCTCTGACTTTATGCTTCTCAAGAGCTTTGGGTTGGGGATGATGGCTCTGGCGGGGATATTTATCAGCCTGATTTTGGGCGTGACTCTTATCCCACAGGAGTTTGAGCGCAGGACGATTTATACGATTCTTGCGAAGCCTGTGAAGAGATATGAGTTTATCACGGGCAAGTTTTTGGGCGCGCTGATGACCCTTGGCATAGCGACCGGGCTGATGGGTATCACTTTTATTATCACCATCGTTATCAAAGCTATCGGCGCACAGCAGGTGGTCTCCCCTACCCTCGGCAACGTTCTCGGCGCGAGCGCTGAGAAGGTAGAACTGTTCGATTGGAATATGGTCTGGGGAGTGATATTGGTCTATTTGCAGTTTATGGTATTAAGCTCCATAGTGCTGCTGTTTTCGTTGATTTTCACTCAGACTGTCAACTTCTTTATGGGAGCTGCGGTCTACGCAGTGGGATTTATGTCCACGGTAGTTATCTCCCTTGGTGGCGCTAAGGATGCCAGCCGGGCGTTGCAGTTATTTTATAAGACTGTTTCGTATGTGTTGCCTCGTTTCGACCAGTTCAATATACCAAATCAGCTTCTTCACCCCGAGACACAGGTCACCAATATGGGGGCTTATACCGGGATGATGACGCTGTATGGGCTTTTGTATACGCTGCTGGCCCTGGTTGTGGCGATTTTGATATTCGAGCGGAAGGAAGTGTAAAATGACCGACGGCAAACGCAAGTTGCTGGCGGCGCTCGTTGTGGTGATAGTCGCCGCGATTGTATTGATACAGTTCGGTGTGGGCCCGAAGTATGAGAAAATTGTACATGCGGGCAAACAGATCGGCGAGGACAAAAGCGGGGATATGATGGCGGAACTGCCGGGCCAGTTCATTGTGGCATCGTTCACCGGCTTTAAGCAGGTTATAGCCGGGGCGCTTTGGATCAGGGCGGACGAGTTCTTCCACAGGGGACAATATCACGCAATCGTACCGATGGTGCGAATGGTGACGTGGTTGGATCCGCATAATATCGACGTCTACATCACAGGCGCATGGCACTTGGATTACAACTTTGTCGATGAGGCGAATACGCTGTCCGATAAGCGATACATTCCCGCCTCGATAGCCTTTATGAAAGAGGGCATTCGGAATAATCCTACTATATGGGATTTGTATTTCGAGCTGGGGTGGACACACTACAGTAAGAAATTGATGGATAATGAAATGGCCGCGCATTATGTGGCAGAGGCCTGCAAATATGACGGTGTAGACCCAAATACCGGCGCAAGACAGCGCAGACCGGGGTTTGTCGACAGGATGAATGCCCACATGCTCGAGAAAACAGGCCATCTTGACGAGGCAAACGAGCAGTGGGAGATCGCCCGGCGCGAGTTGCTGGATGCTATGGAAGCTAATAAGAAGAACCCCGGAAGCGGGGGTTGGGCTGACCAGGGTTCGTTGGATTTGTGCGATCGTAATCAATCTCTTCTGCTTCTCAGACAGGGTTGGCGCTATGCGGATATGGCGAAATACGAGCAGGGACTGAAGATCGCTGAGCGCGTGAAAAGTCCGGAAGACTGGGTTAATGCAACCCGGAAGGCCAGGCAGGATTTCGAGAGTCGAAAGGGAAGGCATTGGGTTGGCGACGCACAAAGGCCGCTTGATGGTAAGTTTAAAGTGGCCTGGTTAAGAGCTTCGCCGCGCGTGCTTGTGATTAAGGGCCTGTGTAATATTATCCAGGCCGATGAATATAAGGGGCTGGCGTCGGAGTCGTTCACGGGCTGGTATGCCTCCAATCTGGCATTGG
Source organism: uncultured bacterium (assembly GCA_964494345.1). Classification (GTDB taxonomy): domain Bacteria; phylum Armatimonadota; class UBA5829; order UBA5829; family UBA5829; genus DTKD01. The sequence continues at coordinate 265,953 of CAZBSI010000004.1, forward strand.
ATGCCGATAAACGCATGAAATGGCGGGATGGTTCGCGGGTATACTGGCGATTGCAGGATTTGGACTACAAGATGCCGGACGTGAACAAATTCAACTGGAATACGAATCTGGAGAATACAGTCGCTTGGGGAGACATATACGTCGGAGGCGGATCGTTCAGCACAAAGATTGATATGAGCGACCCCAGAGACCTTGGGATGTATCCTCTAAAGGCGGAAAAGTATAAACTGACTGTATGGATGGACCCGGTGGAGCCGGGTATGCCGGACTTTGTGCAGGACAGGGTCGGTTGGAGAGGCGAGGCGCTTGTAGATGAGGGAAGCCTGGATACTACAACTCGTCGTGGATATCGAATGCTGAAAAAAGAGTTTATCTTGTCCAGAAGTGATATAATATAATGTCGTATGCTCCTGTTCAGGAGCGAATGGTTTTTCGATGTGATCGTGCTAGACGGGGAACTAGCGGTGCCCTCGACCCGCAATCCGCTACAGCGGGGTCGAATTCCTACCCGCGGTCTGGCTGTTTGAGTAGGTACTACGGTAAGTGGTGTTGATAGTCGGGCCCCGCGCAATGCCCGGCGCATGAACCCCGTCAGGTCCGGAAGGAAGCAGCGGTAAGTGCGTGCGCGCATGTGCCGCGTGGTGATCTGGCTGGAGCCGTCTGCCGGAGCAACGCTTGGGCGGTCTTATCAGAGGCAGGTGCACGATCACTTTTTATAATAAATCACTCTGGTGTCGGCTGCACTTATGTCTTACGTTTCCCTGTATCGCAAATATCGCTCGCAGACATTTGATGACGTGATCGGACAGGATCACGTTGTTCGGACTATTAAAAATGCCATCAAGGGCAATCGAATCGCACAGGGTTACCTGTTTTGCGGGTCTCGAGGGACAGGCAAGACCACGGTAGCCAGGCTTATTGCGAAGGCTCTTAACTGCGAGCACGGCCCCACTCCCGAACCCTGCAATGTGTGTGAAGAATGCAAGTCGATCACCGAAGGCAGCGCTATCGACGTTATCGAGATGGACGCGGCCTCTAATCGTGGGGTCAAAGATATTGAGCAACTGCGAGAGGGCGTGAAATATCCGCCGATGCGGCTGCGATATAAAGTGTATATCATCGACGAGGCCCACCAGCTTTCAAGCGACGCAAAGGATGCGTTCCTCAAAACTCTGGAAGAACCCCCTGCTCACGCTGTATTTATCCTGGCGACTACTGAGTCGAATAAAATCCCGATCACAATCAGGTCACGGTGCCAGCAGTTTGACTTCAGACGAGGTACTGTGCAGGAGATAGGCGGTCGGCTGGAACATGTGGCGAATTCGGAAGGCGTGGCGGTAGATCCCGTTGCGCTCGAACTGGTCGCACGGATCGCGAATGGGTCATATAGGGACTCGTTGAGTCTGCTGGAACAGGTGATGGCGTATACGGGTGGTGCGGTCAGTCCGGCGGATGTGTATACTGTGTCGGGAATGGTCGATGAGGATGTGCTGCTTGAGATTGGTGAGATTCTTACCGGCACAGATACGTCGATGGCTTTTGGGGTGGCTGAGAGGTTGCTGCGCGAAGGCAGAGATGTGCGCGAATTGTTTAAGTCGATGGCGGAGCATTTCAGGGATGTGCTGGAATTGAAAGTAGGAGCCAGCGCCAGACACGCGAAAGATGACAGGTGGCGGCGGCAGGCTGAGGCGTTCAATCAGGATAGATTGGTCGGGATAATAGACATATTTGCGGCGGCGGAAAAAGATTTGAGGTGGAACGAGCAGCACAGGCTGGCGTTGGAGATGGCGCTGCTGAAGGCGATGGCTCGACCACGGGAGGCAGTTGTTAGAGTTGAGGCCCCTGTTCAGAGCGCCCCGGTGCGCACTGCCCCACCCCGACCCGTTGAGCCGAGTTCTATTAAGCAACCTGTGAATGAGGCTCCGGTGGAGACAACGGCGCCGGCTGTAATTGAGCCGGAAGTTGAGGCTGTGGCTGAGAGTGTGCCTGAACATCAAGCGCCTCCGGCGGAGTCGAAGGGCGCAGTAACGCTTGGTGAGATTCGGCAAGACTGGGAAAAAGTGCTGACGTATGTGGATAAGGTGATGAAGCTGCCGAATATCAGGGCGCTTGCGCGGGAATCAAGCCCGGTGACGCTGAGTGATTCGGTGCTGACACTTGGATTTGCCAGCAAATGGAAGTTTCACATGCAAAAGCTGAGCAAGGACACGGCTGTGCTGGAAAAAGCGCTGCTGGATGTTGTCGGCGCGAAGCTGAGGATCGCGATAACAAATGTGGACGATGGCGAAGCTGAATCGCCGCCGGTAGTGGAATCGACTAAAGAAGCTGCTTCTCAGCCTGTTTTGAACGACATGCTGATGACGCTGGGCGGCACGCTTGTAGATACTGATGATGTAAGCCCCTGGGAGGAGTAAGTATAGATATGGCAAAAGGAAATCCCTTTGGGAATATGGGTAATATCCCCGGACTTGGTAACCTGATGAAGCAGGCCCAGAAGATGGCAGCGGAGACTGAGCGCATACAGGAAGAGCTGCACAACGAGCGCGTTGAGGTCTCGTCCGGCGGGGGTATGGTGACGGCGGTGGTTACGGGAGCAGGCGAACTGCTGGAGATCAAAATCGACCCGCAGGTTGTGGACCCGGAAGACGTTGAGATGCTGCAGGATTTGATCGTAAGTGCGGTGAGGGAAGCTCTGGATAAGGCTAATGAGACCAAGCAGGAACGATTGGCCGAGCTTACCGGAGGAATGGGCCTGCCGGGCTTGTTTTAATCATATATTCGGGAAGGGAAACGTGGCGGTGTCGGACTCAATGAACAGGCTGGCGGCCGGGTGTCCCTTCTATAAAATGCGCTAATCTGATATAATAATGGCGCTTCTATAAGAACAACGGATGGCGGGCATGAGTGACTCGTCAGCTATTTGTGTGTACTGGTAATGGAATACGCGAAACCACTGGCAAGACTTGTAGGCGAGTTTGAGAAGCTGCCGGGAATCGGGCCGAAATCGGCCCAGCGCCTGGCGTTTCATGTGCTGCGGGCATCGGAAGATGACGTGCAGGGGCTTGCTGCGGCTCTGCTGGAAGTAAAACAGAAGATTAAGCAATGCAGGGTCTGCTATAACTACACGGATCAGGATGTCTGCGCGATTTGTTCGGATGCGAGGCGGGATCGATCGCTTGTATGCGTGGTCGCGGAGCCTCGTGACGCAGTCGCGATGGAGAAAACCAACGAATTTCGCGGCTTGTACCACGTCCTTGGCGGGGTGATATCCCCTATGGACGGTATCGGCCCGGAGATGCTAAAAATACGAGAGCTTGTAAACAGGATCGGCGAAGGCGAGATAAAAGAAGTGGTGTTGGCCACCAACCCGACTATTGAAGGGGATACGACTTCTATGTATATCGCCGGGCTGCTGAAGCCGCTTGGCATAAAGGTGACGCGGATTGCTCACGGAATGCCGGTCGGTGGGGATATGGACTACGCCGACCAGGCGACGCTCATACAGGCTCTGCAATGGAGAAGGGAAATCTGACAAAGTTGGGCTGGCCCAGCTTTAGATTATTGAAGGAGACACTATGGCAAAGAAAATGGAGAGTTACGACGGCAATGCCGCAGTTGCCCACGTAGCGCACGCAACCAACGAAGTCATCGCCATCTACCCCATCACCCCCAGTTCTACGATGGGAGAGATCGCCGATGAGAAGACCGCTCGCGGCGAGCGCAACATTTGGGGAACGATCCCATCCGTTACTGAGATGCAAAGCGAAGGCGGCGCATCGGGCGCTGTTCACGGCGCATTGTCAACGGGTGCGCTTTCGACCACGTTTACAGCTTCACAGGGTCTGCTGCTGATGATCCCGAATATGTATAAGATCGCCGGAGAGCTGACACCTACGGTGTTTCATGTGTCGGCAAGAGCAATCGCTTGCCAGGCGTTGTCGATTTTTGGCGACCATAGTGACGTGATGGCGTGCCGGCAGACCGGCTTCGGTATGTTGTGCTCGAACAGCGTGCAGGAAGCTATGGACTTTGCTTTGATCTCCCAGCAGGCCACGCTCAGCAGTCGGGTGCCGTTTTTACACTTCTTCGACGGGTTCCGCACGTCCAGCGAAGTGCAGAAGATAGAACTGCTCTCCTTCGACGATATGCGCGCGATGATCGACAACGATCTGGTGATGGCACATCGCGCAAGAGCGTTAAGCCCGGATCGACCAGTGGTCGGCGGTACTGCGCAGAACCCGGACGTGTTTTTCCAGGGACGAGAGACCGTCAATAAATTTTACGCCGCGTGTCCTGAGATCGTGCAGAACACGATGGACAAGTTCGCCTCGATAACGGGCCGACAATATAAGCTGTTCGACTACGTCGGCGCACCTGACGCTGAGAAGATCATCATTATGATGGGCTCCGGAGCCGAGACTGCGCACGAGACGGTCGAATATCTCAACAAAAAAGGCGAGAAAGTCGGCTTGGTTAAGGTTCGACTGTACAGACCTTTCAGCGTGAAGGGTTTGATGGATGTGATTCCTGCAAGCGTGAAGAAGATATCCGTCCTCGACCGCACCAAAGAGCCGGGATCGCTCGGCGAGCCGCTGTTTTTGGACGTTGTGGCCGCAATAGAGGAAGCTCTTGGCAACGGCACCGCGCCGTTTAAGTCTTTCCCGAAAGTGGTCGGGGGCCGTTACGGACTCGGTTCCAAGGAGTTCACGCCTGCGATGGTCAAGGGCGTCTACGACAACCTCGATGCTCAGGCTCCGTTGAATCACTTTGTGGTCGGCATAGAAGACGACGTGACCGGGAATTATGTCAAGTATGACCCGGCGTTTATCACAGCGGACAAAGAGACGTTCAGGGGAATGTTCTACGGCCTCGGCTCTGACGGAACCGTCGGCGCTAACAAGAACTCGATCAAGATTATCGGCGAAGAGACCGACAACTACGCTCAGGGCTACTTCGTATACGACTCCAAGAAGGCCGGTTCTGTGACGGTTTCGCACCTGCGATTTGGTAAGAACCCGATCAGAAGCCCGTATCTCATCGATCGCGCCAACTTTATCGCATGCCATAACCCGAGCTTTGTTGAGAAGTACGACATGCTGTGCAACATCGAAGAAGGCGGCACGTTCCTGTTGACTACGTCTCACTCTGCAGACGAGGTTTGGGATACGCTGCCGAAGGAAGTCCAGCAGCAGATCATCGACAGGAAAGTCAAGTTCTTCGTCATCGACGCGATCTCCATCGGACACGAGATCGGGCTGGGCGCTCGCATCAATATGATTATGCAGTCCGCGTTCTTCAAGCTCACCGGGATTCTGCCGGAAGAGCAGGCCGTGGACGCAATCAAGAGAGCTATTAAGAAGAGCTACGGACGGTATGGCGATAAGGTCGTCGAGATGAACTATCTCGCGGTCGAGGCCGGTATGACGAAACTGGCGGAGGTGAAGTACCCGGATCATGTGACCAGTTCATTTGCGATGCCGCCTGTGGTCAGCGCCGACGCGCCGCAATTCGTTCAGGAAGTGACTGCGGAGATTATGGCTGGTCGGGGCGACGGAATCCCTGTGAGCAAGATGCCAATCGATGGTCGGTATCCGCTTGGCACGACCGCTTTCGAGAAGCGCAACATCGCGGTGGAGATTCCGGAATGGGTCCCTGAGGCCTGTTTGCAGTGCGGAATGTGCTCGTTGCTGTGTCCGCATGCGACGATTCGAATCAAGGCTTATGATGCTGAGGAACTGGCATCTGCGCCGGATACTTTCAAGAGCGTGGATGGCAAAGGCAAGCTGAAGAGCAAGAAGTATACGGTGCAGGTGGCCCCGGAGGATTGCACCGGTTGCGGTCTGTGCGTGGAGAACTGCCCTGGTAAGGAAAGAAATCCGGAGACCAAGGAGCCGACCGGGCGCAAGGCTATCAATATGGTTCCGCAGGAACCGCTGCGCGAGACTGAGCGCACCAACTGGGACTTCTTCCTGTCTCTGCCTGAGACTGACCCTGCGCTTTACAACAAAGCTACGGTTCAGGGGAGCCAGTTTACCCAGGCGTTGTTCGAGTTCTCCGGCGCTTGCGCGGGATGCGGCGAGACTCCGTATGTGAAGCTCGTCAGCCAACTCTTCGGGGATCGCACGGTTATCGCGAACGCGACGGGTTGCTCCTCTATTTATGGAGCGAACCTGCCGACTACTCCGTATACGACTCGTGCTGACGGCAGAGGCCCTGCGTGGGCGAACAGCCTCTTTGAGGACAATGCAGAGTTCGGTCTGGGCTTCAGATTGACCATAGACAAGCTGAACGAGTTTGCCCTTGAGCTGTTGGACAAGGCAGTCGAGGAAGGCGCCGTTAAAGCGGAACTCGCTGAGGCGATTAAGACTGCAGATCAGTCTACTCAGGAGGGCATTGAGGCACAGCGCGGCAGAGTGGACGAGCTTAAGGCTGCTCTTGGCAAGTGCGCTGAGTCTGGTTGCGAAACCTGCAAGCAGCTTGAGAGCGTTGCGGATTATCTGGTGGATAAGTCGGTCTGGATCGTCGGTGGCGACGGCTGGGCCTATGACATCGGCTACGGCGGACTTGATCACGTGGTCGCAAGCGGCAAGAACGTGAACCTGCTGGTGCTTGATACGGAGGTCTACTCGAACACTGGTGGTCAGATGTCGAAGTCTACGCCTAAGGGCGCGGTGGCCAAGTTCGCGGCTGGCGGCAAACCGACCGGCAAGAAGGACCTGGCAATGATGGCGATGACCTATGGCAACGTCTATGTTGCAAGGGTGTCTCTGGCGAACCCGGCACATCTGGTCAAGACGATGCTTGAGGCTGAGGCTTATGATGGCCCGTCTCTGATCATCTGCTACTCGCACTGTATCGCTCACGGTATCAACACCACGTTCGGCATTGATGAACAGAAGAAGGCCGTCAACTCCGGTCACTGGATCTTGATGAGATACAACCCGGCGTTGGCTGAGAAGGGCGAGAACCCGCTTCAGCTCGACGGTAAGGAACCGACGATCAGCTTTGCTGATTATGCGTATGGCGAGAACCGCTATCGCGTGTTGAAGAAGATCAACCCTGACGCTGCCGCTGAACTGATGGCGGAAGCGGAAGTTGAAACGAAACGCACTTGGAATCTCTACAAGGCGATGGCTGAAATGCAGACCAATGGCAGCAATGCCGAGTAAGCCGTAATCGTCTGATCGAAAAATGACGGGGCGGGAGTATAATCTCCCGCCCCGTTTCTGTTCATCCTGTTATCAACTGTGCTTGAACGAACTATCGAATCTTTATATCCGACTGCATCCTTGGCCGCAGGACTCTTCTGGCGACAGGCGAACCAGTTAGCTTCTCACAGGTTATGATGCCAGTTACGGATACATATTTTCCGATATTCGGCCGCACAATTGACAGGCCCACGTCGACATACAGGCCGGTATAGCCGGTGCCATCGTCGAGGTTGCTGCCGTCGTCGATGTAGAACCAGTTGGTTCCAACGTGCTTGACTCGTCCGGTTGTGCGGACGAGCAGGCCGATGTTGTTAAGCCCATCGGCCATAGCGCGCGGGTAGGAATATTGGTCTACAACTGCGTCCTGTCCGGCGAACTGTCCTCCCCCGGTTGTTTTGTTTGGCATCAAAAGCGGCTGGAGTTTTTTGTTTGGCTCTGCGCGCTTGGTGATAGATGGGCTGATTATGGCCCTCTCTGCGCCTAAGACCAGGCCGGTAGAGCCGCTGACATCGACACAGTCTCCATTGGCCAGGCCAGTAGGGACAGAACCAGGGAAGTAGAGCAATATGCCGCTGGAACGATCCTCATTTTCCACGTAAAGCCGGTTCGCGATATCGCCTGAGGAGGTTGTCAATCTGGCGCCGGATAGAAATGCGGAGCCTCCGGGGACGCCACTCTTGGCGGCGGCGATGGTGCTGCTGACCTGGACTTCTTCAGTCAAAGCTCTATAGGCGTTGACGCGGCCGTAGCCTGTGTAGATGTCATGGCCGGGAGGATTAATATCGTCGGCGGTGCGAGTTAACTGCAGGAAAACTTTCTGGACAGTCCACTCAGGATGTGCAGACCACAACAATGCCACCACACCTGCCACAAATGGCGCTGCAGCGGAGGTTCCGTCGTTGTAGTAATAGCCATGCTCATCGAGCATACTCGTCGCGCCTATGATCTGTTTGCCAGGAGCTACCACGTCCAGATATGCGCCGTAGTTACTGCCGCCGGCTCCCCAGTCGGCTGAGGTGCATCTCTGATCGTTTTCATTGCTGGCGCCCACGGAAAGGGTGTTGCCATAGGCGGCGGGATACATATCCGTGCCGACGTTTTCGTTGCCTGAAGCCGCAACGCAGAGCACGCCGCGCTCCCACGCGTAATCGACCGCCTCCGCCAGAGCGGGCACGTCTTCGTCACCTGCAAGGCTCATATTGACGACTTTGGCTCCGTTATCGACCGCGTAGATAATACCCTCAGCTACATCGCTTTCCAGACCGTAGCCGAGAGCGTCGGCGACCTTGACCGCCATTATCGGACATCCCCACGCCACGCCGGCCATTCCGCTGTAGTTGTTGGTGGCCGCACCGGCGATGCTGGCTGTGAATGTGCCGTGCTGCATTTTTATACCGAAGCCGTATGGGTCGATGTTATCATCCATCGGGTCGTTGTTATTGCCGGCGAAGTTCCAGCCCCTGGTGTCGTCGATAAAGCCATTGTTGTCATCGTCTATGCCGTTGTTTGGTATCTCGGCTGTGTTTTTCCACATCTTTGGAAAGAGGTCCGGGTGGGTGTAGTCTACTCCAGTATCGAGTATGGCTATGACGACGTTTGGGCTGCCGGTGGTAATAGACCAGGCCTCAGGCGCGTGGATGTCGTGACGTGGGTAAGAACCTGCGTTGTATAAGCCCCATTGATCGATGTAGTCGCCGAAAATCCAATCGTAATAGCCGGTAACAAACAGCGGGTCGTTGGGATAAACCACGGTAATTCTAAGTATATGATTCGGCCCTACGTATTCGACTGATGGATCGTTTTTGAGCTTTGCTATAGCCGCATCCACGGTCATAGACTCCGGCAGTTTCAGCCGAGTCATTTGAATACCGCGCACGTTTTTTATCTGCGTGATACCAAGCACCTGGGTTTTGAGGCGGGCCTTGGACTCGACGCCCTTTTTGTATTTTATCAACACTTCGCGCGGTGCGTGGGCCGCACGCACAGGACCGTATGTCGCACCGATCAGAAGGATAGCTAAAGTTAATATTACAAATCGCCTGAATTTCATAACCACACACTCCGAAAGTGCAATCTCAACCATTTGCAGTATACCATGTATGACTCATATTCACGGGCAATAGTTCGCCTGGTAGAAGGGAATAAACGCGAAAGCGCGAAAGGGGCGAAAGCCAGAAATAATGGGATGGTATCGTAATGTGGGGAGCCTGACAAGACTTGATCGGACTTCGAAGCTCGGATATCGGACAAAGCAGATTTCTCACTGCGCTCGAAATGACGGGGAAGGGATAAACGCGAAAGAGCGAAGGGGGCGAAAGCCAGAAATAATGGGATGGTATCGTTATATCGGGAGCTAACAAGACTTGATCGAACTTCGAAGCTCGGATATCGGACATAGAAAAAACAGATTTCTCACTGCGCTCGAAATGACGGGGAAGGGAATAAACGCGAAAGAGCGAAAGGGGCGAAAGCCAGAAATAATGGGATGATATCGTTATATCGGGAGCTAACAAGACTTGATCGAACTTCGAAGCTCGGATATCGGACATAGAAAAAACAGATTTCTCACTGCGCTCGAAATGACGGGGAAGGGAATAAACGCGAAAGAGCGAAAGGGGCGAAAGCCAGAAATAATGGGATGATATCGTTATATCGGGAGCTAACAAGACTTGATCGAACTTCGAAGCTCGGATATCGGACATAGAAAAAGCAGATTTCTCGCTGCGCTCGAAATGACGGGGGTGGGCGCTGGAAATGACGGGGGTTGTGGAATGACGGGGGTGGGCGCTCGAAATGACGGGGGTGTGGAATGACGGGGAAGGGATAAACGCGAAAGAACGAAAGGGGCGAAAGCCAGAAATAATGGGATGGTATCGTAATGTGGGGAGCCTGACAAGACTTGATCGGACTTCTAACGTCTGACCTCGGACATCGAAAAAAAGCCGCCGGTTGTGTGGCCGGCGGCAAATCTGAAATGAAAACGTCTAATTGGTTTATGCTCTCTTGCGGCGAATGATGCCGAGGAGGCCAACCAGACCAGTGCCCAGAGCGAGCATGCTGCCCTGCTCAGGAACAGCGCCCGAAGTGACAACGATGTTGTCAAAGTAAGCAGGAATTTTGTTAGTGCTGGCCAAGTTTGATCCTGCGGTCAAATAGGTGATGCCATATACCTTTGTGGTCGTGGAGGACGCAGCAAGGACATTGTTGACATAGAAGTTCACAGTAGCTTTCGGGTCTCCGGCCTTGTAGATCTGCTCGACCTTCATGCTAACCCAATCGCCGTCTACGCGCGCAACGGTGGTATTAGCCCAGCCAATACCTCCAAAAGCAATTCTGAATTGGTAGTAAGTCTGATCGGCGGGAGTGGCGTTATAAGTGCCGAAAGCCATCAGCTCCTGCAAGCCACCGACATCGGCGCCAAGCTGCATGTATTCTCGATAATTGGTGCCCTTATCCTGATAGAAGTCCCAGGTCACAGTCCAGTTTTTATCAGTCTCAGAGAAATTAACCCTCTTTGTGCCCGCGCCGGTTTCTGTCGCAGCCTTCAAGGCGTGATTGCCAGCACCCAACTTTTGAGCAATAGCGTCATTGACAATGGTGCCACCTATACCAACGTCATACCACGTCCCCGCTCCGCTTTCCCAATCCTGGGTTAAAACGACAGCGGCCAACGCTTGCGTGCCCACAAATGCGAGGCACAACACAAGCAGAAAGACAAACTTCCTCATTTCAATTCCCTCCTTAAAGAGTGTTGTTGAGCAGGTATCCGGGTCGCAGGCTACCCCAACGATAATACATGCAGCCATACATACCCTATTGCAGATTATCATGCACTACAGTGTTTGTCAACTTTTTGGTGAGAATCAAGTAATTGTACGGGGCATGGAACGCAAAACCAGCACTATATGTCTTGCAATATGGTTATTATTGTCGTTATTTAGTCATTATAATGTTGCACTCTGTATTATGTAGCAAATAAGACCAGCGCGGGGCGCTGGTCTTTGAACATGTTGCGTTTTGACCTGAATCCGCTATTTCAGAAGAGATGCTATCTCCTTGTCCATCTTGGCAGCATCGTCCGCACCGCCAAATCCGGAATGCACATAACGAATTACGCCTTTTTTGTCGATGATGTAAGTGGCGGGGATTCCCCTTACGCTATACTTCTCGCTGATGGCTTTGCCACGCTCGTCCGGACAGACAATGTAGTTTATGTTGTTCTTCTTTGCAAATGCCGCAACATCGGCCTTGCGCTCGTCAACAGCGACGCCGACAAAAACAACAGGCTTATCTTTATATTTGGCCTGAAGCTTGACCAGGTGCGGAATTTCAGCCCTGCAAGGAGGACACCATGTCGCCCATATATCCAAAAGCACCACTTTTCCCGGCGCCTTAAAATTATCGGCGAGTGTAAATGTTTTGCCGTCCAGATCCTTCAGAGAAAAGTCCGGCGCCTTGGCCCCTGCTTTCAGATTCGCATAAGCCACAGCAGAAATCGAAGCTACCACAGCGACGACAAGCACCGCTATAAAGAGTCTTTTAATCATTGCTACTATCCTTTCCTTTCCAAAAATCGTCGTTTTAGCATGCCCGCTTTATGCCCCGGTCAATCTATTCGACCCATAACAGGCCATAACCTCTTTTGAATTGCCAACACGCTCGATAGATTCCGCGAATGTGGGCCCAATGACAGGCTTTCGTCAATGACATGCCCGAATCTCGTTGACATGTGTTGTAGACGATGATATGCTTTCAACGTTACTTATCGTACCTCATTTTATTATAGGGACACAGCTTAAGTGTTGAGATTGAACCCTACACTTCGCAGCATCGGCGTCCTGATCTCTTTGCTGATTGCCTGCCTGATTGGCATAACGATCCTGCGCGCCAACCTGAAACCTTCGATTGTTACGGGAGGTAAACCACCCGTCGTCGATATCGATTGGGATATCTCTGCTGCACAAGTGGATAGAATATCATTTTCGGGCTCCGGCAGGCATATCTGCACCATATCCGAAGCCGGACAAATTACCTGTTATGACCGTGACGGAAAGAAACTTTTTTCGACGCTGGTGGACGGGGCCGACAGAGCTGTCATTACGCCCGATGGGCAATGCACACTCGCTTATGCGCATCGTAACCCCGCCAATACAAAACTGACTTTCCTCGATTCGACAGGGGGCGTATGTTGGACTATGAATGTTCCCAGCGCCGTGTGGTCGGCGGATGCCGATAGCTCCAACGGCGTCTCCGAGTTTGCAGTCGGCGCCGGGGAGAGCCGTATATATATGGTCTCTGTCAATAACAAAACTAAACGTTATCGCAGGTTCCGCAGTCCGGGAGTGGTCTGTTCCATAGCTCTGGACTCCGCAGCGGATACCATTCTCTATGGCACATGGCAGCCGTCAACGGTGAGAGCGACGCACCTCGACGGGCGCACTCGATGGGAGATTGGGGCACAGCCAGGTATGCTGCAATATGTGGAGCCATTGACGGATTCGGCAAGAATACTTCTTAACTCTGTGCCGAACAGATATGGAGCCGACAGCGAGACGACACTGCGAGAGGCAGACGGCAAAAGTCTGAGTCGTTATATTGTAAGCGTTGAAGAGGCGACAAGGGTGATCCCCTCCCCTAACGGACTTTTCGTATGCGTGGGTTATCGCAAGCTGATTCAGCATTCGGGAAAGACGATGCCTGAAAAGCACGCAGTATTGCAGGATCACGCCGGTCGGAAGTTTTGGGATAAAGGCTCAATGCTGCTGCAGGCGACCCCGATTCTGGTTCTTAATACAGGGTTTGTGCTTATAAGTGACGGCGAGAAGACAATTTTTGCCGTCGGGCCGGATGGGGCTTTTAAACAGGTATGCGAATTGACCTCCCCTATATCCAGGTTTACAAGATCGCCGGATAGCTGCCAGGCGATGGTAGAGTGTCAAAACGGCCGCATCTATCATTTAGACATCCAGTAAATAGCGATACGGCGGTCGCACACCCTATGCGACCGCCGTATCAACGAGACTGGGCTGGGTGTCCGTCAGTTTTCTCTCATCGTGGCTTCAAATGGGATAAGTCCCAGTCGAGTCGCACGTCGGAAAGCCTGAACGCGATTGGACACCTGGAGCTTGTCGTATATGTTGGCTAAATGGAAATCCACTGTTCGCTTGCAGACATACAAAGCATCGGCCACTTCCTGGCTGGATCTGCCTTCCACTACCAGGAATAATACTTCCAGCTCACGCTTTGTTAGCCGCACCGAGCGATCGGGTTGGATTTCCGGAAGGCCGGCAGCCGCCATATAGCTCTCCTTTCCCTGCTCGCCGCTCATAGAAATTGTTCCATCAACAAACGCGTTTTCGGCAGTAGAATCTGCATGTGTTTTTATAATTTACGCTGAGGCAAGGATTATGTCTCGATGCTGTCTAAGTTCTCCATAAACGAATTGTTGGAGATTTACACGGATGATTTTTAGTAATATGCTGATCGCGGCGGCGATTTTGACTGGCTTACTTTGCGGAGCATGCCCGGCTGCTGATTATAAGATTAATATGCTGAAGTTCAACGACTATCCAGAGATCGATTCGATAACTTTAAAGAGTATATTCTACGGTCACAACTCGGCTGTAGACAGACCCATAACCGGCGGCGAGCCAGCTTATAATTATAGCGTGCATATCATTAAGGATGGCGAACGTTATCGCATGTATGCCGGTGGTCGATGGAGACGGCCGGGGATCAAATGCGCCGACGGCGACCACGTGATGCAGTATATCTCCACAACAGGCAAACCCAACACCTGGAAGATGCCCTATAACCGGCCGGAGTTTTTCATCGGATGTGAGAGCGGCAAGCCGGGCCAGTGGTTCTCCAACAACTGCCTAGAACCGGAAGTGTTGAAGGTCAACGGCGTATACTATATGTATACACAAGTGCAGATCGACCCGGGCACCCCGTTAGATATACCTGGGGTAAAGGCCAAAGTTGGGGCTGACCGTATTTTGCTGTTTACCAGCCGAAATGGCTATGACTGGACTCGCTTTGAGGAACGCGGAGTGGTGGTGAACATAGACTCGCCGGAGACGACGGCGCTGCACCATCAGGAAATGGTTTATGTGCCGTGGGATAAAGACAAGAAGCCGTTTTGGATGTATGTCGCAGTAAATACGAAGAAGGGCTTTGAGGGCTACTCCCGAATCCGAAGCGCTGACCCAAAGACATTCGATTGGAACGACCGCGAAAAGGGAGTCAACCTGGCGCAGTTGGGAAACCAGATAGCCTATGCAGCTGAAGCACCAGGCGGGCCGTTGTTTGTTCGCATAACGTTTACCGGCAATGACACCGGTCGCACGTTGCCAACATTGCAGTTTTCCAGAGACGGTCTCAAATGGCAGATCGGGGACAATGGACCTGCACTGTTGGATGGCAGCCACGACGATGCTTTTAATCAGAACTGCTATTTTTTGGGGATATCGACCATCGACGGCACCGGGGCTTTGGAGCGAATCGGGGATAACACCTATCGGGCGATTTATGCCGCCACCACGTCCAACTCTCCAGGCGGTGCGGAGATATGGAAGTCCCAGGTCGGTGTGGGAGAGCTGGTCTTTACGATTAATCCCAAAAGCAAATAAACTTATTTGCCGTCTGTGATACCGGGCCAGCCGAACGGGGAGCAGGATATTTTCCGTTTGATCCGCGCGAGAGCATTATCGACGGATTTTGTCTTGCACTCCAGTTCGCAGGCGATCTCACGGTAGGATTTGCCGATTTGATATCCAGACAGCACGCGCCACTCGAAGTCGCTGAGCATTCTGCGCAGCATATCCTGAAGGCGCGTGCTGTCTTCTTTTTGCAGCACGAGCTCTTCAGGATCGACTGTGTCGTCGGAGACAAGTATCTCAGCGAGGTTCCATTCTGAGTCGTTGTCGTCGGAAGGATATTCCAGCGAGACCGACATATTGAGCGGCGATTGTTTCTGTCGGGTGGCTGTTTTGATCGCAGTAATGACGTGGCGCTCGATACAGATTCTGGCAAAGGAGATAAAGGAGATCTCCTTTTCGGGGCGATAGTCTACGATAGCCTGCCACAACCCGATCATACCGACCTGCAGCAGGTCCTCCTTTTCGGCGCCCATCAAAAAGTAAGACCGGATCTTCGTTCTCACCAGGCTGCGATACTTATACAGCAGATATTCAGAGGCCTGTTCGTCGCCTGCCTGGGCTATCCGGACTACATCCTGATCCGCCAACGCGATGTAATGCGACTGCAAGAGACTACGCTCTTCCTGAACTTGGTCCCGCACGCCGGTCACCTCTTAATCTTCGTGGTCCATCTCAACAGCCAGCTTAGTTAGCAGCACAGCGGCCAATCCCGCTGCAAAAGCCGCACTCGCAGACAGCGCGACAGGAAACTCCGTCAGCGTTCGATCTCCGAGTTTGACCTTAAGCGACTTGGGACGCCCGGAGGAGACGAGTTTTTGCATCTCTCCGAGTATCTCAATAGCCACATCCAGGGCTGTTGAGAGCTTTTCTGCAGCCTTAATCAGCACCTGCTCATCGCAGCTTGGTTGTAACGAGACATCCAGACCGTTTTCCATAGTCGTCACCGGTAGGGATTATATATCAACCCGGCGGCCATTGGCAAGGTTAATGCAGAATATTTTATGCTCAGTTTACGCTTAAATGCATTTTATGCAGTACACAGCAACAATTGTCGTCTTAGAAAGCAGTTGTTATAATGAGATTATTGCTCGGTCGTGGCACGATATATCACAGGAGGACCACACCTATGAGACTTTCGCGGACTGTAATTTTGGGTCTTATAGCCCTTGTTATTTTATTCTCTTCGCAGGTGTATTGCGACAACGGGGTGGTCACGGTGGACGCGGCTGCAAAAAGTGCTGTCAGCAGCGTAACATCGCTTGATGCCAAAGGCCTGAAAGTGTTGGGCGATCAGGTTGGGTTGTATGTGAGAAGCCTGATTTTCACCCCGCAGACATTTACCTTAAAGACCACCGGATTGGTCGACCAGGATTATGACGTCTACATCGACCAGGAGTTCAAGTTCAAAAAGACAGCAAAAGAGCTGGAAAAGGGAATCGAGCTATCGATAGTAGGCAGAACCGCAAACCCGGCAAAGATCCGCTGCCTGGAAGCGGCGCTGCCGAAAACGACTAAGGCAAATAGCCGCCTCGTCAAGGTCAACGATCCAGAGGCCAAGAGAATAGCCTATACGTTAAGCCAGGCGAGCGGTTGGGCATCGACTGCCACAAATCGAGAGCAGAGACGACGCGCAGTTACGGTTATCCTGGCCCCGACCGGTAAAATATTGAAGCGTATGACCTTGCCTGCGCAAACAGAAGAGGCGAAAGTAGTCGAAAACGTAGACAAGGCTTGCGATCTTTTGCAGCAGGCCAGGGATCGAATGTTCCGCGTCATAAAAAACTCGGTTCTGCGCAACGATGCTGTGGTCGCCCTGACTCCGGTGGACTTCACAGCAACGCTGAGTATGCGAGATGGCAAGCCGGTTGTGGAAGCGAATCTGCTAAATGAGTGTGACCTGCCGATTTCCGGCAGCATATCGATATCGCTGCCTGATAATTGGAAACACGACGTACAAGACCTCTCCTTCAAAGATTTAGGCGCCGGTAGGACTCACAAGGTAACCTTCGAGTTAGTTTCGACATCTAAGGATGAGGCTGTTTTGGATAGCGTGCCGTTGGCGGCGTCTGTGTCGGTTGGACAGGGTCGTTATCGGGCGGAGTTCAATCTGACTGCCACAGCAAAGGCTGAAGCGAAGTGACCGGTGAGATAATCCCATCTATGCGGCGGGACCTGCTGCGCCTCGGCGTGCGTGCAGGGGATCTGCTGATTGTACACAGTTCGTTTCGCTCATTGGGGCTGGCGTATCGCACGCCTATGGACGTCATCTGCACGCTTGCCGAAGTGGTGGGAACCGAGGGCACTATTATGATGCCGACGTTCACCTACTGCTATTCGGGCATATGGAACATGACGCCTTATAATTCCGAGTCGACCTCCCCGATGTTTATGGGAATTATCGCGGATTCTCTGCGATATTATGACGGTTCTCTGCGAAGCGGCAGCCCGACGTATTCGGTGGCGGCGCTGGGCAAGCAGGCGAGGCTGTTGACGGAGAACAGGGAGAACGCATGCGGGCTTGGGCCGGGGTCGTCGTATGAGACAGCGTATCAGCTTGGCGCAAAGATACTGCTGATCGGAGTGGGTAACGATCGCAATTCTATGATTCATTATGCCGAGGCTGCGTCCGGGTTGCCTTATAACGACGTGCCGTATCGGGAGTTTTGGGGCAAAACCGCGCTTGCTGAACGGGATGGGGCTGTTGTGGAGGTTCCGGTAGTGGATTATCCGGGCTGCAGCGTGAACTTTCGCGCGGCGGACAGTGTCCTGGATCAGCGGGGTCTGATAAAACGGGGTCGGGTGTGTCGTGCGGATTGTATGTTGATGGACGCCCGAACGATTGTAGACGCGATTGCCGAGCATTTACGAACGGAACCTGGCTGGCTGTTCTGTGCGTCTATAGCATGCGAGCCGTGCCATCGCAGGCGAGAGCGCTTACAAAAACACGGACTTATTAGATAATTGCTGTTTTCTTTCTACCAAGCTAGTATAAACGTGTTATAATAAAGAAGTGGAATAAATATTATAGTAGTCATGGCACCTAACGCCGAAATGAGTCGAAACTCGATTGTATACTTAAATATCAAGTGGCGGCGTCAGATGAAAGCTTTTTAATTGGCAATAAAAAATACAGTAGTAGAATTGCTCGCCCCAGCCAGAGACCTCGAATGCGGAGTTGCCGCAGTCGACTTTGGCGCAGATGCCGTCTATATCGGAGCCCCAAGGTTCGGAGCCAGAGAAAACGCCGGCAACGATGTTGCAGATATCGCGTCGCTGGCGGAATATGCTCATAAATACTGGGCTAAGGTATATGTGACCGTCAACACTCTTCTGCGCGACAGCGAGCTGGAAGAGGCTGAACGGCTGATTCGTGAGCTGCATTCCGCAAGCATCGACGGCCTCATTATTCAGGACACCGGACTGCTCGAACTTGATCTGCCCCCGATCCCCCTTATCGCAAGCACGCAGATGCACAATAACACGGCTGAGCGAGTGGCGTTTCTGGAGAATGTCGGGTTTTCGCGGGCTATATTGGCTAGGGAACTTGATATTGAGCAGATTAAAGAGATACGACAGCAGACGAGCCTTGAGCTGGAGTGCTTTATCCACGGCTCCTTGTGCGTGGGATTTAGCGGACAGTGTTATTTGAGCTATGCGCTGGGCGGTAGAAGCGGAAACAGGGGCCAGTGCGCGCAGCCGTGCCGCAAGGCGTATTCGCTGCATAATGCACAAGGCGGGACGATTGCCCGAAAGAGCCACTGGCTTTCGCTGAAGGACCTCAATCTCTCTGAGCATATTCAGGAATTGATCGACGCAGGGGTCAGTTCGTTCAAAATAGAGGGCAGGCTCAAGGACAGAGCCTACGTCGCAAACGTCACAGCGTTTTATAGAACGAAACTGGACGAGCTGGGCGTGCAAAAAAGCTCATCGGGGACCTGCGATCCGGGGTTTACGCCTGACGTTAATAAGACCTTTAACCGCAGTTACGCCAGCTATTTCCTGCACGGGGTTAAGGAGAAGGTCGGAAGACCGGAGACTCCTAAGATGGTGGGAGAGCGAATCGGAGAAGTTTTGAGCGCAGGCAGGAAATATGTCCGGATCAACTCCGATGACGAGCTTCATCCTGGGGACGGAATATGCTTCTTCGACCGTAACGGCGGAATGCGGGGGAGCATCGTAAATGAGGTTCACGATGACGCCATAGCGCCGGATAAGCCAAAGGGTATCGAGGCTGGGATGGCGCTGTATAGAAATCACGATCACGAGTTTTTATCACGGATCAAAAAGGCCAGTGGGCAACGTCTAATAGATGTGCGGATGAGTCTTGTACAGACGGATGAGGGCCTTGTTCTGAAGGCTATAGATGAGGATAATTGCGAGGCTGAGTTCGCGATAGAATGCGAGAAGATAGTCGCTGAAAAGCCCGATCAGGCCGCGGAGAATATCCGCAAACAGTTGACTAAAACCGGCGGCACGCAGTTTGTGTGCAGCGGTATTGATATTGATATTTCCGAACCATTGTTTGTGCCGATGTCCGTGCTCAATTCACTGCGGCGAGGGACATTGGATAAGCTGGCTGAAGCGCGATCAACCGAGCGCCCTATATTGACAGGGGGAAGCAAAAAGAACGATCTCCCCTACCCCGTTGATAAACTAACGTTTGAAGGCAACGTTCTTAACGAGCTTGCCGAAAAGTTCTACAAAAGGCATGGGGTCACAGAGATTGACCCGGCGGCCGAATCAGGTATAGACTTGATCGGCCAGAGAGTAATGACGACCAGGTATTGCCTGCGACATCAGCTCGATATGTGTGGAGATGATAGTCCGCTTGTTTTGGTCGACGAAGAAGGCCACCATCTTGAACTGCGTTTTGATTGTAAGCGCTGTGGGATGGAGGTTGTGAGGATTCATTAAGCATAGACTGGGCAGTCTACGTGAGGGTGTGTAATTAGTCGCCCTCGGCAGCAGGGCTTTCGTGGCTAGAGGAGCCGTGTGTAAGAGTATTAGCCTAGCCGTTTGCCGGATGAGTGACAGATTTTGTCAGTAACAAGATTTCCGGCTTTGAAAACCAGTCGCGATCACTAGAGTTTGACGTTAGCTATTGCTGGTTTTCGAGAAGTATTGTCAGGAGTGCAAAATGGTAGTACAGCGTTGGTCCAGGGAGGTTATTACCCAGGAGATCAAACGTCTCAAGGCCGAGGGACAGCCCCTCAGACACAGTGAAGTGGCGATCAATCATCAAAGATTAGTCAGCGCCGCTGTCAGGTATTACGGCAGTTGGGCCAGTGCGGTTACGGCTGCCGGGATCGATTATGGACGTATTAGAAGAGAGTCTCAACTAGACCG
The DNA here is from genome assembly GCA_964494345.1 of uncultured bacterium. Lineage (GTDB taxonomy): Bacteria > Armatimonadota > UBA5829 > UBA5829 > UBA5829 > DTKD01. The sequence goes on from CAZBSI010000004.1 coordinate 286,171, forward strand.
AGCCGCCAAGGTTACGCGCTGGTCGTTGGAGCGAATAGACAAGGAAGTCAAAAAACTTATCAATTCAGGGGAATGCCTGGCCGCAGCGACGGTGCGCTCGAAGCACCCGGCGTTGTTCAGCGCAGCCGTCAGCCCCCGGTATTATGGCAGTTGGAGAACGACTCTCACATCGCAGGGAGTGGACTACGACGCAATGCTGCAAAAGAACAGAAGCGCGTCGACATCCGGCCGCAATACTCGCAGCAAGAGAACGCTCATCACACGGCTGCGAGTGATGTCGAGAGGCACAAGCATCTTGACTGCGGGCGAAGCAAGCTCGCGATACCCGCGATTATATAAGCAGGTTATGGAGCGGTTCGGCAGTTGGGAGGCGGCCAGCAGCGCCGCGGCAAAAGTCGGACTAGATTAAACTCGAACAGGCGGCCGCTTCCCCGGCGACCCTGCCGGTTGAAAAGGCCGCCTGTAAATTAAACCCACCGGTCTCTGCGTCGATATCGATCACCTCACCGGCAAAGTACAGCCCATCCACAATTTTGGACTGCATCGTCCGTGGGTCGATTTCGTGTGTCGGCACGCCGCCGGCTGTCACGATCGCCTCTTCCAATGAGGCCAGTCTGGTCGCAGTCACTCTGAAGTTTTTAAGCAGGGCTATAATTCGAGCACGCTGCTCAGCGGTTATGGAGTTCAAAGGCTTGGCGGGGTCGATGCCGGTGAGATAGACGAACGTCTCACTGAGAGTTCGGGGCAACAACTCTTTCGTATAATTCCCGAAGTGCCTGGTCTGAGTAAAGTCGCGCAACAGTTTGGCGTGCAGTTGCTCTTCTGTGAGCGCGGGTTTCAGGTCGATTGATATTGATACTTTGCCCGACCTTATATGGGTGCGAGCGATGCGGCTGAGGGTGAGGATGATCGGCCCTGAGACTCCGTTGTGCGTGAAGAGCATTTCTCCGAACTGCGAGGCGATCGGCTTTTTGGCTGACTGATCTGTGTAAAGCGACGCCTCTACGTTGCGCAGTGACACCCCTTGGAGGTTTTTGACCCAGTCCTCTTCAGTCATCATCGCCGAAAGCGCGGATTCCGGGGTTACTATGGTGTGGCCGGCTTCTCTTGCCATAGCGTATCCGTCTCCGGTGGAGCCTGTCTTTGGATATGACGCGCCGCCGGTGGCTATTATCACCGCATCCGCGCTCATTGTACCGCCGTGCACAATCACACCGTTTACTCTGCCATTTTCGACTGAAATAGACTTTGCCGTGAAGCCTGTTTTGAGATGTACCCCCACGGCGGTCATCCAATTCTGCAGCGCCATCACCACGTCGGAGGCTTTGTCCGAGACAGGAAAGACGCGGCCGCCGCGCTCTGTTTTCGTCTCAACCCCGTAGTTTGAGAGCAGTTCGAGCAGGTCATCCCTGAAAAACCGTGAGAATGCGCCGTAGAGAAATTTGCCGTTCGGGGAGAAGGCGTCGATGAATTTCTGTATATCCGCTGAGTTTGTGATATTTCCCCTGCCCTTGCCGGATATTCTCAGTTTTCTGCCGGGCATCGGGCCTTTTTCAAGAAGAACTGCGTATGCCCCGCATTCTGCAGCTCTTCCAGCCGCCATCATGCCCGCAGGGCCTGCTCCTATTATGATTACTCTGGGTTTGGCCAAACTCCGGCCTCCTGTGGTCTGTTGGGGATATATCGCATTCTATTATAGCAGATGGGTGGATACGGAGTTATAAAGGCCCGGCTGTAAGCCGTCCGGGCCTTCATATATCTAAGCCGCTCGCGCGTTCCCTTGAAGCAATTCCGTGATGTGCGTCTGCAGGGCTTGTTCTTCGTCGGAAGTCATTTCTGGTTTGATTATCTCGAATGCCTCCCCTGTGTCAGGATTTTTGTATATCAGGGTGATACCGATGCCGGGATTGTCGAACGCCCCCATAAACCTCAGTAACCCCGTCTGAACCATCGTCTGGCACACCACATATACGAAGACCTGCCTGATCTCTTCGGGCTGATCCTGGAACTTCTCCAGAAAGGCGCGAGCCTCCACGTCAAGCTCGCCCATTTTCCAGCCTCCCACTACGCTTTTTGCGTAAATTGACCTTATACAAAATTAGATTACCCAGATTATTCAGATGGTGTCGGTTATGAATCTGCTTTTCTGGGCGCGAAAGGTGGGCTGGTCTCGACATAAGCAATCGAGCATGGCATAATGCAGATTAGCAGCATAAAACGTGCAGTGGTTGTATCCGGGTGGCACGACTTGGAGGCACAGCTTGTTGATATTTACACGGCTTCACGCTTATTTGTTAAATCGCTCACTATATTTCGCAGTGTTGATGGCTTTAATAGCGGTGGGGATGATTTCTCAAGCCGGTCATTGTGTCCCGGCTTGTCCTATGCCGGCAAAAGTGATTCAACCCAATGGAAACAACATCACGGTGTTCCTCAAAGGGGATGAGAGGCTTCACTGGAACGAAGATGATGCGGGATATCTCATCACGAAATCAGAGGTGACCAACGCATGGGTTTACGCTGTGGTCGATAATGGGCTGATACAGCAGACCCCGTATGTGGTGGGGGCGATTAACCCTGCTATGCTGGGGCTTTCTAAAAACGAATTTCTAAAGTTGAAACCAACCGACAAGCAATACAAGGACCCGATGTCTGCGAAGGATTTGTCTGCGCAGGTGATAACCACCGGCGCCATGAAGAACCTGGTGGTGCTGGTCAACTTTTCTGACCTGACAATCCCGTACTCCCGCCAGCAATACGACGACCTGTTCAACAAGACAGGATACACGTATGATGGCGCGGTCGGCTCGGTAAAAGATTTCTATCATGAGGTATCTTACAATGCGCTGACCGTTGATTCTGTAGTGGTCGAGCCGGTTACTTTGGACTACGGTTACGCTTATTATGGTGGAAACGACAGTTCTGGAAACGATTTGAGACCACGCGAGATGGTACAGCAAGCGCTGGCTAAACTTAAGGCGCGTGGGTTCAACTTCCAGCAAGTCGATTCTGATGGCGACGGATGGATAGATGGTCTGACGATAATTCACGCTGGCGGTGGTGAGGAGTACTCGGGAAACGACGGAAACTATATCTGGTCTCATAAATGGTCGCTGATTTCGACGGTTACGTACGATGGCGTGAAGATGAAGGAGTATCATACGGAGCCTGCGCGGCGGGGATGGGATAGCAGTCCATCGACCCAGGGTATCACACGCATTGGCGTAATCTGTCACGAGCACGGTCACTTTTTGGGCCTGCCGGATCTTTACGACACAACGTACAACAGCTATGGCGCAGGAGACTTCTGCCTTATGGCGGGGGGAAGCTGGGGCGGCAATTCTGGCCACAGGCCGACGCACATGAGCGCATGGTGCAAGGTCAAGCTGGGCTGGGTTACGCCGACGCTGGTCTCACCAAACGGAACCCAGACCATCAACACCTTCGCCACCACCGGGCAGATATATAAAGCAGAGACCACTTGCGGCTCGAAGCAGTATTTCCTTATCGAGAACCGACAGGGCGTGGGGTTTGACGCTTCGGTGCCGGGGTCGCAGAGAGGGCTGCTGATATGGCACGTGGATGAGAATAAAACGAGTAACGACGACAAGACTCATTATATGGTTGACCTCGAAGAGGCAAGCTGCACGCAGCACCTGGAACAGAAAATAAATGAGGGCGACGATGCCGACTATTTCAGAGCAGGTAACGCGACCAGTTTCGACGCCACGACCTGCCCTAACAGCAAGTGTTATTCAGGCTCCTCAAGCGAGGTCAAGATACTGAATATCAGCGCCACCGGGACTTCGATGACGTTTGATACCTTGATCGGTACGCCCGTTTCAATAACCACACATCCCGCGAACGCAACCGCATATCCGGGTCAGATAGTGAAATTCTCAGTGGAAGCGGTTGGGCCTGGGTTGTCTTATCAGTGGCAGCGCAGCACAAACGGCGGTTTGACGTATGCGAATGTGACCTCTGGCACGGGCGCAAATACAAACACCTACGCCACCGCACATACTCAGATATCTGAAAACGGCTATAAATATAGATGTGTGGTTTCGCCTTCTACCGGATCCGCGGTGAACTCAAATGCGGCCACTCTGAGTGTGGCAAATTGCAACACGCTGCTTTATGAGGACTTCGAAGACACCTGGGGGGATGGAACGCCGAGCGGCTGGACATATACGTTCGAGACCGGAGATACCAAATGGAAGCGAAACTCAGGCGATCAGAGGAATAATGGAGCGGAGATAGAAAATTATAACGCACTGCTTTATCACGCTGCCTATAGCGATCACAAGACTTATCTGGTTACACCTAAGATGCAGTTCGCAAGCACGGCAGCGCCGGCAGTGTTGGAGTTTTATCATAAGCAACCTGCGTGGCTAGCGGATCAGGATACTTTGAATGTCTATTACAAGCCCTCTTCGGCACTGCCGTGGACTCTGCTGGCTAGTTATACATCCGACGTGCAGGAATGGACTAAGCGCAGCATAACCCTGCCTAATCCATCAAATGATTACTACATTGCGTTTTTAGGCAATGCGAAGTATGGCAGGGGAGTTTGCATTGATGAAGTTGGGGTGTGGCAGGAAAAATGTGACCTGCTTGAAATAACCTCGCATCCTGCTGATGTGCTTGTTTGTCCGGGTTCGGGGGTAGCGTTCTCGATCACTACTTCTCCGGCCGCCTCGCACTACCAATGGCAAAGACTGCCGGTGGGAGCTACTGAGTGGGTAAACGTAGGCTCGAATAAGAATAATTACAGTTTCATAACCTCGCCTAACGACAATGGGCTGAAAGTGCGATGCCAGGTGACCAACTTATGTGGCACCGTTACCTCCAATGAAGCTACTATCACATTTAAGAGCGCTACGACAATCACCACTCAGCCACTTAGCCAAACGGTGTGTGAGGGAAGTCAGGCCGTGTTCTCAGTGGGTGCTACCGGGGAGGGGACACTTTCCTATACCTGGATGACAAAAAGCGCTTATGAGCAATATTGGATAACCCTGCCAAATAATACGAGCACGTTGAACTATACCGCTACTGCGGCTGACAACGGCAGACTATTCCAGTGTCGAGTTACGGGCGGATGCGGCAACACTAATTCCAACCAGGTAACGCTCACTGTCAATCAGCAGACCGCTATCACGACTCAGCCAGCGGATCAATCGATTTCGCCGGGAGATACGGTCTCGTTCAGCGTAGTCGCCCAGGGAGCTCAGCTTTCTTATCAGTGGCAAATGAGCACCGACGGCCTCGTGTGGTCCGATGTCGGCACGGATAGCGATACATACAGCTTTGTGGCTGGAATGGATGACACCGGCAAGAAAGTCCGGTGCAAGGTGACGGGGACGTGTGGGTCTGTAACCTCTGCAACAGCTCTGTTGACCGTGAGCGTTGACGCCTTGTCGATTCCTGAGGCTAAGCAGCTGGCCGACCAGGAATCTGTTGCGCTTCTGGCTAAAGCCGTCACATATACTGCTGGTCAATATTTCTACATTGAGGAAGACAGTCGCGTCTCTGGAATCAGGGTTGAGTATCCGCACGCTTTGATGATCGGCGATCGGGCGGATGTTTTTGGCGCTATGTCGACTAATATCAACGGAGAACGATTTATATCGGCAGCCTCTGTGGTCAAAAACGGCAGTGGCGTGATCTATCCGTTGTTTATGGTCGGCTCATCGGTCGGCGGTCAGGACTGGTACTTCGACCCAATATCCGGGGCTGGTCAGATGGGATTTTTGCAGACGGCCGGTTTGAATAATATAGGACTGCTGGTTAAGGTGGCGGGGAAGGTCGTCGGCCGGGATATAGGTACGGGCACGATTTGCATAGACGACGGCTCCGGATCCGCTGCCGAAAGCTGCCTTACCGTGCTGATTAACCCTGCGATGGGATTGCCCAACGTGGGCGATATGGTGGCGGTTACGGGTGTGTCGTCTGTTGCCACATTCGATGTTCGGAAGAGAGTGATACTGGCGAGGGATGTTCAGGTTATTCCGCAACCCGCACCTTAGCGAGGGAGTATCGTCTGCGAGTATGCAGATAATTGGAGATGATTATGGGAATTGAGCTGTTTGTCGGGATGTGCTTGTGTGCGCTGCTGGTTTGTGCGGCGGAGTATCGAGGTGCATATATCACCACGTGGAGTGCAGGTTTCAGGACTCCTGAGGAAATTGACCTGACGATTGAGGCTGCGGAGGCTGCTGGGATAAATGCACTGGTGGTGGAGGTGCGCAAGACAGGGGATGCGTATTATCGTTCTGACATAGAACCGATTGCCCCTGAGGTGCCTGCGGGGTTCGACCCGCTTGCTTATATCATTGAGAAGGCGCGCCCGAAGGGGATTGAGGTGCACGCGTGGCTGGTTGTGTATCGCGTGTGGAAGGGCAATGAGACCCCCGCTTCTAAGCATATTCTGACCAGGTATCCGGAGTGGAAGAGCCTCAATTTCCAAGGTGAGGACGAGCCTGAGGAGGGCGTCTATATCGATCCGGGAGTGCCGGAGTATCAGGAATATTTCGCCGATTTGTGCGCGGATATCGCAAGGCGCTACGACGTGGACAGCATTCACTACGATTATGTTCGATATCCTAATCAAAACTGGGGCTACTGCCAGATAGCGCTTGATCGGTATTACGCCGAGACCGGGGCGACGCAGAGGCCGGAGATAGATGATACCAAATGGCAGCAGTGGAAGCGGGATCAGGTGACTTCGCTTGTGACGCTTACGAAAGAGCGCGTCAATGCGGCTAATCCTGATGTGAAAATACAGGCCTCGACTATCCCGTGGGGTGATTGCCCTGAGAACTTCGAGGATTCGCGAGCTTACAATGACTGTTGTCAGGATTGGCGGATGTGGATGGAGAAGGGCCTGATCGATGAAAACTGCCCGATGATATACGCCAATGAGTCCGATGAAACCAGCGCAGCGTATTTCAGGAAATGGGTGGATGGCGCGGCCAGGTGGAGCTATGGCAGGCCGGTGTATGTTGCGATAGGCGCGATGAGAAACACGACCGATCAACTGCTGGCGCAGATCGATGTTGTGCGAAAGGCTGGACTGCAGGGGTTCGTGCTGTTCGCGTTTAACCAGTCGGAGCAGCGGATGCAAAGAGCCGGGGAGCTTGGCGAAGGGCTGCGGAGATAGGCAGAGAAGGAAAAAACGCGAAAGGGCGAAAGAAGCGAAAGCCGGAAAATAAAATAACATACTTTGGGTTAGTCGACGTAGTGGCCGGGCCTCTGTCCCGGCCTAAAGCAGCTTTCGCGAAGGATTGTCCGAGACGAGATCGGACACTACGTTATTTTTGGAAGACAGTGGGGTTACGAGGTGGCAATTCTCGGAGATTGCCACCTGTCTATTTATAAGGACTGACAACCGACAACCGTGAACCGAAAACCGAAAAAGCAGATTTCTCACTACGTTCGAAATGACAGAGAAAGGCATTCGGAATGACGGGGAGAGGTGGTCGAAATGATCGAGAAGGGTGGTCGAGATGATAGGGAATGAGGATTATGACTTTGTGCTTTTTTAAGATGCTATTGGCTGCATTTCTTCTTACACTGCTGCCGCTTGGCAGTTTTGCAGCTTCCAATGAATTTATCCGCAACGTAAAAGATTTCGGCGCTAAAGGTGATGGAAATACCGATGATACTGCTGCTTTTCAGAAGGCGCTGGATGACGCAGGCGCGACTGGGGGCGGGATAGTGCGGGTTCCAGCCGGCAACTATATGATTAAAACCCATCTCAACATCCCCGCCTGCGTGACGCTTGAGGGTATCTGGACAGCGCCACCGTGCCCGACAAAGACCAAGGCGCCAATAGTCTCATCGACTCAAAATACATCCGATAAGACCTGGCTCACTGGTAGCGTGCTGCTGGCAGTTGAAGGCGCAGGGGAACCTAACGGCACGCCATTTATATTGCTGAACACTAATTCGACCCTCAAGGGAATGACAATCTACTACCCTGAACAGAAAGTAGACGCGGAGCCGGTTGCGTATCCGTGGTGTGTGGCCTCGGCGGGAGTCGATAACCCCAGCATAATCGACTGTCTGCTGGTCAACCCTTATCAGGGCGTCGATTTTGGCAGCCGAGTCGCGGGAAGGCATTATATCCGCAACCTTTACGGACAACCGCTGTATAAAGGCCTTTTTGTCGATTTGTGCTTTGATGTCGGACGACTCGAAAACATCCATTTCTGGCCGTTCTGGACCGCGCACGTGCTTGGCGGAAAGGCTCCTAAAACAGATGACTGGGTATTCAAAAACGGAACCGCATTTATATTCGCCAGATCCGATTGGGAATACGTCTCTAACTGCTTTGCCATTTTATATAAGACTGGCATCCATTTCATCAATGCGTCTGAACCCGGGCCAGGTAACTATTTGATGACACAAAGCGGGGCGGATTGCTGTGATGTCGCTGTCTATGTAGAGGAGACCCAGGGGCATTCGGGGGTCAGCTTTGCAAACTCTCAGATATTCGGCCGCATCGTGGTTAGCGAGAAGAACACGGGGCCGGTCAGATTCACAAGCTGTGGCATATTCGGCGCATCTGGAGAAATTGAGGCGCAGGAAATGATTCGCATTGACGGACGCGGCAGGGTCTCTTTCGATAATTGCTCGTTTCACGCCATTGATCCCGCGCCTAAGACTAAAGACTATATTAACGCAGCCGGAGGTAGACTCGGCGTTTCCGACAGCGTATTCATCGGCACAGCCGGGCATGCTCCGATTGTGATTGGAGAGAAGTGTATCTCTGCGATCATCACTGGCAATGAGTTTTATTCGAGCAAGCAGATCGTCAATAACGCTAAGAAGAACGTGGTCATTAAGGATAATTTGTTCGGGACTGATGAGAATTGAGAAAAGCTGGCGTAGAGAAGAAGGGAAAACGCGAAAGGGCGAAAAGAGCGAAAACCAGAAATAAATTACATTGGTGAGCGTGGTAGCCGAGCCTCTGTCCCGGCGATGCTACGTCATTCCGCGCGTAGTCGCGGAATCCACGGCGAAGCACAAACGAAACGAGATCCTGCGACTCCGCGCAGGATGACGTTATTTGGGGGCGTGGGATGACCACATTTGAAGCGCATAGTCTGATAATCGTGCTTAAAAATGTAGGGGCCGGTTTCTATCCCGGCCCGGTTGCGCATCGAGAAGAAATTGTCCGAGACGGAGATCGGACACTACGTTATTTTGGAAGACAGTGGGGTCATGAGGTGGCAATTCGGAGATTGCCACCTATCTATTTACGCGATTCGGAGATTGCCACCTGTCTTTTTATAAGAACTGACAACCGACAACCGTTAACCGTCAACCGGAAAAGCAGATTTCTCACTGCGTTCGAAATGACGGGAAGGGCGGTCGAAATGACGGGGAATGACTGATTATTTCAAACCCTCATAGAACCAGCGATAATCTATGGATTGTAGTTTCAGACTGATGCCTGATGGCTCGTAATACCAATACGTCAGCAGGATATTGTCGTCTACGGGGGTTATGCTGGTGTAGGCCAGGCCGGGCCAGGCGGGACCGTCTTTTTTATCCACAACACGTATATTCTCCCAGCTCTTCCCCTCATCTCGCGAGATCGCGGAGTTTAATGGGTTGCGGGCTTCGGCGTTGTTGTTCCAGATTAAAAGTAAATCGCCGGTCTGCTTGAGGCGTATTATGCTGGCGGGTGATAGCGGCGCCGCGAGTTCTTTTATAAGCTCGGGCTTGGTCCAGGCCATGCCCTGATCGCTTGAGTATGCACGAGCAATACAGCCCAGGCTGTTGCGGATCAGCATCATAATCCGACCGTCTTTTAGCTCTATCATAACCGGCTCCTGCGCACCGTGCTTGTTGCCGGGGTCTATTGCGCGGATATCGACATCGCTGCCCTTATGCCAGGTTGCGCCGTTGTCGTCGGAGTAGGCGGAGAATGCGATAACTGGCTGCCCTTTGATTATCCCCTCCCACGCTGCGCCTATTATGCGCCCGGAAGAAAGTTGAATCAACCTGGCGTTGTTCATTCCGGTGTAGCCTGTATAGCCTTCCGGCATTTTGAACTTTATCCTGCGAGACCACGTGCGGCACTCGTCAGTGGACTTCCGAAACCAGATATTGCAATCCTCACGGGAGTCCTTGCTAAGATACGCCATCAATATCTCGCCGTTGGCAAGTCGCAGCAAGGAGACGGAAAATGTGGTGAGTTTTCCTTCGTTTCCGATCAATACACGATCATTGCCCCAGGTCTTTCCGCCATCGGTAGAGGTCTTACACCATACCTCCGCCGTGTCAAAGTCGTCCTGACCAGCGTTCCATTTGCCATAAGCAAGCAGCAAATCACCGTTTTTCAGTTGAATCATATCCGCTTCGCCGTTGCGGGGATGCTCAGCGGCGCCCGGACAGACTATGGTCGAATACGGTTTTGGTGCAGCAATCAGCACACTCGCCGCGATGGCCATACATAATGCCACAGTTGTCATCGTTGTAGTTACCTCTCAATTGTTTCGACGGTGAAACTAGCCCTCTTTATAGGCGTTTGTCATCGGTAATTTGATATCCCAGCCCCATAACACGCCCGGCGCGGCTTGGCGACGTTTATATTCGCTGCGATTTATCAATCGGACTATTCTTCGAACAAGCTCCTCATTATAACCCATCTGCACGATTTCGGGGACTGTCAGGCGCTGTTCGATGTATGCGTCTAATATTGGATCCAAAACATCGTAAGGCGGCAGGGAATCGGTGTCCTTTTGGTCTGGGCGCAGTTCGGCGGAAGGAGGGCGAGAGATAATGGATTCCGGTATGACGGAGGAGATCGTGTTGCGGTATTCGCAGAGTCTGTAAACCAGAGTTTTGGGGCAGCTTTTGAGAACAGAGAAGCCGCCTGCCATATCCCCGTAAAGTGTCGAATAACCGCACGCTATCTCGCTTTTGTTGCTTGTGTTTAATACAAGTGCGCCTGATTGATTGGCCAGCGCCATCAACAGATTGCCCCGAATTCGCGCCTGGAGATTCTCTTCTACTATGCCAGCCGGATGATCGCCAAACAGCGTATTAAGAGGCTCGTGATACGCTTGCAGAAGTTCGCTTATAGGCACCCGGCTGTGCTTTACTCCTAATTTTTCTGCCATCAGCTCCGCGTCAGACTGGGTATCGTGCGAGGAATATATAGAGGGCATTATCAGTAAATGAACCGAATCCGGGCCGACCGCATCGACCGCTATGCACGCCACCAAAGCCGAATCAAGCCCGCCGCTCATTCCTAAAGCAACTTCCCTGAATCCATTTTTGTATGCATAATCCTGAGTGCCCAGCACGAGTGCGCGATATATTTCCTCGACCTCACTTATAGACTTCGCGGATGGGGTCGGTTCGCACGCTGATTTTGATGTTTCTGGATGTGCCGTTTTGTCCCCGGGGACGGCTATATCGACGATGGCGAGCTGCTGTTCAAACGGCGCCCCTCTGAAAACAGTCTCCCCTTCCCCACTTACAACTACCGATCCGCCTGCAAAGACTAATTCATCCTGACCACCGACAAGGTTGACCTGAATTATTGCACGGCCGTTGCGTTTAAGTTCCTGCTCCCGATCGCTCAATTGACCGGGATAAAACGGGGAGGCGTTTAGGTCGAAGATTATATCTGTGTCGTCAGCGTGGTCGAGACAGTCGCCATGAATAGCTATGCGACAGGCGGCGCTTGATATCTTATAGATGCCGTTAGTGCGCCCTGCCTGAAAGTAGCGGTTCTCGTCGAAGTATCTGTAGTTACACAGACTCGACTTGCGATAAACTCCACAGATTTCGCCGTCGCAGATAACAGCCGCCGCGTTGTATGTCCCCGCAGCATCTGAATCGACAAAGCCGACCAATGCCGAGATGCCATAAGTCTGCTGCGCGATATTTCTGAGAGTAGAAATGTTGTCGGCGATAAAATCCTGCCGCATCAGCAGATCCTCAGGGGGATAGCCGGTGATAGCCAGTTCGGGGAATATGACAATATCTGCGCCGCATTCACGAGCTTTTTCAATATTGCCAACAATCAATTTGGCGTTGCCGTCCAGATCCCCTACCGTCGTATTGATCTGACCCAACGCAACGCGGATATTGCACAACACTTGACTATCTGTTGCCAAAATCTCCGACTCCTCAAGTTCTTGTCAATTTCTGCCGATAAGTTCAATGGCTGGCTTAACAGGCCAAAACACAGTCTGTACTGAACATATTGCAGACTAGACAGGATGGTGCAGCATAGTGCCACAAGTAAAATGCCATAATCAGACCCAAACTCACGGCAAGGTAGATTCAGCAGCCGTGATCCAGCGCCCGACACTTGCGGATGCGCGTGACCTGATCGGCAAAATGCTCGATTATGAAGCAGCGGCACTGAACCAGGGTATCGATCTGGCAGCAAGTCGATTTACTCAGCTCACAACGGCGGAGCGACAGCTCCTCCGCGCCGAACTCATAGCCGACTACATCCGGTTGAGTTCCGGAGACACCAGCGGCACATCGTTTGCGGCCGCGCTTCACAGATTTTGTTCCAAAATTTGCAGTATGAGCGTCCCCTCGCACGAATTGATCGGCACGTATCTCGCAGCGCTGGATATCGTAACCGCCGACGAATACGCAGGCTGGTCTCCCAGCCTCGTCGAGGCAATACGCCGGACGATGACCACCGTACTGCAGGGATGCGTCGATTATCTACAGGAGAACGCCAAACCCGTCAATTTTTCCTGATTTCGGCGCAAGTCCGCCATAAACAGCGATTAAAGCGAGGGTTCGAGCACGATCACCGTTCGCACGGCTGGCAATTCGCCTGCGTTTACATCGACGGCAGACTCACCCCTGCGCACGACGTTTGGCTTGCCTGCGATAAAACTCTCCACGCCCGCAATAGGGAAACTGCACTTTTCGTTGCTGTAGTGCATCGGGATGACCACGCGTGCGCTCACCTGCTCAGCCACTTTTGTCGCCTGCCTGGCATCTATCGTGTAAAATCCCCCAACTGGGATTAATGCAACATCGACGGAGCCTATCTCCGCCGCTTGATCCCCCGTCAGCACGTGTCCCAAATCACCAAAATGCGCCACCCGAAGCCCATCGGCGCTTAAGACAAATATTGTATTCTTTCCACGCTGCGCACCGTGCTCGTCGTCATGGTAGGTCGGAACACCGAATATATCGACCCCGTCTGCAACGAACTTGCCGCTGCCCTTGATTATCATAGGCCCGCCAGCTACGAGATTGGCGGCGTGATGATCAGCATGATCATGGCTCACCGTGACCACATCGGCCTTTTCGTTGATGCGTGCATATTTCAAAGCGCCAGGGTAGGCGTTAGGGTCGAAAGGGTCGGTTATTATGCGCGTACCTGTGCTGGTGGTTAATAGAAATGACGCGTGTCCTAAAAACTTGATGTTCATAGCTGTTCACCTTACGTCGGCCAACCGGCCAGACCTCCTGTGACTCTCGAATTATAGACTCTGTCTTATACCCTGTCAACGACGATTACCCATCAGGCTTGCATTGCGACAATTATTGGATATAATGCAGGTGACGGCAGCCGGGTGGCGGATAATATTTATTGCACAGAGAGGATCGATCGTCTTGACACGCGATTGCTATGAAACTTTGGGGGTCAGCAGAGGCGCTTCACAGGGTGTTGTGAAACGTGCTTTCAGAGAAGGCGTGCTGCGTAATCATCCAGACCGAAACCCAAATGACCCTGTCGCAGCTCAGCGACTGCGAGACATCATCGAGGCATATCACTCAATAAAAGACCCGTTTAGCCGGCTGGCTCCTGATTCTGAGGGCACAACGCAAATTACAGTGGAATACACCGTCAGCCCTCGCGTCTACGAGGATGATTGCCCGGTTTGGCTGACTCGATGTGTGGCGATTGTGCTTTTCTTTTTCATTTCTTTCGGCGTGTTCAGTATTGCGAAGAGCGTTATAAATAAGCGCAGCCCCGTGTTTCGACCGATGCTGAACGTCGTCAAACTCGAGGCTGCTGATCCGATAACTCAGGATATGGATTTTTCAGGACGGCATTTTTCTATCACTATTCCTCCGCCGAACCCGCCGCCACAATCACCCAATTAGAGTTCTGCAGCGCGACTGTGAAGCTCACATTGACCTTTTTGAGGTTGTTGTTCACGTCGTAAAACTCCTGTATGCCGCTGGCCATATATGCGCCATCGGACCGGCGTTCTACATTGTTGAACGTAAAACTCACCGTACGAATGTGGCCTATGGCGTCGTCTACCATCTTAGAATAATCCGACCCAGGCACTGAGTATGAGTATTCGCCATCGAGATAGATTGCGACCTGGGTATTTGGATCTATATGCTTCAGCATCAAATCCGCTCGGCCATCCAACCAGGCGGTGCGGATATCGCTCAAGGCAGCGTCCAGGCCAGTAAATGCGCCTGGGCTCATGTAATACCCGCTGCCGTATTGATTCGCCGGCACCGTTGTGTAGGTGTAGGTCGGTACCTCTACCACAGCGACGCGCGGCGCGTATACGTAGGGGTAGCCGTAGTAGTAGAACGGCGAGTAGATGCAATAGGCGCCGCAGTAGTTGAATCCCCAATAGCCGTAGTTAAAACCAAACCAGAAGCCAGGATAGAAGAACGAACCACCGAAGAAGTAGGTATTATTCCAGTTCCAATGGTTTCTATGTGACCAGTTGCCGGAATGGTGCCAATTTCCGCGGTGTCTGTCCCAGTTTTGTTTCCATTGCTGACGAGTCTGATTTGGGTTGAAGCGTGGGCGCTGTCCCTGCTGGCCGCGCTGACCAACAGCGCCCGGCGTTTGACCTCGTCCCGGACGAGTCCGGACTGTTCCAGGAGTCGTTGCCGGCGGCCCACCAGGGCGCGTGCCGGGAGGTCTGGGTCTCACGCCCGGAGTCCGAGTTCCGGGGGTCGAAGGAGTCGTGCCAGGACCTCGACCGCCAACCTCACCTGGGGCTGGTCTAGTTGTGCCTCGACGAGGCTGCGTGGGACGTGTGGCCGGAGTGCCAGACGGCGTCGTGGCAGACGGGCCGCGGCGATTTATACCGGGAAGTCCGCTGGGCGGACGTGTCCTTGTCGGAGGAGTCACACCGGGAGATGGACCACTCGGAGCGCCTTGGCGCGGGTTAGTTCTAACGGCACCAGGGCCAGCCCCCGGAGCGCTGGGTGTGACGCGCGGCGTCGAAAATCCTGGCGCGGAAGGCGTGCTGGTCGAAGGCTGCCGTGGTGTGAACCGTGGCGTAGAAGGTGCGCTGGGCGAAGGCTGTCGTGGTGACGAAAACCTTGGTGAAGAAGGTGTGACAGGGGAAGGCTGTCTTGGTGTGGAGAACCTTGGTGAGGAAGGTATGCCCGGCGAGGGCTGTCTTGGTGCGGAAAAGCCAGGTGATACGCCGGATCTGCCGCCTGGGCTTGGCGCCCGAAAACCACCGCCGAAGTTGCCAGTGCCAGGGCCTCTGGCACCAAAACTGCCACCGCTCGGCCCTCTGAAACCACCGAAGTTACCACTGCCGCTGGGGCCTCTGAAACCACCAAAGTTACCGCCGCTGGGGCCTCGAAAACCGCCACCGCCTCCAAAACTCCCACCGCCTCCTCGGCCGCCGAAGCTTCCTCCTCCGCCGCCACCGCCGCCCCCACGAGCGAATGCGGCCGCAGGCGCAAAGGCAAGCACCACTGCGAGCGAAGCGATTATCATTAAACTCGACCAGATTGACGGTCGATTGTTATATTCAAACATAACAACACCTCTAATGTGGAGGGTGCAAAGCTGTCGGGTTGTGTGAAAACAATGGTGAATTAGCGCAACATAGCCGAGCACACAACCCCACTATGGTTATTTATCACAGGATTAGTATACCCAAAAGACGTCACGCCACTTACGCTTCAGTGACACATCTCTCGTGATGCGGTCAATTTATGTGCGTTGAAGCGAAAGCGGACGCCGGATGCCTGACCTCGGCATCGAAAAGCAGATTTCTCGCTGCGCTCGAAATGACGGGAGAGTAGGCTCAAAATGACGGGAGTGTGGGCTCAAAATGACAGGAGAGTAGACTCGAAATGACACTGTTGCGATTGGAATGACGGGAAGAAGGGAGAACGCGAAATCGCGAAAAGGGCGAAAACCAGAAATAAAACACCCGGTGGGCGCAGCGGCCGGCCACGCAAATTGGGCTTCCAGGTGGCAATTCGGAGATTGCCACCTATCATGGTTCGTCAACCGCCAACCATCAACCGATAACCGTCAACCGTCAGCCGTCAACCGACAACCGTCAACCGATAAGCGACAACCCCCAAAACGTATCATTTCACGGCTTTAATATGCTTCAACATCTCGGTTGTGTTGACGTAACCTACTACGCGCGAGGTTTCGCTGCCGGAGGAGTCTATGAAGATAACGGTAGGGAAACCGTGCACGGAAAACCTCTTCACTGCAGCTTTGACAGCGGGATCGGAGGGGTTTGTGCCATCTACCTGCAAACGATCGAACTTCGAAGCAGCGTCGATGACGGTCTGGTCGCTGAACGGGCCTTTTTCAAGCTCCTTGCATGCGGCACACCACTTCGCTGTAAAATCGATCATCACCGGCCGCTCGGCTTTTGTGGCAGCAGAGAGAGAAGTTTGGCTGTATGGCTGCCAATTGAGGCCTGAATGCGCGCCCGATTTCGGAGCCACGAGAGCTATCGCAAATACTACCGCCACCAGGCTGGTCGCTTTGCCCAGGCCGCTGCCGATCCTGCTGGCTCGAATCGACTTTTCGAAGAACCCAAGATATACACCAGCGACAAACACTACAGTCGGCAGAAGATAGCGCCCTATCGAATCCGGCAGAATCGGGGCGATGAAATACGCAGCCGCCCCCAAAAGCAAAAACCCCGCGATTTTTTTCACCGCAACCATCCACATACCCGGCAAGGGCAACTTAGCCGAAAATGCGGCAAGGGCGAAAAGAGGTGTCCCAAGCCCAACAGACAACGCGAAGAACATAAGAAAACCCATCAACGGGCTGCCTAATTTGGCCACGTAAGTCATCAACCCAAGCACCACCGGCCCGACACACGGCGCACACACGATGCCAAATATCAAGCCCATTATCAATGCGCCCAACACACCACTCTTGCCGGAGGCCTTGCTTTGAATAAACGCAGGCGGCTGGAGTTCATAAAGACCGAACATCGACAACGCCAGCGCCACCAATACTAACGCTATCCCGATCAATACCGGCGGAGTCTGCATCGCCGCACCGAATACGCCACCAGCGCTGGCCGCCACTGCCCCCAAAATGGAGTATGTCAAAGCCAAACCAAGGACATATACCGCCGCCAATAGCACAACCTTGCCAGTTCTGGATTCGCCCTGAGTGCTGAAATAACCAACCGTAACAGGAACCATCGGGTATACGCACGGTGTGAAGGCCAGCAACAACCCCAGACCATACAACATCAACAGCCGCAGCGCTAGAGGAGTATCAGCCAGCCTATCCCCCAAATCGCCTCCACCATCAGTCGATGCAGCGCCGAATATTTCCTGATTGGCGGGCTTGACCTTGGCATTTTTAGCAACAACCTCGGTCTTAATTGTCAGTTTGCTTGTCTCCGGAGGGAAGCACTGCTCTCCCTTGCAAGCCTGTGAGTCGAGCGATGCGGATATGGTGACAGGGCCAGGCCTGGTCTTTGCGTCGACCTTGCCGTCGACAAATATTGT
This sequence comes from uncultured bacterium, assembly GCA_964494345.1. GTDB lineage: Bacteria > Armatimonadota > UBA5829 > UBA5829 > UBA5829 > DTKD01. The sequence goes on from CAZBSI010000004.1 coordinate 303,889, forward strand.
AAACGTGCCCTCGTAAACAGGCACCACTTCGTCCGGGGCGATAGGGAAACTCTTGCGTTCCGATTTCGGATAAACAGGCTCGTTGAACGTAATTCCCTTTACGGGCGTCAATTTGAGCTTGGTCGGATACGCAGCGTCCTTGTCATTGCCGCCGATATGTGCGCCCTTCGCAACCGTAGCCTGAACCGCCATCCGGAACTTATCCCCAGCGCGCAGTTTGTCCGTGGAAAGATAGCCCTTGAGCGTAACGCTCTTTGTGGTGGGGGCGAATCCAACGCTCTGCGCGCAAGCCGCATTGGCAAAAAGCAGAATAATGAGCAATGAGATGATGGTGTAATTTCGTGTGTGCATGGTGTGTGTATTATACCGGATCAAGTCTTTAACATAATCTCGGCCCCGGAGAACTTTCGATAATATGGGCGGCGGAAAAGATGGATATTTGTGAGCCTCCGTCGTCAGGCGAAGGCTCACACAGAAAACCAATTATTTACTCTCAGTGGCGGCGGGCTTCTTTTCTCCACCGATATCTACAGCCGCTCCAGCATTCTTCTTCAACATGTCGGGTATGCTTTTATATCGCTCCGCATTCACAGTCATGTTTGAATCCGAGATAAATTTCTTGAACATCTCCTCAAACGGTTTGCGATCCGCCGCTTTGATGGACATCTGCTCTTTGATTATCTCTTTGACATCTTCGTAGCGGTCGGTGCTGGCCGGTCGTTTGCTGTCGGCTCTGAGAATGATCCACACGGTCGATGCTTTGTCCGTTACCTTAAACGGTTTACCGTACTTGCCGGCTCCCGTTGCAAACGCCGCGTCTCGAATGGCTTGCGGCACAACATCCATATTCTTCGAAACCCATCCGACTCGTCCCTGACCAGGGGCAGTCACCTTGTCCTCGGAAAGCTGCAGAGCCACAGAGCCGAAGTCCTGGCCGTCCTGGAGCAGTTTGTAGGCTTTGTCGACTTTCTCCTTTGTCTGAACCATTATCACACTGATAAAGACAGATTCCGGTTTTTTGAACTGCGAGTTGGGTTTGTTGAGTTCAATGTCGTACTCTCTTTTGACGTCCGCATCGGTGACTTTTGAACCTTTTCCGATGAGGTTGACTACCGTCTGCTGGAGGGCCATCTGTCGTTTCCAGTCCTGCTCGCTCATCCCCTGCATCTTGAGCTGGGCCGCGAAATTGCCTCCCGTGGTGGATTTGATATATTTGAGCTTCGCAGCGATCTGCTCATCTGTCGCCGGGACATTCTCTTTCTTGGCGAGTTGTTGCAGGAGCTGCTCAGTTATCATCTGCTCGATGACATACTGACCGGCCGGAATAGTGACCTGCTTGCCGCCTTTTATAGTCTGTACTGGTACTCGCTCAAGCCTGGCATAAAACTCGTCTTTGGTGAGTTTCTCGCCGTTGACATTGATCAGTCCCTTTCGCCCGCAGCCTGCAAGTGCCGGAATCAGCACCGCAACGGCGATAATAGCGATCAGGCCAAATCTGATTGTGCGCATGGGGTTGTGCTCCTTTGGTGTGTTAATATGCCGAGGTACACCGGGATTCCAGCGACAGCCTAGTGGAACAGGGCCAAATCGCGCTGTAGATAGCCGCGCAGGCGAAGTACCGCTTGAGTATGAAGCTGATATACCCTTGATTCAGAAACCTCAAGTATTCTACCGATCTCCTTGAAAGTAAGGCCTTCATAATAATAGAGAGCAATAACAAGCCGCTCCCTTTCGGGGAGCCTGTCAATACCCTCCGCCAGAGATTGCTTCACCGCACCGGATTCCACCTCGCCTGAGGTGTCTGTCGAATCGTCAGCGACTACATCGGCCAGGTGTATTTTCTCGTTGCTGTCCGTCGACATTACCGCGTCGTCCAAGCTCAGCAGCGATGCTCTACCGGTATCGGCAAGCAAAGCATGAAACGCTTCGATCTCGATTCCCATAGCCTCTGCAACCTCTTCATCGGTTGCCGGCCGGCCGAGTCGGCCTTCGAGATCCAGATACGTCCGTTCGAGCGCCTTTACTCTCTCCCTAACCGACCGGGGAACCCAGTCTTCCTCGCGCAGCATCTCCAAAATAGCTCCGCGTATTAGAGCGATCGCATAGGTCTCGAACTTCACTTCACGCTTAGTGTCGAACTGGTCAATCGCCTTGATCAGGCCGATAATCCCGGCGCTAATCAAGTCGTCTCGTTCAACATTCGGCGGCAGGTTAGTAACAACTCTCCCGGCTGTGATCTTTACCAAATACGCATAATGCGAGATCAATGCATCCCGCGATTTTGGATCACCACCAACTTTGAAACTGTGCCACGCCGCCTGAAGGTTCGGCACTCTCATCAGCCCACTTCCTACCCAATTGCTATTGCCAGCGGTACGACCGCCATTTTACTTGACCTAGCACGGGCGTGTCAACTGAAGAGCCGACCAAGGCCAACGTATGCATATACGCTGTCAGGCCCATCCATGATTCCCGCCGCGAAAACAAATATATCCAAAATGCCAGCTTGCTTCGCAAACGATCATCAGAATGAATTATCGGGATTAACTCATCCCGTGGTTAGGTCATTTGGAACCGTAATCGTGAACGCGGTGCCTTCCGGCTCGCTGCTTGTAAACGCCACCTCGCCTCCGAGGTAGTTTTCGACGAATAACTTTATGCTGTAGGTCCCAATTCCGCGACCGTGTCCGCCTTTAGTGCTGAACGATCTCTGGAATATCTGCCGCTGAACGTCGTCGGACATAACAGCAGCGTTGGTGACGGTGAAGGCAACTTTCTCATCACTCGATGAAACGCCCACTGTCACGTCACCGCCGGGGGCCGTGGCCTCCAATGCGTTTTTGATCAGATTTCCCAGGCAGTGCCGCAACAGCATCCTATCGGTCACAACAACTCCGCCAGCAACCTCACCTACAGTTACGCTCTTCTCCCTGGCCTCTCGACTGTGCCGGTACCATCCGACGACATCTTCTATAATTTCGGATATTGCGACTTGATTGTAAACAGGTTGCAGTTCGGCTCTTTCCGCCGCCAACAGCGCCCGTTGAGCCACTATTTCATCAATCATCTGATCTGCCAGTTTACAGAGGTCTTTTTCGTATCTGTCTCGTTCGTCCTCAATCGCTTGTGGATGGTCTCGCATCAGTTCCGCAATGGCACGGATGCCCGATGCTGTGTTGACGACATCATGGAAGAACACCTTTTCGAGCACCTGTCTTCTTTTTTCGGCGCTGATGTCTCGCAAGTCGACAAGAATATGATCTCCTCCCGACAGCGAAAGCCATTTGGCGTGAACCAGCAGATCAAGCGCCCCTCCGTCATCGTCAGCCTGTCTGGATACACGACACTCTTCCGATTGGTCGGCCTGATCTTCCAGGCAGCCCAGAATGGCTTTTAAAGCGCCGCACAGCCGGCACGATGCAGCAGTGCCGCAGCCGGCCGCCATAGTGCGTGAATGAATGCAGCCCAGCAGCTCTCCCGGTCGCAAGCCCAAAATCTTACTATCTTCATTGACTCCGAGAGTCCGAAGCAGCAGGGTGTTGCTCGCCACAACCTGGCGATTTTCATTGAGAACCATAGCGGGATCCGGCATAGCTTCGAGGACTCCAAACGCGCATTCATCTTTCTTGAAGCTCTCGTTTTGAGCACGAATCTCCTCGTCAGTTGAACGCTCAGCAGGGGCAAAATAGGTCAGCAACTCGGACATGACTTCACCTCTTATCGGGCAAGCATATACGCATCATCAATATGATGATTCCTCCCCGGACACCTCATCTCCTGCTTTGCGCAAAGTGATATAGGCGATCTCTGGTGGACAGAGAAATCTGATGTGAATGCGGCTGGTTCCGACTCCACGATTTACGAACAATTTTGAATGTCCAGCGTCTATTTTGGTAAGCCGGGAGATGTCTTCGGATGTGTAGAGGCCGTCGTTTAGAGACTGGTTTGTGCGCATGTGGGTCCATACGACCCCATAGCCGGGTATCCGAACCTGCCCGCCGTGGGTGTGACCGGCGAGGATAAGGTCTGCGCCGCGCTTGATGGCGTCCGGGGTGATGCTTGGGGTATGGGTGAGAAATATCACGAAATCATCCGACTTGACACCATCAAAAGCGGCGTCAAGATCAGATAGCCCATAATATGCGTCATCGACACCAACAATTGCCACTTTGCCGGAGTCGCGGGTAAATACGATCGATTCGTTTATAAGCATCTTAAGCCCATCAAACGTCAACGCATCGACCAAAGCCTGCGAATCCAGCCACGGCTTGTGTTCGGAATTGCCAAGCACCATAACGATGGGGTCACGGTGTTTTATGACGGAACAGACCCGACGGAATATATCTGAAGCGCGCGGTTCCGCCGTGACGTCCCCGGTTATAAAACACGCGTCGACCTCACGGCCGGAGATGATCCGCATAGTCATTTTCTCCAGCAGGCCGATCTTCGTGAGATGCAGGTCGGTCAGATGAAGGATTGTGTAACCATCATATTCCGGCGGCAGATTGGGGAAGCTTAGCTCAAACTCCGTGACTTTCAGGTTGAACTGCTCATACAGCAGCATATAGGCCAGCAGCGCACCGACCGCTGCTATCGCCGCGATGATGACTACTACGGCAGCGCTCATCTGGCTTTGGCCGCGTTTTTGCGAATCTGTTCTATTTGTTCACTGGTGACCGCGCGTTCAAAACTGCGGAATCCCGCCATTTTGAACCCGTGTTTATCGGCCATATCCGATATCGCCGTCACCTGCCCGACGGATACTTCACGACCCAGGGTGTAGCTTTCGTAACGACCCTCCAGCGCCAGAATCATCGTCTCGCTCATACACGCATAAGCCGTCTTAGGAGGGAAGCCGAAGTTAAAATTGAAGTCGACGTCGCCGGGCACGTCTATAACCCCGCCGTCGATTATCAACACGTCGTCGCGCTCGCGGCGGACGCTCTCGCCAACGTCTCTCGGACGAGCCACGTCACAGACCACGGCGCCGGGCTTTATGAATGACGGTTCAATGATCGCATCTACCGCGCTGGAAACCGTTACTACTATATCCGCATCGCGAATTCCCTCGGCAACATCCGTGGCCACCGAAGCAGATCCGCCGCCAATCGACAATTCGTCTGCAACTGCTTGAAGACGATCGACCGAACGGCCGATCAACTTTATCTCGGCACATCTGCCCGCCAGCAATTGAGCGCAGGTTTTGCCGATGGAACCCGTGGCTCCGACCACCGCTGCCCGCACCTCGTTTGGGTTAATTCCCAACAACTGCGCGCCTTCGATAGCGCCTTCGACCGCTGTGGCTATGGTGTAGCTGTTGCCAGTCGTGACCGCTATATTCGCTCGTTCGGCGATAGTCACACCCGCATCTCCTACTACTGAGGTGAGAGCGCCGAGGCCGACAATCTTAGCCCCAAGCTGCTCCGCAATTTTGATAGCTCCCAGGATCTTCTCATATACCTTCTCGACCGGCATGGTCATTATCAGTTTAGGACTCAAAGGACAGCCTACCAGCCAGCCCTCCGCTTCAACGCCGGCCTTGGAGCGTATGCCGGTTATGTGGGAGACCTCCATAGGGCTTTTATGCTTCATCCCCCACTCCACCCACGATTCAGGGAGAACCCTTACAAACGGATACTTGCGAGCGACGTCTTTTTTTGCAGACAACGGATGAATTACAAAAGCAAATCTTTCCAAAACAAGCCTCTAATCTTTTATTTGAGCAATATCAGCGGTCGCTGACGATCGTCGGTTTCCAGTTTAATTGGGCCAGCAGCGGATCGTAATCCCCCACCTGCACATCCTCGGGTCTCTTTCCGAGCAGCGTAATAAGAACGCCTTCGAATACGTTGGTCGCATAATAACGCCCACTTGGAGATTTTAACTGCTCAGGCATACACGTTACAAACATACCCAGCCCGCGCTCTTTGAGCATCGTCGTGTCATCCGGGGTAAGCGTATTGGTAATAAGAGTCTTACCTGCCAGCAGCCCGGATTCGACACTGGGCATGGTTCGCTTAATAAAATGAAAATCCCCGACTATGACATCAGCCCAGTCGAAATATTTCTGATACCTCGGTTTAGACCGTTCCTGTTTCGAGCCTGTAGGATACAGCCAACTGAACGGCAATCGGCATATCATCGGCAGAAACGTCGCGGCGGCAAATCGTACGGTTCTGTATGATTTCATAGGAACAGGAACTCTCAGAGCGAACATCAGATCGCCGTAGATGACTTTTTTTGAGTATTTCGCGATCGTCTGCGCCATTCCGAACCGATCCACCGCACATACTACCAGCACTTTGGAGTTCGCGAAATCGACGATGTCGTTTTGATGGAGATACTCTATAGTCTTGCGTTCGATGGTGTTTTTGACGCCGCTGCCGTCGACTACGGGTGTGATTTTGGCTATTTTAGCCAGCCTGTCGGCGTCGCGGATGGTGTACCGACGCTTCTCCGCCCAAAGGTATCTATCTATGCCGCCGAGTCCGATCGCATCCACTTTACCATCTAGTTCCCGCATCAATTCGGCGAACCGGAGCATATCCCCGTCTGTGCCTATTCTGGAGACTTCGTAGGTCTCACCGAGGAGTTGGAGTTGGGACGTGCTGTCACGCTTCGACGCACCTAAGCTGATGCTCACTACTCGCTTCATCCAGCACCTCCTCTATTTCCTCGATTGATTTTGTGGTCATAAGCCGACCTCTGAGCCTCGGAGCACCGGGCATTCCCTTGATATACCATACCAGATGCCCTCGCATCTCTTTTGCGGCGCGTCTTTCGCCGAGCAGTTGTTGGAGCAATATGGCGTGCTCCCTGGCAGCAGCGAGTTTCTCCGGTATGCCTGGCGGGGGCAAAAGCTGGCCGGTGCGTACATATTGGTCGATTCTTCTGAACAGCCACGGGTCTCCGAGCGCACCCCGTCCGATCATTAAACCATCACAACCCGTGCGCTTTAACGCATCCGCCGCGGCTTGCGGCGAAGAGATATCCCCATTTGCCAGCACAGGAATCCGCACGGAGTTTTTTACCTCGGCTATTATATCCCAATCGGCCGTGCCTGAATATCCCTGCTCCGCTGCCCTGCCGTGAACCGTGATCGCGTCGATTCCGCATATTTCCGCAGTCTTTGCCAGATCGAATACCTGCCGGTCCGACATTTTCCAACCTATGCGAGTTTTGATCGTAAGCGGAACGGTTATAGCCTGGCGAGCGGCAATGAGAATCTCTCGAGCGTTGTTCAAATCTTTAAGCAAAGCGGCTCCGGAACCGCTGCGGGCCACCTTGGGCACGGGGCAGCCGAAGTTTATGTCGATAATATCGGCGCCTGCATCTTGCAACATCTTTCCGGCAATAGCGACGGTTTCGGGGTCGCCGCTGAAGAGTTGAGCCGCGACGGGGCGCTCTTCATCAGTCCAGTCGATCATCGTGTCGGTGCGAGGATCGCGGTATTTGCACGCATACGCGCTGAACATCTCAGTTGTAACCAATCCGCATCCGCCCGCGCGCTTGCACATAATACGAAACGCCCGGTTTGTCACACCAGCCATCGGCGCCAATACAAGCGGCGTGGTGATTTCTATGTTGCCTATAAAAAAGGGAGAATACATTGGAGAATTATGCTCAGCAATTACTATTTGTTAGTCAAGCGATCGTAGATAATCCGCAGCCCATCCAGAGTCAGCAGATCGTCGCAGCGCTCGATTGTTCGGCTATGTTCAGCGATGACGTCGGCCAGTCCACCCGTTGCGATCACCCTCGCCCCGCCGCCAAGCTCCTGTTGAAATCTATCTACCAGCGCATCCACCATCCCGGCAAAGCCGAATATTATCCCGGATTGCAGGCTGCCTGCCGTGGTGTCGCCTATGGCTTTATCCGGAGCGACTAACGCGACGCCGGTCAATTTGGCCGCCCGTGCAAACAACGCATCGAGAGAAATCTGAATACCCGGGGCAATCGCTCCACCCAGATAATCGCCATCCTCCGATACGGCATCCAGAGTCGTACCCGTTCCAAGGTCGACGACAATCACTTTGCCGCCGTATTTCGCATGCGCAGCAATTGCATTGGCGATCCTGTCTGCTCCAACGTCTCGCACGGGGTGATAGTTGATCTTAATGCCGGGATTCTTGTCTACAGTGAAGACAATTGGTTCAGCTATGTTCAAGTGTTTGCGGGAAAACCTGGACAGCGCATCGACTGCAGAGGGCACAACGCTGGAGATAATCACCCCGTCGATATCGGAAAGCTCGAGGTCGCGTGTGGCAAATAAACTGATAAGCAGCCCCGCGTATTCGTCGCCGGTGCGCCGCACAACCGTGCCAATCCGCCAATCCGCCGTAACCGTTGGCCCATCGAATACTGCAAATGTTATATTCGTATTTCCTACGTCAATCGCCAGTAACATAATGGTGTTCTCGCATAAAAATAGAGCAGCGGCGTGCAGCCTGCTGCTCAGTAATTATCTCTCGTTTTGCGCGTTGGGTCAATCCATCTGTGAAAGGAACATTTGTGTAACCCAGAATCTGCCGTCTGGCGCCTCGAAAACTCCCACTCCGATCTGGTCGAACTGCCTGCCCAAAATATTCTGCGCGTGGGCCGGACTTCCCATAAGGCATCGATTGCCTAGATCAGGGTCGCAAACTGAGCTGTAGAATAGATTTTCGCCGATGCATGCCCAGGACGGCATACGGCCGAGCTCTCTGAGGTAGCGATCTTTTGGTGTGCGATATCCCGGTGTTGGAGAATAGTGGTCGAAGTAACCCTTCTGCCACATTTCTTCGCTGTGCTGTCGCGCTACGCGCACGAGGACTTCGTTGACTCTAAGCGGATGCAGCCCGGCTGCGGTTCTTTCCGCATTGGCGAGGTCGACCAAACGCTGTTCTTCGTAAGTAAGCTGAGCCGACGCGACAATTGGGACAGGTTGGGGCAGCGGTTCAAGCACCTGCCCTGGAATACGACTCCCCAATAATAGAGTGACTAGATATAGAGTAACTTTAGCCATGCGAATCCTCCCCGCATGACTGTACTTCCACACGCCGACTTGCCCATACCAGCATTATGCCCAAACCACCCCAAAACTGGTAATCTCAACAGGGTATATCGTATGCAAGGTTCGTGCCATACGCCCTTATAGTTGTGTTATATATGAAATCGCGTGGCAATAGATTTCAGATTTTGACGACTTAAAAACTTGTGGAGCTATTGGTGGTATAATAGGGTAAGGCTTTGCCTTGATGGGTCGGATGCGGCGCGGTCGCATTCGACTTGAGAGGTGGTAATCACGATGAGACTATCCCTTCGGCTAATCGGCCTTTTGACGGCCGGGTTGGTGTGCCTGCTGGCGTTGGGCGCTCCGGTGCAATCCCTGGCTGCGAAAGCTGCCCCTCAGATCGGCGATTCTGAGCAAAAGATCGGAGCCGAGGCTGCGGCTGACGTTGCCAAAGAATATAAATTGAGCGACAAAGCCGACGACCTCAAACGCGTAAGAGAGATGGGCGCGAAGTTGGCCGCTATCGCCAATAAGAAAGAAATCGAGGCGGTATACGGCATCTCGACAATCACCCCGTTCGAATACACGTTCAATATCATTGAAGACAAAGACGTCAACGCGTTTTGTGTGCCGGGCGGGCATATATATGTCTACAGAGGGCTTTTGGACTTTGTGGAATCCGACGATGAGCTTGCTTTAGTTATGGCGCACGAAGTCACCCACGCCGCACATCATCACATGATGTATCTGTTGCAAAAGCAGGCGGCCTACGAAAAAGGCGAGGCTATTGCGCTGCTTGCCACTATTATGAGCGGTGCGAGGTCGAGTGACGTCTATAATATACAGCGCGGAATTGAGCTGGTTAAGATCGCAAAGCTAAACGGCTATGGGATGCAGGCTGAGCGAGACGCCGATGCAGGAGCGATTCACGTCGCGATGGAAGCCGGCTATAACCCCGTCGGGCTGCTGACCTTTATGGAGCGGCTGGCCAAGCGGCCTGAGTTCGTCGACCTTGGTATATTCAGGTCCCACCCCATAGACGCCGAGCGCGTGGCAAACGCCAAAGCGCTGTTGAATGAACTTAATGTGCCGATCAATCGTCGGGCCACGACGAAGGCGCTGGTGGCCGAGGTTAAGGTCGAGAAGATGGGAGAGACGGAGACGCCCGGAGTGGTGCTTGCAGGCCATCTTATCTATCGTCCTGCCGCAGTTGAAGGCAAAACGGCCCAGCAACTGGCGACTGATGCCGCACAGCGGATAAATAAAGCGCTGGACGGTGGGCTGAAAATGCACGAGTTGAAGGTGGATGCCGACTCCGGCGTGGTGGCGGCAAAGGGCACGGCGCTGATTAAGTTCACCGAAGCCGATGCGAAGCTAGCATCCACAACCGTGGCTGAAGCAACCCAGACGGCTGCGGCGGCCATTCGAGAAGTGCTGTTGGCTCAGATGGTGAACACGGTTCACTGACGCGATGCGGCCATCTCGTTTAGCTTAGCTTTGATCTGTTCCTCAGAAGCGACCCCCATAGCCTGTGCCTGGACAAGCCCGGTCTCGTCGAGCATGAACATGGTGGGCAGCCCTATAAGGCGATATTGGTCTTCAATTACCCTGGCGTTCGCCTCGTCTATAAAGACCACCGGCAGCGAGCCGAAGCCCTTTTCTTTCAGATAAGCCACATCTTTTGCCCTGTCTTTATCCAGGGAGACGATTATTAATTGTGCAAGTGTGTGCAGGTTTTCATGCACTTTCTTTAACACAGGAAGCTGCGAGTCGCACATCGGTAGCGAGATGAAGTCCAGCAGCACTACCTGGCCTTTGAAATCTGAGAGGTGTTTGATCTCGCCGTTTTCCCATTCAAAGGCGAAGTCTGGGGCGTTTTTGCCTCGCAGATCGTGAGGCTTCGGAGGTTCGATGAGCTTAGCGCCGGATGGCGGTTTGAACGCGAAAGCGCTGGCAGGTATGTCCAGGTTTGGCTCATATTTTATGACAGTAGTAGTGATTGTCTCCACTATCGCTTTTGGAGTGCGACCTTTGTGATCTTTGCTCGGCTTAGGGTGGGCGCTGAGCGTGGTTAGGGTCTTATGCAGCCACAAATCGCTTTTGCCGATCCAGAGAGTTTGGGAAATACTGGCGCCTTTTGGTGCGATTACGCCATCCTTGAAGTTCAGAGAAACGACATATACATCCGATGAACCTATCCTGCTATCCGGCAGCAGTTTGCTTGATGCGATGGCGTTTTGGTAATCCACACCGTAGAGCAACCCCAGCACGTTGACTCCTGGCCGGGAGGTGATTAAACCGGATATCACATCCTTGCTCATTTTAGTTTTCATATATCCCTTTGCTTGAGGGATGTAGTTGTATACTGATTTGCCGTCACTTACGAGGCGGCCGTCGTTATTTGAGATTGCTATTTTATCGGGCCGCACGAACCTCACCACAACTTTGACGGGTTTCTCGGCGGCCGATTTTTTGCCGTCGATTTTGCCTTCGGTATAAGAAGTCCCCTCTGTTTTGAGGGACTTGAAGTTTCTATATGTGTTTTGAAGAGCCGCCATCACGTTTTGCGCTGTCAATTTCGGCTGGGTTGGCTCGGATGGCCTGGGTGCGGATTTGGGTTTGACGGCTATGGCTGAATCGGCAGGGTTTGGCTGAGATGCGAGAGGGTTTAACAACGGATTTACTTCCGGCAAAATGAGATCGGACGGCTGCGACACTGTGGGTTCTGATTTCGCCGATTTGGCAGGCTCGGTTTTTGTTGATTTGACCGGAGCAGGTTTTGCCGGTTTCGTGGACGACTTCTTCGCTCCGCACCCGAATAGCATCATCAACGCAAAAATCAAACAGGCAAGCGATATTAGTTTGGCAGAGGTTTTCAATAGTGTCTCCAATGGCTGTGGTTGTTATTAGTCTATACCACAGATCGGGTGGATGTAATCACTGCCTAAGCAACTACATCCTCCGAATAAAAAGGAACTCTTTTATGGATTGACATTCGTTGTGTCTAGCACATATAAGACAGCGAATGAATCCATTTCATAGGAAGTGATTTTATACGCCGCGAGATATTTGCCGTCCGGCGACCACACGAGTCTGCACACGTGGTCGTGTTTTCCTGGCTTAGGTTCACCTCCAAGGCGTGCGATTGTCCTGGTTTTGCCGTTTGAAGTGTCGATAATTTTCACGACAGCGAAATCTGAGAACGCGACTGTCTTGCCATCAGGACACCAGGCTACTGCCCCTAAATTGCCGGTGGCTATGGCCTTCGCGGTGTCCTCTTTGCCTTTAGTGGCGATTCGCAGTTCCCTTGTCCTGTCGTCTCCGTATATCACGGCCGATTTGCCGCTATGTGGGTCTACGCTGCGATCAAGCACGCCACCGCCCGTAGTCTGTTCGACGTGGCCGACCTCTTTGCCAGATGAATCTACGGCAACGCATCCCGGCTGGTAAAACTCGGTGAAATCGTAGACCCGCAGTTGGTAAGTTTTGTTGACGGGATCGTATGACATCCCGGAGACGTCCCTGTAAAGGTCCAGCTTGTTAAGACCTTTTACGACCTCGTGTTGTTCATTGGTCGACAGATTATGCTCAATAATGGTCTTTGGAGATGTCTGTAGAAACACAAACGTGTCCGCGCCGGTGTAGTTAGGCGAAACGCCGTCGGTAACACGCCTTGCGCTCTTTTCCCCTACCCTCCAATGCCGAATTATCGACCTGCCATCCTTTGGCGCAATCGTAGCGAACAGCAAAGACTGAGAGTCAGGAGCCCAGGAGACTACAGGGTCTGCCATATAACTGGCCCGACAAGAGTGCGATGGTATTAATTGCCAGGCTTTAACCAACGTCTCCTGCTCAGGGCGACAGCCTGAGATCACGCAGCATATTACCGCAATACCGATTAAAGTTGTTGAAAAGGCTCTAGTGTTCATTTGATGGCTCCGTTACCTCACGGAATTGTGACCGGCAGCGCTCCTTTCGGTTTTACTGCACCAAAAATAGCACCAGCAGCAGCCTCAAGCGCCGCATCCCGGTAGCCATAGGTGCAAATATACGCCCCGACTTCCGGGAAATTGCGAAGATCATAAGGTTCTCTAACCGCCACAACGATCAGCTTCTTGCCCAGGCCATTAAGTTTTTTAACAACCTCGGCCTGCAAAACCTGATCCGTCGGCGCTTTCCAAGGCTCACTCGGGCAGGTTACCATAACGATGGCATCCGCATCAGCCGCAGCATTCGTCACCGCAGACATTACGGTTTCGTGATCCCCCTTCAGCTCGACAATCGCAACGTTCTCACAACGCTTCTGCATCGCTGCGCCGAGGTTTGGGACAGTGTTATGCAGACCTGTAACAAGTACTTTTTGATCGGATTTCGGATCAAGCGGCACAGCACCATTTTCATTACGTACCAAAGTGACGGATAGTTCTGATATTTCCTGTTGAATTGCCAGGTGTTCTTTTGTTCTCAGGCGGGTCGATAGCGCGGCTGGGTCGGTGAATCGGCGGTTGTGTAGATCATAACGTCGTTTCAACTCAGTAAGCCTTGCCACTGATTCGTCGAGGCGGGATTCTGTGATTCTGCCGTCTTTGACCGCTTTGATAATCGCCTCGCGGGCGTCGCGCTGGGTTTCGAGGGTGTGCGGAATCAACACCAAATCCACGCCAGCTTCTATCGCCATCACACAAGCCTCAGCCACGCTCCAGTTATCAGCGATGCCCTTCATCTCCATCGAATCGGTGACGATTACGCCATTATAGCCCATTTCACCGCGCAAAAGGCCTGTTATGATCTTGTGGGACAAGGTGGAAGGCAAGTCGGGGTCGAGGGCCGGGAACATTATGTGGGTGGTCATTATGCTGGATACGCCAGCGGCAATCGCCCACCGGAATGGGGTTAGTTCTATTTTATCAAGCCGCTGTCTTGGATATGGAACCGACGGCAGGGCCAGGTGGGAGTCGACGGCCGTATCGCCGTGGCCGGGGAAGTGCTTGGCGCAGGCAATTACTCCTGCGTCCTGATACCCACCGATCGCCTGTGCGCCGAACTCACCGACCAAATCCGGGGATTCCCCGTAAGATCGAGTGCCGATTATGGGATTGTCTGGATTATTATTTACATCCACACTTGGAGCGAAATCGTAGTTGACGCCGAGGGCGATAAGCTCTTCAGCGCAGGCAGCGGCGGCCGCACGGGCGAGGTCTGGCCTGCCTGTGGCGCCGAGGGCCATATTCGACGGCATAACCGTAACCCCGTCGACGAATCGGGCCACCATCCCGCCCTCCTGGTCGACGTTAATCAACAAAGGCTCCGCAGACATTTTCTGCAGTTCATTGATGGTGTTTGCCGTCACGGAGAGATCGTCGTGCCGGATATTTCGACCCATCAGAATGATTCCGCCGACCTGCATCTCTTCTACGATCTCGCGGGCCTTAGCGCATACGGTGGTATCTTCTTCGAGGTTGTCGCCTTCCCAACCGAGCATCAACATTGCGCCAATTTTCTGTTCGATATTCATTTCGTCTCCAGTAAATCCGTATTTAAAAACTACCTGACAGAAGCAGGCGCCTCTTGGGCAGCGGGTTGTTCGGGTTTGTCGTCTGTCGCGTTGACTTCGATGGTGGCCTGCTGGTCGCCGTAAAACGCTGTGATCGGGCCCTTTCGGACGCGGGATGGGATCAAATAGCCGTATTGATTGATGAATCCCATACCATTTGAAGCCGCCCATACGATTCTATCGATCTGATTCTGTGCGAGAGGGTATTTCTCGTCGCCTTGTGTAAGATAAAGTTGTGTCCCCTTGCCGACCATCAGCTTCTCAGCGGGCGCCAGAATCGAGAGGTTTGGCACTTCTCCATTTTGAGGCTGCCTGGCGAATACCAACACGCCGTTTGCCACTGTGCGCTGTATGCCGCCGGAGGGGCTGTTGATAATTCCGCCACGATAAGAAAGCGTGGTAGACCCACCGCCGTCCAGGTTAATTGCATCGACCGCGCCGAGACGCTTCATAATGGCGGATAGCTCCGACAGGCTCACACCTTTGCTTATGCCCTGGCGGCCGTCCACCGTGACCATCATAAACTTGCCATCCGCAGTCCTGCCAAGCGCAGAACGCGGGTGTCTTGTGGTCGAAAACGAGGCTCCAATGCCCTCGTATTCCAGGCTGATATGCTCCTTGCCGTCTTTGAGTATGAACGGCCGGCCGCCAACAGCCTGTTTAACCTGAGTCCAATCGACGCCGTTGGTGCTGGAAATATCGAAGCGAACGGTGAACATGTCTCCGGGTTTGAGGTTGGATTTGAGGAAGTGAGCAGCCGGGCCGCCTGCAGACAGCACCATGCCGTTTTCGGGGATCGGGGAGCTGACCGAATCCTCCCGCACCTCAAGAACAGTCAATTTGATATCGCTGCCACAGCGCACCGGTAGGTCTTCGCTGGTGCAGATGATTTCTGTGCCCTTATACTTACTGCGCGTGGTGGGATAAAAAATGCTGGTGTATGCTAAGACCTGATTGGTCTCGCGATTGCGATTGATGCCGTCGATTTGGCGGCTGACTCCGCTTTTTAAAGTGAGGCTGGCCTTCCAGATGGGGTTATCGAACACACAGGCGCCGTCATTAAGGATTGCTGCCACTGCATGCCTGTAAGATGGCTCGCTGACCAGTTCCCCATCAATTATGCATACCCCAAGCGGATCACCAGCAGAATCTGTGCCCATAGGAAAGAAATCTGCGTTGATTCCGACCACGGCCCCGCGTCGCTCTGTCAATGCGCCGATAGTCTCACAACCTTTGGCAGGCTCGTCGTTTAATATGACGTCCCGGCCGACCGCAGCTTTGATCTCAACACCCTCGACTTTTGGATCCACGGTGACCAGGTTGACTATCTGTTCCGCGCCAGGG
This sequence comes from uncultured bacterium, assembly GCA_964494345.1. Classification (GTDB taxonomy): domain Bacteria; phylum Armatimonadota; class UBA5829; order UBA5829; family UBA5829; genus DTKD01. The sequence goes on from CAZBSI010000004.1 coordinate 319,779, forward strand.
GTGGTGTTAATCTCTTGATATAAAGTGACCCCTTCCGCTAACTGCTTGGTGATCGCAGAGGCAAACGCCGAGGATACAAGCGCCGCCAGAAGCAACAAACACAACGATAATTTCTGAAATCTATAACGGGTGAACACGTCAACTGCTCCTTAGTCTATTCATCGACATTGTACTACTGAACTTTGTATGACAACAGGGCTTCGGGTGTCAGAGCCTTGCTGCTGATCCTGATTTCGTCTATAAGCCCTCTATACTGATCGACGGATTTATCGTCACGTCGGGCGCAGCCGACAAACCATCTGCCCTCTGCAAGAGCCACCGGGGCAGATTGCAAAACAGCTTCGGCGTCCAAAACAGAGCCGTTTCCAGAGTCGATATAAAGCTTAACCCGGTAGCCATTGCATGCCACAGCCAGATTATACCAGTTATCCGGACTTAGGACGCTCCTGGATGAGAGAACCTGCCCGTCAAACCCGATTTCGACTCGGCCCTGCGGGGTTAGTGCGAGCTGAATTGCGGGCTGCCTGCTCAAAAAGACTTGATGCTTCGACAGGCCGCCCGGTTTCAGAGAGGCCTCTATTGTCCAGTTTTTGTATGTTTCAGACTCGATTGCGCCCTCTATCGTGCGCAGATATCTGGCTCCTATCTCTTTTTCTGAGGCATTTGAATTGTCGTAGCTTCCTAAATTGAGCCTGAGTGTGGCCGGGACCCTACTCGAGGGCACGGAAGCGGAGCCGATTCCGGTGGTGTTATAATCGTCGCCGCGAAGGTGATTGTTTTTGCCTGATGAGTCCAAAATATCTATAGACGGCAGCACGTTCTTGGTTGGGGTGGTATCCTCGAACCGCCAATAAGCCTGCACCCACTTCGGAGTCTTGGGATCAGCCATAGTCAGCTTGTCGTTGTCCTCATAAACCGGTAGAAAAAGAGGATATGGAGTGGCTCCGCTGTTTGGCTGGTGGACGCTTAAAACCAGTCCGAGGACAGGATGCCGAAATATCTGCCCGTGACCGGCGAAACCGTTGTATAGGATTCCCTCCTGCACCCACGGCCCCTGAACATCACCGCTGATCGATCTCGCGATAGAGACCGTATACCCCCAATGGACTGGATTGGGCAGGATGTTATTGGTGGCCCATGCCATTATCAAATCGCCGTTTGAAAGTCGCAGCATCTGCGGCCCATCGGTGAGATAACACTTTCGGCCCTTGTCGTCGTGCCAGAAAGCGGCATACGGGGCATCGCTGGCCTTGAAAAGAAGAATGTCCTGTTTTGGTTTTAGCGGAGCCGTGAGGTCGTCTTTGAGGCGCATCGCCCGCATCTGCCCGTCCTGGACCGATACATGCTCCCGTGAATAGACCATCCAGGGGTCGCCGTGTTTGTCGATGTATAAAGTGCCGTCAAGTGAGAAATATTTTGGCCCGGTGATGGGCTGCGGGCTGTGGACGCGGAACGGCCCTTTGGGTGAATCGGCGACTAAAATCTGAACGGCTCTCGCACGTTTGGGGGCCTCAAAGGTCGCGAAGAGGTAGTATTTACCCTTATATGAAAAGACTTCCGGAGCCCAATACGCCCACACTCCCCAAAAATCATCCGGCTTTCGGAACGCGGACTTGGGCTGGCTCCAGGTTTGCAGTGTGGGATCAGATGTCTCGCGAACGTCGAATCCGCGCTGTCCATCCAAAGTAGGGCCGGTGCCATAGAGATAACACCTGCCCGTTGCCTGGTCACAGTAGATGAAAGGATCGCGTATTACTATATCGGGCCTTGTGACCGTCGCCTGGCCTGCCAGCGTCGTCGCAAGACACAGGCAAAGCCCGACGGCATAAATCACATAATTCATCTTCACTTCCGTTGAGTCTAATAATCCGGCTCCGGATCAGTTGGCTGCTGCGGATTGAGCCGATACCTCCACAGGGACTACGAGGATATCCCCACCTCGGCTCAGCGGCTCGGTAGACAGCCATTTGTTGTCTATGTTTACATCCCAAACCAGGACATACTTGCCCTCTTTGGCCGGTGCCTTGACCGTGGCGGAGATCACCGCAGCAGCCTGAGGCCCAACCGTAGTCTTCATAGGACTGGTGACTCCGTCCCACTCGACCTCAGTGCCATCAGCGGCATACCAGTGATAGCCAATGCTGGATTTCTTCAGATCCCAAGCCTTGGCTCCAGTGTTTCTCAACACCACCTTAGCATCAAGAGTCTGTGACGGCTTAAGAGCCACAGGCACATCAGTGTCGACGATGCGAGGCCCGAAATCCGCCGCCATAAGTTCTACAGTACTATTAAGAGGCTTAGTTCCAGTTTCGGACAATCTTTGTGAGCCTTTAAGCACATCGAATCGGAGTTGGTAGGTCCAATCGTTGTCAGGCGCGGAGAGATCCAAGGTAGACTTTTTGTTCGAGGCAATCGCCAGCTTCAAAGGCACATCGATAATCTCCCCCGGCTTGCAGTCTTTCGGCAGCCTGGCTTTCAAGCCTGTCACATCAACCTCGACCGCAGCAGCGTCCGGATTGGCTCGGAACACCTTGAAGAGACGGCATTCGACCTGGGTATTAGACGATTTCAGAGTCTCAGTTCCGTCATTTCTTACTTTTATGGAAATGGGATAATTCGCCTCAAGAGCTATCATATTAGGCGCGGAAGCCGAGAGCGCCGTCGCCTGGAGTTCGGGGGCTGGCGCTATGTTTATCGGAATCATAGTGGGGCTATCCCCCAGCGATGAGAACCACTTGCCATCAGACGCACGAATCAGCCCCAGATGCAATTCACAAGGCCCCTCAGGCATAGGAGAACCGCTAGCCGTCACAGTGCCGATTCCAATAGTGAGATTGACGGTCTCGCCAGGCAAAACATCGTTCTCCAGCGGCCTGCGCACCTTACTTTCGCCAAAGAAGCGACCGCTGCGATACCATCTATAGCCCAGCGCATAGCCGGTTTTGGCTCGCCAGGCTGAATTGCCTACGTTTCTGATGGTGACCTGCGCCTGGGTGATTTGCTTTGAAGGGATAACAGGCGCGATGTCGCAGTGCAGAAATCTGGCGGAGTAGTCTCGATCCACTATGAAACGCCTTGTGTGTTTGTTGGTCGATTCTACACGGCTGACTCCGAGTTTGGCTGTCGGAGCAATGCACTTGCCTAGCGTATAGTCGTTCCATGCGTCACAGACGACCCATAAAGGGTTTGCCGCTATCGCCTTATCCCATTGAGCGTCGTAGTCGTCGTCGGCGGTAATCCATGCCAGGCTGATTCGGCTGTGGGAGTCATCGGCAACCCCGTCAAACGAAGTGGCTCTTGTCTCATAACTGGAATCGGCCAGCCATACCGTGGGAGAACCGAAGTCTGTCATAAATCGCTCGGTGCATCGGGTCACAAACTCCGGGCTCCACACATCCAGAGACTCTCGATTGGCCAGGCAAATTATGGCGCCCTGCTGCCCGGCACGCGGCTTTGCCGCAGGAGCCGACGCACGATACTGCGGAGGAATATGGCTGAAGAAATCTTTTATGGCGCCGTAGACCGCAAGCACCGGCTGGCCGCTTGCTTTAAGATAAGCCGGGTCGAAGAACATCCCCACCATCGGATAAGGCTTATTTTCCTTGCGAAGCTCGTCAAGGGCCGCTACCATGCAATCCAAACCCTTGTCCGCGAACCCACGCCCCTCGCTTGCCGCAGCCAAATAGTCCGGCAGCACAACCGTAATCCCCGCCCTGGCCATACTCGACAGCTCATCTTTATGCCACTGCACACGATCGTAGCTCAACCACGGCCCGACGCCGTCAGCCGGCGCATCGAGCATATCTAACGTCCCGTCCGGCTTACGAATGCGCTGCACAGGGACCTGCTTTCGAGAATCGGCCTGATACCAGTAGGAATAACGCGCCAGCACAGTTCTTTGTATCGGGAACTTGGCTTCGTATACAAAACCAGCCGGCATAGGCAGATCCAGGGCGAACGAGGTGTTTTTGTGCCATTCCTTGTCGCTGATGACTCCGTCAATCAACGGCGCGCGAACGATATATTTAGCAGACAAAATCTTCTCATGGCTTAAAGTGGCGACGCCAAATGAGTGCGCCGCAAAGACCAGTTTAACCCACTTATCAGGGGTCAGAGCATCTTCTTCCGCCTTAACCCGCGATGATAGACTTATAAACCCCTTGGGGTCGGCGTGGCTGCGGATGATGACGTTGAAACCCACCATATCGCCGATGGAGGGCGGCTTCATGCCTATAAGCGACCACGGCACAGCCATCTCCACGCTGTAGGTGGTGTCAATATCCTCCGGATTGTTTATCGTTCCCTGAACAGTTGCTCCATATTTGAACGTGAACGCCGGGGTCATTTTAAGCTCGCCAGTCTCCGTGCCAGCCCTGAATTTGGAACCGCCAGCGGCCGAAATCGCCATCGAGAAGCACGCAGGGGTTATCGTAGACGAAGCTTTATTGTCCGTTTCGATATAAAACTCTATGGTATCGTCGCCGTCGAGGTTGACGTTGGGCTTGCTGTTTACAGCACGCACATCCGGGCAATCCACTCTGAACGCGAGATAGAGGTAACTATCGTCCCAGGTTGTGTAGCAGTTGGCTTGATCTTTTGCAGAATCTTGGGCGAATGCAGAGCAACTGAGCAGCATAACGACCACTGCACACAATAAGACACGTTTGAAAATCATCTTCCACTCCGTATGCTGAGCGCCCCTCGGCGTCAGCGGTGACCCTACGAGACTTTTTTGACGAATCGCGCAATGCGCTCCAGCGCTTGTTCGATCTTTTCTATAGAAGTCGCATACGAGCAGCGTACATGCCCCTCTCCGCAGTCGCCAAATGCATTTCCCGGCACTACGACTACTTTCTCTTCATAGAGTAGTCGCTCCGCGAACTCGTCGCAGCTAAGCCCGGTCTCCTTAACAGACGGGAATGCGTAGAACGCACCGCCCGGCATCAGGCACGTTAAGCCGGCGTCGTTGAGACCTTTAACGATGACTCTCCTGCGCTGATTATACTGCTGGATCATCTCCTCGCTGTCTTCGTAGCCGTGTTTGATCGCCTCCAGCGCCGCCATCTGCCCCATAATCGGCGCACACAGTATAGTATACTGGTGGATTTTCATCATCGCTTCGATCACATCAGCCGGCCCGGCAGCGTAGCCTATTCTCCATCCCGTCATCGCATACGCTTTCGAAAAACCGTTGAGGTAGATGGTGCGTTCGTAAGCGCCTGGGATGGTGGGCAAACACGTGTGTCGGCAGTCATAGGTTAGCCGATCGTATATCTCGTCTGTAATAATGTACAGATCGTGCTCGATCGCAATGTCGACTATTTGATGGAGAGTCTCCCGACTGGCAATCGCGCCGGTGGGATTTGACGGATAGCTGACAAGAATAGCCTTGGTCTTTGGCGTGATCGCTGCGCGTATTTGCTCCGGCTCGACACAAAAAGCTGTCTTTGAGGTCGTCGGGATCGTGACCGGCACCCCGCCGGCAAACAACACACATGGTTTATAGGAAACGTAGCACGGCTCCGGGCAGATCACCTCATCACCGGGGTCCAGCAGCGCCCTCATCACGAGGTCCATAGCCTCGCTGACCCCGACGGTGATCAATATTTCGTTTTCCGGATTATATTCGATGCGCTCGTGTTTGATAAGATAGTCATTGATGGCTGTACGCAACTCCAGCATGCCATAGTTGGATGTATAGCTGGTGCGCCCTCGTTCCAGAGAATATATGCAGGCTTCGCGCACGCGCCAGGGCGTGGCGAAGTCCGGCTCTCCAACGCCCAGCGAGATCGCATCCGGCATTTTTGCAGCCACATCAAAAAACCTGCGTATACCCGACGCAGGCGTGGAAGTTACAATTTGAGAAATGGGTTTCATCTATAGTTCCACGGCGAGCTATCAGAGCCTGCGCAATCGCGACTCACCAGTAATCAGCCATATTAAAATCAGGCCGAAACCGGGAGTCGAAAATCCTCGCCAGCGTCCTCAAATATATCTCCGCTATCCTTATATTTTTTTAGTAGAAAATTGGTCCTCGTCGAAAGCACGCCTTCCAGAGTGGCGAGTCTATCCGCCACAAAGAACGCCACTTCCTGCATAGTTTTTCCTTCGACCACGACTCTCAGGTCGTAGTCCCCTGACACCAGATATACCGAATGCACCTCGCCGTATTTGTATATTCGACGGGCGATCTCGTCGTATCCCGTGCCCCTGGTGGGAGTCACACGTACGTCGATAAATGCAAATACCCGCTCCCTGCCGGCTTTATCCCAGTCGATTACGGTTTTATAAGACTTGATGACCCCCCTGTTCGTGAGGTCTTCAATCGTATTAGTTACCTCTTCTTCCGAAATCCCAAGCATCACCGCGATTTTGGAGGCCGGAGTGCGGGCGTCGAGTTCAAGTATCGATAGTATTTGTCGTTCCATTTCGCGTCCTACAGTCGAGTTGTTCCAATGATACAATCACAGCCGGGCATAGTCAATCGGCAATTCACAGCCGCTATTTTACATTCGAGCCGGGCGCCACATCCTTATCCGGCTGCAACAGGACAGCCCCGCCGTCGGCATCGGTGGCTGCGAGCAGCATTCCGTTTGATACAACTCCACGGATCTTCGCGGGTTCGAGATTGGTCAACAGCACGATCTTTCGACCCACCAGCGCATCGGGTTCGTAGTTTGCAGCCACCCCTGCCACAATCTGCCTTTGCTCGTCTCCGAGATTAACCGTCAGTTTCAGGAGCTTATTCGCGCCTTCAATGCGCTCTGCTGTCAATACTTCAGCGATGCGAATATCGAGTTTGCTGAAGTAGTCGTAGTTTATGCGATCCTGTGTTTTTTCTTCTTTTGCTGCGGCCTTCGGTTCTTCAGTCACCTTCGCTTCCTCCTTGCGTTTGCTGCCGAGCCTGGGGAATATGGGGTCCGGCCCCTGGATTTTGGTTCCGACCGGGATAGGTTTGTCTGCGACGATGTCGGCCCATTTTAGCGAGGAAAATGTATCGGCAATACCCAACTGGCGGGCTATTTCAGCAGCCGTCGCGGGCATAAACGGGGATATCATAATCGCCGCAGCTCTGGCGACTTCGAGCGCTGAGTACAGCACCCCGGCAAGTTCATCGGTGTTGTCCTGTTTGGCCAACTTCCAAGGCTCGGTGTCGTTTATATATTTGTTGCCGGAGCCTATTAACTGCCAGATGGCTTCAAGGGCCCGGGTAAATTCAAATTTATCGCAAAAACCGAGGGCCGCCTGCGCAGTCTCGGATATTTCGTTGCGCATCCCGCCGTGGAAGCTCTTAGGGTCCGGCACAGATCCATCGAAGTATTTGCCGAGCATGCTAAGAGTGCGGTTGAGCAGATTGCCCAGGTCGTTAGCCAAATCAGAGTTGAACCGGTTTCTGAACGATTTGATAGAGAAGTCCCCGTCCAATCCGAGCGTGACCTCGCGGGATAAGAAATATCTCACCGCATCAAGGCATACGTCCCGTGATGCGCCGGATTCCGAGGCAAGCTCCTCGGCAAGCGCAGCCGGGGAGATGGCGTTTCCCTTAGATTTAGAAATCTTCTCGCCGTCGATGGTCCAAAACCCGTGACCGAACAACACCTTCGGAAGCTCCAGATCAAGCGCCATTAACATTGCCGGCCAGAACGTGCAGTGGAATCGGACAAATATATCTTTGCCCATAAGCTGCAGATCCGCCGGCCAGATGCTTTTGAAGCGCTCCTCATCGGTGAGATAACCCGTGGCGCTGATATAGTTAATAAGCGCGTCGAACCAGACGTAGATCACCTTGCTATCGTCGCCCGGAACGGGAATCCCCCACCCCTTGTTGTCGCGAGTTATTGAGACATCACGCAGACCCTGTTTGATGAAGCTGACTACCTCGTTTTTGCGGAACTCCGGCTGCAGGAAATCCGGATTGGCGTCTATGTGAGCCAGCAACCTGTCGGAGTATGCGGAGAGTTTGAAGTAGTAGTTGGTCTCCTCCACCCACTCGACATCTCGATCACAAGAAGGGCACTTGCCGTTTACAAGCTCAGAGTCAGACAGAAAAGTCTCGCACGGCACGCAATACCAGCCCTCATAACTGCCTTCGTAGATGTCTCCCTGGTCGACAAGTCGTTTGAATATCGACTTTACAACCTCCGTATGGCGAGGCTCTGTGGTCCTGATGAAGTCGTCGTATTCTATGTCGAGGCTCTTCCACACCTTCTTAAAATCCTCGGCAAGCTGATCGACGTATTCGGCCACCGGCACCCCTCTATCGGCTGCGGCGGATGCGACTTTGATCGCGTTCTCGTCGGTACCCGTCAAAAAGAATGTGCGCTCACCTTTCAGTTTGTGATAACGTGAGACTATATCGGCCATGATAGTCGTGTATGCGTTGCCGATATGAGGGACATCGTTTACATAGTAGATTGGCGTCGTTATATAGTATGCTTTGTTGGTCATAGTATCTCTCAGCGATTGAAATGTGGCAGGCATGCGCGATATCACGCTGCTAAACGCAAGTTCTGCACAACAGGCGTCGGTTCCTTCGTAGATTGCGGCTAATGCGAACCACAGGTCGCACATTGACCTGAGGAGCAGCCATCGCAGGAACTGCCCGAATGATTATAGCCGCCATCCGAAGAAGTGCGCGAGGAAAATGTAGAAACCGCCCGATGCAGGTCACCTGATCCGCAGGCTGGGCAGGCGGCTTCGTGAATCCGGCTTATTCCTATCAGCAGCTCGAAGTTGTGATCACACGACTGACAATGAAACTCATAGATTGGCATCAGTGGTTTTCCTCTTCGGATTGCCCATTTCCGTGGTTTGGTTTCTTTCGCCGCAATCGCATTCCCCGCTTACCGCCGTTGGAGTTGTGATTTTTTGGTCCCTGCTTGTGCGACTTGCCGTTATTGGCATCTTCTGTGGGTTTTTGCATCTGCAACGCGTCATCATAGTCTACGGGAGCATCTTCGTCGACGATATCATAATCGGCCTCATCCGGCTCAATGTCCTGGCTGATGCAGTCGCAGTCCTGCGGGTCGACGCAAATCGGCTGGCAGTGTGGTTCGGACAGGTCGCATCCAACTCCGTGCCTGCGACACATACCGTGCATATCTATGCTGGAGGCAGGTATGTGTATCTGTACGCCCTCTTCCGTCTGCACGGTGATCTCACCGCTGACGTAATTGATGTCTACGACCCTGCCTTCTCCTTTTTCCAGAGGCAGAACAGCCCCTACGGAAGGCAGAGACCGCTGCGCCTGTTTATAGAAATCGTGCTCGTATCGCAAGCAGCACATCAGTTTCCCACAACAGCCGGAAAACTTCGCCGGGTTCAAAAACAGGCTCTGATCCTTCGCCATCTTCATTGATATGGGATCAAATGAGCTTAAGAAGGTGGCACAGCACAGCGGCCGTCCGCAGGTTCCATATCCGCCGATCAGCTTGGCTTCGTCTCTCACGCCGATCTGGTGCAGTTGAACTTTTGTCCTGAGGGTGCCGGCGACATCTTTGACGAGCTCGCGGAAGTCTACTCTGCCGTCTGCCGAGAATGAAAACGTGACCTGCGAGCCGTCGAAAGCGTACTCCGATTCCAATAATTTCATGGGCAGATTGTGCTTCGCGATCTTGCTTTGACAGACCTGGAAGGCGTACGCCTCCCGTTCACGATTCGATGCTTCGCGCTGGAGGTCATCGCCTGTAGCGAGCCTGACAATCGGTTTAAGAGGAGCCACGAGGTCTTCTTCGCCGACCTCCCTGGGTTCCAGCACTACTTCTCCGAACTCCATCCCCCGCGCTGTCTCGGCGATTATGAAATCGCCCTCGTTCAGCTCGAGTTCAACAGGATCGAAGTAGTAGACCTTGCCTACTTTTCTGAAGGAAACGCCAACAACAAGCGGCATTATGTAAGTCCTTTGACTGTGGTGTCGGTTCAATTGATGCCCACCTCAATGCAAGTGGGCTGCCTCTCGGCTACTTTCAATTCTACCACGTGGATAAATCGTCGGCAAATTATTTTCTGTAAATGGGTGGAACCAACCGATTAGCTGCGTCGTATATATAATAGCAAACCTTCCCACCCTCTTTTCTCCTCCCCAGTCCGCCAGGGCTGGGGAGCTTTTTTGTGTCTTTATTGTTCGTTATGCACTTTTCTGATTCATTAGTATCTTTTTTTCAAGAAAGTGGAACATTCCCAAACGTTGTGTCGTATATATAGTAGCAAACCTTCCCACCCTCTTTTCTCCTCCCCAGTCCGCCAGGGCTGGGGAGCCTTTTTTGTACGAGCGAAATGGAGAGCAAAAGAGGGCTACTCGCTGCCGGGATTTAGTTTTTGAAATATCGCCCCCGCTACTGCCACAGCCGCCATTCCAACGATGAAGTTCACCACACAGACAGGGGCTATGACAGTGTAGGCAGACATCTCAAGCAAAACGCCAAGGACAACTCCCAGCACGACAGTGGGGGCCAACGCGACCGCAATCAACGCCATTCCCATTATATTGCAGAAGAAATTCTGAGCCTGGTCGCGCGAATCCGGATACAGCAGAGCGGGAATAGACGTTGCCGCCACACAGGGGAATCCGAGGAAAATGGAGGCTATTGTGCAGGCGGGCAATAGATCCGTTCGCGCAGCCGGCACAAGCGCCCACATCGAGATCGCAAAAGCCAGAGTACCAGACGCCAAATATATGGTTCCGGTCAAAATTTGCATCAACATCACTTTGTAAGCAGATATCGGCATCGCTTTGAGGATATTTGCATGCTTCAGCTCTGCGCGTATCTGGGGTTGGACGGTGATCGACATCAGAAAGGAGAGATAGATCAGGATAAACGGCAGATTTTGCAGTATTTCGACCGCGTCTACCCGGGAGACGGCGAATATCACCCCGATTGGCAGAACAACGAGCAACAGCAACTGCCCCCACGACATGCGATAACGCATAAGCAGGTTCTTCCAGAGCAGAGCCGTTGCACCCTTTCCGAACGGTCGTATTAACAGGAGTTTGGACCGGGTGGTGCCTTTTTCCTGAAGATTTTGCACGCGAATAGCCGTGGAATCCCCGGATATCATCGCCTGCTTCATCCTGGCCGCTTTTACGCTGACCCCAAGAGATGGCTCGTATATGTTCTCTTTACGGGATATTAACATAAAGAAACTGCCTGCAGCCAGCAGCCACAATAATATGAGCTGATCGAAACGCACCTTTTCTGCATTCATCGCAGTGAACGGGGATAGAATCAGCGACGAGCACCAATGCGCCGGGGCGAAGACTGTTCTAATAATAGGTGAGGCCGCGGCGTCGCGCAAACTGAAGTCGGCGCTTCCGGTCCACGCGAAATGCCATATTCCGACAATCACTGCAGAGGCCGCTACTAAAATAAGAAGTGACTTGACTATAACACTAAGCTGCTTAAACCGTTCAAAACCGAAGGTGAAGACTATGTTGACCGTATGGGTAACGTTGAGCACAAATAATAAATAAGCAGCCAAGGCGGCTACACTGACGAAACCATAAGGATACAAACTGCCTCCGAGAGCCTGCATAGCTGGCGCCCCTGTAAAGACCACAAAAAGAACAATCCATAGAGTGTACCTAAGATAGTCTCTGAACAACTTCAGCAATAGAACCGAGCGACGAGGTATGGGGGTGGGAAATAGAAAGTCGATGTGAGCGAGAGAAAAGATCAGTGAGCCGGTGGAAAACGCATGAAATAATATAACCACCGTCCCAAAGCTCAGGAGCAGAAACGTCGCCGATTGGACCAGGCCTTCGAGGTGGAGAGCTGGGCCGAGTGTCTTCCATACGAGCATATTAGGTCTCGGCGCACTTGCCAGTAAGATCGCTGTTTGCATAATCCACGCGATCACAAACGCCGCCACCAGCAACGCCGGAATCAGCCTTACCGGGCTTCGCAGCGTATTTTTTATCGAGTTAACAAATAATCGATATTCAAGATATAGTAGGGGCTTCAACCGCCTTGCTCTCCTCGGTCAAACTCAAAAACACGTCTTCAAGGGAGGCATCGTTTCCTATTTTTGCCCGCTCGTGCAGTTCCGACAGAGTGCCTTCTGCGATGATTACGCCTCGTTGTATGATTATTATGCGATCACAGAGATGCTCAGCGGTGTCGAGCATATGTGTGCTGATAAGTATCGAACCCTGCCGCTGTTTCAGGTCCAGTAGCATATCCTTAAGCTCTTTTGCGCCCTTGGGATCTATGCCGATCAATGGTTCGTCGAGCAGGACGACCTTTGCGTCGTGGACAAATGCGCAGGCGATGGCGAGTTTCTGTTTCATGCCTTTAGAGAGGCTCAGCACAAAATCGTTGCGCCTTTCGTAGAGGTCGAAGCGCCTCATAAGCTCTTCGGCGCGTTCGTCGAAACGATCCAGGGTTTGGTAGGCCATAGCGATAAATCGCAGGTGCTCCCAGACTGTGAGCATTTCATAGGGAGTCGGTACCTCCGGGACGAACGCCAGAGATTTTTTGACCGCTTCCTCGTTTGTGGCGAGTTCGAGGCCATCTACTTCTATGCAGCCCTCCGTCGCCTGAACTATTCCGGTGATGCAGCGCAGGATTGTGGTTTTGCCGGCGCCATTCGGCCCGACAAGGCCGACAATCTCTCCTTCTGCCACCGAAAATGAGACCTCGTCGACAGCCAGGTTTTTTCTGTAGTATTTTACAAGCCCATCTACTTTGAGCAAGTCTATCCTCCGCGAATTGATCTGCCAATCTCAGCTCTTCAGTTAGTTTACGATTGCAAGCCGCATAATGTTTCTTTACCAAACAGTTATGTATTTCAGCGTTAAATGCCTTCGCTCAGCAAGTCTTTTTCGCATACTAATGATTGACAATAATATGTAAACGCATATAATGATGCAAGCAGGCGCATTCAGCCTGTCGCGCACAGCCCGGGTGATTTACCAATCGATCACCCAGCTTTTAGCAGAGGAGGTAGATATGCCTGAAGCAAAAGATGGTTGTGTTTCAGCCGCAAAAGGGCCGATTCGTTCGGCGGCCCCCGCTCCCCAAGGGGAAAACACATCACCCACACAGGAGGTAACGCGTATGTTGGCACGAGTTGGCAAACCGGCTCCGGATTTTGAAGCTAACGCGTTCGTCGGCGAGGGTTTCAAGCCCATAAAACTCTCAGATTATAAGGGCAAATGGATCGTCGTGTGCTTCTATCCCGGCGATTTCACATTTGTTTGACCGACCGAGTTGGCAGCGGTCGCTGCCCGTTATGAAGAATTCAAGAAGCTCGATACGGTCGTTTTGGCAATGAGCACAGACAGCAGGTTTGTGCATAAAATCTGGCAGGAAGAGGAACTGAGCAAGATGCTGCCCGGCGGAGTGCCGTTCCCGATGCTGTCGGATGCCGGCGGAAAGATAGGCTCTGTATACGGCGTATACGACGAAGAGGCGGGAGTCGATATCCGCGGACGATTTATCATCGACCCGGACTTCGTCATCCGTGCAATGGAAGTGCTCACCCCTGAGGTTGGGCGCAATCCCGAAGAACTTCTAAGGCAGTTGAAGGCGTTCCAGCACGTGGTCGCGACTGGAGAGGTCACCCCATCTGGCTGGCAGCCTGGACAAACCACCCTAACCCCCGGCCCGGAACTGGTCGGCAAGGTTTGGGAGGTCTGGAAGCCGTAGTTCGTGTCGGTTTCTAAATAGATAAACTTGCAGGGAGGAGCGTTTTGGCTCCTCCCTGTTTTTTTGTTGTGTTAATCGTTGGGTTATTCGAACAGGTTTAGATATTTCTCGAATATGAAAATCCTGTTTCTCTTATATCCGGTAACTTCCACAAGGATTCCCAAACGTATGAAATCCTCAATGAGCCGCAGCGCAGTTGACGTAGTTATCGAAAGTTTTTCTGACACCTCCTGGCTGTCCACAATCGGCCTGCCGTAAAGATGGTGCAAGAAAGTTTGCGCCAGATTCGTTTTTCTGCCGAGTGTCGGTATACTGTTGCGCTCGACTTCCTCACGCAATTTAATAATTGATCTGAACGTCTCTATTGAGTTGGAGGCGGTATCTCGAATGCCTTCAAAAAAATACTTTAGCCACTGGTTCAGATCGTTGTGTGTGCGCACACGAGTGAGATTGTCGTAGTACAGAGACTTATTCTTCTCAAAAAATGCCGACAGATACAAAGTTGGTTTGGCTAGCAAGCCTTTGCTGACAAGATACAGAGTTATCAGCAGACGCCCGATTCTTCCATTGCCATCCAGAAATGGGTGAATTGTTTCAAACTGATAATGAGCAATTCCAATCCGGACCAGATGCGGCAAAGAGAGGTTTTCGTTATTCAAAAAAAGCTCGAAATCGGACATCAGTTCAGGCAAAGCCTCCTCGTGAGGAGGGATAAATACGGCATCCGCGAGCGACGCGCCACCTATCCAGTTCTGGCTTAGACGAAATTCGTCCGGCTGTTTATGATGACCTCTCACTCCGTGTAAAAGAATGCGATGCGTATTTCTCAGCAGCCTGTTTGAGAGCGGAAGTTTTTCCAGGTCCAGGATAGCCTGGTTCATAGCTGAAATGTAGTTTTGAACCTCCTCCCAATCGTCGCGTTTCTCAGGATCAACATTCTCAACCGATTTCAATACATCAGCGATGTTTGTTTGAGTCCCTTCGATGCGGCTGGAAATTGTGGCCTCTTTGCTGACGTGCATCTTGATAAAGAAATCGACATCAGGCACCAACTGAGAGAAAGCGTTCAGCTCGCCGAGCTTGATATCGGCCTCGCTCAAAAGACGAATGAGAATATTGTCACTGACCTCCCAGTCCACATTAACAAGAGAGGGCAAAAAGCTCTTGTACTGATACTGCTGTTTGTACGTCCCGGAGATAAAGTTTTTTGTGTCCATCAGAAAGTGTCCGATCTGCAACCATAGATTTTCATAGTTGCACTTATTGCGTTTTCTGCAAGTATAATTTTCCATAATTGCACTTAACGCGTTATCTGCAATTATAACATTCCTAATTTGCACATGTAAAACGTCTAGACGGGGGATGGGGTCAGAAAGCCTGTGGGGTTGACGACAAAAATGGAGGCGACGACCAGAATCGAACTGGTGATAGCGATTTTGCAGACCGCTGCCTTAGCCACTTGGCTACGTCGCCTCGCTGGAGCGGGAGACGGGATTCGAACCCGCGACATTCAGCTTGGGAAGCTGACGCTCTACCACTGAACTACTCCCGCAAACCGGTGGGCTGAATCCTGTTGAATCTACGCCCTGATGCTGACAATGCAGCATCGAGACTACATTATAGCACCCTACCCGGCTCTTGACAATACAAGTTTTGCATATCAAAACTACGCTACTTTGCATATCAAGTTTTGCATATCATAGGCAGTGGTTTTAATTGACAGTGTAGGGCTCGTCAGGTATACTTTGTCTTGCCGCCGATTTGGCTGGCCAGACCTCATTTCGACCAGGTCGGAGATCATGAGACAGGACCCTAACAGGCACCCATCAAGGCCCGGTGATGTCGTGGGCGAGATCCTCCACGATGTCGGCGACGAATTAGCCGCAGTCGTCTCCATCCCCGGCGAAATCACCTACCAGACATTTACTAAGTTCTTCGAGTTCATAGGTGAGTTTTCTATGATACTCGGTCGAACTGTGCAATACATCGCCAGGGGAGCCATAAACTTACGGGATACGCTGAATCAGATGGCGTATATCGGCGTGGCTTCGCTTCCTATTGTACTGATTACGGTGGCGTTTTCTGGGGCCGTTTTGTCGTTGTATATGTCTCAATTGGTCGTAAAATGGGGGATCGGAAGCTATACCGGCGGGGTTGTGGGGATATCCATTGTTCGAGAGATCGGACCGGTGCTGACGGCGGTAGTGGTGGCGGCGAGGTCGGGCAGCGCAATAGCAGCGGAAATTGGGAGTATGAAGGTTACAGAACAGATCGATGCGCTGCGGGCACTGGCCGTGAGTCCTGTACGATATCTGGTGGTGCCGAGGCTGCTGGCGGGGATAGTGATGCTTCCGGCGCTGGCTGCTCTGGCTGATCTGGTTGGAACGGGCGGCGGATATGTGGTGGCTGTGGTGAACGGGGTGGCGAGCGGCGGATTTTTGAGCACGCTGAAGACACAGGTCATGCCTTATGACATCTTTATGGGGCTGCTGAAGACGGTGTTCTTCGCCATTGTGATCGTGACTGTTGGCGCCCAGCAGGGTTTAAGAACGAGCGGAGGGGCGACCGGCGTGGGCAAGTCGACCACCAGCTCTGTTGTAATCTCCATTGTGATAATCTATATTCTGAACTTCTTCCTTGCGTATGTTATGTTCGGCGGCAGGACGGCGTTCTTGTGATTGAAGCGCGTCAGTTATCATATCG
This sequence comes from uncultured bacterium, assembly GCA_964494345.1. Lineage (GTDB taxonomy): Bacteria > Armatimonadota > UBA5829 > UBA5829 > UBA5829 > DTKD01. Next base: position 336,128 of record CAZBSI010000004.1, read on the forward strand.
GATCGGCGGCAACTCGATTCTGCGGAGGCTGGATCTGGTTGTGGAAAAAGGCGAGACTGTCGCGGTGATGGGAATGTCCGGGGCTGGCAAGAGCACGCTTTTGAAGTGTATTGCAGGTCTGCAAAGTCCAACCGGCGGACAGTTGTTTGTGGAAGGCACTGACATCGCAAGGATGCCGGAGAGGGAACTGAACGGCATACGGCGCAGAATCGGTATGGTGTTTCAGTACGCGGCGCTGTTTGACTCGCTGAACGTCTATGAAAATGTGTGTTTCGGGCTGAAAAGACACCAGCATCTTTCGGAAATGGAGGTTCGCGAGATAGTTCAGGCGAAGCTTTCTATGGTCGGACTGCCGCGAACTGAGAATTTGATGCCGGCGGAGTTGTCTGGGGGAATGCAAAAGAGGGTTGGTCTGGCGAGGGCTCTGGCTATGAACCCGGATATTTTGCTTTACGATGAGCCGACAGCAGGGCTTGACCCTATCACGTCGGCTACGATAGCGGATTTGATCACGAAGACCAGGGAAGAGGTGGGAGCGACCTCGGTGGTTGTGTCACACGACCTGGCGGCAATCAGGCGGGTTGCGAGCAGGATAGCGATGCTTCATCGTGGCAAAATCGTGGCGGTTGGCACGGTTGAGGAGATGGAAAACTCCGACAACCCAGTGGTAAGGCAATTTATGACTGGCTCGACAGAGGGGCCAATTCAAATTACGCGATAATTGGCTATGCATAAATGAGGATAATCTGACGTGCTGCTGAGAAACGAGGCAAAAGTAGGTCTGTTGGTCTTCGCTGCCATAGTGGCTTTGGGGGCTATGTATTGGTTTTTGCGAGGAGTAAACGTCGGGGCATCGACGGTGCATATTTACGCGATTTTCAGGGATGCGGGCAAGCTCGACAGAGGTGCGGATATTCGAATGGCGGGCGTGAAGGTCGGCGCGGTGTCGTCGGTTACGTTGACGGCCAAAAGCTACGCCAGAATCGATATGGCTATTGGCAATAAAACCTGCATACCATCTGATTCGGTGGCTCGAATCACCACGGGCGGGTTGATTGGAGACAGCTACGTCGATATTTTGCCGGGAAACAAGAGCAGTTGTTTGAAAAACGATCAGAAAATCGACAGCGCCGAACCGCTGAATTATGAGCGGCTGATTTCGGATGTCGGAGAACTCGTGAGTCAGCTCAAGGAATCGGCGGCGGGAATCAACGCTGTGCTGGGTGATAAAAAGACCATAGAGAATATCAAAGGCACGGTGGCTCAAATGCGGACAGCGGCTGAGTCTACGACAAAGCTGCTGGATTCTGCCAGGGAGATGGTGGTGCAGGTGTCGCCGGATATTCAGCGCGCGATGAACAATATGGTAGCTGCGACGGATAACGCTGTTAAGATGACTGATGAACTGCAGAGTATAGTGGCTAACGATGCGGCGCCGGCTACTCGCGATATACTCCAGCAGGCTAAAGACGCTATGCAAACCTTAAACTCTGCGATGACCGAAGCCCGCAATATAATATCCGGCGTTGGTGGCAGCGTTGAGAAAATAGATGGCAGCCTCGCGAAAGTCGATACCCTGCTGCAGGACATGGATAAAGCAGTTCTGCAGGCTAATGACATGATGTCTAACCTGACCGCAGCGACCGCTGACATACAGGGCGTCACCTCAGATAAGGAAATGCAGCAAAATATTAAAGAGATGATCCGTAACGCTGCCAAGGCGACTGCACAGGCCAATGAACTGATCGGGACTCTGAATTGCAAGCTCGGTAAAATAACGACATCATCTCAATCGAAAACAAAAAAGGCAGAATTACCGAACCCGGGTCTGGTCTCCGATGCTCTCTGGAACACGGATCAGGGGGATTATCGGTTCGACGCCAACTACACTTTTGGCGGATTTAACGGCGCATTCTATCGCCTGGGGGCGTTCAATATCGGAGAGAGCACCAGGGCGAACCTGCAGGCGGGTAGATTGCTTGGCTCATCGACCTCGCTGCGATACGGGCTGTATGCTTCGCGTCTCGGCTTCGGGGTGGACCAGCGGCTGGGCAATCATTTTTTGTTGTCTGCTGACGGTTTTCGACCCAACGACCCCGAATACGACCTGCGCGCGGTGCTGAAAATGGGGCCTGGTATGGGGTTGTATGGCGGCTATAGCAATGTGTTTGATCGCAAAGGCGATGTGTTTGTGGGTTTACAGTATAAAAAGTGAGCATCGAGGGCTGTTTTCGGCCTGAGATGAAATGAGAGGAGCGGTTTTATGAAGGTTATCCTCGCAAAGGATGTTAAAGCTCTGGGCAAGGCTGGGCAGATAGTGAACGTAGCGGAAGGCTATGCGCGCAACTTTTTGTTCCCTCGCAAGCTGGCTACCCCTGCCGACGCGGGCGCCCTTAAGCAAATAGAGACTCAGAAAAAGATTCTTGAAGTTCGATTGGAGCATCAACTAGCCGAGGCTAAGGAGATAGCTGAGAGAATCAAAGGCGCCACTATCAATGTAACTGGTAAAACCGGCACGGGCACCAAGCTCTATGGTTCGGTGACTAATCAGGACATCGCTGATGCGCTTTTGAAGCAACATCGTATTAAGGTGGATAAGCGCACCATACACATCGACGAGCCTATCAAGACTACAGGCTCGCATAAGGCCAGTATTAAGCTGCACCAGGAGGTTTCGGTTGACGTTACCGTTGAAGTGACGGCGGAGCAATAGTATGGCAACGGTTAGCCCAACCCACAACCTGCCGCCACAGAACCTGGAGGCGGAGCAGTCGACACTCGGCTCTATGATGCTGGAGCGGACCGCCCTTGAGAAGGGCATGGAGATCCTGACGGCTGAGGATTTTTATCGTCCTACGCACCAGGAGGTCTTCGATTCGCTGCTTTCTCTGTCGGAACGCAATGAGCCGGTGGACTTGATTACCCTTCAGGAGGAACTGCGCAGGAGAGGAAAGCTGGAGAGCTGCGGGGGCACTGAGTATTTGATGGCGCTGGCCAGTTCGGTGCCGACGGCGGCTCACGTCGAATATTATGCCAAGATAGTCGAGCAGAAGTCGATTTTGCGCAGACTGATCGCGGCAGGCACGGAGATCATAGGGCTTGCTCATGGCGAAGATGAAGATATCGAGGCGATCACCGGCAGGGCCGAACAGCTTGTTTTCGGGGTGGGTCAACGCAGGCTTGGTGAGTACTTTAAGCCGCTATTTCCTCTGCTAAATGAGGCGTGGGATCAGATAACTCAGCGTTATCACAACAAAGGTGTCACTTCTGGGATACCCACAGGCTTTGCCCGGCTCGACGATATGACCAGCGGGTTGCAGCCTTCAGATTTCGTTATTGTCGCCGCGCGGCCTTCGATGGGTAAGACTGCGCTGGCCCTGAACTTTGCGCTGCACGCAGCCGCTTCGGCTCAGAAGACCGTGGCTATTTTCAGCATAGAAATGTCGGCTGAGCAGTTGGTTTTGCGAATGCTGTGTATGATGGCACGAACCAACGCACATCGTCTGAGAAGTGGTTTTTTTGGGCAGGATGAATGGACGCTGCTGTCAGAAGCGACGGGCAAGCTGGATAACGCAAAGATATTCATAGACGACTCCACGGACATCACCCACCTGGGAATGAGGGCCAAATGCCGCAGACTTAAAGCCGAGCACGGCTTGTCGCTGGTGGTGGTCGATTATTTGCAGCTTATGCGGTCGCATAAAAATGTGGAGAACCGCAACCAGGAGATATCTGAAATAGCGCGTGGCTTGAAGGCGCTGGCGAGAGAGTTGAAGGTGCCTGTGATAGCCCTTTCGCAGTTGAGCCGGGCAGTTGAGAAGCGAGAAGATAAGCGGCCGATGCTTTCGGACTTGAGGGAATCGGGTTCGATTGAGGCGGAGGCGGACCTCGTAATGATGCTTTACAGGCCGGACTATTATCAGATCAAAGAGGTTGAGGATACTGAGAGCGTCCGCGGCAAAGAAGGTGAATATGACGACCCCGGCCATCGTCACGTGGAGACCACTGAGATTTTGATCGCCAAGCACAGAAATGGCCCGACGGGCACGGTTAAGGTCGGGTTTGTGAAAGAATTTGCCTCGTTTGAGAACCTCTACGAAGGTCAGGAACCATAAAATCAATTCTTGAGGTCAAGGTATTTTGAGAGTCCTTATAATTGGAAGCGGAGGGCGTGAGCACGCGTTGGCGTGGAAGATCGCTCAGAGTGATAAAGTGTCGAAGATATTCGCGGCGCCCGGCAATGCGGGAATTGGTGAGATTGCTGAGCGGGTCGATATAAAGGTCACGGATGTTAAAGCTCTCGCTGATTTTGCCGAGAAGCAGGGCGTTGATCTGACAGTGGTAGGGCCGGAGGCGTCGCTTGGAGCAGGAGTGGCCGATGAGTTTGAGAAACGCTCTTTGACTATCTTCGGCCCCACTAAAGAAGCCGTTCAACTTGAGGTCAGCAAGGTCTTTTCTAAAAAATTGATGATCGACTACGGCATCCCTACTGGCGGATTTGAGGTCTTCAGCGACCCGGATAAGGCAGAAGCTTATATCGAATCTATTGCGGGCAAAACCAGCAACCCTATTCCTGTGAAGGCCGATGGCGAGGCGGCGGGCAAAGGGGCGATTATAGCTAATAATAAAGAGGAAGCTCTGCAGGCAGTCGATTTGATTATGCGCAAGAGGGCATTCGGCGCGGCTGGGGACAGAATAGTCATTGAAGAGTATCTCGACGGGCCGGAAGCCACGTTTATGTTCTTCGTGGACGGCGAGACGTGCGTGCCGATGTCTGCTGCTCAGGACTATAAGCGGGCGTGTGATGGAGATTTGGGGCTGAATACGGGTGGAATGGGAAGCTATTCCCCTGTTCCTGCGTTGACAGATGAATTGCAGTCGGTGGTTGTTGAGACCATTACCAAGCCTACCCTTAAAGCATTGAAGGACAAGGGGATTTGTTTTAAGGGCGTTATGTATTGCGGGTTGGCTTTAACCAGCGCAGGGCCGAAGGTGATCGAGTTTAATGCGAGGTTTGGAGACCCGGAGACGCAGGTTGTGCTGCCGTTGTTGCAGTCAGATCTGGCTGAGGTTTGTTATGCGGCGGCCAGGGGAAATCTCGACAGCCTGCCCGTGAGGTGGTACAATAAAAAAGCGCTGTGTGTGATTATGGCCTCTGAGGGATACCCGGGCGATTACCAGAAGGGCAAGGTAATCGAAGGTATCGACGAGGCGGCAGAAGCTGGGACAATAGTATTTCACGCGGGCACTGAAAGGGATGGCGACAGGGTCGTCACCTCCGGTGGTCGCGTTTTGGCTGTGACTGCGGTGGCTGATAGTTACAGGCAGTGTATCGACAAGGCTTATGAGGGAGTCGGCAAAATCCGCTTCGACGGCGCTTATTTCAGGCGGGATATTGGCGCGAGGCTGCTGTAGACCGCGTATTTTGCATCAGGAGATTGATTGATGGCCGGTAAGGTTGCGATTGTGATGGGCAGCAAGTCGGATGCTGAGATAATGAGCGCGGCATCGGAGATGTTGACCAAATTCGGCGTTGAAAACGAGACTTTTGTTATGTCGGCCCATAGAAATCCGCAAAAGGTAGTGGAGTTTGCGACTAATGCGGAGGACAGGGGCTTTGAGGTGATTATCGCCGGGGCGGGTATGGCCGCGCATCTGCCGGGGGTGATCGCGGGGTTGACTTGTCTGCCGGTAATCGGTGTGCCGACGAGGTCTGCTGCTCTGTCCGGGATGGACTCGCTGCTGTCTATCGTGCAGATGCCGGGAGGGGTTCCGGTGGCTACGGTGGCGATAGATGGAGCGAAAAATGCGGGTATACTCGCTGCGCAGATATTGAGCGTAAAATACCCGGAGTTGCGGACTGCAATAAAAGAGTTTAAAGAATCCCTGAGACAATAGCGCTGTAGAGAGGTTGTTTGATGATAGAGAGATATTCGCTGCCTGATATGAAGGCTGTTTGGAGTGAGCAGAACAAGTTTCAGAGCTGGCTTGATGTCGAGCTGGCGGTTTGTGAGGCACAGGAGAAGTTCGGCAATATACCGGCTGGGGTGACGGAGAAGATTCGAAAGTCGGCGACGTTCTCTGTTGAGCGCATAGATGAAATTGAAAAAGAGACTCACCACGATCTGATAGCGTTCGTCAAATGCGTCACAGAAAACCTTGGCGACGAGGGCAAATATGTCCACTACGGCGTTACAAGCTATGACATCGAAGACACGGCGACCGCGCTGCGTATGAGGCAGGCCTGCGATATCATTATTAAGGATATCCAGAATCTTCTGAATGTGGTGGCAAAGCTGGCGAAAGCGCATAAAATGACCCCGATGATTGGCCGCACCCACGGCGTGCAGGCAGAACCGATCACATTCGGTTTTAAGATGGCCGTGCATTACTCTCAGCTTCAACGGGATCTGGCGCGAATTAAGGACGCCCGCGAGCAGATCAGCGTCGGCAAAATATCCGGCGCGGTGGGAGTGTTCGGCAATATCGGGCCGGATCAGGAAGAGATGGTCTGTGAGAAACTGGGGCTTAAGGCCGCGGCGATCTCAACTCAGATTATCCAGCGCGACAGGCACGCTGCAGTGATAGCCAGGCTGGGGATTCTGGCTTCTACCTGCGACAACATCGCGACCGAGATGAGAAACCTTCAGCGCACGGAGATACTGGAGGTGCAGGAGATGTTCCTGCCGGGCCAGCGAGGTTCATCGGCTATGCCGCATAAGCGAAATCCGTGGCGATTTGAGACTATATGCGGGTTGGCAAGGGTGGTGCGGGCAAATGCACACCCCGCTTTGGACAATATTGTAAGCTGGCATGAGCGGGATCTGGTCAACTCGGCGGCTGAGAGGATCATAATCGCCGATAGCTTCTTTGCGGTGGATTTTATGCTTCAGTCTCTGGCGAAACTGCTGGATAGATTGGAAGTTAATCAGGATAATATGAAGCGCAACCTGGAGATGATGGGCCAGTTGGTCTTTAGCGAACACGTGCTGCTGGCGCTGATCCAGAAGGGGATGACTCGCGAGGAAGGCTATAAGGTTTGTCAGAGAAATGCGGCCAGGTGCTGGGATGAGGATGTCTCGTTCCGGCAGGCGCTGGAGGGCGACGCAGACGTACAGAGGCTGCTGAATAAGGAAGAGTTGGACGATTGCTTCGACCTTGCGCACCATTTGAGGAATGTGGACAGGGTGTTTGAGAGATTGGGGCTTGAGTGAGAGGTTAGCTGTTGAGGTGACGGCCCTTCGTGATTCCGCCGAGGTGGCGATTCGGAGATCGCCACCTATCCAAGTTCGGACTTCGAACATCTGACTACGGACGTCGAAAAAGCAGATTTCTCGCTTCGCTCGAAATGACGAGGGAGGGTGCTCGGAATGACAGAGGATGAGGCGTAGATGGGTGCTCGAATAACAGGGGATGAGGCGTAGATGGGTGCTCGGAATGACGGGGATGGGTTCGTAATGACGGAGAGGGGTTCGACAAAAAATTCTGTTTTTTTGCGCTGTAGAAAAGCATCGTTTTGATGCGGTGATATAATAGATGCTTGGGATGGCTATCTTTTAGACGGGCGAGTTGACGGATAGCTCAATCTAAAAAACCAGAGGATGGACAATGGCAAAAGCAAATGTGTATGTGACTCTCAAGCCTGAGCTTTTGGATGCTCAGGGCAAGGTGACGCTGGGGGCGCTGGAGAACCTGGGATACGGCAGCGTTGGCAACGTCAGAGTCGGCAAGTTCATCGAGATCGAGGTTGCGGACGGCGGGGACGTAGAAAAAGACGTTGACGAGATGTGCCGCAAACTGCTCGTGAACCCGAACACCGAGAACTATCGTTTCGAGATCGAGAAGGGATAGGTGATTGGGAAAAGATGTCAGTTGCCGAACACATATTCGTATGCCCGGCACTTGATACTCTAAAACCCAGAGGACTGACTTATGAAATTCGGAGTAGTTCAATTTCCCGGTTCTAATGGCGATGTGGAAGCGTTTTATGCGGTGCGCGATATTCTGAAGCAGCCCGTGGATTATATCTGGCACCAAACGACGGAGATCAAGGGAATCGATTGCCTTATACTGCCCGGCGGGGCGGCTTATGGTGATTATGTGCGACCTGGGATGGTGGCCCATTTCAGCCCGATTATTGACGCTGTTAAGAAGTTTGCTGAGGACGGTGGTCGAGTGGTCGGGTTTGGCAATGGATTTCAGATTCTCTGCGAGGCTGGTTTGCTGCCGGGGGCGCTGCTGCTAAACAACACCGCTCGGTTTATGTGCAAGTATATAAACGTGCGCGTGGAGAACAACGCCAGCGATTATACTTGCAATTGCTCTGTTGGACAGCTGCTGTCTGTTCCAATTGCCCACGCTCACGGTCGATACTGGTGCGAGCCGGGAGCCTTGAGGGCGATGGAAGACGCCAACAGAGTGCTGCTGCGATATTGCGATAAATCGGGAAATGTCACCGAAGACGCCAACCCAAACGGCTCGGCGAAAAATATCGCCGGGATTTTGAACGATAGCGGCAATGTCGCGGGAATGATGCCCCACCCTGAGAGAGCTGTTGAGAGCATTTTAGGCAGCGCGGACGGGATACACATTTTGCAGTCGATTGTTAAGAAATTGGGCTAAGCCCAGGTGAGTTGTTTTGATATCTAACCTGGGGATGGGGTCAAATCCGTCTCTGGGTTGGATTTTGAGTCAGAGAAGACTATGATGAGGACAGCATGTCGATAACTGATACCAAGCCCATAGAGCCCAAAGTCTATGAAGACATGGGGCTGAACGAAGCTGAATATAACGCGATCGTAAGTGCGCTCGGCAGACACCCGACCTATACGGAGGTTGGTATGTATTCTGTGATGTGGAGCGAGCACTGCGGATATAAATACTCCCGGCCCATACTGCGGCTTTTCAAGAAGTATAGAGAAGCCATCGACGGCGCCGGGCTTGAGAACGCCGGAATTATTGACATCGGGGACGGACTCGGTGTCGCTATGAAGATCGAAAGCCACAACCACCCGTCCGCAGTCGAGCCGTTCCAAAGCTCGGCGACCGGAGTCGGTGGGATGCTGCGGGATATTTTCACGATGGGAGCAAGACCCATTGCCTGCCTGAACAGCCTGCGATTCGGCCCGCTTGAGGATGCGAGGAATCGCTATCTCTTTGAACAGGCCGTTGCCGGTATCGGGTTTTATGGAAACGTAGTCGGAGTGCCGACTGTGGCCGGAGAAGTCTATTTTGAGGATTGCTACTCCGGTAACTGCCTGGTGAACGCGATGGCGCTGGGGTTGATTCGGCACGACTCGATAGCTTACGCGAGAGCCGACGGCCCTGGGAACCTTGTTCTGATAATCGGGTCGCATACAGGCCGGGATGGAATCCACGGCGCGACCTTCGCCTCTGTGGAGTTGTCTGAAAAGTCGGAAAGTAAGAAATCCAACGTGCAGATGGGTGATCCGTTTGCTGAGAACGTGCTTATAGAGGCGACTTTGGAGGCGCTGGCGTCGGGTTACGTGGTGGGCATCCAGGATATGGGCGCTGCCGGAATCACCTGCTCGACTTGCGAGACCTCGGCGAAGGCTGGCACCGGTATGCGGATCGACGTCAAGAAAGTGCCTACCCGGGAGACCGGCATGACCCCGTATGAGATTATGCTCTCCGAAAGCCAGGAGAGGATGCTGGCTATTGTGCAGAAGGGCAAAGAGGACGAGGTCATCAGGATCTTCGAGAAGTGGGAAGTGCCGGTGGCGGTGATAGGCGAAGTGACCGGCGACGGGCTGGTGCATGTATATGAGGGAGATGAACTCGTAGCTCAGGTTCCCGCAAAGTCGTTGGCCGACGAAGCTCCGACTTATTATCTGGATGCTCAGGAGCCTGGCTATCTGGCAGAACTTCACAACTTCGACTTCTCCGGGCTTGCAGAGCCGGATGATTATAACGATGCGCTGATGAAGATACTCTCCACGCCGTCTGTTGCCAGCAAGCAGTGGGTATATGAGCAATTCGATCATATGGCTTTGGCCAACACGGTGGTGCTGCCGGGGTCAGATGCCGGAGTGTTGAGAATCCGTGGGCTGAAGAAGGGCATCGCGGTGGTGACGGACTGCAACGGTCGATACTGTTATCTCGATCCGTTTGTGGGCGCTCAAATAGCGGTGGCTGAAGCTGCGCGCAACCTCGCGTGTACTGGAGCAAAGGCGGTTGGCACTACGGACTGTCTGAACTTCGGCAATCCTGAGAAGCCTGAGGCGTTCTGGCAGTTCAAGAGAGCCGTTGAAGGACTGGCGGAGGCCTGTGACTTCTTCGATGCACCGATAGTGAGCGGAAACGTGAGTCTGTATAACGAGACTCCTGAAATGGCGATCTACCCCACCCCGACGATCGGTATGCTGGGTGTGGTTGATGATGTGGAGAAGACCTGCAGCGCCGATTTCAAGGCGGCTGGCGACATTGTCGTGCTGCTGTCCGGGGTACGGTTTGACGAAGAGGAGAGTCTGCCTGTTTGTGAGCGAGAGTCGCTGGGTGGCAGCGAGTATCTGAAGACTATTCACGGCGTTGTTGCAGGGAAGCCGCCCGTGCTGGATCTGGACCGTGAGAAGCGGATCTGTGAGGTCTTAATCAAGGGAATCGGCCAGGGCATAATAAAGTCGGCGCACGATTGTTCCGACGGCGGCCTTGCGGTAACATTGGCTGAGTGCTGCATTGCAGGCAAAATGGGCGCTGAAATCGGCCTTTCGGCAAATTGCGGACCTTCTGCCGCATTGTTCGCCGAGACGCAGTCGCGGGCTGTCGTGACTGTTGCGGCTGAGAATCTCGGGCGGTTGCGCGAGATCGTGGCTAATTGTCGTGTGGAGTCTACCATTTTGGGCAAGACCGGCGGCGAGGTAATGAGAATTACCGTTAATGATGTAGAATTAATTAATGCCAGCGTGAGCGAGTTGGATTCGTGCTGGCGAAATGCAATACCAAGCATAATGGCAGAAACGGGAGACTGATGCTAGACGTTGACCGGCCGGAAATGGCTGAAGAGTGCGGCGTATTCGGGATATTCGGGAGTGGCGAGGATGTATCCAGAATCGCCTTTTTCGGATTGTTTTCACTTCAACATCGCGGACAGGAAAGCGCAGGTATCGCGGCCAGTGATGGCACGCAGGTCCGTATGCATCGCGATATGGGGCTTGTTACACAGATATTTCACGAAGAAGCCCTCGCGAAGCTTAAGGGGCATGCGGCAATCGGCCATACGCGATATTCGACCACTGGGTCGAGCGTTCTGCGTAATGTCCAGCCTACTATGTGCGAATGCGACTTTGGGCCTATAGCCCTGGCGCTTAATGGGGACCTGATAAACGCGGAGGCGCTGCGTGACGAACTGGTGAAGGCCGGGGTGGAACTCGAAACCACCAGCGACAGCGAGATTTTGACCAAGATGATCGCGCATTCCGGTGAGTGTGTGGTTGAGGACGCTGTGGCGGCGGCTATGAAGAAGGTTCGTGGCGCTTACTCCGTGGTGGTGTTGACTCCGGAGAAATTGGTCGCTTTTCGCGACCCGTATGGGATTCGGCCTCTTTCGATTGGACATCTTAACGATTCGATGTATGTAATTGCATCGGAGACGTGTGCATTCAATACGATCGGCGCGGATTTTGTGCGAGAGGTCGAACCGGGGGAGATAATCACTCTCGACAGGAACGGAATGGCCGAACGACAGGGTGTGCCTTTGGAAGGCAGGGCGCTTTGTGTGTTCGAGTATGTCTATTTCGCTCGACCTGATAGCCGGATGTATAACCGCAGCATGCACGAAGTGCGGAGACGTATGGGGCATGAACTGGCGAAGGAGCATCCGGCGCCGGGGGCGCATATAGTATTCCCGCTGCCCAACACAGGCATTCCGGCCGCCATCGGTCTGGCGGAGGCTTCCCGGATTCCGTATGCGGAAGCCGTTATCAAGAATCACTATATCCACCGTACGTTCATTCAGCCCAACCAGCGTATGCGCGAATTGGGTGTGAAGATGAAGCTCAGCCCGCTGAAGGAAAGCCTTGCCGGCAGGCGGGTTGTGATGGTGGACGACAGCGTGGTGCGCGGGACTACTATCGGGCCTACGATAAAGATGATCCGCGATGCGGGTGCGGTGGAGGTGCATGTCAGAGTAGCTGCGCCGCCTGTTAAACACCCGTGTTTTTATGGGATTGATACTGCCAATCAGGATGAGCTTATCGCATCGAAACTGAACGTAGAGCAGATTCGGCAGTATATCGGTGCGGATAGCCTGGGCTTTTTGAGTCTGGCGGGATTGATGCGCGCCATAGGCATTAAAAAGGATAAGCTGTGCTGCGCGTGCCTGGACGGCAAATATCCGATCGAGGTATCTGAGAAGGCTAAGCTGAGCAAGTTCGTCTTCGAGCAGCCGGCGACGTTATAAAATAAAACGAAGTGGGCCTGGCCTCGCTTGCGGGGTCGGCAGATCATATATGAGGGTTGAAAACAGATGACTGACTATAAATCGGCGGGTGTCGACATCGAAGCGGGGGACGAGGCTGTTTTTCGAATGAAACAGCATGTGCATGCCACTTTTAACGATCGTGTGCTTACGGACATTGGGGCGTTTGGTGGCATGTTCGCGGCCAGTTTCCCGGAGATGGAAAACCCGGTGTTAGTGTCGAGTATCGACGGTGTCGGAACTAAGGTGAAGATAGCGGCGATGATGCAGAAATACGACACTATCGGGGCCGATTTGGTCAATCATTGTGTCAATGATATCCTCGTGCAGGGGGCCAGGCCGCTTTTTTTCCTCGATTATTATGCATCGAGCAAGCTGGTGCCGGAGGTTGTGGAGCAGGTGGTGAAGGGTATGGCGGAGGCCTGCCTGGACGCCGGTTGCGCTCTTATTGGCGGGGAGACTGCTGAGATGCCGGGGGTTTATCTCGATGGGGAGATGGATCTGGCGGGCAGTATTGTCGGGATTGTAGATCGGGCGAAGGTTATTGACGGGTCGCGGATTCAACCGGGTGATGCGGTTATCGGGCTGGCGTCATCGGGGCTTCACACTAATGGATATTCGCTTGTGCGCAAGATCCTGTTTGAGGACAACGATTATAAAGTCGACCAGTATGTGCCGGAGCTTGGAACCACGCTGGGAGATGTGCTGTTGGCGACGCACCGGTGCTATCTGAAGCCGGTGATGGCTATTTTGGAGGAGTTCGACGTGCGGGGGATTGCTCATCTCACCGGCGGCGGGTTCTATAACAATATACCGCGAATCCTGCCGTTGGATTGCCAGGTAACGGTGGAGAGACGATATTGGGGCGTGCCGCCGATTTTCACGCTGTTGCAGGAGAAGGCCAACATAGACCCGGCGGAGATGCACAGGACGTTTAATATGGGCATTGGAATGGTGTTGATAGTGCCGAACCATAACGGCCCTGAGATCGTGAGCAGGCTGGAAGAGCTTGGCGAGACGGCTTCGATTATCGGCGGCGTCCACAAGGGCGGCCGCGAGGTGAACGTGATATGATCCGTATCGCCGTGCTGGTCTCCGGGCAGGGCCGGGGATCGAACCTGCAGGCTATTATAGACGGGTGCAAAGCCGCGAAAATCGACGGCGAAGTTGCGCTGGTGATCGGAGTCAAAGACGATGCCCCGGCTATGGATCGCGCGCGGGCGGCGGGTTCGGTTGCGGTAAGCATTCGAAGACGTGATTTTGAATCCGATGAGGGATATGACGCTGCGGTTCTGAACGAATTGCAGAAATATAAGATTGACTTGATCTGCCTGGCCGGTTATATGCAGGTGCTGGGCGGCGGGATCATTGAGGCTTATCGTGACCGCATTATGAACGTGCACCCGGCTCTGATCCCGGCGTTTTGTGGCAAGGGGATGTATGGGCATCACGTTCACGAGGCGGTCATCGCGCGCGGAGTGAAGTATACGGGCGCGACGGTGCATTTTGTAGATGAAGATTATGACACTGGGCCTATTATCGCCCAGAGCGTGGTGGCGGTGGAGCCAGACGATACCTCGGATTCCATAGCCGGCAAAGTCCTCGTTGCCGAACACGCCACATACACGGACGCCATCGCGTTGTTTGCGCAGGGCCGACTGCGGGTAGCAGATAGAAAAGTATCAATCCTACCGCAGCAGTAGACTTGCGACGTACGACGGTGCGGTGTCGTGAAAACTCTTTTCTTAATCAACCCAACATCCGGTCGAGATGGCACGGCTGCGCTGAAGCGAAGGGCGCTGGATTATGTGGCCACCCTGCGCGATGCGGATGCAATCGTGTTGACCGAACCGGGACAGGCGGCGGACATCGCTGCGACGGCCTCTGCAGATGGTTACCGGCGACTCATCGTGGTGGCGGGCGACGGCACTTTTAACGAGGTTATCAATGGTCTGGAGGACAGCGACATATCTGTCGGGATAGTGCCGCTGGGGACCGGAAATGTGCTGGGTAATGAGCTTGGGCTGACCAGCGATGATGTAGACAGGTCTCTGCACATTGCCACAAATGGGGTCGAACGGGCTTTTGACGTCGGAGTGGCTGGTGGGCGGAGATTTCTGTTGATGGCGGGTTTTGGGTTTGATGCTGCGGTTGTGCGCTCGGTGCCGGCCTATGCCAAGGGATTGTTCGGCCGGCTTGCTTATGCCCCCACCCTGGTTCTTGAGTCAATTCGATATCAACCGTCGAGGTTTCGGCTGATATCGGACGAAGGGGAAATCCACTCGACTGCGTATAACGTCATCGTGTGCAACTGCGCGACCTATGCCCCCAATTTCCAGCTTGCTGCCGATGCGAAGGCCGATGATGGGCTGCTGGACGTGATTATACTTGAGCATAAACCGATTATGAAGATGCGGTTTGTGGGTTGGTTGTCGGCGTCGCTGTTCACGAGTTGGGCGGTCGATTCGGCGGCGGTGCATTATCGTGTGAGACGGTTGCGGGTTGAAGCCGAACCGTCGGTCAAAATGCAGCTTGATGGAGATGTGCGCGGAGAAAGCGGGACAGAGATCGCTGTTTTGCCCAGGGCGCTGAGGCTGGTTACCCCTGACGGGGCCTTATGAATAATCGAGTGGGTCGACTGTCCCTGCTTGCTTGAAAGCTGCTAATCTGAGCTTGCAACTGTCGCATTTGCCGCACGGCTTCTCACCGCCGACATAGCAACTCCAGGTCAGGGAATAGTCGAGCCCGAGTTTTAGCCCGCGTCGCACAGCTTCGGATTTAGTGAGGTCGATTAGCGGGGCGTGAATGCGAAACCTGCCAGTTCCCTCGACGCCCGCTTTTGTGGCGAGGTTCGCCAATCGTTCGAATGCCTCGATATATTCCCGGCGGCAGTCAGGATAGCCGCTGTAATCCACCTCGCTGACGCCGATAAAGATGTCGTAAGCGCCGATAGTTTCGGCGTATCCTAAAGCGAATGATAGAAATATCGTGTTGCGAGCAGGGACATAGGTGATGGGGATAGACTCGGCCATATTGTCAGTGTCACGATCAAGTGGAACGCTGATGTCAT
This sequence comes from uncultured bacterium, assembly GCA_964494345.1. Classification (GTDB taxonomy): domain Bacteria; phylum Armatimonadota; class UBA5829; order UBA5829; family UBA5829; genus DTKD01. The sequence goes on from CAZBSI010000004.1 coordinate 351,634, forward strand.
CTGTGAGCGCGCTGCCCCCCATGCTGCGAAGATCGAAACTGATCAGCAGATGGTCTTTGACCTGCAGGCTCTCAGCCACCGACCTGGCGCTTTGCAGTTCGCGTGAGTGACGCTGACCGTAGTCGAAGGAGACTGCATATAGATCATAGCCTTCCGAGCGGGCAATAGCCGCAGTGGTGGCGCTGTCGAGGCCACCGGAAAGTAAGACGACTGCTTTTTTCATGTTGATCCCCTTCGAACGATGGATAATCGAGATTTCGGTTATAGCATGAGGTTTTCCTTCACAGAAGGGATAAACGCGAAAAAGTGAAAGATGCGAAAGCCAGAAATACTCATATGGTGTCGTAATATGTGGAGCCTAAGAATGCTTGATCGGACCTCGAAATGACAGGGTTTGGTGGCCGGAGTTGTGGTGATCCTGCGACTTCGCGCAGGGGGCGCAGATAACCGACATCCGGAAACCGAAAACCAAAAAGCAGATTTCTCGCTGCGCTCGAAATGACAGGGTGAGGGGATTGAAATGACGGGATTGCTGCGCTTGAAATGGCGGGTTGCTGGGCTTGAAATGGCGAGCTGCGCTTGAAATGGCGGGTGTGGGGGTTAAAATAGCTGATTGATGTTTTTAGGTGGCAATTCGGCGGCGATCGCCTCCTGTCATATTCAAAGCGATTCGGCGATCGCCACCTGTCTTTATTTATGTGACATGAAAGTCATTACCCTTATGTTACACTGCCTCCATACTCTGATTGCTGGGCTTGTTGGATGTATTCGGCAGCGAGGTCTTCTAACGCTTCCGCTACATCCGCGGGCTCTGTTACTCGGACCCTGCACGAGGAACCCAGGCAGGCCGTAACCGCGGGTTCGCCCTCTTCGAGAGGCACCGTGCGTACAGTGCAACTTATACTGCAGGCTCCTAAGGACGCCTGGATGAACGCATCGGCTTCCTCCGTTCCTAGATATGCGTGGACAGTCACCAGCACAGGAGACTGATCCAGCATCGATAACGCAAAACCGTAACTGGAAGCCATTATCTCATAATCCTCCACAAACGGAGACAAAGCGTCCAGAACCTGCCGCGCGGAGAGTCGATAGGCCTCGTCCTCGATAAGATCCGCCATCTTCACAAAGGCAACCGCAAGGGTCGAGTTCTCCTCTATTGGAACTGTATATCGCGTCAAGGAGCGGTCGCTTGCGCGACTTTCGCTGACGTCATAAAACCCGCCGTTTTCCGCGCCAAACTCCGAAAATATACATTCCAGCAGTTCTTTGGCCTTGAGAATATACGTGTCGTCGCCGGTCGCCTCCGTAGCCGAAGCGTTGGCCAGCACAAGTTCGGCCATATCCGACAGCATACCGTAACCGTGCGGCTGCTCATTCTCAATATAATGCGCCACCGAGCCGTCCGGCGCTTTTGCAAGGCTGTTCAGAGCGCCGACGATTCGCAGAGCCTTATCACGGGCTTTGAGGTCCTTGCCTATGCCGTATAACTTAAAATACGACCTTGCGAGAAGGGCGTTGGAGTCGACATAAAGAAGCGGGTCCACCTTAGGAGGCCGCATCGACTTGCGCGTGTCCTGGTCGGCTTGGTAATACTCCTCATCTGCGTCCTGGCTACCGTGAAACAAGCCAGACTTCGAATCCAGCAGTGTGTTTTCCAGATAAGAGAAGATGCGCAGCGACGCCAGGATGTATTCCTCCCTGGCAGTTAATCTATACGCATCAAGCAACACAGCGGCCATTTTTGCGTTCTCTGCAAGCAGTTTCTCGTAATGCGGCCTGCTCCAATCCTTGCGGGTGGCGTAGCGAAACATGCCGCCCTCGATTTTATCGAATATCTCCCCATCGATCATCGCATCTAAAGTGTCCGACACCATTCCCAAATCGCCTTCGCTGCCGCAGGATTCGTAAAACGCCATAAGCAGTTGCAGAGCCGACGTATGCGGGAACTTCTGGGTTGTGCCAAAGCCGCCGTTGTCTATGTCGTATGCAGTTCGCAGCGAGTCGATCAGTTTATCGATATCGCACGAAGAAGCAGACCCGCTCTTCCGGCGGAAATTGTCCTCTGTCTGTTGTCTCGCCTCCTTGGCCTTGCTGTCCAGTTCGTCGTGCTGCTCGTTGTATGCTTGCGACACCCGATCAAGCACAATTCGCATTCGATCCGGAGGCAGATAGGTCGCCCCTGTCAAAACGTCGCGATCCGGGGTTAGAAATACCGTAGACGGCCAGCCTCCCATATTGTAACGGACGTTGATATCCGGCTCCCGATCCACATCCGCACGTATGGGTATGAAGTGTTGATTGATGGTGTCGATTATCTTAGGATCGGAGTAGGTTCTCTGATCCATAATGTGGCACCAATGGCACCACACAGCGCTAATAGAAAGCAGAATCGGCTTTCCTGAGTCACGAGATTCAGCGAAGGCCGGATCTCCCCAACTCCGCCAGGCTATGTTCGGCATCTTAATCTCCACCTTTGCAGTTAAATGTTCTTCTGTTGAATCTTCCCCAAAAAGGTGGGGCATTCTAACACATGCAGTTTGGAGGCTGGAGATTATGTCGGCGTTATTCGAAATATACGACGCGAGATTTTTTGTATTCTTTGACTGTGCGAAGGATTTTATAGTCCTGAGCGCCGGAAGATGCGCAGAGATCGGAGATTATCCTGCTGATTTCGTCTTCGGTGCGGCCATGGATCATGGTGTAGAGCGGATATGGCCAATCAGAACTGATCGGTCGTTGATAGCAGTGGCTTACTGCGTCGTGTTCGGCCATAATTTCGCCGATTCGTGTAATTTGATCATCTTCAACGCGCCAGCAGACCATCGCATTTGCGCCGTAGCCCGCTTTCTGGTGACGCAACACCGCGGCAAAGCGCCTCATTGTGCCGGACTTTAGAAATTGATCTGCATGTTCTAACAACGCAGATTCGTCCATATTCACCTGCAGCGCAAGCTCCGCGAAGGGCGAATCCACGATTGGAATATCCTTTTGCAACGCGCGAACAGCGGCGATTTGAGCTTCTGAGAGAGACGATATGTTTGGCTCAGCTTTCTGAGTAGCGGGTATGCGCGGTTCAGGGCTGGCGTCGGACATGCCGAAAAATACGCCGATCTTGAAGAGTCGGATGGAGGGCAGAAGAATGTAAGACACCACCGATTTGTCGCGAGCGAGAGCTTCGACCTCGGCCGCGATGTCTTTATCAGGGCCAACGGTTATGGTGAACCATAAATTATATTCGTTATCTCGAGAGTAGCAGTGACTGACCCCTGAGTGGGCTGACACGGACTCGGCGACGCAATCGAGGCTCTGCGGCTCCACTTTGAATGCCACGAGGGTGCTGGAGTAACCAAGTGCGCGAGAGTCGAAGATCGCGCTGATCTGGCGGATGATACGCTCTGACTTTAGCCTCTTGATGCGTTTGATTACATCCTCTGCGGTGATATCCAGCCGCTGAGCTATGGAGGCGAATGGTAAGGATACCATAGGAAAATCCGCCTGCAGGATGTCAAGAAGTTTCGCGTCTATAGGATTGATGTCTTTTACCATCATAGGGACATTATACAACGAAGTAGAGTGATGTACCCAACCTCCAACTTCTAAATACAAACCTCCAACAGGAAGGGATTGGGTGGTGGGGTGTATTAGCTATATTTAGGATCGAACGTGAAGCCAGTCCGTATTCCAAAATTGAGACTGGTTTCGCAGGAGGCTATATTGATTCGATTGATGACTTACAACATTCGTGGCTGCATTGGAATGGACAATCAAACGTCCGTCGAACGCATAGCCGAGGTGATTCGGGAATCCCATGCGCGAGTGGTGTGTTTGCAGGAAGTACATACGCTGCGAAAAGTATCACAGTTTACCGACCAGCCTATTGAGCTGGCCAAGCTTCTGAATATGCGAGTGGCTTATCAGGTCAACTATCGCGAGGGAGCAGGCGGATTGGGAAACGCCATTCTGACCACTCTGGAGGTGGAGCATACTCGATCGCATATACTCACCAGCAAAGGTGAACAGCGCGGATTTCTGGAAGTCGGTTTGCGAGCGCCTGAGGGTGCTTTTACCGTATTGACCACGCATCTTGGCTTGAGTGGTGACGAACGTCTGAACCAGGCAAAGGAAATCACTGAGGTGATGAAGACTATCAAGAACCCGAAATTGGTCTGCGGAGATTTGAACGCGGAACCGAAAGAGGAACCTATACTGGAACTAATCAATGCTTGTGGGCTGACGGATGCCGATGCGGATGGGGAGTTGACGTTTGATGCAGGTAAACCGCATAAACGAATCGACTATGTATTGACAGATTCTGCATTCAGTGTGATGGGCACGAAGGTGGTAAAGACGACGGCCTCAGATCACTTGCCGTTGATTGCCGATTTGAGTCTACTATAAAAAACATCGAGCCTGCCGTGTTGTGCAGGCTCGATAGACCGTGATTAAATAAAAAGTTAAGCGGCTTTTTTCCGGCCACGGGAGGCCAGGCGCTCTTTTATGGTTTCATCGCTCATCTGCAAGGCTTCGTGCTTAGGAGCGGTGTTGGTGCATTGCCGGCATACCCAGTCTGCCAAACCGGCGAGGTGTTCCGGCACATTTTTTATCTCGTTTCCGCATTTCCTGCAACGCATTTTAATTCCTACTTTCTGCTGCCAGGCCCACCATATAAGGCCCACCCGCTGCAGTTTGCCTTAAAGGAAGTGGCATCGCTTGCACGATAGCACATCCTTATTTTAAATACCCTAAATCGTCAGTTGCTTAATATACGATGTGAGAAATACGTGCGTTCCCCGTAATATTAACAGGGTGCTTGCAAGTCGGATGACATCAGGGGAGTTCTTCGCGATAATCGCGGGACATAAGCTCAAGAACCGCGGGTTTCGGGGATTTGCCGTTGAACAGAACCTCGTATATCTGTTCGCATATCGGCATAGATACCTGTAATGTTTGGCTGAGGTGAAAAGCTGCCTGGCAGGAAGGCATTCCTTCCGCAACCTGGCCTAGCGCGTCGAGGCTTTCGTCGATGCCCTTCCCCTGCCCCAGCATTCTACCGAGTCGCAGGTTTCTGGAGAGCGGGCTGGAACACGTTGCCATAAGGTCGCCAAGACCGGAAAGGCCCGTAAAAGTCTTATCGTCAGCCCCAAGCGCGGTTCCGAGACGAATCATCTCGACGAGGCCTCGCGTGACAAGCGTGGCCTTGGTGTTGTCCCCATAGCCAAGCCCGTCGGAGATACCCGCGCCGATTGCGTATATATTTTTTAGAGCGCCGCCGAGTTCGACACCTGCGATGTCCCGGCTTCGATAAGCTCGCAGGCTAATTGTGGAGAAGAGGGATTGGGCTTTTACCGCATTGTCGGGAATCGCCGATGCGACGACGGTGGCCGTGGGCACGTCGTTTGCAAGCTCGACGGCAAGGTTAGGACCAGAAAGTGCAACGCAACCTTGTCCGGCTTCTTCGCCGAGGAGTTGGCCGATTACTTCTGAGCCTCGCAAACCTGTCCCGCTCTCCAGCCCCTTGCCCGCATGTACTAACAATATATCCGGGCTGATGGCTCCCTTCAATTGCATCAGCACCTCGCGAACGCCTTTGCTGGGTATGGCGAGAACAACTGTGCTGGCGTCCTCAATTGCGCGATTTATATCAGAGGTTGCAAAGACTGAATCTGGCAGCCTTATTCCAGGTAGGTATTGGGAATTTTCGCGCGCGGATTCGATATCCTGTGCAAGGGAATCCCTGCGCGCCCATAGAGTAACCTGATATCCTTTTTTTCCCAGCAGCACAGCGAGGGCGGTTCCCCAACTGCCGGCACCGATCATCGCGATTTTCATAGCAAGCCCATTTGATTATGGATTGATATACACCCTCGGCACACGACTTGTGATGGCGGTAAATGTTTCATCTGAGATTGTGCCAGCCTTCTCGGCCACATTGTCTGCGCTGAGATACTCATAACCTCCGCCGATGAGAATCACTTCATCGCCAACAGATACACCCTCGACGTCGGTCACATCAATCATAATTTGATCCATGCAAACACGTCCGATTAGAGGGACTCGCGTTCCGCGTACCGCCGCCTCTCCGCGGTTGGAGAGTGCGCGCTGGTATCCGTCCGCATAGCCTATGGGCAGCGTGGCGACCTTCGACCGGCGTTTTAGTGTGTAAGTCCGTCCATAACCCACCGCGGTCCCTGCATCGGCCTCTTTTAGAAAGACGATTCGGGTTTTCAGGGTCATCGCCTCACGAATAGGCAATACGTGTGCGCAGCGGCGACATGGAGAGCCGCCGTAGATCATAATCCCCGGTCTGACCGCATTAAAATAAGACTCCGGATAAGCCATAATGCCTGCGCTGTTTGCCGCGTGGGCTATGGGGACGGGAATCGAATGGAACTTGAGTGCGCTGATAGCTTTCGTGAACATCGCTATCTGCAGCAGCGTGAACGAACGATCCTCTTCGTCGGCGCAGGGAAAATGTGTGAAGACGCCCCCTAGCTTCAGGCCCGGCATCATTCTTACCAGCCGGGCAAATGCCAGGGTTTCTTCGGGAGCAACGCCTATTCTGCCCATACCCGTGTCGACTTTAATGTGTACGCCGACAGTCTTTTGCTGGGCAACAGCAGCCTCTGAAACGGCACGCGCATATTCCAAATCGCTGACCGTGCTTGTCAAATTGTGCCGGACGATTTCCGGGGCACAGTCGACTGGTGAGCAGCCGAGAATTAGAACCGGCTCCTTGAAGCCAGCGTCACGAAGTTCGACGCCTTCGTCTGGTGTGGCAACGCATAACGCATCCGCGCCTGCCTGAACGCAAGCCCTGCTGACTTCGATTGCGCCGTGTCCATAGCCGTTGGCCTTGACCGCCGGCATTATGCGGACTTTAGGCCCGACTCTTTTGCGAATCACTTTGATGTTGTCTCTTATCGCGGATAGATCGACCTCCGCATAAGTTGGTCGCATCATGATTCTTTACACCAACCTGATGTCGTTGTCGTCATCGTCAAGATCGTCAAGATCGTCAAAGTCGCCGAGACCATCGATATCGTCGAAATCACCGAATTCTTCAATATAATCTTCTTCGGACATCACCTGATTTCGAAGCGTGCCGACTCCCTCGACAATCACCTCCATAGTGTCTCCAATTTCAACGGGCTGCATACCTTCCGGAGTGCCGGTTGTAATGACGTCGCCGGGGTATAAGCAGTGATAGCGTGATATCCAGCTTATCAAGAACGGAATGTCGAAGGTCATGGAGCGAGTGTTGTCCTTTTGGCGAGTCTCACCGTTGACTTTTAATTCCACATCGACGTGTAACGGATCCGGCAGCTCGTCGGGTGTTACAATATATGGCCCCATCGGGCAGAATGTGTCGATGCCCTTGCTGCGAAGCCAGGGATGTGAGTTGGCGAGGTCGGTGTATTGAAGGTCGCGGGCTGTGACGTCATTGAGACATGTATAGCCAGCGACATAGGACATGGCCTCTTCAACCGGAATATCTGAGCCACAATAGCCTATGATTACCGCAAGCTCGGCTTCCGGGTCGACGCGGGTGAGGAAGTCTTTGTATACAACAGGGTGGTCAGGGCCGACGACTGCGGTGGGAGCTTTACTGAATATGATCGGCTCTTTCGGAGGCTCGTGGCCGCTCTCGCGTGCATGGGCGGGATAATTACGGCCGAGGGCGTAGATGGCGCCTGGTCTTGGTATCGGAGGGAGCAATTCATACCGGGTATGCAAAATATCAAAAACCAAATCACGGCTTTCCAGAAATTGCTCTACATCGTTCAGCAATTCAGGAGTTATCCCCTCAAAAGACAACAGCTCGAGCATATTTGTCGGAATTGCCGGCAACTCCTCTACAGCGAGGGAATATATCTCCAGCGCCTTAGTAAGATCAATTACGCCGTGAAGGTCTTCTCTGTAAATCCCAATCGATTCGTGGCTGAAAGAGGTTCGGAAAGTCACTAGTTTCATCTTTTTCACCCGCCTGGTTTGTTATTAATGCAACTCGATAGCCATTGCCCTCGCCGGAGCCGTGCATAAATCCCGGTATTTCAATGGCAACACAGCGAGCCGCACTATTTCATCTTTCAGTTCCTGTATATTACTAAGGCAGCAGGCCAATACGCAACCATTTTGCAACAATAAATCCGCCGCGTTAGAAGTCAATGGGAAATCGGCCGCGACTGTACGCACACCGCCTTCTAACAAATAGGCAGCAGCCTCAACTGTAAGCTGCGGAGCGTTTGTGAAAACTCCCGCGATATGAGCATCCATCCAACCTGTGTGCAGTATGCATGCTGCGATGTCAGCTACTCCTGTTTTGGTAAGATCGGCACGGTCGACTTGGTCGGTTGAACGTCTATGTGTGACGTCTATGACGGTAGCCAGAGGCAGCAGGTAATCAGGTGGGATGCCGTCGATTGGTTTGGCGTAACGAACGCTCAGGCCATTGATATCATCTGCCGGAATGTTGCCGGTGATGGAATGGGTAAGATCGACGATCCTCATAGCCCATAGATTCGAGCCGCGTTGGCACTTAGTACCTGCGTGAGTTGGTCATCGTTTAGTTTAGAAAATGCCAGCCTGCCGATCTGTATGCGACAGTCCAAAAATGGGATGTCGGTGCCGAAAAGGGTGCGGTCGGCCCCTACTCCGTCGACGATTGTCTCGACAAGGTCTAAATTTGCAGTGGAAGCGGCGAGATCGAAGTAGGCGTTTGAGACCTCCTTTGCGACTTGCGCACAAAGCGCAGCCCCGGCATAACCGAATCCGCAGTGGCCTATGATTACTTTCGTATTCGGATATTGGGCCGCGCACTTACCAGCCTGGGTCACGCTGCAGTGAGGGCCGCCGGAATCTGTGTGCGTCAGAACGGCCAATTTGTGTTCATCGGCATATTCCCACGCAACGCGATACCCTTCGCCGTCGATTGGATGAAGATGGCAGGAAGGGTGATATTTGATAGCAATCATACCGGCGTCGAAGCAGCGATTAAGCTCGTCGCGAAGCTCAGAAGCTGGAAAGTTGGGATTGACAGCGCAGAAGCCGAGTATGCGGCCGGGGAACTCCTTCATAGCCTGGATAACCTCGCTGTTGCCGGCGCGATACTCGGTGCTGATTCCGGCACACGCGCTCGATATGCAGCACTCGACCCCAACTCTATCCATCATACGAACCATATCGGCAGCGGTGTGCTGAGGAATATAGAAGTTGTGCCAGTAGCCTAGATGAGCGTGAGCGTCGATAATACGAAACGCCGTTACGGGTTTGCCCTCAAGCACCTCTTCTCGCATCTTCTGTCTTTTATTGCAACTCATAATTATCCCAACTTTCGAATTGATTACCAGGGCAGCGCCATTTGCGCCGGCTCGCTGGAATATAGCCGCCATACGACTGCTTCTATCGCCGATCTGGTAACCTGAAGTCGCCGGGTAACTTCTGCATCGGGGCGGCGGCGACTTGTCCTGATTAAGGTTGTTATTTCACGCCCAAGATAGACCAACAAATCATGCACAACGTCGGATTTTTCCGGCCACCCCGCCAAACACGTTGATACGAAATTGGCAAGTTCCGGAAACTCGCCTACACGTAGTGATTCTCTCTCGAAGATATCAATACCTTTAGCCAGGTCACTTTCTCGCACCGAAGTTGGTGTGGTGAAATTAACTCTGCGTATTGGCAGGGCGCGGATGTCTTCAATTTCGAGCTGTGGCTGATGCAGTTTGTAGCCGGTGACTGTGCAGCGGATATACTCATTCAACACATTTGAGTTCAAAAGACACAGCAGATAAAGCGGATCCATACCCGGTTCGGCAAGCTCGATAGCGTAAACGGATTGCGGGAAAACATAGCCGGTATGCCTTTTGGAGACGCGATCGAGGGCAGCTATGATTCGGGGTGCGCTTTTCTGGACCAGAATCTTAGTGCTGTGATATCGATGAATCGGCTTGCGCACCCAGGAGGAAGCAGCAGTGTTGCCTTCCCAGGTTATCTCATAAGGTTGGATGCTTTGGCCGCCGAGCAACACTTTTTGATCCCCGTTCTGGGCCATTATGGCGGCTTTTCCGACCTCTTCGCCGCGGTAGATCGCTTTCACATTGAGCTTATGCAGTGGCACGAATGGCTCAGTATAGTTCGATAAAGCGATATCCGGGCCGTGGATGCGTTTGAGGATATTTGCAAAGTCGCCTTGTTCAAGTAAGTATAAGAATTCACATCGTTTTTGTGCAAGAACGGTCGATGTTCGGACGTCATGTGCCAATTCTGCAAAGGTTTCACAGGGTCTGGCGAAGAAGCTTTTGTGCTCTGCGATTCTGTCTATCCTGGCAGCCGAAAAGGTCATCGCGCAGGCAGGGACGTTTCGACAGACCGGCACCACATTGGCCACCACAGCATCCGGAAATGCGCCGGAAATATGCAACAATGAAATCAGCGACCATTCGGTTATCAGCCTGCGCCTCACCTCGGCGGCGTTTTCTCGCACGAGCATGGGATCAGGCAATACCATAGAAAAATAACCGCCGCTGCGTACGAGTTTTTTGTCCATAACTTCGGTGACGAACATCAGATAAGAATCAGATTGACCGATCGCACGCCTGGCAGGCAGGCCGTTTTTGGAGGCTATATATGGCGGATTGCCGATTACCGCATCAAATCCGCCTGAATCGAGCACGTCTCCGAAAGCCGCATTCCAATCCAGGCCGGCGTTTTTCTCATCTTCAAGAGTATCTGCGCAGAGGAGGTGGTTGTTCAGCGAGTCGATAATGCCTTCTGCGAAACCTGAACATACCCACACACTAAAACGAGCAATATCGACCGCGCAAGGATCATTATCGACGCCGAAGACGCACTCGGCTGCGATTTTTGCACGAGTAGCTGAGCCTGCACTTTCGCTCAGAGATTCGACGACAGACCCAAGAAAATCGCCGCTGCCCATAGAAGGGTCCAATACCCTGAGCGGTTCACCTGAATCGCCAAGCAGCCCGCCGCGCGATTCGAGCAAGGGCCGCAGGACACATCCGGTGATGTAGTGTATCAGGCTCGGCGGTGTGAAATAGGTGCCGCTTTTCTTACGGCCGGAGTGGCTGCTAATCAGATCAAGAGTAGTCTCGTCGACCTTGAACGTGAGCAGATCCTGGTAGATTCGACCCAGCCACGTAAGGGGCATAGTCTCGAAGAATATTGGCTCGACAGGGCTGTTGTTTGAGTGCAGCAGCAAATGAATCGCGCTGGTGAGGGTTTCAGTATCTAATGTTGCATTATCCAATGGCCGGAATATATTCAGCGTGGTCATGCGATACGCTTCGCCGCACGCGTCGTGGTATTTGATATTATCCGGCTGATCGAGTAGCGTATTTGACGCTTTGCGCAGTGAATTGGCGGCAAGATGCAGATCAGGGATTCTGTGGGCGGCCAGAAGCGTCGCCAGCAGTTGTATGACATATTTCAGAGCAGCGCTGCAGGCGACTTCAGGGCCGACCTCGTCACGGATTCTTTTGTAAATCTCCTCGAAGCAAGCCCTGCATCCCTCGGTGAGCGACTCGATGGAGCCAGCAGGACGCATTCCGAGCTGCCTACGCACCAGCTTCACCCATCCATGCAAGCAATTTCTCTAAATTGCCACCCGCTATGGCCTGCTTGTCGACGTCACTGATATCAGCGTAGGTGACGCCCGAGACCGCCGCGCCTGGTTCAAAATTGGGCACATCCGTCCCGAAGATCAGCCGTCTGCTGCCAAAGCGTTCACATACCGCCTCAACCCCGCCGTTTGCGACGTAGTTTGAGGTGTCCACGTAAAGGTGCTCATAGCGCTCCATCAAAGGGTAGATAAACCTGTCGGACCTGTACGCCGGTCGGAGGATTATCAGCCGAAGCTGCGGGAAATCAGCCAGCGCCGCCGCGATATGATGGAAGTTGGTGTGAGCAGCCTCAACCAGCACCGGAACCGCATTTGCCTCAAGCGCTTCGAAGAGCGGCCCGATGCACCACGGCTGGATGCTATAGGAGTGCAGGCTGGGGAATAATCGCACGGCCCCTACCCCATTTGCCCGCATATCTGAAATAAATTGCTCAGGGCTGCCGAGCTCCAGAGTAGACGAAGGCAGACCAACCCAGCACGGCACAAATGGATAGCCCTTAATATCCTCAAACAATTGCGGATTGCCTTCGATGGGATGATGTTCTTTGGCTGCCGCCGAGTAGACTAAAGCGCGGTTTATTCCCATAGGCTTGAGGCGATCAAGAACCTCACGAGCCGTGATCGGCGCGCCCTCTTTGGGCACACCGGGTCGTCCTATCTGGCAATTGCAGTCGAAAAAGTCGAGTTTCATTATGCCTCACTCACCTGCGGTTGATGGAGGGGAGGTCTACTCTGGCCTCCCCTCGCTTATTATATTAGCCCTTGAGTTCGTCGATGTTTTCCATTACTTTTTCGAACGCATCGGCGATTTCATCGATTCGCTTGCGATCCGCCAGCATCATAGTCTGAAACAACCAAATGGATTCATGGTCGCTCAATCTCTCGCAATTCGGCAAATTCAAGCTGGAGTAGTTTTGCGTCTTTCCATAGAACCGGCAGCCCAGCGGACATTCGTCCGGGGAGAGTTCAAACATGCCCGCTCGATAAAGCGGCAGATACCCCAACGACGACGGCACGCCTTCGGCGTTGAGCGCTTCGAGTATTTTATCTCTATGAACGCCGGTTTTCTCGGCGGCAGTGTAACGCACCGGGAAGATGTGATATGCGTGAGAAGTGACTCGCTCGTCGCGCTTCTGCGGCACAAACCCGTCGATCTTGCTGATTCGCTCCGCCAGATGCAACCCGTTCTCGTTGCGCAGTTTGGTTTCAGCATCGAGCTTTTTGAACTGATTGAGCAAAATCGCCGCCTGGAACTCGGTCATTCTATAGTTGCAGCCGAGCACCAGATGCTCATACCACGCGCCGCCTTTAACGCGACCGACGTTGTGAATCGACCAGGCGATGTCCGCGATCTTCTCATCACAAGTAATTACGATTCCGCCTTCGCCGGAGGTCAGGTTTTTGCTGGCCTGGAAGCTGAAAGAACCCATATCGCCGATTGAGCCGACGCCCTGGCCTTTCCAGCTTGCTCCGTGTGCCTGGGCTGCGTCCTCTATGACCTTAAGATCATGCTTGCGCGCGATCTCCATAATGGCGTCCATATCAGCAGGCATACCGCCGATGTGTACCGCCATAATAGCCTTGGTTTTGTCGGTTATCGCGGCTTCTATTTGTTTGGGGTCGATATTAAAAGTTTCCAGATCGACATCAACAAATACGGGGATAGCATTAGCCTGCACAATCGCGCTTGCGGAAGCGATGAAAGTGTAAGGAGTAACAATAACTTCATCGCCTGCCTTAACTCCCACAGCCTGCAGTGCAACTAACAGGGAGATCGTTCCGTTAGGGACGCATACGCCGTATTTGGCCCCCTGATATTCGGCAAACGTGCGCTCAAACTCCGGGACTTTGGTGCCGCCGACGCTCCACCACTGCCCACTGCGAACAACGTCCACCACAGCCTGGCAATCAGACTCATCCCAAATCGGCCAACCAGGAAACCCACCTGTAACAGCCTTGCTACCGCCATTGATAGCCAGCTTACCCATTATCTTCCTCCAGATATAATGATCAATCACAAATCCAACGAGGTCAAACCTCATCTGAAAACCCCTTATACCTCCACCCACACCCTTCCTTCCGCCGACAGTAAAGAAGTTCTGCAATCTGGTAATGTCTACAGCAATCGATATGTGAAAGTGGCGGCATAACGTATATGACAATGATTGACGCGCTCGGAGATGCCAATGAAATCTGATTTGCCGGGCTGCCGAATGTGAAGTTGTCATTGATCAGGGGCTGTTGATAACGAGGGATCCTCACGGTGACACCGATAGGCCTCGCAAAGCGGACTCTGATCCAGGACAATATCTTTTTGGTGGCCCCGGCATCCAAAGCAGCCCGAGCGTTGCAGTGCAGTCGAGTATAAAACGCTGCTCTATCACGGAGGAGGCCGGAAGCCATGGTTATCGCTGAAGCAAAGAAATATCTGGGAAGACACTGCGCGGTTACTTTCCGCGACCGACGCGGGGATGAGATCACCAAAACCCTGCATCTTCAAGACGTTCAATTTGTACCCCTTTACGGGCCGTATTTAATAGGTGACATCGAAGACGTCAGCCTCGACCGAGTCACCAGTATCAGTTCACTAGAGTAAACCCAAACCCACCCTCCCGTCCCAACAGGTAGCGGGTCTCATTTTCGCAATCTGCGCGAAACAGAGACCCGCTATCTGCTTAATTCAGGTCTAATTACGAGTTTTTTTGCGTAATGCAGGAAAATAGAGGCGGCCAGTTAAAATTATAGATGGGAGACGGGCTGATAATTGTCGGCTCGTGCGAAGTATTTCGCGAACTTGTGGGTAACAGTCAAAGACATATTTTGAAATACACGACTGTTGCTGCCAGGTGACACTGAAAGGGGCAGACAATTGGATAAAGTCAGGTTTGGCATTATCGGCTGCGGAGTTATTGCGCCGTGGCATGCGCGAGGAGTAACGAACACACCAGAGGCGGAGCTTGTGGCGGTGTGCGACGTAATTGAAGAGCGAGCTCAGAAGCTATCCGCCGACTTCGGTGGCCCGGCGGTGTATACGGACCATGTAAAGATGCTGGAAGAGGCCGGGGTGGATGCGGTGTGCGTGTGCGTGCCGAGTGGGTTGCACGGCCCAGTGACTATCGACGCGGCAAAGTATGGCAAACACGTAATGTGCGAAAAGCCGGTCGAGATCACCCTGCCCAAAATCGACGCGATGATCGACGCCTGCAAACAAGCCAATGTTAAGCTGGGAGTTATCTTCCAGAGGCGCACGGCTCCGATGTGGAGCAAGATTAAAAAGGCCGTGGAGAGCGGGCTGTTGGGCAAGATGGTGCTCGGAGACGCGTATCTGAAGTACTATCGATCTCAGGATTATTATAACAGCGGCGAATGGCGAGGCACCTGGGAGCTTGACGGCGGCGGGGCGCTGATGAATCAGGGTGTGCACTGCATCGACCTGCAGAGGTGGATAATGGGCCCTGTGGATACGGTCTATGCTCAGGCCGATCATTTGGTGAGAGATATCGAAGTTGAGGACACGTGCTGTGCGGTGATGAAGTTTAAGAGCGGCGCGTTTGGGGTGCTGCAGGGGACGACTTCGGTGGTGGGAATGAACCACAAACTGGAGTTCCACGGAGACCAGGGCACTATTTGTGTGGATGGTGAGACTATTACTAAGTGGAAGGTGCCTGGGCAGGACGAGGAGCCGAAAGACGACGATGATACCATCGGATCGGCGGCGTCGGATCCGAAAGCCATCTCGACAGAGGGGCATGCTATTCAAATCAGAGACCTTTGCAAGGCTATAATAGAGGACAGGGAACCGATGGTCGGCGGTGAGGAAGCTCGCAAGGCGGTCGAAGTGATATTGGCCATCTACGAGTCTGCACGAACCGGCCAGCCTGTCAAAATGGGTTAAATATAGTTGGGTACGACACATCAGTCTGATAGGGATAAAGGGCTCGGGAGACTCTCGAGCCTGATGAAACAGGCCGAATCGCTAGCTGAAGAAGGTCTGTTCGAGGAGGCGATCGCCCATACGAAGAAGGCGATCGCGATATATCCGCACGAGCCGAAGTGCTGTATCCAGTTAGCTAAGTTTTATCACGCTCAGAATAAAATGGGGCCGGCGATTGAAGCTATAAAGGCTGCCGTCGGCCTTGACCCCAATAACTCGATGAACCAGGAACATCTGCTGAAGGCGCTGCTGCAATTGGAGCGGTATGACGAGGTGATTAAACACGCCCGTGAGATGCTGCTGACATTTCCACGGAGTCTGTTGGCGAGGGATGCTCTGGGCACGGCGTATTTGCAGACCGGAAAACTCGACTGCGCTTTGGGGGTGGTCGAGGAGTTGATTGCACTTGCTCCCCGCGAAGCATCACATTATTTCAAAAAGGGTGTCCTTTTACAGCAGAAAGGCAAGATCAGAGAGGCGATGCGGTCCTTTATGATGTCGCTGGAGCTGGATCCGGGCGGGGAACTGGCGGATAATGCTCGTGAAGCGATCGCGTCGCTGGACAGCTTTCAGTTGAAGCGGATATTGGGCATAGCCTCTGAGGATGTGGTGTTTCGAGTCAAACTGATGCGCAACCCGGCTTCTGCAACGAGGGAGCGGGGGTTTGCTCTCAGCCCTCACGGCATTGCCGCTCTACGGCAATTCGACTACAGTTGGCTGCCTGCTGAAAACAACAATAATTCATACCATTGATCGGTTTACCGCCGATTGTTATGCCCTCATCACGGCCTTCACCAGTATCGTAACGCTCAGCACCCCTATCAAAAATATCAACACAAAGACGGCCGTGAAGATTAGCATCCCTCTTTTGATTCGGTCATCGGTATTGGCGACCACCCGGACTACGTCGATCATTTTGCCGGCTTTAACGTAGTCGTGGATAAGCTGATTCCGGTTCCAGAATGTGGGATCAAGCCGCATGGCAATTTTCATCTGCTGTGCGGCTTTTTCGTAATCCTGTTTCGCCCTGAAGATCGATTCGGACAGGACGTAACATTCGCTGCGGTCGGGCCATCTTTGCAAGGCGGGCTGCAGATAATCGGAGGCTTGATCCATATCCTCAAGTTCTATATAAGTCGACACGAGCCGCATACGAAGCCGAAATGAGTCCGGGTTTATACGCAGGGCTTTGGAATATTCTCCGGCGGCGGCTTCGTAGTTCCCCGCTCCGGTAAACGCCCGGCCTGCGCAGTAGAGCATATAGGCGCTATTGGGGTGCCTGGCGGATAATGCTGAGAAATAGGAGATCATTTTGTCTCTGTTGTTTCTGATGTCCCGAATATTCTCCAGGTCGCTGCGCCACGCCTTATCCGTCAATCGCCATACAAAACGGCCGTCGGCAGCTATGGTATACGACGGTGCAGGTGGCGTGGGGTTGTCCTTGTCCTCGTTTGATGGCCTCGACCATACCATCCTCCCCAGGCCGCGCTGGCGAGTATAAGGAACAGATCGCATCCACCTGGAAACTGCATCGTTGGTGATGGGCAGATTCCGCGCTTCGGAGACAATAGATGAGGCCTTGTTGATGTTGGATTGATCGGTCTCGCAGCCAATGCTGAGACGAAGGGCCTCGTCCATCAATGTCATGGCTTTGGCAGGCACACGGCCACGTATTTCACCGGCGCCCGGCCAGCGAATCGCCAGTTCGGAGGATATCCACTCGGCAGCATCGCTTGCGGCTGATGGGATTGCAGAGATATCTGATTGAAACACCTTTTGCGCGCGGAATTTGTTGACTTCGGCGGAGTATATCATCAATCTGAAGCGCACTTCGGTTGAATCGGAATGTTCTACTGCGCCTCTTACCAGATAAGTGACCCCACTTTTGCCGGCCAGATGGGAGTTGCCGACGATATCTGAGAGGCGGGATGGCATTTTGAGTCTATCGAGTTGTATGCAATCGACTATAGCACCTGTGTCGACAACCCCGGCGTTCGAGGCTCTGCTCAGCGCCCAACAGGTAAGCTCCGGTATGACGTGCGTATATGTGCCGACTTTGCCCTCGAGCGGCAGAAAACCGACCATCGTTCTATCGGCCAGGCACGACGCAGCGCCGAGCAACAGCAAACTCAGGGCGACCAGGATTGCTCTTGTGATTCTGACGTTAGATTTGCCTGCTTGCCACATTGTTCTCATTATTTGGAAGACGATTAGTGGTCGATGGGTGTTCCCTGCATGAGGGAAAGGGAAAAAGCAGACTTCTCGCTGCGCTCGAAGTGACGGGTTGGATTATTGATGAGTGATCCTGAATTTCGCGCAGGAAGACGCGGTTTGGAAGGTGGGCTATTGCTTCCTTTTAGATGAATAGGTATCGTATAATAGCTGAGCAATGAAATATAAATCGAGCAAAATACCAAGGGAACTGCCGATTCTGCTGTTTCTGATCGTTCTGTGCGGGGCGTTGGCGATGGCTAAGAGCACATTTCTTAGCGCTGATAACCTTCGCGCTATGGGAACGGACGCGGCTGGGATTGGGATTATTGCAGTTGGTATGACCGCTGTGATAATAACCGGCGGCATCGACCTGTCCGTTGCGGCGGTGCTGGCGCTGTCGGCGCTCGTCGGCGGCAGGTTCATCTCAAATGGCCAGACTCTGATTGGCTGCGCGGCCACTCTGGCGACGGGGGCCGGCTGTGGAGTCTTTAATGGGGTCTTGATAACGGCAGGCCGGATACCCCCGATAATCGCTACGCTGGGCGCTCTTTATATAATTCAATCCACCGCCACGCTCTACAGCGGCGGGCAGGTGGTATACATAGACAACCACCTTGCACTGCTGGGAAGAGGGTTTGCGCCTCTGGTTATTACGCTGCTCGTGTTTGCTATGGGATACACAGTGATGCGGCTTACCCGGCTGGGGAGGTATGTCTACGCTATCGGGGGCAACGAGGAATCGGCACGGTTGGCGGGGATCAACCCGGCGGCTGTTAAAATGGCGGTGTATATGGGAGCCGGGCTGCTGGCGGGGACGGCGGCGCTGGTGACAATGGGGATAAACAACACATTCCAGGCCAACGACGTCTCCGATTATATGCTGGGGGCGATCGCCGCGGTAGTGATCGGCGGGACCAGCATTATGGGCGGAGAGGGCTCGGTGCTGGGGACTATGATAGGCGTGGGGATCAGCACGGTGCTGCGAAATGGGGCAATTTTGGTGGGTCTGGATGCACGCTGGACCCAGGCGGTTATCGGAGCGGCTATTGTGATTGCGGCGATCGCGGACAGGTTGAGAAGACGATGAGGACGTTGATCTCGGTTAAAGAACTTCCTGTTATTGTCTTATGTATCGGTTTGTTTGTATGTTTTGCGATATGGGTGCCTAATTTTACGGATGGGCCAGGTATTCTCGACGACGTAAAGCAATACGCTTCCTATGCAATTTTGGCCGTGGGACTGACGCTGATTATCGGCAGTGCGGGAATCGATATCTCAGTAGGCTCTGTGCTGGGATTTTCGACAGTGCTGTTTGGGTGCGTGATGTCGAAGGGGATGGGCTTGTTACCTGCGTCGATAATCGCGCTGTTTGCTGGTGGCGTTTGGGGTATTATCAACGGTTTCTTTGTGGCCAGGGTCAAATTGCAGCCGATAGTGGTCACGTTGAGTTCTATGGCGGCAGCGCGCGGGCTTGCTTATGTGGTGGCTGGGCAAGGGATTTCGTCGATTCCGCTGCCTGCCAATGCGGCTCCTCTGGTGAACCTGACCTATGGCTCCTACGCGCCGCTTCTGGTCGCATTAGGGGTGGCAATTGGTGGCTGGCTGATTCTTTCCAAGACGCCGCTAGGGAGATATATTCTAGCGGTCGGCAGCAACGAAGAGGCCGCGAAGTTTTCCGGAATCGACGTGGCAAACACAAAGTTTGTAATATATTCGGTCACGGGGTTTCTGGCGGGGCTGGCGGGAATATTGACGGCTGGGATGATGAACACGGCGATCACGGACGCCGGCCTGGGATATGAATTCGAGGCTATTACTGCCGTTTTGATCGGAGGAACGAGCATATCCGGAGGAGAAGCTACCGTACTAGGCAGCATTCTGGGAGTTGTGGCCGTTTCGATGCTGAACCGGGGCTTGGGGTTGATGGGAATAAACGATCTCGAGTTGTGGCGAATGCTGTGCCTGGGAGTGATTCTAATAGCATCGGTATTATTGGATCAATTGCGGAAAAGGGCTATGCGCAAATCAGCTAAAGCGCAGGCCGCGTAAATTATTGGAGGCTGAGTATGACAAGAAGATTTATGACGATATGCGCCTTGCTGCTGGCGCTGGTTGTCGCGCTTGGCGGTTGTGGCAAGCCGAAAGGGGAAGCGGCTGATGCCGGGAAGAGCCAGCGCACTATTGTGTTTGTCTTTAAGCTGGTGGGCATACCGTATAGCAATGCCTGTCAAAAGGGCGCTGTGCAGGCTGCAAAAGATCTTGGGATTAACGTGGAGTTCACAGGGCCCGCAAAGGGCGGGGATGTGTCCGGCCAGATTCGGATTATAGAAAACCAGATTTCCCGACGAGTGGATGCTATTGTGATCTCACCCAACGACCCGAACTCGGTCAAGCCTGTTATCGAAAAAGCGATGGCCAGGGGCATTAAAGTATTCACGTGGGATTCTGATGCGCCGGATACGAAGCGGATTTTGTATGTGGCCGCTGCAGATGACGTGGGAATCGGCAGCGACATAATGGATCAGTTGGCAAAGGATATGGGCGGTAAGGGCAAGGTCGGAATTATGTCCGGCAGCCAGGGCGCTTTGAACCTCAACCAGCACGTCGATGGAGTGTTGCTGGCGCTAAAGAAATATCCTGATATAAAGCTGGCGAAGCCGCTGCTTTATAATAACGACCAGCCTCAGCTTGCTCAGTCGGGTATGGCGGGGTTGCTGCAGGCTCATCCTGATCTTGGGGGCATTGCGTGCGTAAGCTCTCCCGGACCTCCTGGCGCGGCTCGTGCTGCCATTGCGGCAGGCAAAGCCGGAAAGGTGAAGATTTGGGGACTAAGCCTGCCCAGCGAGAACCGGCAGTATTTGAAGGACGGCGTCGTCAACGGACTGATTCTTTGGGATCCGGGCAAGCTGACCTATCTGACGGCGAAGCTGGTGAATGATTATCTGGATGGCAAGGAGCCGACAGACGGAATGGAGATCGAGAATATCGGCAAATTGAAGGTTTCAGACGATGGCGTAGTGATTATGCCTGGGGTTGTCATCACCAAAGAGAACGTTGATCAGTTCGACTTCTAATCTACTCTGAAATGATATAATGGGCTGAGGGCCGGATAAGCTGTCCGGCCCTCTTTTTGCTCACTAGCTCCAGTGCACTGGTTATCTCTGAGCTTCCTGATGTTCTTCGTGCGGTACCATACCCGTCAGGCCACCCAATATGGAGCCTGCAAGCATAATGATAAACCCGATGAAGAACCACCATCCAAGCCCGGTAGCTGTTGGAGTCGTACCCGCTGGGCCGCCGGACAGGAGAAGGCTCCCTATTCCGCCTGCGCCCATAGTCGTCACGATCAGCCCCAATCCCCAAAGGATGATCGAGTGCACGATAGCCGGCATCAGCGAGGCTTTCGCCGTTCGCACCGCCAGGAAGCTACCGAGGTATAGACCAATAGTTGCAAACGCAATGGTCCAGAATCCCATACCGACTGTACCAAGCCCGACTGCTGCGCCTAAGCTCAAAAAGAGTAACGTAAACGCGATGGCTGTAATTAGCCCTGCGAATACGGGACCCCACTGAACTCTGGTAGCCGGTACAACCATGTCGGTAACCGCCGTCACCGTCGGTTCGTAGTATCGAGGAAAAGCGCCTTCAGCAGTGCCGCCTTTGCGGCCTTCCTCTGGTTCCTTTTCGGCCATCTTACTCCCTCCTCCCTGCCAACAGTAAGGTGTAACAGGTGGTGCAATCCTGGGAGGAATCTGTCCACACCACCCATAGTCTACTTTTCCCGCACCTTTGCTGACCCAAACCCGCCAGGACGTTTGTTGAGCAAAAGTGTAATGGTGTGAAAAACCAATATAATTACGAGTCAGCAGATAGGTGGCTGGTTCCGAAAATATATTATGTGTGTCATTGCCGGTGCAGCCGCCGGCGCGCTTCAGCCAGCGCGATGTCGATATAGATGGGAGGCCGCCTTGAGAAAGAAAGTGCTTGTAGTAGACCCTAGTCTCTATTCCAGAATGATCCTGCGTGATCTGCTTGCGTGCAACGGTTTCTCAGTAAGCGAGGCATCGTCGGGCGCACAAGCCATTGAACAGTATGGGAAAATGCTTCCTGACTTGCTGATGGTGGATGCTAATGTTAAGGATATGGATGGGGCGCAGGCAATTGAAAATATCCGGCGCGATCATCCGAACCTTGTAGCGATTATTTGCGCATCCGCCGGGCAGAGAAGCGTCGTCTCGCAAGCTTTCAGCGCAGGAGCCAGCGCATTCTGCGCCAAACCCTACAGAGAGAAGAATGTCAAAGATGCGCTTCGAAACCTCTACCGCCAGCCGGTAAGTTTCTGCTAGACATTTGCACTGCCCTACCCTCCGCCTGCTGCCGCGAGACCGCCCTCCCTCGTGGCAGCTCTTTTTGTACGGGAAGGGGCATAGGCGAAAGGCAGAAAATGATAAACATAATTGGGGTGAACTGAAATCGGATTTCGAACGTCTGACCTCAGGCCCAGAAAAAGCAGATTTCTCGCTGCGCTCGAAATGACGGGAGGGGCGCTCGAAATGACGAGGGAAGGGAATAAACGCGAAAATGCGAAATGGGCGAAAGGCAGAAAATGATACATATAATTGGGGTGAACTGAAATCGGATTTCGAACGTCTGACCTCGGACCCAGAAAAAGCAGATTTCTCGCTGCGCTCGAAATGACGGGAGGGGCGCTCGAAATGACGGGAGGAGGGCGCTCGAAACGACGGGAGGGGGCGCTCGAAATGACGGGAGGGGGCGCTCGAAACGACGGGGGGCTTACAGGTTGGCGGGGGTTTTTGTGACCTTGTTGTTTTGATCTATACGGATATCATATTGATCGCCCTGCCATCGGATGCCGGTTATGGTGACGCTCTTCCATTGCCTGGGTATGCAGGGTTTGAACTTGATTTCGGCGGCGGATGGGTTTTCTGGGAAATAATCCATTCGCACACCCGCCAGGCCGAATAGCACAGATTGGATCGGCCCCGCACATCCGGTCAGGAAACAATAGTTGGTGCGGACCTCGCTGGCTGTTTCGTTGAAGTAGTTTAACCCACCCCTGAGATATGGTTTGTAGCAGCGATGGAAAGCCGCATAAGCTTTGTCGCAGTCGCCAAGCCGGGCGTGAATCACCGCGTGGGCGGAATGGGTCATAGCCGGACCTTTGGGGCTGACTTTGGGGCCATAGTAATCTAGAGTAGTCCCGTAAATCCGATCCATATCCCGACCGGGCAGCGTGAATTGCAGAGGGTAGGCAAGCAACTCCGTATCCGCCTGCTTCGCCATAATGCCCTTATCGTTATCGTGAGCTATAAACCGGCCGGCTTTTTCGTCGAATGGAATGTATATCTTTGAAGCGACCTCGGCCCACTTGGGGTTGGCGACTTGGCCGGTTGACTTCGCGGCCAGGATAGCTATTTCCAGATTCATCTTTGCAATGGCGTTGGTGTAGGCGTTGTTGTCCACCAATTCGGCGTTTTCATCCGGTGGCACAATCTGCCTGATCTCGTATCTGCCATTGTTTTCAGTGACCCGACTGACCCAATAGTCCGCAGTCGCTTTAATAACCGGGAATCCTCGGGTTTTGAGCCAATTCTGGTCACCTGTTGCGAGAGAATACTGCCACTGAGCGAGGGCCACGTCGCCGTTTATATGCCGTTCATTGCTGTAGAGAAGACCGGGCGGAGTGTCCTCCCTGCCTGTCGCCCCGCTCTCCCAGGCGTATTCGGCCCCGGCATAGCCGTGCTCCTTTGCGTTGGCCATAGCGCCGGGAAGAGTGTTGTAGCGATAATCGACGATTCCACGGGCAAGCTGAGGATGCTGAAGGAGCAGCGCGGGAAACATCCAGATATCCGCATCCCAAAACACGTGTCCAGAGAACGAATCTGCGGAAAGCCCCATTGGGGGTATGCTCCATTGATTGCCCTCGCGCACGCTCTGCAGCAGATAGAACATGCAGGAATTGATAGCCTGCTGATCCTTACGTGGCCCGTCAATAATGATGCGTCGCTTCCAAAGCTCAGCCCAGGCCTTTTTATGATCAGCGATAAACCGACCCGCCTCATGTTTTTCGCCGCCGAAGATCAACGTCTTTAGCTCTTTAGAGGCGTCCCTGCTGACCTGTTCAACGTCAGGCCCGACGAAGATGGTCGTAAAGATATCTATTGATGATGGTTTGTTCTTCTTCAGCTTTATGGAATTGCCCGTGAACGGCCCCAGGAGCAGACACGATTTTTCGGATGCTGGCCTCACCCTCCTGGCCAGACCCACCCCGACGTACAGGCCGGTAGAGCCTGCATTATAAGCATAAACACCTTCCTGATCATCTCCAACGCCATCTCTATAACTCTTGGGAGATGAATAATATTTGCACATCAGCTCTCCGCTATAGGATGGTGTTACAGACACCCTTATAAGGGCGGCGTGTGACCTTGCTCGCGAGACAATGATCTCTATTTTGCCCTTAAACGTCTTTTTGTCCGCGCGCCAGGTGGCGTGAGTGGTGAGGATTCCGGTTTTCAGGTTGAGTGTTTGTTTGTAGTCCGCTTTTTTATCGATGACAAAAGGAGTCATGCCATCGAAGAATTGCACATCGCTCCAGGTTTGAATCGGGATGATTTTCTCGTTTTCATAAAGACCCGCCACAAAACACTGAAGAATTTGGTGATTTGAAAAAAAACGATCGTACTGGGTTGTCTGACTACCCACGCCGTTTGACATTATTCTTGCGGAAATATATCCATTGCCGAGGTAGGTTCCGGCTTCGTTGTTCGGATCGTAAGAAACCAGAACCCAGGGGTCAGCGCTGGGAGCAGTAACAGATCTCTGGTGATCTTTCGGCGCCAGAAGTATAGCCGCCATCACGCCTAACGCGACGAAAATCACCAATGATCCTCTGCGCCAACTCCTGTCCATCCGTAAGCCCCTAGTCTGCCTCGACTTTCCTGGCCACGAAGAAAACCCTGTCCGATCGCCGGGTGGGTTTCCGGAACCGGTAGGCATGCAGCATTTCGACTACCTCGAAACCAGCGTCGATGAGCATCTGCTCCAATTCCTCCAACGAGTGTCCTCGCTGTCTGTGGACTTCCTTGAATTGTCGAGTCTGGCCGTTTTCCATAACCTCAAAGGTCATGTTCACGGTGCATATTCGTGTGGTATGATCGTACTCGCTCGACCAGATGTAATGCGGATAGTGATCTGATGCCAGATTCGCCTGATCGAAGAAGTGGTGGGCCAAAGCGTAGATCGTGTTTACATCGAAAATAAATAGTCCACCCTGAACCACATGCTCCCCCACCCGCTTTATCGCCTTAGCGAGTGCATCCGCGTCTGTTATATAGTTCAGGCTGTCGAAGAGGCTGACGGCAAGGTCGAATTTGCGGTCCAATCTGAGTTCAGTGAGATCCTGGACGAAATATTCTACGCTCTCGCTTTTCTTTTTGGCCGTCTCGATCATCTGTGGGGATATGTCGACTCCCACCACCTCATATCCGCGTTGGTTCATCAGCTCGCTGACATTACCTGTGCCGCAAGCTGCATCCAGAACCGTATGACCCACAAAACCGACGCGCTTGAGCAACGCCTCCAGGTATTCGACCCACATCCCATAAGGCACGCTTGCCATAAGGTCGTCATAGTGGGCAGCAATTTCATTAAATTGATTCTTTGACATATCGGCTAAAGTATAGCAGAAAATAAGCAATTGACAAGTGGGAGAGCACAAACTGATAATGCCGCCAATCACTCGCCCATCAAAGGCCACATAACACAGTGGCCGGGAATTATCCCGGCCACAACACAGAAAGATAGGAGAGGAAAGTTTAGCCGGCGCCAGCCTGATCCTCGTTTACGGCGTGCTGGCAGGTCACAATTCGTGATTAGGACTCACTGGTTCCGGGTTTCGATTCTGCGGGCAGGCAGTTAATGATCTCTCCCCGGAATGGCCATATAACCTGGAGTTACTCCGCCTAAGCTCTCCACGTCATATTGTCCGCCCACCGACTACACATAGGATACCCCCATATCGGAAAGCCGACAATTAGCTCAAAGCCGTATTTTATTTACATACCCTGGCATTAGTGAGACGTAGTCCTTAGGTAGTATCCCGGCCATTTTAAGCTCGAAAAGTGTGCTTTTTACCCGACAACGCCACTCGTCAGCTTTGATCCAAAAACTGCTGGACCGATTTTATTTCGGACGGCGTGCCCATCACGACCAGCTCGTCATCGGCCTCTATCGTAAAATCCGACGGCGGATTGGTATGCAGAGCTTCTCCACGCCGCCGGATCGCCAATACAGTCACTCCGCAGCACTTCCGGAGGTCCATCTCGCCCAGGGTTTTGCGCACCCATTTGGATTTGTCTGCGACCAACGCAACAGCCATATCAGTCTCGTCGCTGTCCTCGTGGATAACTAAATCCAAAAACTCGACGACTTCGGGCTTTATCGCGGCTATAGCCATCCTGTGACCCCCTAAAATATAGGGCGATATTACCCGATCCGCTCCGGCATGGCGCAGTTTATCCTCGTTTTCCTTTAGAATCGACCGAGCCACTACGAAGAGTTTCGGGTTTAGAACCTTTGCCGTAAGCACGATAAAGACGTTCTGCTCGTCTGAGGCGGCCACCGCAATAAGCCCCCTCGCTCGCAGTATCCCGGCCTTCAGCAGAGTTTCGTCCTCGCTGGCTTTGCCTTCAACATGCGGGATGTTGTTTTCGCGCAGTTTGGGTAGCTGCACGGGATTAGACTCTACCACCACGCTTAGCACCTGATATCTCGCAAGGTCCTTAACGATCTGTTGGCCCATTCGCCCATACCCGCAGACAATGTAGTGTCCCGACATCGACTCGATCTGTCTATCCATCATCTTCCTCTCAATTTTATCTTCAGCTTCGAGAATCAAATCCGCCGCCTGGGTGGCGGAGTCCCGGAACGGCCGGAATAAAACCTCAGCGTGCAGCCAAAGCTTATCGTCCGGAGCCACCGACGATTCGTCAACAGCGCATGCAAATGGCCCCTTATAACCAGCGCCACGCAGATTTTTGACGATGCGATGGTTAAGCTCGTTATCTCGAATTGAACTTATTACCCACTTCACGCCGGACAGCGACAGCGATTTCACAAAGTCCGGGTCTTCGGCGTCGCCAAACAACGCATCTCTGCCACTTTGACGCCAGGCCTTTACGCCCTCCGGGTCGAAATCCACCCCCAGCGTGCTTCTATTTCGGCTGATAAGCTCGCTGCCGATCCTGTTCCCATAGCGACCCAAACCCACCAGAACGATTTTATGCGCCCCATTGCCAAGCTGCGAATAAGCGTCGCTATCCTCCCGGTGTATTCCCGGACGCTCAAAGATGTGCAGTCGTCTCCCGATTTTGTCGTAAATCGACTGAGCATTGACCACCAAATGCGCGTCAATGCCTATCGTGATCATCAAAACCAGAGTCACCAACCGCAGAGTTTCATCAGTTATATGCCCAGCCGATACCCCCAACGCCATTAATATCAGTGAGAATTCGCTGATCTGAGCCACCGTTATACCGGACATAAAACTGGTGCGCCTGCGGTAACCCAGTAGCCCGAGTATTCCCATCACGCTCAGCGGTTTTTCGATCATCACGACCAGCGACAGCGCAATAGCGGGCACCACCTGTGCGCCGAGATCGTGCAAGTCGAACCGGCTTCCCAAATCCAAAAAGAAAAACAGCAGCAGGAAATCGCGCAGGCTCGCCAATTTCGAGCTTAACACATCTCGATACGGACTGGAAGCCAGAGATAACCCCGCCATAAAAGCGCCGACTTCCTTGCTGAAGCCCAGCACTTCGCTTATTCCCGCCAACGCAAGCGCCCACGCCACGCTGGACAGAACAAGCAGCTCGGTGGAACGTGACATAACCGGCATAAGGCGAGGGAAAACATATCTGCTCGTAAGCCAGATGCCCAAAAGCAACGCGGCGCCTTTGAGGATTATAAATATGGCCTGATGAGCCAGATTTGTCTCGGCCGCACCC
Source organism: uncultured bacterium (assembly GCA_964494345.1). Lineage (GTDB taxonomy): Bacteria > Armatimonadota > UBA5829 > UBA5829 > UBA5829 > DTKD01. The sequence continues at coordinate 379,448 of CAZBSI010000004.1, forward strand.
GTGAACGCTGCCAAAACGATCATCGCCAATACTATTACGATGTCGTCGACGATCAGTATGCCCACCGCAATTCGCCCGTGCAGCGAATCGGCCTCACCTTTATCAGTGAGCAGCTTGATTATCAAAACCGTGCTGGAAAAACCAAGGGAGGCTGCGATATATAAAGACTCAGTGTGATGAAGCCGTAGAGCCATGCAGACAAGGTATCCAATGACGCCTGTAATCAGCATCATACCGATGCCCGCAATCAACGAAGCCGTGCCAGAACTGCGGATGAGTTGTGGGTCGAGTTTTAATCCCACAACAAACAGCAGCATCGCCAGGCCCAGGTCCGCAAATATATGAAGCTGCTCAGTAGAATGAATCGCGTTAAGACCAACAGGCCCGGCTGCAATGCCCACGAGGATGAAAGCGATAAGCAGGGGTTGGCGGAACCTGATAGCTATAGCTCCCGCGACAACCGCGGCTAGCACCAAGATTACAATCTCATTAAAAGGGCTGAAAGTGAACAAATTCATATAGGCATGTCATAGAACCGCAGCTTTATACTGAGGATTTCCAATCGCCACCGGCTCGGCCATTTCATGGTAACGGCTGTGTCGGGAAGTGTCAACAAAGTAAGCGTGTGAATGAATGATTATCAGGCTGCTGGGTAGAATGATCACGTAACGAGAAAGGAGACACTATCTTGACCAGGGAACAATGTATACAGTTTGCCATCGAAAACCCGGTTTGCACCGTCGCAACGGTAGACGGAGACGCGCCTAAAGCCAGGATATTTATGCTCTGGAGAGCAAATGAAGATGGATTCTATTTCTCCACCCGCACCAGCCAGAGAACGTATTCACAGTTGAAGTCCAACCCAAAAACAGAGCTGTGCTTCTATAAACAAGGCAGTGCTGAGAACGACCTCGGAACTATGCTGCGGGTGGCGGGTTCGGCCGAATTTGTGGACGATAGGTCGCTCAAGGAGCAGCTTCTCGCCGAGTGGCCATTTTTGACGCAAATGGGAGTGACCGGCCCGGATGATCCAACGCTGATTCTGTTCAAGATCTCCACCGGGTCGATGGAGTGCTGGACGTCGGCGGGCGGCGGTCAGAAAATTGAGGTTGTCGCCTTGTAGTCGGTTTAGTGGCAGGCGGAGGTATTACTCCTCCGCCTGATCATCCATCACGCCTGGTGTCGTCGCTGGTTGGGCGTCGTCGACCATCCTGGCCTCCACTTCCAGCACGTTTTCTGTGCTGAAAGGGTCGGTTTCATTAAGAATAGCCAGATAGTAGCTGACGTAGTCGCCGAGATACAGGCCGTAGAACAACTTCTCAGTTGTAGAATTGCCCTGGATGTTAGCATTGACGACGCCAAATTGATTCAACACTTCTGAGACCGCGTCTGACAGGTGACTGATTGCCGGCTTATCCGCTTTGTCTCGAAGCAGCACAATCGCGACTTCATTCGCCCGTTTCGCCGCCAGTTCATAGCCCGATATCTCACCAGTCGCCAGATCCTGCAGGGCTCCGTAGAATGCAAGCGCCTTGCTATTTGAGTTGATCTGGCTTTTCCATCTTCTGGCCACTGCCGTACGGTATCCGTAAGCGCCGTAAACCACAACGAGTTTACCAAACAAGCTCTGCGCCAGCCGCTTCGCAACGTTGCGCGCAGTCACATTTTCGAACCGAAGCGACTCGCGTGCGTTTTTCATCAATTTGATCGCATGCGAGACCTTCTCGGTCTCCCCTTCTACTAACCCCAGCCGCTCAATAGTCACGATAACCGGTACCAGCAGATATCCGATCGCTGAACGCTGCGGCTGACCTGGCGGAATAGAGACTCGCGCTATCCCCTCTTTTGCCGCCTGCTCAAGCAGTTTCCCGCCACCGCTGATGCAGATAACCGACGCTCCTCGCTGCCTGGCATCTCGCATATTGCGCAGCGCCGATCTGCTTTTACCAGCGTAATCAAGCACAAAGACGAGTGACTTTTCACCTACGTGTTTAGGCAATCGCCCTCCGCAATCCGACAGAATGGGGATATCAGCCTGTTCGGAAAGAATAGCCGACGCCATATCCGCAGCAATAGCAGAATCGCCGACCCCAGTGATGAAGACATCACTGGGTGCGTTGACAAACGGCTCAAGCGCAGTACTGCGCGCGACGCCCAGAGCCGTCTCGCACTGCTCCGGCAATTCGTTGATCAGCCGGAGCATATTACGCTTGTCAACTGCCTGCATCCGAACCACATCGTCCAAGATTGGAATCGGTTCCGTGGTCATAGCCCGCTCCCGTGTTTAGTGTTAGGATTCGATCATTCCGCCGTGAACGGCAGAAGTGCGATTTCTCTAGCTCTTTTAATCGCGTGAGTCAAGGTTCTCTGGTGGGACGCACAAGTCCCGGTTGTCCTTCGCGGCAGGATCTTGCCTCGCTCAGAAACGAATCTGCGCAGCCGGTTTACCTGTTTATAGTCGATATAATCGACCTTATCCACGCAAAACGTGCATACTTTCCTGCGCACTCTTCGGAATCTGGACGGTCGGCCTCCGCCGCTGTCTCTTCCTCTCAGCGCCATTATAACACCTCAATAAACAGTCTGCTGTCAGTATTTGGCAATCGCCATCCGCCGCCAGCAGTTCGATGAATCAGTTTTAATATTCGCAAAATCAGTCGTCGGCAAACGGATCGTAATCCATATCCGCGTCTGGCATAGGCGCGGACTCCTCCGTCGGCATCGGAGCCGATTCTTCACGCGGAGCGCCGCCGCCCTGCGGCCTATCCAGCCCCTGCAAAGATTCGGCAACGACTTCGATCTTCGATCGTTTCTGCCCGTCCTGCTGAACCCAGGAGCGCTGCTGCAACTTGCCCTCAATACCGACCAATCGACCCTTTTTCAGGTAATTGGCGGCAAACTCAGCGCTCTGTCTCCAGGCTATGACGTCAAAAAAGTCGGTCTCTTTTTCCCCTGACGGAGACTTGAAGCGTCGATCTACGGCAACTCGAATTGTGGTCACTGCGATTCCGTTGGGAGTATATCTCAGTTCCGGGTCCGCCACCACACGGCCAATCAATGCAACAACGTTCATCTCGCCACCCCTTAATATGCAGAAATCCTTTCGCGCATATCAGCGACCGGATCCTACTCTGTTTCAGCCTGCGACTGCTCGTCCTCGACTGCCGTTTCAGCCTGAGGCTGCTCTTCTGCTACTTCGACAGACGCCGCCTCTTCTTCCTGCTCCTGAGCTGGCTGTTCGGCAACTTCCTCTGCTACCTCCGCGGCGACCTCTTCGGTTGCCTCGGTTTCGGCGGCTTCCTCTGCTACTGGCTGCGGATGCTCGATTCTGGATGTGTCGACGTGCTCTGGCTCGACTCTGGTAATCAGATGACGAAAGACATCGTCGGAGATGCGATAGACACGGTCGAGTTCCTTTGAAACTTCGGCCTCAGCCTCGAAGAACATCAGAATATACTGACCTTCTCGGCGACCCTTTATTTCATAGGCCAATCGTCGCTTGTCCCAGCGGCCAACCGAACGGACTTCTCCGCCCTGATCCGTGACCAGCTTGACATACTTGGCGATGATGGAATCGACCTGATCGTCGGTGAGATTTGCATCGATGATATACATCGACTCGTAAAGACGTTTCGTGGTGTTCACCCCCCCTCGGTCTAAAGTGGTTCCGCTCGTAGTCGGAACGGAGAGAGTAGAAGCGGCGCATGTGCTGCGCCGGCGATCTTACTCGGTTTTATGCCTACAAAACATAGACAAGGCATTATACCACTACACCTATTTCGCTGCAAGCAGTTTTTGGCGATAAATTGCCGGAGAAAGAAAAAGCGGATTGGCCGACGCTTGCAGCCGCAATTGTGTCGGCAATCACACGGTTTGATTATGATGTGGCTGGTTCCACTGGGATTGGTGGCTGTGGGTGGCCTCCTTGCATCAAGCATACTGGCCTTAGGCCCTGCTCTTGTGTATGTCACTGTTTCGTGCGCGAGGGGCCGGAGCGTCTCGGTGCGTGATTTGGTTCCTTCAACAAGAAATGATTATATCGTGTTGACCCTCGCCATAGCGCTAGTGACTTTGATCCTTATATCGATTGTCTATTGTTCTGCTATCTGTCGGTGGATTGTTTTGCATCTGATGCAGCGGTAGATAGCCTGAGTTCCGTGTTTTCGGGGAAAGGGTTTTCTGATACAACAAAACAACAACAAGATAGGGCGGAGACGCTATAGCCGGGGGTGCGGTGGCCCCGGCGGTTCCGGGAAAGGGGAAGCTGTCCCAAAAACATCTACGAGTCACTCCAGATTACCTGTC
>CAZBSI010000005.1:0-203407 GCA_964494345.1 uncultured bacterium
GAAGCTGTCTCAAAAATAATGGGCCAGTAGGCATGAATTTGTGGGCTTGGCGTCGAACTCTTTTACTGTGCTCTGTGAGGTGATGGATCATCTGGACTGGTGCATTCTTGAGAGCAGTTACCATGACAGAGGAACGCCGCCGTATCCTCCAAAAGTGATGACAACGGCATAAGAAGCAGCAGGAAAATAGAAGTGTTTTAAGATAAACTATTGACATGAGGCTGCTTACTGGGTAAAATACGGAATACGACTATTGTCGTGCAATTGAAATGAAAAAGAGTGCTAATCAGGTTAATACAGGACTCACCCTCAACGCAATGCCGAATTGTGCCGTGCGATTAATGGCGCTCGTCAACCTTATTACCGTTAATTATTCGCCGCGGCCGAGGGGAGAGAGTCTTCTGTAACATTCACCAAGAAGCAAACTTCCAGAGGCCGCGGAGAAAACTCCGGCGGCCTTTTTTGTTTTTCAGGTCAGGCATCGCTTATTGCGCTGCCGCCAAAGGAGGTCGTTGTTATGGCGTGGTATGAAGAACTGTTCTCAGACGGCATCTACAAAGAAAGCGGGGCAAGTTCATTGCAGGTGGATTGTGTCATTGATGCGTTGTCCCCCGAAGCCGGCTGCGGTCAGGGCTTGCATTTGCTCGACCTTGCCAAGCGCGGATATGATGTCGTAGGGCTTGACCTCAGCGAGTATACGCCCAACAGGCGTCGGGCTGCGGTTGCTGAGGAAGGAGTCGATTCGGTTCTTGTACACGCCAATCTGCACGAGACAGGATTCACCCGCGGATTTGACGCGGTTATTAATACGTATACCTCGTTTGGGTATCTTGAAAGCCCAGACGAAGAACAGAAAGCTCTGAACGCCGCCTCCCTTGCTTTGCGGGGAGGCGGTTTTTATTTGGGACGTGATCCTGTGACTGCGCGCAGGGTGAAATAAATTGGGACGCAGGATGACGTTAATTGGGGGCACAAGATGACGGGGAAGGGAAAACGCGAAAGCGCGAAAAGAGCGAAAGCCAGAAATAATACATAGTTGGGGTTATTGGAATCGGACTTCGAAGGTCTGACTTCGGACATCGGAAAAAGCAGATTTCTCGCTGCTCTCGAAATGACATGGGGTGGAACGTGATCCTGTGACTGCGCGCAGGGTGAAATAAATTGGGACGCAGGATGACGTTAATTGGGGGCACAAGATGACGGGGAAGGGAAAACGCGAAAGCGCGAAAAGAGCGAAAGCCAGAAATAATACATAGTTGGGGTTATTGGAATCGGACTTCGAAGGTCTGACTTCGGACATCGGAAAAAGCAGATTTCTCGCTGCGCTCGAAATGACATGGGGTGGGACGTGCTCCTGTGACTGCGCGCAGGATGACATTAATTGGGGGGCGTGGGATGACTCTATTCGGTAGAGCAGGATGACATTAATTGCGGGCACAAGATGACGGGGAAGGGAAAATGCGAAAGCGCGAAAAGGGCGAAAGCTAGAAATTGAGCGTGTGATTGGGGTTATTTGGAAACGGAGGATAACCGCGAACCGACTGCTGATAACTTCCATTCAGCGCTTGCGCTATGGTATAGCTAGGTGTATAATACACCTAAATGGCACGAGACAGGAGACGCGAATGAAGATTGCAATTACAGCAGCGGGGGACAATATCGACTCGCAGGTTGACCCGAGGTTTGGGCGGGCGCAGTCGTTTATAGTGTGTGACACTGCGTCTGGGGAATGGGAGTCGGTGTCGAACTCGGTTAATCTTAACGCTATGCAGGGGGCGGGTATTCAAACGGCGCAGATGCTGGCTAAGACCGGTGTCGAAGCCGTGGTGACCGGCCACTGCGGGCCGAAGGCGTTTCGGGTGTTGAACACGGCTGGAATCAAAGTGTATTCTGGCGCTTCGGGAACTGTGGCGGAGGCTTTGGAGGCCTTTAAGACGGGTCAACTTCAGGCTGCCGGAGGCCCGGATGTCGAGGGGCACTGGCAATAAGCACGTTTTTGTATGGATACGGAAAGGAGCCAAAAATGCCTGGTGGAGATGGCAGAGGACCAATAGGTGGTCAAGGCAGAGGTAGAATGGGCGGCGGCGGAGCAGGTGCAGGCGGCGAGTGCGTATGTCCTGCGTGTGGTCATCGAGAGCCGCACCGACGAGGGGAACCGTGTGTGGAAAAGGCTTGCCCAAAATGTAATACAAGGATGACAAGGGCAAGATAATATGAAGATCGCTATAGCCAGCGGAAAGGGCGGGACAGGCAAGACCACTGTCGGCACCAACCTCGCACGGGTGCTCTCGAAATCTCATAAAGTGCAGTATCTGGACTGTGACGTCGAAGAGCCTAACGCGCATCTGTTTCTGCATCCGGATATTACACATAAACGAGACGCGACCGTGCTGGTGCCGGAGGTGGATGAAAACCTATGCACATCGTGCGGCAAATGCTCGGAGTTTTGCTACTTTAACGCCATAGCCTCGCTGGCCAACACGACGATTACATTTCATGAGCTGTGCCACAACTGCGGCGGATGTGCGATGGTGTGCCCGGAGAAGGCGATTACTGAGGTTGAACGCGCAACCGGGGTGATCGAGAGCGGGACAGCCGATAGCATTGAGTTTGTGCACGGAAGGCTGAATATCGGCGAGGCGATAAGCGTGCCGCTTATAAAACAGGTGATTACACAAGCCAAGCCCGAGAGCGTGGTGATTATGGATGCGCCTCCGGGGACCGCATGCCCGGTGGTCGGCACACTTAAGGGCGTTGATAAGGCGGTGCTGGTGGCGGAGCCGACGGCGTTTGGTTTGCATGATCTGTCACTTGCGATTGATTTGATTCGAGAGCTTTCGATGCCGGTTGGGGTGTTTATCAATCGTTCTGATATAGGCGACGACCGGGTGGAGCGTTTCTGTGAAGCAAATAGTCTGCCTGTATGGGGTCGACTTCCGCATGATAGAAGAATAGCGGAGGCGTATTCCAGAGGGACGCTGGCTGTGGAGGCGGTTCCGGAAGTGGCGGAGAGCTTCGAGGGTCTGGCCTCTGAGCTGTTGCTAGGAGGCGGGCTGTGAAAGAAATCGTTATATTGAGCGGTAAGGGCGGCACGGGAAAGACGAGCATAACTGCGTCTTTCGCCGCGCTGGCCAACAAGCCCGTGCTGGTCGATTGTGATGTCGATGCTGCGGATCTGCATCTGGTGCTTGAGCCGAAAAAGACCGAAGCTCATGAGTTTATGGGCGGACGGGTGGCTATAATCGATCCTGCTAAGTGCACGGCCTGCGGGGCGTGTGCTGAGGTGTGCCGGTTTGATGCGATTTCCGAAAACGACGGCTGCTATCGAGTCGATGAGATGGAATGCGAGGGCTGCGGGGTGTGCGGGTTGGTCTGCCCTGTGGATGCCATTGATTTGGTGGACACGGTGAGCGGGCAGTGGTTTTTGTCGCAGACAAGATTCGGGCCGATGGTACACGCAAGGCTGAGCGCAGGCGGTGAGAACTCCGGTAAACTGGTCACTCTTATTCGCAAAGAAGCCAGAGAAGTCGCACACGAAATGGGATCGCAGTTTATAATAACCGATGGCCCACCGGGAATCGGGTGTCCGGTGATAGCCTCGCTTGCCGATGCGGATCACGTCGTGGTTGTGACTGAACCTACTGTGTCGGGTATCCACGATTTGCAGAGAGTTGCGAAATTGACCGTGCATTTTCATGTGCCGGCGAGTATCATCATTAATAAGTACGATATAAACGAAGAAAAGGCGGCTGAGATAGACGGGTTTGCAAAATCGCACGGCATAGAGGTGCTGGGCAGAGTGGCCTATGACCCGATCGTTACCGCTGCGCAGTTGGAAGGCAAGAGTATAGTAGAATACTGCAGCGCAGGCATAAGCGATACGCTGCGAGATATATGGGGCCGGGTGTCCCGAATCATTGACTGAGGAGTAAAACATGTCCCAAGAGCATAGTTGTGGCGCTGGCGGTTGCAGCGCGGGTGGAAATGGCGGATGCGGTTCGTGTGGCGCAGAGAACGCGCAGAGCCTTGATGAGTTTATGGCGTTCGTCGAACGAGAGGATACCCTGAAGCGCATTAAGCATAAAATAGTTGTGCTTTCCGGAAAAGGCGGGGTCGGCAAGAGCACCGTTGCGGTGAACCTTGCTGTGTCGCTTGGATTGGCTGGAAACAAGGTGGGGCTGCTGGATGTCGATATACACGGGCCGAGCGTGCCCAAGATGCTCCATCTGGAGGATCATAAACTCGAATCTAATGGCCGAAAGCTGATCCCTGCCGAGATGGGAAACATTAAGGTTATGTCGATCGGTTTTATGCTACAGACAGCCGACGACGCTGTCATCTGGCGCGGGCCGATGAAGGCTGGGGTTATTAAGCAGTTTGTAGAGGAAGTCGAGTGGGGAGATTTGGACTACCTGGTGGTCGATTGCCCGCCCGGAACCGGTGACGAGCCGCTTTCAGTGATTCAGACCCTGCAAAACGCCGACGGCGCAGTGGTGGTAACCACCCCGCAGGATGTGGCGTTGGCGGATGTGGCCAAGTCGATTCAGTTCTGCCAGCAGCTTAACCTGAAAGTGCTGGGCGTAGTCGAGAATATGAGTGGATTTGCCTGCCCTCACTGTGGTGAGACTGTGGATATATTTAAGTCCGGCGGTGGGGAGAAGATGGCGGAGCGGATGGGTGTGCCGTTTTTGGGCAGCGTGCCGCTCGACCCTGTCGTGGTAACCGCCGGGGACTCTGGGACGCCGTATATTTATAATTACTCCAACTCCGCAGCGGCTAAGGCGTTTGAACCGATAGTAGCTGGGTTGGCGAACATATTGAACGATGGGACTGGAAAGGAAAAGAAAATGCTAATCGCACTGCCTACAAGCGATGGACAGCTTTGCATGCATTTTGGTCATAGCGAGAAGTTCTCCATTTTCGAAATCGACCCCGGGGGGAAGAGAATCGTTGCTGAGACGGTGGTTATACCGCCGCCGCATGAACCGGGTCTGCTGCCAAAGTGGCTAAACAGCGAAGGAGTGAGCGTTATTATAGCTGGTGGCATGGGCCAGCGGGCGCAGGAGTTATTTGCAGAGGCCGGTGTCAAGGTTATAGTTGGAGCACAGCCAGACGACCCTGAGAAGGTGGTAATGTCGTATCTTGATGGCAGCCTGTAGACCGGGGATAACGTCTGCGACCACTAACGCCGTTGTGATTCATCGACCGATAATGATATTTGAGGATTAGAATGCGAAGGGGACACTGTCATCGCCACGGGGACGGCCAGCCGTGTACGTGTTCGATGGGAAATCTATATAGATTCGTCGAACCGCTGGCGCTTTATCTGCTGAAAAAGCGCGGGCAGACACACGGATATGACCTGATGGGCGCGCTTAAAGAACAGGCGCTGACCGACTCGATCATTGAGCCGGGGGCGCTGTATCGTACGCTGCGTCGCCTGGAGGAAGCCGGGTTTGTTTCGTCAACCTGGGATGTCGGTGGCAGTGGCCCTGCCAGGCGTGTCTATGAGCTTACCGCGGATGGGGAGACTCATTTGCGGGAGTGGATAACGGTATTGGATCACCTGGCAGACTCAATTAAAGGCTTTGTAATAGAAGCCAGGGAGCTTATCAAAGAGTAGGGATTCGGTGGTTGAGGCTATTCGATTGAGGCCAAAACCTGGTCGTGGTATAATCCTCGTATCATAATCTAAGGGATCACGCGGTGAAATCGGGCTGGTTTTTTATAATACTACCTCTGATATTATTGGCTGCCTGTTCAGGTTATGCCGCTGAGCCTGTGGATGTCAAGCAATACCTCGCCCTGCGTAAATCATTGATGACGCAGCTCTCGATAAACCAGCTAAAGGCGGAATCGGGCGCGTATATCGGCAAAGTGTTCGAGATACGCGGGCAGATGATGGGCCATTGCGGCAATACGATTATCGTAAGCGACCCGGAAGGTGATTCTTATACGATTACTACCGATACCCCGCCGGCGCAGATCGGGTCGCAGCTTGCGTGTCTTGTCAAAATCGGTGAAAAATCCACATGTTCTTTGAGCGACCTCGATCTGGTGGCATGCACTTTTCTTCTGGACCTGCAAAGAGCCGAACCCAAACCCAAAGCCGCCGCCCCTGCTTCTAAGCCGGCGCAGGCACAATCGTCGACTTCTGCTCAAAACAACGCGACCAGACAGATCAGCTCTGAGGAGCTTGTTCAGGTTTATACCAATGCGATAAAACGGTTCAACTCGAAGCTGAATCAATCCCAGGCGGATACAATAGCCCGGAGCATATTGGGGTTCAGTTATCACTATAAAGTCGATCCGAGGCTGGTATGCGCGGTGATTATAGCGGAATCGAATTTTAAGGTAAACGCGACCTCACGGGCTGGAGCACAGGGATTGGGACAACTTATGCCCAGCACGGCGGCGGGGCTTGGGGTGAATAACGCCTATGACCCGGTGCAGAATATTTACGGGTCGGTGAGGTATGTAAAGAGCATGCTCGACCGTATGTCCGGCAATAAACACTTCAATGAACTAACCTGGAACGACCTCGCACTGGCGCTGGCGGCATATAACGCAGGGCCGGGGGCTGTGAAAAAACACGGCGGGGTGCCGCCTTATAAAGAGACGCGGAATTACGTGCAGAGAGTTACGTCTATTTATAAGCAGTTGTGCGGGGTGAAGTAGAGGGTCTGGCATCGTAAAAAGCAGATTTCTTATTGAGGAAACGCGAAAGCGCGAAAGAGGCGAAAGCCAGAAATAGCACATAGTTGGGGTTATTTGGAATCGGACTTCGAACCTCGGATAGCGAACATCGAAAAAGCAGATTTCTCGCTGCGCTCGAAATGACGTGGGTTGTGAGTACTCGAAATGACGGGGGTGGTGGGTGCTCGAAATGGCGGGTGATGGGTGTTCGAAATGACGGGGATAGTGGCGCTCGAAATGACGGGAGTGGTGAGCACTCGAAATGACAAGATATAGGTTGTTTAAAGAGGTATAAGATGAGAACTTGTCTCGTTGTAATTGCGATACTATTTTTGTGCTCTTCGCTGGTGATGGCGGAGGAGGCTGTCGGGATTCCGGTGTATCCGGGAGGGGAATCGACTATGGAAATCGGCCTCACCGATGCTGATCTGCTTCCTACACTCAAGGCGATGTTGCCGATGATGAAACTCGGCGGGTTGGAGAAGATCGACCCAAACGATCTCGAAGCCGCCTTGAAAGACGTCAAACTCGTAGAAGTTCTGCAGGTGGAGGTTAGAACTCCGGCCACTGAGGCGCAGATCGCTGATTTCTACGCGCAAAAGGCGCCGGCGGGGACCTGGAACCAGGTGTTTAAGCAGTCGACGCCGAAAGGCTCAATGGCGCTGTTCGTTCAGGGTGCCGGTGAGAAACTCTATGGCTACAGAGTGCAGACGGCAGTCGAGGATAATAAACCGATAAAAAAGGCCATTATCTTCAGAACCGAGGGCAAAATCGACTACGTTAAAGCGCTTACAATTGCAGGTAAAATGTTATTCACTAAATGAAGCGCGGCGTCTATCAACTTCTGATTAAATTGGATCGTGACAAAACTATCCCCGTGGGAAAGCTCGGAGTCTTTGACTTTCCACGGGGATATTATATTTATACGGGAAGCGCGATGGGAGGGCTGGAGGCTCGGGTGGCCAGGCACCTGTCGAATGTGAAGCGGTTTCACTGGCATATTGATTATCTACTTGAGCAAAGCGAGATTATCCGGTATGCTATAAAGGAATGCTCGGCTGATGGGCCGCGAGAGGAATGTGCGGTGCATGCGGCGACTCTTGAGATGGACGGCGCGACGGAGCTGATTAAGGGCTTCGGGTCGAGCGATTGCAGGTGTCGGTCGCATTTGACTTATTTTGCGAAAGAACCGGCGCTGGCGCTGGATGATACCCCGGCATAGGCTGAATGATGCCGGGAGGGAGGGCAGAAATGCAAGTCGAAGATAGCCCCTATAAAGTCACTTTGACAGTCTTCGAAGGCCCTCTCGATCTGTTGCTGCACCTTATCCGCTCCAACGAAATCGACATCTACGATATCCCTATCGTGAAGGTTACTGAGCAGTATCTGGCGTATTTATCCCTGATGGAGTCGCTGGACCTGGAAGTGGCAGGGGAGTGGCTCGTGATGGCGGCGACGCTGCTGGAAATTAAAAGCCGGATGCTGCTTCCGGAAGAGCCGAAGGAAGAAGCCGAGGAAGAGGCCGCCGACCCGAGAGTGGAGCTTGTCGAGCGGCTGATTGAATATGAGAAGTTCAAAGAGGCGGCGGAGCTTTTCAGAGAGCGGGAGAACGAGCAGGCGAAGGTGTTCGGCAGGGGCGCGGTCGTATTAGACTACGATTTGCGGCCGGAGTTCGATTTATCGGATATAACGGCGGTCGATTTGCTGGCCGCTTTGCAGAATATTCTCTCTGATGTTGATGATGAGCCTGTTACCAGCATCCAGCGGCGTAAAATCAGCGTGCGGATGCGGATGCGGGAGATTTATAAGAGGGCAGCGGACGCGGCAGGGCAGTTGCAATTTGCGGACCTGTTTGAGGACGTGACGAACCGGGTCGAGGTGGTGATCACATTCCTTGCGCTGCTGGAATTGTTGAGAAAGAGAAGATTGACGGTTAAACAGAAGGCTGCGTTTGCGCCTATTGAGATAAGAGTCGTGGAGCAGGATGGAAGCTAAAGATAAAGCATTGGAAGCTGGATACGAGTTGGTGTCGGCCAAACCGATGTCCGAGGCGACCGTGGATGATATAAACGAGGCTGTCGGCGGGGTGGTGGTCGCGCAGGATACGTTTGTTCCGGAAGAGGCCCCGCATCGCAATGGCAAGCTGAGGCACGTTGTTGAGTGCATGCTGTTTGTCTCCGCAGAGCCGATGACCTCCCAGCAGATCGCGGATACTCTTGAAATCGAGCGAGAGCGCGTAGAAGATGCTCTAGCCGGGCTCGAAGAGGACCTCAACTGCGGACACGGGCTGCAACTCGTGCGGGTGGCCGGCGGATATCAGATATGTACCCGACCGGAATTTGGGGAATACTGTGCGATGATACTGCAACCGGCAAAGCGCAGGCTATCGAAGGCCGCGCTTGAGACGCTAGCTGTGGTGGCATATCGGCAGCCTTGCACGATTCCGGAGGTCGAGGCCGTGCGCGGGGTCGATGTCGGCGGGGTTATGAAAACCCTTATGGAGCGCAGGCTGGTTAAGGAAGCCGGCAAGAAACAGGCGCCCGGCAGGCCGACGCTGTATACGACAACGCAGGAGTTTTTGGAGTATTTCGGACTAAATGACGTCTCCGAACTGCCGGATATCGATATGATGGCAGTGGAGGCTGTGAAGGCGTTGGAGGCTCAGAAGGAACTATTTGATGCGGAAACTGAGCAGCAGCCCGGAGAGGTCGGGGATTAGGGAGAGACGCGGGAAGTAAAACGCGAAAGCGCGAAAAAAGCGAAATCCGGAAAATAGTATTTTAGATTCGGTGAGCGCCATCGAAGCATCTTGCAGGCTGTGCGGTGGCGATTCGGAGATCACCACCGATCTATAAATACCGTCATTTCGAGCGCTCTTCTGCGTCATTCACAGCGCCCTCCTACGTCATTTCGAGCGGAGCGAGAAATCTGCTTTTTCCGGGAAATTATTGGTTGATAACCTGGCGGCTGTGCCTTTGTCCCGGCCTAATTTGTCCGAGACGGAGATCAGACACTACATTTTATTGTAATAGTTAGTGCTGGCTGGAACGCCGCGATTTTACGTGCGGTTGGTATATGTAATGCAGAATTTGCGAATTATTCGCCTGGGGGTCTGGGCGGTTGTATTTTTTATTCTTGTATGCAGTAATGTGTGCGCAAACGGCGCCCCTGAAATAGATGCGCTGGGCGCGGTGTTGATGGATGTGGACACTGGCCGGGTGCTTTATGAGAAAAACCCGCATCAGAGGCTGCCGAACGCAAGTACTACCAAGATAATGACCGCTATTTTGCTGATTGAACACTGCAAAATGACGGACAGGATTGAGGCCAGCGAAAAGGCCTGCACTACTCCGTATACCTCTCTGCATTTGATGCCGGGTGAGACTATTACAGTAAAAGACCTGTTGACGGGTATGCTGGTGCGCTCGGCAAATGACGCATCGGTGGCTGCGGCGGAGCATATTGCAGGCTCTACCGAGAACTTCGCCATTGTCATGAACCATAAAGCGGCCAGCATCGGCTGCACAGATACTAACTTCATCACCCCAAACGGGCTGCACGACCCGGAGCACTACTCGTCTGCGTATGATCTCTGCCTGATGACTCGATACGCCCTGCGATTTAAGGCCTTTAATGAGGCTATTAAGACGCGTAAGTATTTCCTGAACAGCCGCACAATGAACAAAGAGGACTTGTGCGTATATACACACAGCAAGTTTCTTCGCAATTATCACGGTGCAGATGGGGTGAAGTCGGGCTATACAAAGCAATCGAAAACCTGCTATGTCGGCAGCGCGACTCGTGACGGATGGCGGCTGGTGTCGGCCGTATTGGGAAGCCCGAATGCAAACGCCGAAACCATGGCGTTGATGGATTATGGGTTCGATAATTTTGAACGTGTGCAGGTTGTTAAAGCAAATAAAAAATGCGGAGACGCGAAAGTGGCTGGCGGAAGGCGCTCCATGGTATCTGCACTGGCAACAAAAAGCCTTAACGTCCCTGTGGCGCAAAAGGGTAGTAAAGTCACGACCAGGTTGCGGTTCACCCCAGTCGAGGCTCCTATAGAAAAAGGTCAACGCGTCGGAAAGATTGTTGCGTTGGTGGATGGCCAGGAGGTCGCTTCGGTGGGTTTGAAGGCTGGCGAGGAGATCGGAATCAGCCTGTGGCGACGTAGTATAATTTTAGCGAAGGGATGCGGCCTGATGGTGGCGCTCCTGATTGTGGGGAGATATGGAAGAGAGATTACAAAAAGCGCTCGCCGCCGCAGGCGTCGGGTCGCGTCGCCGCTGCGAAGACATAATC
This sequence comes from uncultured bacterium, assembly GCA_964494345.1. Classification (GTDB taxonomy): domain Bacteria; phylum Armatimonadota; class UBA5829; order UBA5829; family UBA5829; genus DTKD01. The sequence continues at coordinate 10,999 of CAZBSI010000005.1, forward strand.
GCCGCAGGTAGGGTGGCAGTCAATGGCTCGATAGTCAAAGAGCTCGGCACAAAAGCAGACCCGGCAAAGGATAACATCACTGTCGACGGCAAGCCCATCAGCGCGCCCGCCGCAAAGACCTATATTCTTCTTAATAAGCCCGCCGGCTACACCTCGACTCGCTCCGATCCGCACGCCGAGAAGACCGTGATGGAGCTTGTGAAGGATGTGGATGCGTTTTTGTATCCTGTCGGACGGTTGGATGTCGAGACCTCCGGGCTGCTGATTTTAACCAACGACGGTGAATTCACGAAACTTGTCAGCCACCCCTCGCACGGGGTTGAAAAGACGTATGTGGCGGTTATAAAGGGCAGGATCAAGTCGCTTGATTTGATGGCCTTAGAGGAAGGGATTGAATTGGAGGACGGGGTGACTGCGCCGGCAAAGGTGAGGTTGATATCCTCGTCTCCGAGAAACGGCACCAGCACAGTCGAACTTACTATTCACGAAGGTCGCAAGCGCCAGGTGAGACGGATGTTCGCCGTAGTGGGGCATAAAGTGGAGAGACTGACGCGCACGAGAATTGGCAAGATCGATTTGAAGGGGCTGCGCGAAGGGGAGTATAGGCCGCTTACCCGGCGGGAGATATCGGAGCTGAGGGGTGGTGCGCAGAAGGGAAAGCGCGAAAGGGCGAAAGTGGCGAAAGTCAGAAATAACACGTAGTTTGAGTAGTGAATGCAGGGGCCGGGCCTCTGTTCCGATCAGAAGAATCGAACCTCGAACATCTGACTACGGACATCGAAAAAGCAGATTTCTCACTTCGTTCGAAATGACAGGAGTGGGCGCTCGAAATGACAACCGATAACCGATAACCGTCAACCGGAAAAGCAGATTTCTCACTTCGTTCGAAATGACAGGGGTGGGTGCTCGAAATGACGAAGGTGGGACCGACAACCAACAACCGACAACCAACAACCGATAACCGATAACCGACAACCGATAACCGATAACCGACATATCAAAATGAAAAAATTCGTTTGCTTAATCATATTGGCCTTTTGCCTGGCTGGTGGGGCTTGCTGGGGGGATTTTCCTGTGCGGGTTAAGGACGCGCGGGGCAGGGTTGTGGTTATTAAGGCTAAACCTGTGCGTATTGTCTCGCTGGCGCCTGGAAACACGGAGATTTTATATGCTATCGGGTTGGCAGACCGGATAGCTGGGGTGACCCGGCAGTGCAATTATCCTGAAGCCGCGAAGAAGAAGCCGAAGGTCGGGGATATGACGGTGGATGTGGAGGCTGTGGTCGCTCTAAAGCCTGATCTCGTCTACGCGCACTCTGCTCTGAACTCGACAGTGATTCCCAAATTGGAGAGGCTCGGGCTGACTGTTTTTGCCATCGACCCCAAAACGCTTGGCGATGTGTGCCGGGATATTCGAACAACTGGCAGAATTACATCCAGGCCAAAGACAGCAAACTCGGTCGCGAGCAAAATCGAGAGCACTATTAAAGCTGTTAAGGCGGAGTCCGCTAAGAAGAGGCGGGGCAAAGTGTTGGTGGTGATTCAATCGAACCCGCTGTGGGCCGCAGGACCGAAGACGTTTGTCGATGAGATGTTGGGGATCGCAAACGCCAAGAATATCGCGTTCGACGCACGACCGGGGTTTGTGCCGTTTTCCAGGGAGGCGGCTATATCACGTAACCCCGATGTGATTATCACCGGACTGAAATCCGATATCGATTTTTTTGGCCAAAGCAGGGAATGGGGCTCGACCAGTGCGGTTAAGAATAAGCGGGTGTATGTGGTGAATAGTGATATCCTGCTGCGGGCCGGGCCGAGGCTGGCGGATGGGCTGAGGGAAATCGCGGGGAAATTGTAGATTGACATTGGACGCAGGGAAGGGATAAACGCGAAAACGCGAAGGGAAGAAACGCGAAAGCCAGAAAGAAGCGAAAACCCGAAAATAACGGAAAAACGCTACAGTGCCGGATCGGACTTCAGACATCCGACCTCAGACATCGAAAAAGCAGATTTCTCGCTGCGCTCGAAATGACGGGGAAGAGGTGGCGATCGGGGATCGCCACCTCTTTATTTACTTTAAGCTCAGATGTTTCTAGCGGCCTGCATTATGTCATCGACGGTCGGGACGCAGGCATCCTCAAGCGGCTCGCTCATCGGGATTGGGCAGTCCTTGCCGCTCAGTAAGACCGGCTGGGCGTCAAGATAGTCGAAGCCTGTTGTACCATCCTCGAACTGATACTCCATCAACTGTCGGGTAATCTCCGCGCCTACCCCACACCTCGGATAGCCCTCAGAGACCGTTATCAGCTTGCCAGTCTTGCGAACCGACTTGGCTATGGTGTCGATGTCGAGCGGGTTGAGGGTTCGCGGGTCGATGACCTCACAGTAGATACCCTCAGCAGCCAGCTCATCGGCAGCAGCCATCGCGAAGTGCAGCATTCGGCTGTAAGCGATAATCGTCACATCCGTGCCCGATCTTTTTATATCGGCCACACCGAGAGGGATAATGTAATCGTCGTCCGGAACCGGGCCGGTGACGCCGGAGTAGAGAACCTTATGCTCAATGAACAGAACCGGGTTGTCGTCCCGGATAGCCGCCTTAAGCAGACCCTTGGCGTCGTATGGGGTGGCCGGCATAACGATGTAGAGCCCCGGAATGTGCAGGAACATGGCCTCCAGGCTCTCGGAATGGTGAGCGGCGATCGATCGCCCCACCCCACCCTCTGTGCGCACAACCGCAGGGATTTTGGTCTTTCCGCCGAACATATATCGGTTGTAGCCGAGGTTGTGGATGAGCTGGTCAGAAGAAATTGTGAGGAAGTCGATATACATAATCTCCGCGACCGGGCGGATTCCTCGCATAGCTGCACCGCCGGCAGCGCCGACAATGGCGGCCTCGCTGATAGCAGTATCGATAACTCTGGCAGGGCCGAACTCGTCAAAAAGACCCCTGGTAGCAGCGTAGGCGCCGCCGTAAAGACCGACGTCCTCGCCCATTATTATCACGTTCTTGTCGCGCAGCATTTCCTCGCGCTGAGCGTCGACCAAAGCCTGCCCGTAGTTCTTGATGGGCACGCCGAATTTCTCTTCGATAGCCTTGATCTCGGAGGCCTTGAGCTTAGGCAGCGGGCCGGAAGCTGTGGCCCTGACCTCGGCTTCGATCTGCTGAATCTTCGGAAGCACTGCAGACTCAGCCTTGATCTCCATAGCCAGTTTCACTTCGTCCACCGGGACATACACATCGTTATACAGTTCGCTGACGTCGGGATACGGGCTGTCGAGGCCGAATTTGGTGGCATCTTCGATGGTCTTATTGGCCTTAGCCGCGGCCTCATCAAGCTCCTCCTGGGTGGCGATGCCTTCTTTAAGAAGCCTGTTGCCCAGCACCGTGATCGGGTCGCGCTCTTTCCACTCGGCCTCTTCTTCGCGGGTGCGATAGACGCGCTGGTCGCTGGAGGAGTGGCCGTACCATCTATAGGTCTTGCATTCGACGAGAGTAGGGCCCTCGCCCTTTCGTGCGCGATCAATTGCCTCGCGAACGGTCTTTTTGACCTCCATCACGTCCATCCCGTCGCATATCGCGCCCGGAATGCCGTAGCTGGCGGCTCGTTCTGCGATGTCGGATATTCGAGAAGCCTGTCCCGCGCAAAGGTTTGATCTCTCGTGGAACGGAACACTCATTCCGTAGAGATTGTTCTCGCAAATATAGACTATAGGCAGCCCACACAGCAGCGTCGCGCCCATATTCAGCGCTTCATGGAAACTGCCGGTATTTGTGGCTCCGTCACCGAAGTAACAGAGCACGACTGCGCCGGTATCCTTGAGCTTCTCGGCCAGCGCAGCCCCAGTGCCGATGGGGATATTTCCGCCGACGATGCCGGTGGAGCCAAGGTTGCCTTTTTCGACGTCGGCGATATGCATAGAACCACCGCGACCCTTGCAGTAGCCGGTGGATTTACCCATAAGCTCTGCCATCATCTTGTTCCAGTGATCCTGCCGGGCGGCTTCGTCTTTGGCGTGCTTATCACCCATCGCGCCGCAATGGCCGTGGCCGCGGTGGGTCGATGCGATTACGTCTCTATCTTCAAGCTCGGATATTGACCCCACTGCTACAGCTTCCTGGCCTGCGTAGAGGTGTGAAGCTCCTTTAATGGTGCCTTCTCGGAGGAGTCGGTAGACAGTATCCTCAAAGATGCGGATCTCATGCATCTGGCGGAGATAGTCCAACATTTCTGCCTTTGAGGCAGTGACAGGTTTGGCGGCTTTCTTCGGCATAATAATGCTTCCCTTCAGATATATGACGCGGCAATTTGCCGTGTTTTTAGGCTCGGTAAAATCGCGCTGCGATCTTCGCCTATTCTACCCCGAACGCGCCAGCTAGTCAAATCTGAGCACATATAATATCAGCTTTAGACACATAGAAAATATGCGACAATTTATTCATCGCTCCCTTGTTTGACCAGTTACAACCTGAGGTGTATTATTAGACAAATGCGCATTTCATTTCTGGTATTAGTGGTGTTAATAATCGGACTCGACTCACCGCTGATCGCCGCGCCTGCCAATTTCACTATGTGGTTAAAGGCTCATCCTCAGGCCATCGTCGCCGATGGACGCAGCCAGACCACGATAACGGCAGAAGTGCGCGACCCGAACGGCCGCACGGTCCCTGATGGGACAATCGTCGAGTTTACTTCCAGCACGGGCAGCATCGACCGCACTGCTCGCACCTCGGCTGGCATAGCTCGCGCACGCCTGCAAAGTTCATTGACGGTGGGCACCGCGATGATTTCGGCTGTTGTTATTAACGGCAACGCAGTCGGACAAATCCAGGTCGACTTTCTGGCTCCCGGAACTGAGATGTTCGACGAGTCTTTTATAACCATAACTTCTAAAACCCACCTGGGCTGCGATGTCGAAGGTAGGATAGTTGACTCAGCCGGAGGGGTCACTATCGCACATCGCGGCTTGACCATCACCGCCGAAGAGGCACAAATTGATCTGCGCACCAACACCCTGCGGGCCAAGGGCAAGATGGGGGCGGAGAATATAGTTTTGCAGCGAGGGGATGTTCGCATTGAGGCGAGCAGGCTTTATTACGATTTCACGACTATGCGGGGGATTCTGCTGACGCCAGCCGAAGACGGGGCAAAACGAATGGCGTTCAGAGGCCGGGATATGTTCTGCGAGCCTGCCACCGACGATGTCGACCTGAAGCGCAATCTGGACTACAGCCCTGTCGGTGAGGCTTCGACTTTTATAAAAGCCGCCAGCATTTTCATCCGACCCGGAGAAGAGGTCAAATTCAAAAAGGCCACTTTCTATATGGACGGCACAAAAATAGTCAGCATTCCCATGCACGTGATACAACTACGCTCAGGGGCTGGCGCGCCGAGTCAGATGTTGACCTACGGCACCTCTGGGCTGCGTCTGGATCTGCCGTTTTACTATTCCCTTACCCCATCCAGCACCGGCGCATTTCGACTAAGACACTCCGAGGTCGGAAGCTGGGGATCCTATTCGGCTCAACCGGGCTGGCAGCTCGACCTCGAACAGGACTACAACTCCGGCGGCTCGACAGACGGCACTTTCCTGTTGAGAAGGATCACATCGGCCAAGGACTGGGGGGCCAGGTGGACTCAGCGAAAAGAGTTCAACAACGATTCTCAGCTCTACACCTACGTCGACTTTCCATCGCATAAAAACCTGTTCGGCACAATGAACTTCAGCCGAACGCTGCCGCAGTATACCCTGTCCGTAAACGGGCGCGCCAGTAAATTGACCAGCGGAAGCTCCCTGGCGACGGATGCCTATGTGCAGTCGAGGTCGCGGTCTGCTATGGGCGGGGCGTTTAACTACTCGATTATCTCCCGAATCAGCGCGGATAGCTCTATGCAGGATCGGTTCGGCGGGGGGTTGGGCCTGCAGGTTTATGGAAAACCAATAGCTATGTCGAAGCTGGGAACACTTAATACTTCTCTAATATCAGGGCAGAACTGGGGGAGCTATAAGGGAAGCTCGCTGATGGCTGACGCGGCGTTGTATCGCAGCCTGGGCGGATCGAGTTCGATGGGGCTTGGCTATACATATTCCTGGGGCACAACGGGCGAAGGTTACAGCCGACACAGATTGAGCGCGAATATTAACCTTAACCCCTCTGAAAAGTGGAACCTGTACGCTTATGCTACTAAAGAAATCACCGATAACAACCTGAGCGCTTTTGGCTCATTGCACTACACATTCGCGCCAACCTGGAGCTTTGGCGTGCTCGGTACCTATCAGGAGTTCGAGGACTACAGCTACCCCGAGGCGGAGTACGCGATAAGCAAACTGATCGGCAAACAGGATGTAAGCGTAATATGGTCGTCTTCGAGGAAGCGCTTCCGTCTGGAGTTCTCCACATTCCGGTTCTAGGCGCGTTCAGCTTGACCGTAGGCCGGGCGCGTTTTATCATGAACTTATGCGAGAATTCAAAATCAAGGCGGAATATCAGCCTACCGGGGATCAGCCACGCGCCATTGAGGAACTCGTCGACGGCGTTCGGACGGGCCATAAATTTCAGACACTTCTGGGAGTGACAGGCTCCGGCAAGACCTTCACGATGGCCAACATCATCCAGGCCATTAACAAACCGACCCTCGTGCTTGCGCACAACAAGACTCTGGCGGCACAGCTTTGTTCGGAGTTTCGGGAGTTCTTCCCGGACAACGCAGTAGAGTATTTCGTCAGCTACTACGACTATTATCTGCCCGAAGCCTATGTTCCGCAGACAGATACATATATAGAAAAGGACTCATCAGTCAACGATGAGATCGACCGACTTCGCCACTCCGCAACGCAAGCGGTGATAGAGCGCCGCGACGTGCTTGTGGTGGCGAGTGTGAGCTGCATATTCGGCATCGGTTCCAAGGAGAGCTACTCCGAGACCATACTCAATATCCGCGTCGGCGAGACCTACGAGCGGCAGGATATTCTTCGCAAGCTAATAAATATGCAGTTCACCCGTAACGATATCGCCCTTGGCCGAGGCACGTTCCGAGTGCGTGGAGATGTGCTTGAGATTCAGCCGATAGATGAGGAAGTTATCACCAGAGTCGGCTTTTTCGGCGATGAGGTGGAGAAGATCAGCGTGGTGGACCCCATAACCGGGGAGATAATGAGCACGCAGAAGAATTTGACTGTCTTTCCTGCCACGCACTTTGTATCCTCCGTGGCCAATATTGAGCGTTCATTGGCAGAGATCGAGGAGGAGATGGAGGACAGGGTCGCTTATTTCGAGAGAAACGGGCGACTGATCGAGGCGCAGCGGATCAGGCAGCGTACCCAGTTCGATATGGAGATGCTGAGGGAACTCGGCTACTGTAACGGTATCGAGAACTATTCAAGGATAATTGACGGGCGTGCGCCGGGCAGCACTCCGCATACGCTGGTGGAGTATTTCCCGGATGATTTTTTGTTGTTTTTGGACGAAAGCCATCAGACGATACCGCAGTTGCGTGGGATGTATGCTGGGGACAGGTCTCGTAAAGAGGTGCTGGTGGAGTATGGGTTCCGGCTGCCGTCGGCCCTGGACAACCGGCCTCTTAAATTCAACGAATTTGAAAAGCTGGTCAATCAGGCCATTTTCGTATCCGCTACCCCTGGCCCTTATGAGGTCAAGCATAGCACACGTGTGGCGGAGCAGCTTATTCGGCCAACGGGGCTTCTGGACCCTGAGGTGGAGGTGCGGCCGACGAGTGGGCAGATAGACGACCTTATTGGCGAAATAAAACTGCGTGCGGAAAAGGGTGAGCGGGTTTTGGTGACCACGCTGACCAAGAAAATGGCGGAGGATCTAAGCTCATATCTGCTTGATTTGGGGCTTAAAGTCGATTATCTTCACTCGGAAATAAAGACGATGGAGCGCACGGAGATACTGCGTGATCTTCGGCTGGGGGTGTATGACGCACTCGTCGGTATAAACCTGCTGCGAGAGGGATTGGATCTGCCGGAGGTGTCGCTGGTGGCGGTGCTGGATGCGGATAAAGAGGGTTTTTTACGCGATGAGAGGTCTCTGATCCAGACTATGGGGCGTGCTGCGCGAAATGTGTCGGGGAAGGTCATTATGTATGCGGATAATGTGACCGACTCGATGCGCAAAGCGATTGATGAGACCAATCGCCGTCGCAAAATTCAGATGGAATATAACGAGGCTAATGGGATCACGCCGACGACTATCGCTAAGGCCATTCGTGATCTCATCGAGATAGGGTCGACGGACACTGCAACTGGAAAACCGGACAAATTGCGGCGGCCGGAGACGCTGGCGCTGGACGAACTGCTTTCGCAGATAACACAGATGGAACGAGATATGAAAAAAGCCGCCAAGGACCTCGATTTTGAGAGAGCTGCGGAACTGCGAGACGAGATCGCGGCGTTTAAGAAGTTCTTGCCGAATACGAGTTGGCGGAAGTAGGGAAGGCGAGGGCCATAGTGTAGAAGATCGGACGGCGGACGGCAGACATCGGATCACGGGAAAAGCAGATTTCTCGCTGCGCTCGAAATGACAAGATTTGGTAACCAACAACCGATAACCGTCAACCGATAACCGATAACCGAAACCAAGGAATCTGTCGAGCTGGCGAATAAGGTGTGCCTGGAGGCTAGTTATGTTCGATTATATAATCCGAAAAGCGATGATCGTGGATGGAACCGGGAAGCCGGCTTATGAGGGGGATGTCGCGGTTAAAGACGGCAGGATCGCGGCTTGCGGTGAGGTGGAAGGAAGCGCCGCGAGAGAGATTGATGGCTCGGGGCTGGTGTTGGCTCCGGGGTTCATAGATATGCACTCGCATACGGACTCCAACCTGTTCGTAGACCCTCGTGCCGAGAGTAAAATAACGCAGGGCGTGACCCTTGAAGTCTGCGGTAACTGCGGAGATTCCGGGGCTCCGGTGATGGACGAGCCTGGTCGTGAGCGTCTAGCGAATTGGCGTAAAAAGTACGACATCGCAGACGACTGGGTGACTATGGACGATTATTTGACCGCTTTGGAGAAGCGTCCCATAGGAGTCAATTTCACCACTCTGGTCGGACACGGCAACCTGCGGGAAGCGGTCGTGGGGCTCGAAGATCGACCTGCGACGACTGAGGAACTTGCCCGGATGAGGGAATTGGCAGCCGATGCTATGCGGGCTGGGGCGTTCGGAATATCCACGGGGTTGATATATTCGCCGGGCTGCTTTGCTGATACAAACGAATTGATCGAGGTCAGCAAGGGTATCGCGCCGTATAACGGGGTTTATGCCAGTCATATTCGAAGTGAAAGAGATGAACTGGTCGAAGCAGTCGAAGAGGCTATAGCTATCGGAAGAGAGGCGAAAGTTGCGGTGCAGACCTCTCATCATAAGGCGTGCGGGGGTTCTAACTGGGGAAAGGTTAAGGATTCACTGGCGGCGGTCATACAAGCACGTAAAGAGGGGCTGGATGTAAACTCGGATCAGTATCCATACATAGCAACCGCTACCTCGCTTAACATCTTATTGCCCAAAGAACTGCTCGACGGCGGCCGAGAGGTGATGCTGGAGTCGCTGAAGAGCAAGCGACAGGAGTGGATCGAGTATCTGATCGACCAGAGCGCCAAAAAGATGTTCGGAGCGAAAGGCTCGTGGGACGATATACTGATCAGCGGGGTGCGCACCGACAAGAACCGCGATTGCGAAGGGTTGACTGTGGGTGAGATCGCTGCTAAAAGAGGAGTAAACGGCGCTGAGGCTGCTGTTGATCTGCTGATAGAGGAAGAAATCGCCGTGTCTATGGTCCAGTTCGGGATGTGCGAAGAGGACGTGGAGACGGTTATGAAAAGCGATATCGTGATGGTGGGCAGCGACGCGGGGGCTCGTTCTACTTCCGGCCCGCTGTCCGCTGGTAAACCGCATCCTCGCGCATTCGGCACGTTCCCACGTGTGTTGGGATATTATGTGCGGGAGCGCGGCGTGATTCCGCTTGAGACCGCAATATATAAGATGACTCTGCTTTCGGCGAGGAAGCTGGGATTGGCGGATAGAGGAGCGATTAAGGTCGGCAACTGGGCGGATTTGGTGTTGTTTGACGCTGATAAAGTAAAGGATATGGCGACTTTTAAGGACCCGCACCAGAACGCAGTCGGCATAGAATACGTATTTGTCAATGGCAGGCTAAGTATTGAGAGTGGCGAGTTGACCTGTGAGCTTGCAGGAAGAGTAATTAGAAAGAGACAGGCTGCGTCGGCAGCCGATTGAAGAATATGCGCATAATTCAAACCCCCGAATTGAAGGGGATCCTGGTGATTTTGCTGATCGCGCTGGTGCTGGGGACAGTGCTGGCTGGGGTCAGCGGCAAGCTCGAACAGTGGGGCCTGCCGTGGTTCACCGGCGGGCGGATGCTGGATAAGATAATCTTCGTCTCCGATCGGTCGGGCACAAATGAGATTTACACGATGAATCTGGACGGCACCGACCAGCAGCAGTTAACATCTGAAGCCAAGGTGCTGTCGGCACCGGCGATATCGTCGGCTGGCAACAGGGTGGCTTTTGTAGGGATGGTCGGCTCGGTCAGCCAGGTTATGGCTGTCGGAGCCGGGGGCGGCAAGCCTTATGCGCTCACCTCGTCTACCGGCTCGAAACGCCAGCCTGGTTTCAGCCCGGATGGAAAGCGTCTTTCGTATATAGAATCAGGCAGGGTGTGGGTGGCGGAGCTAAGCGGCTCCAACCCCGACCCCGTGCTGCCGACTCACGAAGAAATGGCGCTTGGCATGCAGGATTCGCTGGAGCGAGGACAGATACCGATGTATTCGGTCTATGCGTGGGGGGCGGATAACGACAGCATGGCCGGAGTGTCCAGCCAGAGTCAACTGATGGATGCGCTTACTTCTCTGCCGGAATTGGAGGGCGAGCCAGTGTATCTGATCCCACACAATACGCCGGTGAGCATTACCGGCCTGCAATGCGCCGCTGATACCTCGACCTTTGCCGTGACATTTGTGCAGATCGGAGATGATCCGGTGGCGGGGGTGGCGACTTTTGAGCCTGACTCGGAACGGCTTAAAGCGCTGGTGATGAGGCCGTCGGCGGAGTTTGGCGCGCCTGGCATATCCCCGGACGGTGATGTGATAGTAGCCCCATTTGCGGAGAAGAAGGGGGATCAGGCGCAGGGGCTGATTAAGGTCGACACGACATCCGGTGAAGCAGGTATGTTGTGTAAGGGTGTCTTTGAAAACCCGGTCTTTTCATCTGACGGCCAGACCATTCTTGCCACCAAAACCGACGCAAAAACTAAGAAGAAGAGCGTGGTGGCTGTGGATGTGGAGTCCGGAAAGATTAAGACGCTGGCTGCGGATGGTAACTGCTTTGATGCGATATTTTCCCCCGTTTCGAAAAAATGATAGAGACCCGGAAATCATATCTGACCGACCAACTCATTCCGTATATCGGCAATAAACGCAAGCTGCTGCCTCTGATCGCTGAGGCCGTCAACGCCAGCGGAATACAAAGCGGCACTTTTTTCGATGTATTTGCCGGCAGCGGGGTGGTGTCGAGGCTGGCGAAAACAATGGGGTTCCGGGTTATCGCCAACGACTGGGAGCCTTACTCGGAGAGGATCAACTCGGCCTACATCGCAATAAATCACGCCCCTGCTTTCAACGAGTTCGGGGGGTTGGAGAAAGCCATCGCCGAGCTTAACTCGCTGCGTGGGGTGCGTGGGTATATCGCTGAGCATTACTGCCCGGCAGATGACGAAAACTATGATACCTCCACCGAGCGCATGTTTTATACTCAATATAACGGCCGTAAAATCGACGCGATTAGGGAGCGTATCCGAGAGTGGCGGGATAGCGGCAAGTTAGATGATCATGAAGAGGCCGCGCTGCTTGCGCCGTTGATATATCAAGCGTCGTATTGCAGCAACACTTCGGGGGTATTTAAAGGTTTTCATAACGGATGGGGAGGGTCGACTAAGACGGCGTGGTATCGCATCCGCAGCGCCCTGACCCTGACCGCGCCGGAGCTGTATGACAACGGCGAGGAGAATCTGGTCTATGCCGCAGATGCGATGCAGTTGGCAAGGGAGATAGACTGCGATATAGCTTATCTTGACCCACCCTATAATCAGCATCAATATGGCGCAAACTATCATTTGCTTAACACCGTCGCGCTGTGGGACAAGCCGCAGATTAACCCGACCATATCCGGCAATGGGGAGCGGGACAAGGCCGCGATTCGTAAGGATTGGCGCACGCTCAGGCGCAGCGGTTATTGCTATAAGTCGACGGCTCTGGAGGCATTTGAGGGGCTTATAGGGTCGTTGAAGGCCAGGCGGATTTTGGTCAGCTACTCGACGGATGGTATAATAGACTTAGCGGATATGTTTGGTGTATTGGCGAGCCGGGGCGATTTGTCGGTTTTGTGCAGGCCGTATAAGCGCTATCGAGTCAGCAGCCAGAGACCCTCTCCAAGACCTCACACTGTGGAATTCGTGGCGATAGTCAACACAGGCAAAGCGCCTGGGCAAGACTCCGCGAAACGTGCCGTCAAAAGTATAATGAGGGCGCGGGAAATGAACGGATTACTAATATGAGAAAAAAACTATTTACCGCTGCGTTGGTTGGGCTGTTTATGTCCGGTCTGTCGCTTGGGATTTGTGCGGATCCTCTGATTCTCTCCCCTACAGCTAATACACTTACAACTGGGCAATATCGGGCTGAGGCGGCCTGGAGATCGGATGGCTCCAACGGTCGGCTGTTTAGACTTGGCACAGGGCTTCAGCAGTATGAGCTAAATGTTTTGCGCTTGGAAAAGCACGATTCCAGGGCGGATAATATTGTGGGAGCGCAGTGGAGTTTTCTGCCTGAAACCTCGTTTAACCCGGCGGTGGCGTTTGGGATCAGCGACGCGGGGAATCAGTCCGACGACGGAATAGGGGTTTATGGTGTGATAACCCGGCATCTTCCCATTGGCAAGTCATCCGTTTTTATCAAGGACTTCGCTGCTACCATGGGGCTGGGGTTATTCGGAATACGGGGGCCGTTTGCGGGATTTGAAGCGAAACTGCCTGGTAAATTTTTTGTGCAGGGCGAATACGACAGCCACAACCTGAATGGCGCAGTCGGCTGGCAGCCGTTAAAACTGTTCAGGATAAAAGCATATACTATAGATAAGGATTATTACCTCGGCGCAGAACTTGTGCCAGTTTTCTTCTAATGTTAGAGGTTCTCAAAACACGAACTCGCTATCGCACGATGGCGATATTGATTGGAATTGGGTTGTGCAGCGGCGCACTCGGCGGGCTTTTGGGGCTTGGCGGAGGGGCGTTTGTGGTGCCGGCGCTGGTCTTTTTTCTGGCCTTTGAGCAGCATAAAGCGCACGGGACCAGTCTGGCTGTGGTGCTTGCTATGAGCGTATCAAGCGTCATCACCTACTCTTTTCATCATCACATCGACCTGATGCTGGCTCTTCAAATTGCGATTGGAGGAGTGTTGGGGGCGATGATCGGCGGCGCAGTTGTAAATAAAATCAAGAGCGTGGCGTTGCGCAGGATGTTCAGCATATTTCTGCTGGCTGCGGGGCTAAAGATGAGCCTTGATGGCTATAAGATGCTGCACGACATCTCTGTGGGTCTGACTCAGCCGGCTGCCGCGACGGTTGGATTGAGCTTCAGCCTTGCAGGGTTGTGGCTGGCTCTTGGGACAGGGGTGCTGACGGGATTTCTGAGCGCGCTGCTGGGCGTGGGCGGAGGTATTATTATGGTGCCGATGCTAACGATGCTTCTGCGCCTGCCTCAGCAACCTGCGCAGGGCATATCATTAGCAGCGATGATGCCGATAGCGTTCACCGGGATGCTGAAGCATAACAAACTGGGAAACGTCGATTTGACCGTAGCTAAATGGACCTCTGCCGGGGCGATTGTCGGCGGAGTGGCCGGGTCTTGTGTGGCTAATGCCATTGACCCAGGCAGGTTGAAGATCGCCTTTGGGGTGTTTGTGGTGCTAATGGCCGTGCTGATGGCGATGAAGAGGAAATAGTGAATTATCACGCCTCCGTCATATCGACGCACCCATGTCATTTTGACTACCCCTGTCATTTCGACCACCCCACCCCCGTCATTTCGAGCGCAGCGAGAAATCTGCTTTTTCGTTGTCCGAGGTCAGACGTTCGAAGTCCGATCAATCATCGCGTGACCTTCGGTCATGATTTCGATTGCCTGCAACCGAAATAACCAACCCTAAAATGGCCGGGACAGAGGCCCGGCCACTACTTTCAACCTCGCCGCGTTTTCCCCTTTTCTGGCCGGCGGGTTTGACACCAATGGCTGCCCGTGGATATACTACGTTAGCGACTTCAGCGAGGTTTGTGATGCAACTCAACACGGATGCCAAATATGTGATAGGCGTTGATCTTGGCGGGACCAATGTTCGCGCGGCGATAGTAGACCGAGACGGCAAAATTGTCGGGGATGGGCGGACGGATTCTAAGGCAATGGAAGGACTGGAGTTCACCGTTGCTCAGATCGTCAAGGCCGTTAAAATGGCCGCAAAGGACGCTTCGGTCGACTTAAAGGACGCTGCAGGCGTGGGGATGGGAGTTCCGGGCACACATAAAAGCGAGGAAGGCATAGTAGTCTGGTCGCCGAATTTCAAGGACTGGAACGACGTCCAGCTTCTGGCGCCGATCATGGATAAACTCGGGATTCCTGCATATATGGGCAACGACGCGAACGTGGCCGCATTCGGCGAGTATGCATTCGGCGCGGGCAAGGGCGCTAAGGTGATGGTGATGTTTACCCTGGGGACGGGTATCGGCAGCGGGCTGGTGATTAACGGCCGCAGCTACCTTGGGGTTACGGAGACGGCGCCGGAGATGGGGCATCATATCATTTTGGCGGACGGGCCGAGGTGCAGTTGCGGGAGATATGGTTGTGTGGAGTCGCTGTGTAGAAGAGATGCGATTATAGACCGAGCCGCACGCAAGGCTCACGCAGGCAGGCATACCTCTTTGATCGAAAAATCCGGCCACGATTTGCGATATATCACACCAAGGATGATCGCTGAAGCCGCCTCGGAGGGCGATGAAGTGTCGATAGAGACCTACGAGGAAGTCGGTTACTATCTTGGAATCGCCGTGGCTAATGCTTTAAATATTCTTAACCCGGACAAAATCGTTATCGGCGGCGGAATCGCACAGGCTGGGGAGCTATTGTTCGGACCGATTCGACGAACTATTGAGGTAAATGCGCTGTATCCGGCTCTGCAAGCGTGCCAGATCCTGCCGGCTGATCTCGGCGATGATGCGGGGGTTCTCGGCGGAGCGGCAATGGTGCTGCAGAAAATGCAGGAGTAGAGGCACATACCCGCTACGTTTTGGGCTGCTCTGCTATTGAGAAGTCCAGGCCGTCGTAAGGCTCGAATGCCGCAAGAAAATCCCTGATTTTGGATACGCTTTTCGTGCCTTTACAGCGGGGCAGGTACCGTAGAAAGTCCTTGCCGTAGCGCTTTGTGTGGATGCGCGAATCTAAAATTGCGACGATGCCATAGTCGCTTTTCGTGCGAATCAGCCTGCCGAAGCCCTGCTTTAATCTTATCTGAGCCTGGGGAATGGCATATTCCGTGAACCAGTTGCCGCCCTCGGCCTCGATGCACTCGCAGCGCGCTTTATTAGTCGGCGTGTCCGGCACTGCGAAGGGAAGCTTGTCGATAATCACGCAACTGAGCCTCTCTCCTCGCACGTCCACGCCCTCCCAAAAGGAATGAACTCCCATCAGACAGGCTCCCGGGTCCTCCCGGAACTCATTGATTAGCCGCTCGTTAGACATATCTCCCTGCACCAGCAGCCTGTAAGGCACCTCGTCTATTATCCGTTCCAATACCGCATGCATCATTCGATACGATGTGAACAGCATGAACGCGCGGCCGTTGGTGGCCATTAAAATCTCCCGCATTCGGGCGGCCAGTGAGTCGGCGTATTCGTCGGAGCCGGATGGGGGCTCGAGGTCTGCCGGAACGTAAAGCATACTCTGAGACATAAAATCGAATGGCGAACCGACGATCAACTCATTTATGGTGTGAGATGGCGAGCTACCAGATTCGTCCTCAGATTTGCCCTCTAACCTGGCCCCCAATCTGCTCTTAATGTAACAAAAAGTGCCAGAGTTTGAGAGGGTGGCGGAGGTGCAAATGATGGAATCGACCGAATCCCACAGAGCCTCTCTGAACGTCTCAGAAACATTTACAGGCGTCAAATGCAGATAGCAATGATTGAACTTGCCGCTGGTTTGCTTCTCTGCCCATCTGAAATACCCTTGTTCCTGGGTGAAAAATAGCTCGGAAAGCTCTCCGCGGATACGGGCGATGATATTGCGATATCCGTCCAACCGATCTTTGAACTCCGGCCTGCCGTCGGTGTCCTGTTCGAGAAGCTGGGTGCTGAGGCCGTCGAGCACGGTTACAAGCTCTGTGGCGATCTCCTCTACCCTACCCTTTCCTTCGGACTCGTATATCTCATCAAAGAAGTATTCTGATTTGGGATATCGATTAAACGCCTCGAACAGGCTGCTGTTCACCGTGTCGATAAACTGCAATTCCCCCGCCGAAATAGCGATGTCGCGGCGTTTTCTTATTCGATTCAACAGCATCGGAACTCTGTGATTGGCAAGCTCCACTCCGAAGCTGGAGGTAGCGACGTCCTCCAGATGATGGGCCTCGTCGAAGATAATGGCGCCGTAATCCGGCAGTATAGCCTCGCGCGGGTTGACCATTCTCACGCTTAAATCTGCGAAGAAAAGGGCATGGTTCACGATCACAATATCCGCGGCGGCGGCTTCGCGTTTGTGCTTATAATAGAAGCATTGTTCGGCGTTATATGGGCAGTCTTTGCCCTTGCACGTATCGCCGTTGCAGCAGACTTCGCTCCACTCCGGGTAGTTGAAGTCCAGTTCGGCTATATCCCCCGTCTCCGTCTCTGCGGCCCACTTCAGGAGTCGATCGAGGTTGGAGTCCTCATAAGGCAGTGCGGCCTGCGCGTGGTCAAGTTCCTGCAAGCACACAAAATTACCCCGGCCTTTCATCAACGCGCACTTGAAAGGATGGCTTTTGAGCACCGTGGTCATCAGTGGAATGTCGTTGTTAATAAGCTGGCTTTGGAGGTTAATGGTGTGTGTGCTGACGACAACCGGCGCGCTCGAAACGGCGTGGAGTATCGCAGGTACGAGATAGGCTACCGATTTGCCGACGCCAGTGCCTGCCTCGACCAATAAGTGCTCTTTGTGCAGCAGCGCATCGGTGACCGCCTCGGCCATCTGCACTTGCTCTTCTCTATGTTCATAACCCTGGCACAGCCTGGCGAATCGCCCATTTGGCCCGAGTAGCTTGCGGATGCTTTGGTGCATAACAATTGCATTGTATGAGAACATCTATTCGGCCGTCAACTGCACAGCGCGAATTGTTTCTGAATACACGGAAAATGGTCAAAAAGTCGACGGCCGGCTGAGTTTGTGGCTCAACCGGCCGCAGCTATAGACCATCCGGTATCAGTCTTGTTCTGAGTTATCCGTTAACTTCAAACTCCACGGCATCGCCGCTATCCGAGCCGCTTCTCCGTATCCAGCCAACGCAAGAA
The DNA here is from genome assembly GCA_964494345.1 of uncultured bacterium. Classification (GTDB taxonomy): domain Bacteria; phylum Armatimonadota; class UBA5829; order UBA5829; family UBA5829; genus DTKD01. The sequence continues at coordinate 28,625 of CAZBSI010000005.1, forward strand.
TACCAATTGGCCCGGTGGGCCTGCTGCTCTCATACATGCTCAGGAAGTCCTCAATCTTGCTCCAAAGCCTGGAACAGAAGCGACCCACACCGGACATCACTCCACCCGTTCCCGGATCAGACGGCTGCCCGCCGCTATCCAGGAAAAACCGCAGGTCTCGATATAGCCGAACCCTGGCTTCTTCAGGGAGGTCTTTTGCCCTTTCCACCCTGTGCATTCTAAGATATTTTTCCAATATCTTCGAAGCCCGATTGGCCACGCTCTGCGGCACATCCGGCGCATCTGGAAACAGCTTTTTCATTTCATTATCCGTTTTCAGACTGCGGCAAGGTCGCTGATAAGACTGACCTTCTGTTCCGGACAGAGGGTCATTGGTCTCAGTTCTCTACCCTGCAATTTAGACTCGAAGTCCAGATGTTTGTCGATCAAATCGCACATCTTTTTGGACTTTTGAACCAGTTCATCCCAATCCTCGGCCACCGGCAGAGGGAATTCGCCTACTTCTTCCGTCTGCGGTAACATAATCCGATCCAGTTCCCGCATTGCAATCACCTCTCTTATCCCATAAAGGTGTCCACAGTCTATTTACCTCACGACACGGTAAGCTAAACAACTGAGCAAGCGCAGGAACTGGAATTAAGGTGGGAGAAGGAGTGTGTTGAGTGCGGAGCGAAATGCAGGTATCTGCCGAATCAAAATATAGGGGCCGGCCTCTGTCGCACACCGCCCACGAAGGCGATGTCTGGTTCCGGAAAAAGCAGATTCCTCGCTGCGCTCGGAATGACGGGGGTGGGCGCTCGAAATGACGGGGGAGGTGGTCGGAATGACGGGGTGGTGGACGAAGTGGCGGGGAGAGGTGGTCGGAATGACGGAGGAGGTGGACGGAATTACCGGGAGGGGTTGTTCGGCGGTAATTCGGAAGTTGACACCTATCGTGTTGGGAAGAAAGAGGGAGGAAAATGGCTCGAATTACTTGTTATGACGGAGTAAACTGCATTGGCGGGAATAAGATTCTGCTGGAAGATGGCGATGCGCGGCTGTTTTTCGACTTCGGCAAAAACTTCGGGGCCGAAGGGCACTATTACGAAGAATTTATACAGCCCAAAACTTTGGCAGGAATCTATGAACCACTGCAGTTGGGGCTGCTGCCGCCTTTTGTGGACCTGTATCGTGAAGATATGGTGAGCGAGCTGTGCGATCCGTGGCATAGCCTGGAGACCTCAGAAATCGGTGAAATCGGCGGGGTGCTGGTATCGCACGCTCACGTGGATCATATCGGCGCAATACATCACCTTCGCGCCGATATTCCTATTTATTGTTCCCCTGTGACCGCCGCGATATCCCGAGCGCTTCAGGATACCGGCGCCAGCCCGACATCCGCTGAGTATTGCTATTACGTCAGCCGCGAGGATAAAGATGGAGAAGGGCTGAGTTCGCCGCACTGGAAAACCCATCCTCACGTCGGTAGAAAGTATCACTTGACGGGCGATCCCGGCGCGGGCTTCGCTGATTTGTGGACGAGCACTCCGGATGCCAGGGATTTGGAGGCGCTTGGTTGGGAGACGGCAGACAAATGCGCAGGACTGAAAGTGCTCAGTTTTCCTGTAGATCACTCGTTATATGGAGCAACGGCCTGGGCTGTGGAGACGAGCGCCGGGTGGGTGGTATATTCGGGAGATATCCGATATCACGGAAATTATGGCGACTACAGTCGGCAATTCGCGGAGGCCGCGGCAAAACTGCAGCCGGTTGCGTTGATATTGGAGGGCACACGTATAACATCGGATAGCAACCGGACAGAGACATCTGTTAAAGATACGTGTCTCGAGGCGGTTCGCGGTTGTTCGGGGTTGGTGGTGGCGGATTTCGGGCCTCGCAACGTCGAGCGGTTGATCAGTTTTCTGGAAATCGCAAAACAGAGCGGACGAGAGTTGGCTATTTTGCCCGGCGACGCGTATCTGCTCGATGCAATTCGTGCTGCGGGAGGATCGCAGGTTGTGCCGCAACTCGACAGCGGGTCGATTCGCATATACACAAAATACGCGGCGTCCAGTAAGAAATGGCAGAAACAAATCTGGGAGAAATACGAGAATCTGCTGCTGTCTCCGAATCAACTGAGTGCTAATCAGGATAAGTATATCTGCTGTCTCAGCTTCTTCGACGTCAACGAGTTGCCCTACATTCGCCCAGTGCCAGGCTCTATCTGGATATCGTCGAATTGTGAGGCTTTTAATGAGGAGATGGTGGTCGACGAACAGCGGTTACGCAACTGGTTGAATCACTTCGGGGTGCGCTTCATCGGCGGAGAGGCGGAGCACGGCAACGCTTTTCACGTCTCCGGGCACGCTTCCGGCAGCGACCTGATGCAGGTAGTGCAGACCATCAGACCGAAGATGCTGATCCCGGTGCACACCGAGCACCCGGAGATATATAAAGAGCGATTGAGCGATATATGCGAGGTGCATATACCCGAAAAGGCAGTGGGTATAGAAGTCTGACAACTCGTGACCGGTATTATTTGACCTGACAAACGGCTTGGTGTACACTCGACTCATTATGAATCGACTATATGGGGTCGTTATCTGGTTATTTATTGCTGGCTATTCGACAGTTGGCTACTGCGCGACTGGGTTGGGGCTGGATGTCTCGCAAGATAGTGTTGCTGTCAGGTCTGGAGAACAATCGTTGACAGTTGGGCTTGGCGATGCCTCGTTGACGTTTGATTCTCCTACCGGAAAAATCGAACTGAGCCCTGAGATTGAATACCCGGACGGTGGAAGACTGCTGGCGACTGAGTCTGCTCCTAAGACTTATCAGAGTAAGGACTCGGTGGCGGCGCTGATCGTCTTTCCGACAACGGATGGTCGTAAACTCAGGATACATATAGACGCCTATTCGGGAATTGATGGGGTGTTTGTAACCAGCAGCCTATCCGCATCGTTTTCAAGCAACAGGGACTATTTCCGATGGATGTCTAAAGACGCGTTCGACCGCGTCAAAATGGGCAACGGGCCTGGGGCGGAATCAACTCGGCCATCAGAGAGCGTTCTGCGATGCAAGGATTGGGCGTGGTTTCCACTTGAGGACGGCGGCGTGTCGGTGTTTACCAATGGCGTGATCGGCTTCGTCGGAAAATCGCCGTTTATCGAAGCCCTGCCGAGGTATCGTTATCTGCGAAGCGAAGAGACTCTTGATATAGGCATTGGTTTTACAGACGCAAATAATTACGCCAGGGCGACATCGGCGTTCAACTCTGCCCGCAGCCGAAATATCCCGGCGCTTACGCGAAAAAAGACCGTAACCAAAGAATACGGTACCCCAGCGCCCAAATGGCTTAGCATTGGCCCCAATATGCTAAGATGGGGGGATGAAATTGAACCGGGTTCGATAGTGCTTGGGGTTCCTGCACAACAGGCCGCTATTGATAAGGTTCATGGCAAAAACGCTAAGGCAATTGTTCGCCTCAACCTGACCCATTTGCCTGATCCACAGAAGCAAAATGAAGCGGACCCGGATGGATTACTGGATATTGAAAAGCACCCCAATTGGGCGTGCATCGGCGCGGACGGCGAGGTAAAGAAGTATGCTCAAGGCACATTGAGTTGCCTGCATCAGCCGGATTTGCGAGAAGCACTGCTGACGGCGGTCTGCAATGTGATGAACCTGGGTGCGGATGGATTGCTGCTTGATGGCGTGGTCCCGATTCCGGACTGCAACGGCCCGAAATTCTCCAGACATGAGCACCCTCATTCCTCGATAAGCAACACGAACCAACTCGATAACCTGTGCGGCGAGATATATAAGCTGGTCAAAAGTATCGGTCGCGATAAGGTGGTGTTGTTAAATAGTGGAGCGGTGGCTTCTCTGTGGCCCGTGTGTGACGGGCAATCCTGGGATGTGCTGCAATTTGATGAAATTGAGCGAGCCTACGCCGCTGAAGAGCACTCCAAAGCTCTGCAGCGTGGAAAGGCGTTGTTGGCCCTGCCACTGCCTAAGGAACCTGTTGCTGCGGAGAAAGAGAAGACGGAGAATTGACGGCTGAAAAAATTAGAATCGACGAGTCTAAATGCACATACTGCCTGAGGTGCGTGCGGGTGTGTTTTGTGAACTTTATCCCCCAGAAAGACGGCGAGGTAGCTACTCTTGATGCCCCCGTAATGTGCGCAAAATGCGGCCACTGCATCGCCGCCTGTCCAACCGACGCCATCGACCACCCGAACGTTGCATTGTCGGACAGCGACCCTTTGGATGAATCCGCCCGGCCGAGCTACGACCAATTGATGAGTTTTCTGAAAATGCGACGTTCCAGGCGGGAGTATGTGGATAAAGATGTGCCACGAGAGGTGATAGATAAGCTGCTGGCGGCTGCAGTGCAAGCTCCGAACGGGATAAATCGAGGGAATGTGCGATATACAGTGATCACCGACAGACAGATCCTCGACGAAATCGCCGGTAGAATAACCAGGCGGATAGCAGATATTGCAAATATGATGCGAAAGCCGGTTGGCAGATTCTTTTTTAAGCTCTTTAACCCGAATATGTATCGTGAATTGGAGATGTTTCTGCCGCTGATGGATCATATCGGAGGCAGCGACGAGATAAACCTCGTCACCTACAATGCCCCTTGCGCGATACTTGTGCATACGACCAAAGAGGATATGTGCGGAGCCGAGGATTCGGTTTATGCGGCGTCGCTGATTCAGTATGCAGCGGAGAGTTTGGGGCTGGGGACGTGCTGTGTTGGGTTTATAACCGCCGCAGTTAATATGGATAAAGCCTTGAAGATGCTGGTGAGGCTGCCGCACGGGCACAAGGTGCAGACTTGTTTGATAGTGGGTTATCCGGAGTTCCGATACGACAGATCGGCGCCTAAGAGTGGGCCGCGAGTTGAGTATATTTGACGTGGCGCGAGGACGGGGGCGTGAATTCTAATCGCTAAAACCCTGCTGCGCTGAGTTCCAACCAGAGGTGTTTGCCCTGGTTAATTGTGCCGTATTGCTGGCCGTCGGGAGACCATACTAACCCAACCTCATACAATCCGACTGGTCGAAAAACTCCGAAGCGGAAATAGGATGTGCTGTAGGTAAGGGATTTGGGGCCGAGGTTGTAGCTGTATTTGTATAGGTCATAGTTGGTGCGTATTTGCCATAGCCTTCCCGCCCTGTAGGAAGCAGTGGAAAACAGGTTCATTCTCCTGGAATCCAGTCCGAAATCGAACGAGGAACTGCACGTGAGCCTGTCGCCTACATCAAAAAACAGATTGGTGTCGATCTGATGCCTGCCCTGGCTCCATAAAGTGTTGTTCAGGCCGCTTCGAAGATTTAGATTATAGCCGACAGAGGCGCTGCCCCCCATCCAATGCGTTCGCAGCGAGGGCCGGAACCTCATCTCCGTGCCCGTATCGCCATCAGCCGTGACGGTGAATGCGGCGGATTGGGCAAACGACACGCTTAATGGGCCATGAAGACGTTTGGATCGGTTGGCAGTCAAACCGAGGGATTGATAGAGAGACGACGATCTTGAGCCGCTGGGCACGCCATATCCCACAGTGAGATTCGGAAATACGCTGCCGACCGGGGTGGAAGCTATAGACTTGTTGGCCCTGAGCATCGTCCTGAACGAGAAGTTCGATTGATCCATATATCCGCCGGGCATAAAACTGTTCTGAATCCTGCTGCCGCCGTAGTAGCCCAGCACGGTGTAGCTGTATTTGGGCAGGCTGCCGTAGACGTTCAGCGTGGTGTAGTGGATCCCCCTGGCGTAGTTGGATGATGGCTGATATCTCGATGAGAAATCTGCCCGCCCGCTGTGAGTCGCGCTGCCGTATTCGAGGTGGTGACTAAGTTCGTAAGCCTGATTGGAGTTGCCAAGCGAATCGACAAAAAAAGTGCCATACCCTCCGCGACCGGCGAGGTAGTCGTGCTGTAAACCCAAACTTGGGCCTTTTCTCGGACGGGCATAGCCGCCGCTTTCGTTGTCGCCAGAGGAGTATCGCAGCTTGACTGCGCTGGCTCTATTCTCCGAAAGCTGGCAATAAAACGGCAAGTCGACCAGCATGCCATCGTTTGAGGTATATCGCACCTGCTGGAGGATCGACTGCCGGTCCTTGTAGCTATAGGAATAGTACGGCAAAGTCATAACCTTGGAATCGCGCACATAAACCGACGCCTTGAAGAACAGAATCTTCTGCTTGGGGATAATAGTCAGTCGCTCCGAGACGATCCACGTGCTTCCGTTTACGTCAAGAGACTGACTAAAAATCGACTCGTCGACGTTTGACGAATCTGCAGCAATCGGCTTTAACTTCGCGGCATCGACAGTTTTAATAGTCGCATCATCGAAGTTGCGAATGTGGATACGATCGGAGCGTGTATCCAGGACGCATTCGTTACAGATCAATGTTGTGTCACCGTGGCGAATAGAGACGTTTCCCTGAGCAAGAACCCTGCCTGCGCCCTGGATCACCTGCATGCTGTCAGCTTCTATTGAGATAGATTTATACTCGAGAGTAACCCCGCTGCTGGCGACGACGGTGTCTCGCTCTACACAATAGGCAAGTGAGCCGCCAGCCATAGAGATAGTCCCATCTGCAGTGGATTGCCCATCCTCCATAGACACCAAAATAAACTCCACCTGCGTGGAGTTCGCAGCCCCGTTACACAGGGCCGTAATCGTGGCGCTTTGAGGGGCTGTTGAGGATGTCAAGACTCCGATCGCCCGGCCTGCGGTGGTGTAAACGGCTGGGGAAACGTCTCCAGCAGTGGTGGTCAGTCGAACCTCAGTGCCATCCGGAACGGGGGCGCCGGTTTCGTCGAGGGCAGTGGTAAGAATCTGCGTGTAGCTTCTTCCGTCAGCAGGAATATGAGACGTGTTGGCGTCAACTGACACCATAACCGCCGCGCTAACGCTTGCAGAGCACAGTACTAACAGCCCGAACAGGACTATCGATACTCTTAAAAGGGGCATAGCCACAATATTCCAAACGGCCCGGCCAGCATAAATCTGACCGGGCCAGAGATATAACTACGGAAGGACCGTAAACGGCACTTCGAGCGTAACGTTGGAGCCTCCTCCGCCTGATGGGATGGTGACAGTCACAACGCCAGCTCCCGGATCTGTCGGGCTGGCGGAATCGAGGCTGGTTTGCAAGGTAAACAACGCCACCCCATCACTGGTTTGTGCGGTATGGGATAGCATAGTACCCTTGCTGGTAACCGCACTGACTGTCGTGTTATCAACAATCGGATGATTATTGGCGTCCTTAGCCGTGATAGTAATGGTAGCCTGCCCGCCTGATTTGGCTAAGGAAGCAGGGCTAATAGCATACGTACAGTTGGCACTAACCGGAGGGCCAGAGAATATAATTGTCAGAGGCGCGCTTGTGACGCCGCCAGCGGTCGCTGTAACCACAACATTGCCATCACCGGCGCTTCCATCTGCATTCAGCACTGCCGTTGCCTGGCCTCCGGCGGTGGTGGTGACGTTAGAAATGGCGCCGTGCGTGGCTGTAAAGACCACTTGCGTGCCATTCGGTATCGTGAGTCCCCCGGTAGTTGTAACCAACGCCGTAAGGTTCGTCTTGTTGCCGACGGCGTTGCGGATGTTCATTTTGTCTGCATTCAAGCCCACACTGCCGACCTCTGTAGACGCGACTGGCGTGAACGTGACCGTTATGGTGTTCTCCAAGTCGCTTGCAGGGGCAGGAATATTGGTCGGCTGTGACGTCAACACCTGCGCTCTAACCGTAGCCACACCCGGCAAGCTCTTCACGCCGCCTGCATCTTTGGTTATCAGATTCGCCGTCGCAACACCGTTTTTAGTGGTGGCTTGAGCTGTGATGGAGCCATTTCCGCCTCCGCCGCCGTCAGGATCAACGAAGAACTTCACAACCGTTCCGTCCGTAGCCGGATTCCCTCCCGCATCACCGACCTCAGCCGAGATTCTCGCCAACGAGTTGCCATCACTGGGCAACGTGGGTTCGTTGCTGGACAGGTTTATAATGGTAGGCGGCCCGGCTTGAACCGTAATAGTGATAGTGGCAGTGCTATTTAGATATTTAGCAGTGACCACAGCCTTGCCTGCGCGGTCACTTGTGTATGTTGCGGTCGCTTTGCCGCCAGCTCCGATAGGGGAGGTATCGGCAATGTCTCCGAACGTAGCGCTGAAAGTCACGTTTCCACTCGTCGCCGGGTTGCCCAGAATATCGAGGCAGGTGGCTTCCAACGTAGTCTGAGTGACTGCTCCGCCGCTGCCCAGTATCTGAATGGTCTTAGCGCTTGCATTTAGTTCCACGCTGGATGTGAACGAGACCGTAGTCTTCTGAGATTTACCCGCACATCTGACCGTAACCGTCGCTTCCGGAGCGGTGTCAATGGCCGAATCGTAAGTCAAAATCGCCGCAGCGGTCCCTGCTGAGGAACGGGTCTGGGTGTGATTGAGCGTGCCCGCGGTGGTGTTAAAAGTAACAAGAGTGCCGTCTTCAATGGCATCACCGTTGGCTTTGTTGATCTTGGCCGTTATCGTGATAGTGGCTTTCACTTCACCATCGCCACCGACAGCGCTTGTTTTCTGGGTGGTGAGGGTGATCGTATCCGCAGTCGGGCCGCCGCCCCCTCCTCCGCCACCGCCGCTCGCCAGTGCTGCAATAAGCCCTACCGCGGCAACGATGCCGATAACTTTCCAAGTAGATGACTTGGACTTAGGCCCTGCAGGATTGCTCATAAGCGGGGCTTGGTCTCCCGCCTTGACAGTGTATCCCTGCTGTAGATCGTATACGTTGATCCGGGAGATTCCCCAGTTGACATCCACGACTCTATATTTTGCTATTTCCTTGCCATCTCTCTGGATGGATCCGGTTGCGCCAACTGCTATGCCTTCGGCCTTACCGGCGCTGATATGCGTGTCGCCAGCCAGATTGGTAACGCTGGATATCGTCACCGATTCGAGTTTCGATTTGTCCGCAGCGAATGCCGGAGATACAATCGACACCAGCATAGCAATAGTCAGTATTACAGAAAGACGTCCGGACAGCGTTCTAGTCATCCCTGCTATCATTCTTAACCTGCCTCCAAGTTGGGTCGGCGCCGCCAAACAGACGAGACGGAGCCTATAACCACAGCCATATTAACTGACGAGAAGTATTGATTCCAAAGTTCCATTGGACTTACAGATATGGGACTAACCACCCAATTGATAAAGACATCGTCAGCAAGCGATACCATTATCGGTCATAAGCACGCGCGACTACAGACCTGATGAGTTCTTATCACCTACTAAACTGTAATTAGGGCCAAGACGACAACAATCCTGCTTTGTGATATCCAAAAGGCGAAAGGACACAGGCTAGGGAATAAACGCGAAAGTGCGAAAGGAGCGAAAACCGGCAATTGATAACCGTAAACCAATGTCGAAAAGCAGATTTCTCGCTGCGCTCGAAATGACAGGGATGGGCGCTCCAAATGACAGGGATGGGCGCTCGAAATGGCTGGGAACGTGTTTGGTCGGGCCTTTGCTATTTTGGGGTGGTGATTTGATAACACCACCCCTCATTTTCCGTCGATTCTCAGGCCCATAGCCGTCGCATCTTGGGGCCGGGCGCTACAGAGCCTGCAGCCTCGCCAGTTCTTCAAATCGGAGGTCGGCTCCCAAGACTCCGGCGCAGTTGCCCTGATCGTCGAACAACGGCGCTGATACCGTAATGCACAATGCGCCTGTGATGCGGGATTTGTAGAAATCGGTGATGAATACGCCGCCCTCATCCACAGCGCCATTGAACCAATCCCTGTCAGAGAAGTCCTCGTTGAGGCCGAATGTGCCGTATTTTTCGCGGAACTCCGGCTGGGTGATGTTCTCGGTTATCTTCTTGCCAGACATATCCGTTACGTAAATAAACTGAATAAACATTCGTTTATGCACGGCGTCCTGCAACACTGGCTCGATGCGATCTCTGGCCATACACCTCACGGCATCGTTCTCCGCGAGATCCTCGATAATCTTCTCCGAAAGGTTCAGCGCATGATCTCGCAGCCTGTCGAAATCGCTCTTGAAGTATTCCGGCAGATACATCTGCGCCTGCATCAGCATCTCATCGTCGGAAATCGAGGTCACTCTGCCCTCCGCATACTGATCCTTGACCCACTCGTATATGTGAGCCAGCCCTGCGTGACGTTTGTCCAGAGCCGACTCCGGCTTGAGACCAAGATACGAATTGACCCAATGCGCAATACCCGCGATGCCCGACTTGTCCGTGACATTGACCCTCGCAGGCCTGTCGAGTATCTTGCCCGTATCGAAGATATTATAAATCTCCTCGTTTTTAAGCATTCCATCGGCGTGAATACCCGCGCTGGTGACGTTGAAATTGCTGCCGATAAATGGATAGCCGGATGGTATCTGCACATCGATTTCATTTCTGAAATAGTCCGCAATTTCTGTTATCACTTTGGTGTTGACGCCGTTTTTCTCGCCTTTGAGGGAGACATAGTCGATAATCGCGCCTTCGAGGGGCGGGTTGCCGGTGCGCTCGCCAAAACCCAGCAGCGCACAGTTGGCGGCAGCACAACCATACAACCACGCAGTTGTGGCGTTTACCAGCACCTTGTGGAAGTCGTTGTGCCCATGCCACTCCAGCCACTCGCTCGGAACTCCACACTCGTGAATCATAGCGTGGATCATCTTAGGAATACTGCGGGGCAATGCGGCCTCGGCATACGGCAAACCGTAGCCCATCGTGTCACAAAGCCTGATTTTGACGGCCTTGCCGGCGTCGTTTGCTATCTCCATCAACTTCTGCACAAAGGGGATAATAAAGCCGTCGAAGTCCGCCCTGGTGATGTCTTCGAGGTGACACCGAACGCTGTCAAGCCCGGAATCAAGGGCCGTCGATACCAAATCGACATAGTGCTCCATCATCTGAGCGCGTGTCTTTTTGAACTTCAGGAATATGTGATAGTCCGAAGCCGAGGTCAGTATCCCGGTCTCCTTCAACCCCATCTGTTTGACGAGTTTGAAGTCGTCTTTATTGGCGCGAATCCATCCGGTTACCTTTGGGAATTCATGTCCGAGTTCCTGACATTTTCGCACAGCCTCTTTGTCGCTTTCGCTATACAAAAAGAACTCCGTCGCCCGCACAACGCCGTTTGGCCCGCCGAGTCTGCTGAGCATATCGTATAATTTGACGATGTCCTGGACTCGATAAGGCGGCCGGGCCTGTTGACCATCGCGGAACGTGGTGTCTGTGATAAAGAAATCCTTAGCCGGTTCCATCGGCACGCTTTTGCCGTCGAATATCAATCGCGGCACTTTGGTATACGGATATGCATCACGCAGCAGATTAGGCTCCTGCACGTCCTGCACCTGCTGCTGTGTAACAAACTTGAGAAGCCCCGAATTTGGATCTTTCTTGAGCATTGGTTGTGGTATCTCCTCTCCGGCACACACAAAAGCGAGCAATCTCGCGTGCGCTCGATCGGGATTGCTTATACATATATAGTATAACAGAAAACTTCCTACGGTTCATTTTGTTTACTTCTCCAGTGCCGCGCACATACCGCCGATAATAGATATTGTAAGGGGGCTGGCGTATGTGCAACCCCATCATTCCGACCATCGAACGTTGTTTTCCAAGGAGGCCAACTGAATGGATTGCGCCGAACTCTCTATCGCCGTCGAGAAGCTCATTGGAGTACCAAGGCTTACCCTGCGCGGTCATATGGACGGGTGGCACGATGAGGCTATGTCCGGAGTTTTGACCGGGTTTTGCGAGCAGGGCACTACTTCGTTGGTGCTGGATATTGCCGGGCTGAGTTTCAACGGCGTAAACGGCGCAACTTCTATGGTCAACGCTCTGAGGAAGCTCGGGCCCGATATGGCGGTGCACGTGGTGGCATCGGATCTTTCCGCCAAACTGCTACAAACCGCCCAGCTTGGTTCGACTGTGAGGTTATATTCATCTACCAGCGAATTGGCAGACTATATATCCCCTAAATCGGAGGACCTGACATCAAGATGGACCCCGGAAGCCGCTGATGATTCAGAGATGCCTCTCGCTGCATAAGGCTTTAAGAAGTTGTTAATATTACCAGTTTTTCAGCCACGAGTAATGATTCTCGTGGCTGCTGCTTTGTACTATGGAATGACCAGGTAGAGCTTGCCCGCCAGAGTTTACGCCGTCAAGACACGGGGTACTCTAAATATCGAGGGTTGTCTCGGAGGGAACAAAATGGGATTTCGCGACATGGACCTCAATGACGACGTGAGAGCCAGTCTCAGGAAAGATGGAACGCTCTCCGGCTTTAGAATCGAAGTAGAGGTGCGAAACGGCATTGTCTACCTGAAAGGCCACGTCAGCGCAGACGCGAAAGAACAGGCGCTCGCCGTTGCTCGGCAGGTGAACTCAGTGGCCGCCGTGGTAGACCAGATGACGATACAATAGCCCGATAAATCGTAGTATGATCTTGCGGCGGGACATCCACCCCGCCTTTTTTATCTAGACCAGCGCGCCCTGTTCACGAAGAGCGGCGATCAAAGAGCCGGTGTCGATATCCCTGACACACACTTCTTGATCCAAAGACATCGCCGCAGCTACACCCGCCGCCTGGCCCATCGCAGCGCAAGCCGGCATAATGCGAATTGCACCGTGGCCTGCCTGTGAACTCGATACGCACCTGCCCGCCACGAGCACGTTGTCCAATCCGACCGGCAGCAGACACCTATACGGAATCTCGTACCAATCGCCAGGAGGAGCGTTGTTTACTGGCCGCTTGCCCTCTTCTTTTGTGTAGCCGTCGCCCTTGCCGGAGTGGATGTCCACCGGGTATGCCAATCTGCAAATACAATCGTCAAATTTGCGAGCCTCGACGACGTCTTGAGCGCTGAAAACATAATCTCCGATGACTCGCCGCGTCTCTCGCACCCCGACGTGATCTGCGCTTCTCAGAAGATAGGATTTCTCGAAGCCCGGCACGTATTTGCGAACGAACGAGACAATACTCGCCATCTGTTGGCGGCTCTCGATTTCGGCGCGGGTGAGGTCCTCGGCGTCGGTTGCATGCACGTTGCCGACGTGAGTTGTGTTGAATACGACCTCGCCGCAGTGCGGCCTGCTGATGTAGAAAATCAGATCTCCCGGAGTCGAATATTCACCATTTGCACGAGCTTGTGAGATCAGGTCGTAATATCCGGCCACGGAGATGACCCCTTTGGCCAGTTTCGCCGTGTCCGCATCGGCCGGCAGTTTTGGGAAACGCATCTGATCGGGATGATCCCGAACATAAGTTATTGCCTTCTCGAAATCCACCCCGCCGACGTCGAACATAAGCGTGACGGCCTGCGGCACTCCGTCTTCGCCGCCCGATTGATAGTCGGCCCCTAACGAGATTGCCGCATCCCCGTCGCCGCTGCAATCAATCAATCGGCTGCAAGTGAACTCCTCTACTCCGCTCTTAGACCGACTATGTACACATATCGCACCATCCGGCATATACTGAGCCAAATCCACGAAGCTGTGATATCGAAGTCGAACACCTGCCTCAAGCAGAGTGTCCTGTAGAACGTTGCGCATTAACTCGGAGTCGAATGAATTGCCGACCAACCCGCCGGATTGTGTCAGTCTATCCCGCAGTTCCTGATATAGCCCGCCCACAAGAGGCTTGCCATCGGAAGTGCTGTGTGACATGAAAGGATTCACAAGCGCGGCCGTCGCCCAACCGCCAGGGTAACCGAATTGCTCAATTAGAAAGGTGCTCTTGCCCGCTCTCGCCGACGCCACCGCCGCGCCCCACCCGGCCATTCCGGCGCCTACTACTATAACATCGAAGTGTTCCATCGCCTGCCTCCCATTGCCTGTGCGTTTATTGTAGCTTATGCGGGTGAAAATCAAAAGGGGAAGAAAGCGGATACTCCGACTTGGCGCAGGATGGCTGGATGATCGCAGTCTGATTAACGAGCGGCGAGGATGCAAAAAGGGTGGCGATTCGGAGATCGCCACCCATCTTTGCCGGGTGACGCTGAGATCGTCACCCATCTGAGACTTATTATAGCGAGTCGTAGTACTGAGTCGGGTTAGTTCCGAATCCCGGCTGAGTCTGCCCAGGCGGGTTGGAGTTCGGGTTCACATAAGTATTGTAGACGAACGGCTCTAATTGCTGAGTCGGCCCACCAGTTGTTGCCAGTGTTGCTACCGCAGTTGCCGGTCCGTCTTTAACGGTGAGAGACGCCACGTGTGTATCCATAAACGCCATGTTAAGCATGACTCCGTTTCGAATACCGCTCTGGTCGTTGAAGTGCCAGCCCTTGTATTCGAAGAAAGCGATCTGGTCGGACTCGTAGCCGTAGTCGCCCATCTTTTTGAAACCGTTGCGCCAGGCATCATCAATAGCGAATTTCATCCAGTAGGACAGGGTTGGGTTCGGGTTGCTGCTAGGCACTGGTGTATGGTCTGTCGAATCAGACGGGCAGAACATAATGTCCTTGTTTCTCATGTTATCATAGAGCACCTGCGGCCAGGTCGTCCTGAGGCCAGCCGGCGGGAAAGAAGTGCCTAATCTGCATCCAAACGTCAGATAAAGAGCAGGCGTAGGCTGGCTGGTTGCATCACCTTGAGCGTTTCGGGGCCCGGCAAGCGAAGAGGACGGAAGGGTTCCGTCATAGTCGTCGGTATACATCTTGAGCGCCTGGGCGCACTGCTTCAGGTTGCTCTGGCAGCTGGATTTTCGGGCGGCTTCACGAGCGCGCGCAAAAACCGGGAACAGGATAGCCGCCAAGATTGCTATGATCGCGATAACGACCAACAGCTCGATGAGTGTAAAACCACTCTTTCTTCTTGCAAGCATTGAGCTTCCTCCTAATTTCTTTGCACCGATATTGCGGTAGTTTTGATTGTGCTTAACGAAAAAACGCATAGATAAAGACAAATTGCCAATTTGCTATATGATCACCTCCTCGCTCAGACCCATATGGATCTATGGAGCGCTACGGTGTGATCGCGATGGCCTTCCATCGATCCTTAGGCCCGGTATTGACGGAGTTGAACCACTGTGAACCATCCCAGCAGGCTGCCGGGAGCTGCCCATCAGGCAGATCCGCAGTGCCGAAGCCCTTTACATGGCCATCCGTAAACAGGATATTCGACCCGTTGCCGTGTATCTTCGGGTTAACCGGCGGCGCGCTGCCGTAGCCATTGTCGTTTGCCGTCAAAAATGGAGAGTCGGGTCGGGTGCTGGCGCTGGGTGTAAGCTGCAGCGGTCTGAGGACCGCGTTCACTCTTCTGTCCGTCTCACGAACAAGGAAAGTGTTCGCCGGCGTGGTAATTACGCCTTCGGGCTGGCCGACCATGTTGATGTTCATCGCGTAGGTAACTCTTGCGCGCCCGGAGGCCGTCAAACCTCCCTGCGCGTCCTTCAGATCAGAAGCGGCTTTACAAGACCACGCATCCACACTGCCGCCTGCGTTTTCCATATATGGATACAGCGCTTCTACCCAGTTGACGAACTGAGCGGACGGACTATTGGTGCCACCCGTAAAGCGCACAGGGGCTCCGCTGGCGTCTATCGTTGCAGGGTTTGCCAGAACGACCCCCGGCTCATTGCCAAGCCTCTCAGCCGGGTTCTGATACGGATAGCAGTCTTGCCATTCGCTGAGGTACATTTTGAACGAGCTGCCTATTTGCTTGAGATTGGATTGGCAGTCTGAGTTCATAGCAGCCTTCCTGACCCTGGCAAAAACAGGGAACAGGATCGCGGCCAGAATAGCTATGATCGCAATGACGACCAATAGCTCAATCAGCGTAAAACCTTTGCGACCTTTCATTTGCTCTCTCCTCATAATCATGCTGCATAGGCCGACCTGCATGCTAGTAACGACAATGATGCTTTAGGTGAACCATCAGCCGGCGCATCACATGCGCCAGGCTCGCCCTCCGTTCAATTTGAACTACCTGGCCTGCCTATGGCTCCTATGCTAGCACATCAAAACAGGCAAGTCAACGAATCTGAGCGGCACGGCTCCCTGGTTTGTAGACCTTATAGCCCGAAAAAATGTTCCAGTAATTCCCAAAAAAAACAGCAACCCGTATAGGGTATTATTGGTGATACTGATTGGTGCTTGAAGAGGGGATGCGCCACGTGTTAGAATGCGCCTATGAACCCAACTGAGTCGGCTCTGAGAGCCATTAAAGATAGAGTGGCAGCAGCGATGGGCGACCTGGAGGATGCGGCGGCGTATCCGGGCCGCAAGGCTAATCAGCAGCGAATGAGCGCGGCTGCCGCAGAATTGCACCAGTGCGCCAACGAGATACAAAACGTGCTAATGAGACTGCGGCCGCGCGCTTAATACACTCACAATAAGGAGATGAAATTGGATAGCATAAAGCCGATAGCGGAAGACATTCGAGCAATGTTCGATGAGACAAATCGGGTCCGGGAAGAGGCTCTGCAGGTCTCAAGAGAGGTTATCCGGCTCTCCGCCAACTCTATTCGCGCGAGCCACAGAGAGGATTTTGACGACGCGTGTGAGCTTAAGGCCCAGGCCCGAAAGAAGGTTGACGAGACGCGAGAACTGCTGGTAGATAAACGGGAGATATACTACACCGGTTATGTGCAGGACGCACAAAAGGAGTATGCCGAATCGGAGCTGACCTACGCCATTATCCGCGAAATGCCGTTTCCCACCCTCGCCGATTTGGGGGTCGAGGCTCCCGCCTACATCAATGGGCTGGCTGAGGCGATCGGTGAGAGCCGCAGGCATGTGCTTGACCTGATGCGGCTGGGAGATATGCAGCGCGCGGAGAGGATCCTGACGATAATGGACGATGTCTATTATACTCTGATCACATTTGACTACCCGGACGCGGTTACCCAGGGCCTGCGCAGGCAGACGGATATGGTTCGGGGAGTGCTGGAGCGCACGAGAGGGGATCTGACTCTGTTGCAGGAACAGCGCCGCCTGGAAGATCAACAGCGCAGGCTTCAGGAGGCGATAGAATCTGCCGTTAATAAGCTCGATAGCTAAACGGCGTTATGCAAAATGCGGACAATCATTGAAAAGCTGAGGTCGGCAACCTGCGGTACGGAGTATGAAGGCAGGCTGTACCTGGTGGGGGGTATCGTCCGTGACAGGGTGATGGGCATGCCAGCCGAGGAAGACGTCGATGTAGTGCTGGAAGGTGATGCCGCGCAACTGGCTGCGTTTTTATATAACAAGCAGCTTTCTGAGCATCCTCCGACGGCATATCCTCGCTTCGGCACCGCGATGCTGAGCGTGGATGGTTCCAGGGTCGAGTTTGTAGGGGCGCGCAAAGAATCATACGACCCCGCCAGCCGGAAGCCCGCAACGGAGCCAGGCAGCCTGCAGGATGATGTCCTGAGGCGGGATTTTACCATCAACACTCTGCTGGAGAACCTCCATACCGGGGAGGTTCTCGACCTCACATCTAAAGCCAGACAGGATATTCGCGATCGCATTATCCGCACCCCAAAAGATCCGCTGGTGACTTTTGAAGATGATCCGCTGCGTATGCTGCGTGCGGTGCGATTTGCCTGCCGGCTCGGTTTTGCGATAGACCCAGAAACATATGAGGCAATCAAAAAACGGTCGCATCGGCTCGATATTATTAGCGCAGAACGTATTCGCGGGGAGTTCAGCAAAATACTGATGACCGACGATGCGTCGAGCGGATTGGAAATGCTGCGTGAGACCGGTCTCTTGGAGCAGTTTGCCCCTGAATTGGCCGCGACTTACGGAGTGGGACAAAACAAATATCATCGTTACGATGTGTGGTGGCATTCGCTGAAAACGCTTGAGCATATTCCTGCTGAACAGGGGATCGTGATGCGCCTGACCGCACTGCTTCACGACCTCGGCAAGGCGCCGACGAGGACAGTCGACGAGGAAGGCGAGGCGCATTTTTATGGACATGAGGCTGTGGGTTCGGAGCTGGCGCAAGGGCTGCTGAGGCGATTGACGTATTCCAACGCGGAGGCTGAAGAGGTTGGGTTTCTGATCTCGATGCACCTGAGGGTTGGAAGTTACAGAGAAGACTGGTCGGATACGGCAATGCGGCGGCTGATACGGGATGCGGGCGGATATTTGGACAAGTTGATTATATTGACGGAGGCCGATCGAGCTGCGGCCAGTTCGTCGGCAAGAGGCGCCGATTTGACGCCGTTTCGGAGACGTCTTGTTGAGGTCAAAGATAAGCTGGAGGGGAAAAAAATCGAAAGCCCGCTTGATGGTCGGGAGATAATGGAAGCGCTGGGTTTGGCAGCGGGGCCGAAGATCGGGGAAGCGAAGAAATATCTGGAGGAGCAGGTTGTATCAGGAAGCCTGCGTCCTGGAGACAAAACCCGCGCAAGGGAATTGATACGAGACTTTGGGCTTTCCAAAAATAATTGACAGCGCCTGAGGTGGGTGCTATACTCCGATTGGATGGGCCGGGCGTGTTCGGCTCTCTGGCCGTGCACATTCGACGAAACAAAGCCCCTCAAATTCAGGTCTCACTGAATAGAAATCGGATCATGTGTGTCCCTCAAGCTGTGCTATATGGAATAAATGTAGCATGCAGAGCGAGGAAGGTGACTGGAATTGCTATTTGAGCAGGGTCTACGGCAAAGTCTATCTCAAAAGATCGACCCCAAGCTGATTATGGCCAACAACATACTCCAGCTCACGTCGCTGGAGTTGCAGCAGGCCATCGAACAGGAACTTGCGGAGAATCCGGCTCTTGAGGAGCCGGGGGATGACCCCTGCGAGAACTGTGATCAGCCGAAAACGATGTGCATTGATTGCCCATTTTATAAGCAGAAAGTCTCCACCGACGAGACCGACCTGAGCATATATGAGCTGGAGCAGCCCATTGACTTTGCTGCGGATGTCGATGACGGTGAGGGGGATTTCATCTCCAGCATACGTGCGGAAGTCACTCTGCGTGATTACCTCGTCAGCCAACTGCGCGCGGCGTTGTCTCCGAACCACTGGGATGTGGGCGATTACATAATCTCAAATATCAACGATTCCGGATATCTTGAAGGCACGACTGCCGAGATAGCCTATGAACTTGGTCGGGAAATTGAGGAAGTGGACATGGTTTTGGCCGTGATCCAGACTTTCGACCCGCCGGGAGTCGGTGCAAGGGAGCTGCGAGAGTGTTTGCGCCTGCAGTTGGAACGTCTGGCCGAGGATGATAAAGGTAACTCCGTTGCTCTGGAAATGGTGCGTAATTATTGGCAGGAACTGTTGACGGGGAAGATCGGCAGGGTGGCTCGCAGGCTGAAGGTGAGCGCGAAGGATGTGCTGGCTGGGATCGAGTTCGTAAAAAAACAGCTCAATCCGTATCCGGGCAACAGTTTCCGGCCGCCATATCAGACTGATGCGGATGATTTCAGTTCCTCAGTGCGTCCTGATGTTATCGTCAGCAAGACCGAAACAGGCTATGAGATCGAGATCATCGGAAACGACCAGCAACTGCTTAACATCAATGCCAACTACCGGCGAATGTATGATAATATCAAGAACGGCGGCGCGAGCAAATTCAGCAATGAGGATAAAAAACACATTGTCGAGTTCGTGGAACGCGCCGATTTGTTTATTAAAAATATCAATCAGCGACGAAAGACGCTGCGCCAGATCACCAAAGCTATTGTGGAGTATCACAGGGGTTATCTGGAGACGAGTTCGAAGGCGTTTTTGCGGCCTCTTACTCGAACACGCATCGCACGCGCGCTGAAAATACATGAATCCACGGTTAGCAGGGCCACCGCCAATAAATATGTGCAGCTTCCCAGCGAGGAAGTGGTGAGCTACGACTTCTTCTTCGACAGCGCTATTTCTGTGAAGGACCTCATTGGCGAATTGATCGCCACGGAGGATAAGAACAGCCCCCTCAGCGACCAGCGAATCGCCGAAATACTTGCCGAGCGCGGTTTTGAGGTCGCTCGGCGCACGGTTGTGAAATATAGGGAAGCCCAGAAGATTTTATCTTCCAGGCATCGCCGTCGATAGATTTTTCGGAAATAGCGCGACTCACATTTATCGGCTTGTTTTTCTTCGGCGCATCATCAACACAACCCCGGGCGCGCCTGCAAGCAGGACAATCAGCGAGGAAGGCTCAGGCATGTGGTGGAGTCCGTCGTTGACAATCCAGAACGTGCCATCCTGTAGGCCGAAATATAGTGATCCGTCAGAGCCGATGGCGGTGGTTGTCACCTCCGAGCCTGTCGCCAAACTCCAGCGCAGATGGCCGGCGGAATCCAGCGAATATACCGTGCCTCCAGCATCCCCGAAGTACAGGTTACCCAGGCTGTCGATAATCGGCGAAGTTTTGATCTCCGCGTTTGCCCGGAATATCCACGATCTTGTACCAATACTGGAAACCGCCGTCATATAGCCTTGATACGTGCCGAAGTATGCGGTTCCGTCGAGTGCAACGGCAGGGGAGCCGGATATAATTGAGTTGGCGTTGAACTTCCAGCGCAGCGAGCCATCGTCGTTAAGGCAGTACAAGTTACCATCGGCGGAGGTCGTATAGATCGAACCGCTATCGACCACTGCGGGGGCGGCGTGGTTCTTGTCGATGGCTTGATAACTCCACTGCAGTGCGCCATCAGACGAAAGCGCGTGCAGTTTGCCGTCGGTGCCTCCTATGTATACGGATTGTCCATCGCTGGACACCGCTGCGGAGCTGAGCATCGTCGTCCCGCTGCGATATCTCCACTGCTCCAGGCCTGTCTGTGTATCCAGTGAAAATACATAGCCACTTAATGCAGAATATATGAGGCTGTCTGAAGATGTTATGACAGGCGACGAATAGATTGCGCTTGGAGGCGAGGCAGGGTTAGCCGCCGAGGATGTTCTCCATACCAAAGCGCCTGTCGGGTCTATGGAGTACATATATCCATCCAGTGAGCCAACATATATATTGCCGGCGGGGTCAAGGGTAGGCGATGACATGATAAGGCCCCCTGTCTGGTATGACCACAAGACGTTTCCGGTCGCGCTTACGGCATAGAGTTTATTATCATTGGAGCCGAAATACGCGGTGCCATTTGCACCGATCGCCGGCGAAGACGCTATTGGGCTGCCTATATTGACTTGAATTACGTTTGTCGGCATCTGCGGACCGACGTGAGATGCACGTCCTGTGCGCTGGCTATCGCCGCGATAATTTGGAAATAGCGAGCCGGCAGATACCGCGTTGACCAACAAGCAAGTCAATGCAATCGACCCCAAAGCCCTTATTAGCGTCGCTTGTTTTAGTTGGATTAAGACTCTCATACGCTGCCTCCGATGCTCGGTCGCCTGCGCTGATGATACAGTGCCGACAAGTCAGGCGGCCGTCACCAAACACCCTGCGCAAAAAACGTGCCAATTGGCCAGTAATTGCTAATTTAGTGTCAGAATAGAATATTTCATCATAGATGGGTTTGTAGAGTCTAATGTGGGGTATAGTGGTTCTGTTTGCGCTATTTTGTTCTTGGGAGAGGTTGTTGGGAGTCGTTTTTAGGGGTATTTTAGCTGGCAGGCGGATGATATTGTGTTGGATTGTACTGCACGATTAATGCTCAACTAGCAACAAAAGCCCGGTATAATTACCAGTTTGTGGCCGGTTTGCACAGTTTTTTGTCATTGCCCCTTGACAATGCGCGCAGTCTTGAATATAGTAACGGCGGGAAAGATGGCAAGGAATCACGGATTTGGTCTGGGCACAGCCAATGGTGTTCATTATTAGTGGCATTATTGTATCTGTTTGCCGATCAGACCGCTTTCCGCCATCTCTTTAGAAGAGGTGGGTTGAGTGCCGGAGCACTCAACCCGGGGGCTACCGAATTCACTCCGCCCGGGGAGCGAGTGGCAACCCCGTAACGGAATTTTCGGGTTTAGCTGGTGATTACTGTAGGGTAGCTTGCAGGAAGGCCGGTTAATTTTCGAAAGATTTCGTGGGGCTGCACCTCAAAGAAAGCCGAGACGGGGTTGCATGGCTCCAAACTCGGTATCGTCGTCGCTTTCGGACATATAAGGGGGTGGTCATTACCGGAAGCAATCTGTAGCGTAGTTCGAGTTCACCTGGAAAAGAGATGCTGATTGCAAAATAGCTGTGACGCATTGCTCAGTTCCAGGCAAACCGAATCAAGCAAGGGCGCTGAAAGCTTGATTCGTAAGAGGAGCGCTCAATCGGTAGGCTCGCAAAAGCGAGTAATCCTAAGTAATCAAACTAGAGAGAAAGAGGTAGAAAGGCAATGAAGAAGACAATCGTAGTAATCTTGATCGCCTTATTTGCGATCTCGGTACCGACATGGGCCGCCAAGGTCTTGGTGAATCCTTATGATCACTGTGACGAACCGTTCATAGTGTATCAGGCTTATTGTGGGGCGACTTGCCCTGAAGTCGGCAACTTGACCTTCCAGGGTCTCAACGGCTTAGGCGATGACGTCATCACCGCCGTCCCCGGAGTTCTGGCAATCGATCCTGGCGGGGTCGGGCCTGCAAACGGTTGGCCGAACTATGTAACCGCTTCGACGGTTCCAAACGGCCTGACCTGGCAGATCACCAACGTTGCGCTTAAGAAGGAAGCCCCGGCCTACTTCTGCTCCATTCCTGCGTTCAACCAGGAATGCTACACGGTTCAGGGAAGCAACAACGTCCGCCTCTGGTGGCCGCTGATGTATGAGCTTCCGGGAACCTGCTGGAAACTGACGATCAGCTACAAGACCGATCAGCTCTGGGCAGATCCGGGCAACCCGGGCCATGCTTCGACCGCTCATCAGGAAATCTGGTGCTGGAAGGTAGATGCTGATCTGCAGCATCTGGACTACCTCGTGGACCTGTTCCATGAGCTCCCAGTGGGCAGCCTGCAGGTTCCGATCATTTGCAGCGAAGCTCTGTACGATGCCATCAAGTGCAAGATTGCTGCTCTGATCGACGCCGATCCGGCTGATCCTAAGACTACCGCTAAGTTCTGGGATCTGCGCATGTTCATCGAGAACAACTGCGACACAGCCCTCTGCGGCGAGCCGTTCGTTCAGTGCGGTATCCGCAATACTCTCGAGAATCCTGCGTGCTGCAAGCTGCAGGCTGACGTTGAGTACATCGGCAATGCGCTGGGTGTATTCTTCCCGAGCAAGTAATTGCATACCAACCTAATACCTGGTAAGTAACAACGGAGGGAAGCCTTTAACCGGGCTTCTCTCCTCTACCTCGAAATAGCCCGGTTCGAGCAGTGCGCCAGGAGTAAGTGTGAAATTGAAGAGGCGCGCCCGTTAGGGCTCCACAACCGTAGTGCCCTGCGTTTTAGGCAGTCGTCTGCAAACAATTGGTTCTCGTTTCATTATTTATATTATTGACTCGTGACGAACACTTATTGAATCGCAGAAAGGATTGGGTCGCTATGTTGTCTCTCACCCGTATATCGATCATCGCCGGAGTTTTCGCTTTGATGTTTGCTGCGCCGCCGGCATGTATTTCCGCCAAAGCCGCCAAGAGCGTCAAGCCTGCTGCAGGTACCGCTACTATATATAAGGTACGCCTGAAGAATCCTTTCGGCGACGCCGGTACGCGCACGATGACCATCGACGGCAAAAAGTTTCTCTGGGAAGTGGCGTCGCCGGGGATGGACCTGAAGCTGGTCAAGAATAACGATGGACTATTTATGCTCGGCAGCACTCCGTATATCGGTAAATATACCGCCGGCCACAAAAAAGAGAATCCTATGGCTCTGTTTCCCGGACCGACCGGGGATGTGAATGCGTTTCTTAAAGCCAATGACGCGAAATCGCTGGGCAAGGCGACGCTTGATGAGCAGAAATGCGACGTCCACGAATATAAAGACCCTGTCTCCGGCTGGAAGTGTAAGCTGTGGGTAAACGCTGCTAAAAACGCGCCTATGAAGCTTGAGGTAGAGGGGCCGAACAAAGCCGACCGTGCCACGGCGACCTATCTATCATACAAAATCAATCAGAAGATCCCCTCAGCCACATTTGAGTTGCCCAAGGGCAAACAGATTCGACCTGTGCCTGAAGCTAATACTCAGACACCTGATTCGGCCAAAACAAAGAAATAAGCCGGGTTAAGACGGCAACTATACCGGTCTGTAATTATATTTGAAGTCAAGCGGCGCGAAGACGCTGCCACACACGCTAGGGATGGAGCAGTATGGGCAAATCTAGATGGTTGGTCTATTTCATTATCGCAGGTGTCGTTGTCTGGACGATGGCCTTTCCGATCGCCTCTCTTTCGGTATCTAAGCAGAATCGCAAGGACGCAGGCACGGATGGGCCTGTTTTTTTGTTTTATACCAGCCAGGTCTATGGTCAGGTGAGATCGTGCAACTGCACGAAGTTTCGCTATGGCGGCTACGGCAGGCAGGCAACGCTAATCAAAGAGCTTGCTGATAAGCACACAAATATGGCGCTAATAGACTGCGGAGATGCGCTGAGCGGGGATACCTCCACGCAGGGACAATTTAAACGAGACCTGACCACCAATATTATGTCCAAGATCGGTTATAACGCCTGGGTCCCCGGCGAGACCGAACTTGCGGCGGATCTGCACGCTGTAAATGAGAAATGCGCCGAGCTGGGCGTGCCTGTTACCTGCGCTAACGTCTTCGATGTCTCCACCGGCAAGCGGGTTTGTCCCTCGCATATCAGCTACAAAACGCCGGGTGGCGCAAGGGTGGCGATCATCGGGCTGTTCAGCAAAAATTTGGTTACTAACGAAGTGCTGCGGAAAACAAGCGTCAAGATAGGGGACCCCATCGATCTGCTGCGTAAAATGATCCCCAGCATTAGAAAGTCCGCCGACATTATAGTGATTGCCGCTCATATGCCTCTTGCCGAGGCCACAGCTATCGCCGAGTTGGGGCTCAGTGACGTTGTGATCTGTTCACACATCGAAAAGGAACTCCATATGCCGGATAAAGACAGTAATGTGGTAGAAGTTCCTTATACAACGATAGGTGATGTGGTATTTTTGAGAAGTTTGACGCGAACCAACTGGAGTGTGGGCAAACTGGAGATAAAGCGGGGGAAGGCGAACAAATGGCAGGCGTCCTCCAATTCGCTGCTGTATATGGACCGCGCCTACGACGAACACCCGGAGATCGTGAAGTTGTTTGACGCTCATAACGAAGCGCTTAGAGATCATTATGTCAAACAGCGAGACAAAATGAGGGTGGAACTCGACGCCAGGGTAAGGGCGAGCGGGTTGGACCCGGACGCGATTCGAGAGAGCAATAAAAGATTTTCAGGCCACGGCGCCTGCAAGGAATGTCATCCGAAGGCCTATGAGGTGTGGGCCTCAAGCCAGCACAGCCGGGCCATTGATACTCTGAAAAAAACTAAGCAGGAGTATGACCCTGAGTGCGTCGACTGTCACACCACCGGGCGTCATCAGATGACCGGGTTTGTAAATATGAAGGAGACCCCGGAACTCGCTAATGTGCAGTGCGAGGCGTGTCACGGCCCTGGTAAGGAGCACATTGCCAAGCCGGCCAAGGGTTTTGGGGCTACCGGTGAGGCCAACTGCAGGGGTTGCCACACCGACGAGCTGGATCCGGAATTTGACTACGATGTGAGGTGGAAAAAAATAGCGCACTAACCCGGATCTTGCCGGATTAGTGCGCCACAATCAAATAGCGTTCTTTCTCTTTACGCTCGGCGCTTGCGACGGAAAGCCGCCGCACCCATCAGGGGAAGCGCCGCCGCCAGCGACATCATAGAGCTGGGCTCCGGCACTGAGTTGGGATCGTATATATCGCCATAGAATGAGACATATTCCCAAGCATCAGTATCGATGTAGATCAGTTCGAACTGAGTCGGCGCAGTGGCGTCCTGGGGAGCGATGACTGAGAACCCGGCAACGAATTGGCCCATTTCCGGGACGTTTTCCATACCGGCCTCCCAGATAACCTGCCAGCCGGGATAATCTCCCTCGGTATCTTCCTCCAGGTTTGCCCAGCCCACAGGATCCGGAGCGGCCGCCTGAAGACTCGCAGCAGACGATCCGAAAAGGCCGAATGAATCGAGGGATAACGGGATGTTGGAGTCGTTGTAGAGCGTATAGGTCCAAACACCTGTAGTCCCATCATCCGTGCGTTCTACCCAGAAGCTGACGAACGGGGCACAGAAGGCGTTGCCGGCCACTAACAGAGCCAGGCAAATGATGAAGAGAAGCGTGTTCTTTTTCAATTGGATACCCTCCCATTGTGTGCGAAGCGCTATTCTCTACCAGAGGCGACAATTCACGCATCGCTATCATTAGCCAATTTACTTGAATCAATCACAAACATTGCAATTTTTATGCCAATCTGGCAATATAGACTATATTTCCGAGCCCGCTCTTGCAGAAAGGGGAACAACAATGAGTAATTTATTGAGGCGTTTCGCGATTAGCCCAGGTGCCTTGGCAGTAGTGTTAACCATCGCTGCCTTGATGGTCTGTCCCGCTGCGGCGGATGATTACGCCGTCGGTGTCGAGCGTCAGATTGCCAATGTAACCTGCCCCGTCACAAATATGGTGGGTCAAACCAGCATAGCTGCGGGTCCGGGCACATATCTGGCTGTGTGGAGCGACAACCGCACTGGAAGCCAGTATGACGTTTACGGCATCTTTCTGGATCAAAACGGGGAGCCTGTTGGCGATGAGTCTTTTCTGATTACCTGTGACGCCAAAGGTGACTCAAATCCACTGAACGAACGACGTCCCTCAGTTGCGTTTAACGGCACCAATTTCCTCGTGGTGTGGGATGCGGCTCCGGATGGGATTCAGAAAATCTACGGAGCACGGGTGACGCCGTCGGGCCAGATTTTGGATCCGAACGGGTTTGAAATCTCGACTGCACAAAGCGAGCACCAGCTACGTCCAGTCGTTGCGTCAAACGGGTTGGACTGGCAGGTAGTGTGGCAATATGGTGGCTACGGCAGCATCTCCAGCATCCTATCAGCCACGGTATCGGGCGTGACACGTGCGATTACTAGACGCGCCACCCTGTCCAGTACTGGAAACTCATCACTTAGCCCTGCCATTGCCTGGAACGGATTAACGGGCGCTGCAGCGCGATACTTTGTTGTGTGGGAAATGCAGGGCGCCGATTCTGACATTGTGGGGTGTAGAATAGACCACCTGGGCAACAAAATCATCGGCTCCGACGTGCTGGTATCAAACAAAGCAAGCCAGCCTGCAAGCGGAGCAGCAGGGGCCCAGTTCGCGCCGAAAGTTGCAGGCGGGCTTGATGCCAACGGATCTGCCGGCGGATGGATGGTGGTCTGGGAGGATGCGCCTGGCGGCGTCTCCGGCGCGCTGAGCGACGTTCGGGTGACAAGGATATCGACAGCGGGAGCAGTGCAGGATCCAGGCGGGATATGCGTGTTTTCGGAGTATGGTCAATATTACCCGGATTGGAACTACTATAGCGCCACCCCAGACGTAGCCTGGAACGGCCAGAGCTATCAGGTCGTATGCAGCCAGGGGATATCGACCAGGCTGCCATTCGGCCGCACGGTGAATTATAACGGCGCTCTCGGAACTGCCAGGCAGTTATCCTCAAACGTATCATGCAGCCAAAACGGCATGGCGATTGCCGGAAAGACGGGCGCCTATACAGGCTCGGTTTTGAGCGTCGAGTATACGGGATCATCCAGCATTTGGGGATGTAAGCTGGATAGCAACGGTATCGCGGCTGCCGGCCGGACTATTTCGCTTGCCAAACAGGATCAGCAATCCTGCTCGGGTGTATGGAACGGATCACGTCACGTGGTCGTCTGGGCCGATAAGCGCAACGGTTCTTCAGCCAGCACAATCTTCGTCGCTCGAGTGCAACCTGATGGCGCCACGATTGATACCACCGGCAAACCGGTATCCAGCGCGTACGTGGCTACCCAGCCTGCAATCGCCTGGAGTCCGACGGCAAATTGTTATTTAGTCGTCTGGAGACAGGGTACTGCGTTGTCAGGTTATTACGATATTAAAGGCAAGCGGCTGGATGCGAACCTTAGCCCTATCGGCTCCGAGATAACTATAAGCAGCCTGGAGATGGATCGCACAAATCCGGCAGTGGCCTGGACTGGCAGCGATTTCATGGTAGTGTGGGCAGATAATCGCGCCTTGGATGGTTCCTGGGACATATACGGCAAACGGGTCAGTGCCTCCGGCGTTCCGAGCGCCACCGAAGTTTATGTAAGTACCGCTCCGGGCCTTCAAATACTGCCGTCTATCGCCGCGTCAAGCTCCGGCAACTGCGTGGTGGCCTGGCAGGATCAGTGGCAGATGCGGTATGAATACGCCATAGGCACAACATTTAAAGGCACGAATACTCGGAACTGGACGACAGTTCCTGCTACAAGTTCTTTGCCGCTCCCGGGTATCGCCACTGAAGTGACGGCAACCGGCCTTATGTTGCAGGAGAATGTAACTTACTACATATCGGTGAGGGCTACCAACAGGGCGGGACAGAAAAGCGATATCGGCTGTTCCGACGGAATAAAGATCGTAAAGGCCGGTTCTCTGATGCCGCCACAAGTGTCGGCATTATCCACGCCGTCGACTCCGGCGGTCTATGACGACGGAGCGACTCAGACGAACAAAACCACCCTGCACGCCACCTGGAGCGACAGTTACGATTCTTTCGGAGAGCCTGCTACCATAAGTAGAACAGTACCTCTCACTGGGGCGCTCGGCGCGGAAAAGATTGTAAACACGACCTCTTCTGCCACTGCCGAGCCTAAGATTGCATCTGACGGCAGCAATTATATGGTCGTCTGGACAGAGTCATACAATACTATAAAGGCCGCTCGGTTCAACTCGTCCAATACGAAGATAGGCTCAGAAATTACGATAACGACCGGCCCGGCGATCGGCAGCCGCCCAAGCGTAGCCTGGGATGGAAACAAATACGTCGTGGCATGGGAAGAGCGGCGAAACGCCGCATCGACCAAAACAGACGTATATGCGGCGAGAGTATCTGCTGACGGAACGCTGATGGATAGCAGTGGCGGCATAGTGATATCGCAAAACGCGAGAGCGGAGATGACGCCTGTCATCTCGGCGTCATCTTCAGACAAGTGTATGGTGTTTTACATCACTAACCAGTACTCGATAAACAGGCTTCGGGCGCGTGAGTTCTGGACCACCCCGCCTCCTCCGCCTGAGTATTCGTTGGAACAGGCGAAGCAGCTTCCGGACGGCACGGTGCTGACGATTGCTGGGCTGCCTGTAACGGCAGGCAACGATCAGTTTACGGGTGTGTTTTATATCGAGGACAAGCAAAGAATCCAAAGCATCAAGGTAGTCTGGAACCAGTCCACGATATCCGAAGGCAAGGTCGTTACTTTGAGTGGCTCCATCAGCACGGTCAATGGCGAGAGGCAGATCAATGCTACCTCGGTGCAAATATTGCCTCAGGGCCAGGTGCTGGTGGTTCCTTTCGGTATCCGCCCCGAATATATGGGTGGAGCCGCGGCTGGAATTGTGCCGGGAGTGGTCGGCGGGATGCTCGGATCACGTGGCGCTAATAATATCGGGCTGCTGGTCAAGACCTGGGGAGTGGTGCAGAGCGCTGCCGGGGGCTACTTTGAACTCAAGGAACCGAATGGCGAGGTCGCGCGCATTAAAACGCCATTCACGCTGCCAACTGTCGGATCGATGTATGCTGCGACTGGAATAAGCTCATGCGAAGCAGTGACGGGCGGTTATGGCAGTCTTCTGTTAGTTCGGAAGTCAAGCGATGTGCAGTTTTTGCATTAAATAACGATTCAGGATGACTTAAAATCGGGAGTGTGGCAAGGCGAAACTGGTCTGCCCGCTGGCAGGGAGGCGCGTCTGGATAAGGAGCGTGTTCGGCAACATGCGTGTTCGTGCGATCGCGGTTGGATTGTTTATCGTGTTGTGGATGGGGTGTCTGCCCGTGTCCGCACAGTTGATGAGCGGATGCTGGCCCAAGTTTCATTCGGACGCCTGCAATACCGGGCAAAGCTCGGCTTCCGGCCCTGTGGGAAGCGCGTTCGGATGGAACTATCTGGCTGAAGGGGCGGTCACTGGGGACCCGGTGACCGACTCCTCCGGCAATATCTACTTCGTTTGTCAGGATACATACATCTACAGCTTGACCAAAGAGGGCGTTCTGCGATGGCGGCTACCTTTGCAATCAACCGGCCGAGGCGCACCGGTTATCTCTAATGACGGGACCATTTATGTCGGCTCTGACGTAACGTATCTCTACTCCTACAGCACTGCTGGTACGCTCAAATGGCGGAAGCTATTGGGCGGAAAACTCGGCGCATCCCCTGCGATTGGGCCGGATAAAACGATATATGTCCCTTGTCTGGATAAAAATCTGTATGCGCTGAACTCCCAGGGCACGCAGAAGTGGGCGTATACTACCACAGGTGCGCTGAGATCCTGCCCGGCGGTGTCGGATGGGGTTATATATGTCGGTTCTGATGACACCTATTTATATGCAATATACTCGAACGGCACCCTGAAATGGCGCTATAAATGTCCCTCGGCTGTGTCGAACTCACCGGTTGTTGGCTCTGACGGGGTGATTTATGCGGTATGCTCCAATGGATCGGTGGTGGCGCTGAACCCGGCAGGAACCCTCAAATGGCAATATACGATCACCGCTCAGGTCGCCAGCAGCCCGGCCATCGGCCCATCCGGCACAATTTATGTCGGCGCGGAGGATGGGAAGTTATATGCGATTACGTCGACGGGATCACTGGCGTGGACGTTTCAGACCTCCGGCCCGGTTCGATCATCGCCAGCAGTCGGCAGCAACGGCGTAATGTATGTAGGCTCCGAGGACGGCAGCATCTACGCCGTCAAACCAGATGGCACGAGTATGTGGAGCGCGAACTTGGGAGGCACTGTTAGCAGCTCACCTGCTATCGGCGCCGACGGGACATTGCTGGTTGGTGCGGGGAATCGACTGCATACATTTCCTCCGGACTCCACTCCGCCTTCGACGCCTGTAGTGACGGATGATGGGGTCTATTCGTCCGGTGCAGGCTCGTTGCGCGCATCGTGGGAATCATTCGACGAGGAATCCGGCATATCAGAATCTCATTATGCGATTGGCACCAGCCCGGGTGGTAATGATGTGCTGAATTGGGTATCGGCTGGGAGCTCATTTTCCGTGACGCATACGGGGCTGGCGCTTGTAGACGGACAGGTCTACTACTTCGCCGTGAAGACTCGAAACGGGGCTGGGTTATGGTCGGAGGTTGGTGTCAGTGACGGCATAATGGTCGATGCAAGCCCACCTGTCACCCCGATTGTTATTGGTGATGGAGAATATATCTCAGGTCAACAACCGTTGCACGCGCAGTGGAGTTCCAGCGATCCGCATACCGGCGTGGTAGAGTACCGATACGCGATTGGCACGACGGCGGGGTCTGCTAATGTCGTCGATTGGACTTCTGTGGGGACTGCTACCGAGGTCACCCGGTCTGGGTTGGAGTTGGTCGATGGGACGACTTACTACATCTCAGTTAAGGCGAAAAACGGCGCAGGGATGTGGAGTCTGGTCGGTAGTTCCGATGGAATTATGGCGGATTCTTCGCCACCTATTGCTCCTGTTGTGACTGATGATGGGGAGTATACGTCGAGTCTGACATCGCTGCACGCGACGTGGACGGCATCAGACCCGCATTCTGGGGTTGACGAGTATCAGTATGCTATTGGGACTTCCGCGGGGGCTACTGATGTTGTTGGTTGGACTTCGACGGGAGCAGTGGCCTCTGTAACGAAAACCGGCTTGAGTCTTGAGACTGGCAAAACTTATTACCTCTCCGTTAAGGCGAAGAATAAGGCCGGGTTGTGGGGGGCGGTTGGGGTATCCGATGGGATATTGTGTGACGCTACGCCTCCGAGCATGCCGATCGTTATAGATGATGGTGAGTATACTTCGAGCACTAATTCGCTTCACGCCACGTGGTCTAGTAGTGATCCTGAGTCTGGGGTTGTTGGTTACCAGTACGCTATCGGCAGCACGGCGGGTGGTACGACTATTGTAAGCTGGACGTCTGTCGGAACCGCTACGGAAGTTACCAAAAGCGGGCTCAGCCTGACGCCGGGGACTACATACTATATTTCCGTTAAAGCTACTAACGGGGCCGGGTTGGTGAGTGCGGTTGGGAGTTCGGATGGGATTAAGGTGGATAATAGTCCGCCTATTACGCCTGTTGTAACTGATGACGGGGTTTATACCACGAGTTCGACTACACTCCACGCCACTTGGACATCGAGCGATCCGCAGTCTGGGATCGCTGAGTATCAGTACGCCATCGGTACTACGGCGGGGTCAGCTAATGTGGTCGACTGGACTTCGGTTGGAGAATCGACTGAGGTAACGAGAAGCGGGCTGCAGTTGGTCGATGGGGCCACTTACTACCTATCGGTTAAGGCCAAAAATGGTGCGGGGATGTGGAGTGCAGTTGGAAGTTCTGATGGGATTATGGCGGATTCGTCGCCGCCGACCACTCCTAATGTGACTGATGACGGGGAGTTTACATCGAGCGTTACATCACTTCACGCAACGTGGACAGCATCAGACCCGCATTCTGGGATTGATGAGTATCAATATGCTATTGGGACCTCTGCGGGTGCTTCTGATGTTGTTGGTTGGACTTCGACTGGCGGGGTTGCTTCTGTTACTAAGATTGGCTTGATTCTTGAAACCGGCAAGACTTACTATTTCTCCGTTAAAGCGAAGAACAAGGCCGGGTTGTGGGGGCCTGTTGGAGTATCCGATGGGATATTGTGCGATGCTACTCCTCCTAGCACACCCGTTGTCATAGACGACGGGGAATACACTTCGAGCACTAATTCGCTTCACGCGACGTGGTCGAGTAGTGATCCTGAGTCTGGGGTTGTTGGTTACCAGTACGCTATCGGCAGCACGGCTGGTGGTACGAATATAGTTAATTGGACGTCTGTCGGAACCGCTACGGAAGTTACCAAAAGCGGGCTCAGCCTTACGCCGGGGACTGTATATTACATTTCCGTTAAAGCTACTAATGGCGCCGGGTTGGTGAGTGTGGTTGGGAGTTCGGATGGGATTAAGGTGGATAATACTCCGCCGGTGACGCCAGTAGTTACTGACGACGGCGTTTACACCACCAGCGCGACTACACTTCACGCTACCTGGACATCTAACGATCTTCAGTCTGGGATAGCTGAGTATCAGTACGCCATCGGCACCTCTTCCGGCGGAACAAACGTCGTCGATTGGACTTCTGTTGGGATTGTTACTGAGGTGACGCGGTCTGGGTTGGAGTTGACAGACGGCACGACGTACTACATCTCCGTTAAGGCTAAAAATGGCGCGGGGATGTGGAGCGCTGTGGGGAGTTCTGATGGGATTATGGTGGATTCTTCGCCACCTACTGCTCCAACAGTCACCGATGATGGGGAATTTACGTCGAGCCTCACATCGTTGCACGCTACATGGACAGCCTCAGACCCGCATTCTGGGATTGATGAGTACCAGTATGCTATTGGGACCTCCGCGGGTGCTACAGATGTTGTTGGTTGGACTTCGACTGGCGGGGTTGCTTCTGTTACTAAGACTGGCTTGAGTCTTGAGACTGGGAAGACTTACTTCTTCTCTGTTAAAGTGAAGAACAAGGCTGGGTTGTGGGGGCCTGTTGGAGTATCCGATGGGATTTTGTGCGACGCTACTCCTCCTAGCACGCCGGTTGTTGTAGACGACGGAGAATATACTTCCAGCACCACCACTCTTCACGCGACGTGGTCGAGCAGCGATGCCGAGTCGGGGGTTGTGGGTTATCAGTATGCTATCGGTAGCACGGCGGGTGGCACTAATGTAGTTAATTGGACGTCTGTCGGAACCGCTACAGAAATTGCACGCAATGGTTTGGCTCTTACGCCGGGGACTACATATTATATTTCCGTTCGGGCGTCTAATGGCGCCGGGTTGGTGAGTGCGGTTGGGAGTTCGGATGGGATTAAGGTAGATAATAGTCCGCCTATTACGCCTGTCGTAACTGATGACGGGGTTTATACTACCAGTGCGACTACACTCCACGCTACCTGGGCTTCAAGTGATCCGCAGTCTGGGATAGCAGAGTACCAGTACGCCATTGGCACGACGGTGGGGTCGGCTAATGTGGCCGAATGGACTTCTGTTGGGAATGCCACTGAAGTGGTGCGGTCTGGTTTGATGTTGCTCGATGGTACGACTTACTACATCTCTGTTAAAGCGAAAAATGGCGCGGGGATGTGGAGTGCGGTTGGTAGTTCTGATGGGATTATGGTAGATTCTTCGCCGCCTACCACACCTGTTGTGACGGATGACGGGGATTACACTACTGTCCCGAATTTGCTCCATGCCACCTGGGTCGCATCTGACATGCATACGGGGGTTGTGGAATATCAGTATGCTGTCGGCACAGTCTCTGGTGGCACGGATGTGGTAAACTGGACGGCCGTCGGATTGGAGACTTCCGTTACCCTGACCAATATCACGCTGATTCCGGGCAAGCATTACTATTTTGCCGTAAAAGCGAAAAACGTAGCAGGGCTTTGGAGCGCCGTGGGTGTCAGCGACGGAATCAGGATAGACATAACGCCGCCGAGCGCGCCACATGTGATAGATGAGGGCGAATACACAAGCAGCCTTACCTCTCTAAGCGCGCAATGGCTTGCAGTTGATCCAGAGTCCGGAATATCGGACTACGAATACTGCATCGGCACCGTGCCTGGCGGCACAGATATAGTCGGCTGGACTTCGTCTAACGGCGCGAACCACATTACCCACACGGGCTTGAGCTTGACTATGGATTTGACCTACTACTTCACCGTGCGTGCGAAAAATGGCGTGGGCATGTGGGGGCAGACGGGCACGAGCGATGGTATCGTGGTGAGGATATTGACCGCGTGGCCGAAGTTCAGACACGATTCGCAAAATCTTGGAGTAAGTCCGTTTATTGGCCCGGTTGTGCCAGGGTTGCTGTCGTCGTATGACACCGGTTGGGGCATTACCTCGTCGGTGGCGATCGGCGGGGATGGCACCCTGTATTTCGGCAACGATGAAGGCTATATGTATTGCGTGGGGCCAAACGGCATTCTGCACTGGAGATATAAAACCGGCGGGCCTATTGATTCGTCTCCTGCCATAGGCCCCAACGGCGCCATTGTGTTCAGTTCATACGACCACTATATATATTGTCTGACCGCCGATGGACTCTTGCGATGGAAGTATAAGACCGATGACTGGAGTCGCTCGTCGCCTGTTATTAGTTCCAATAACACCGTGTATGTGGGCTCTCAGGACGGCTACATGTATGCCATTAAGTGGGACGGAACACTGAAGTGGAGACATAATATCAACAACACCATCTGGTCGTCGCCGGCCTTGAGCCGCGATGAGTCGCGCTTGTATTTCGGCGGAGGTGACGGTGGCATCTATTGTTTGAATACCGATACCGGGCAGAGGATCTGGCGCAAGAAGACCGGCACTGCCGTGGATTCGTCGCCGTGCGTTGCCCCGGACGGCACAATATATATGGGTTCCGGTGATGGGTATTTCTACGCACTGAACCCCGATGGCACGCAGAAATGGGCCTTATGGACTGGGGATTTGATGGATTCATCGGCTTCAGTTGGGCCGAGCGGGACGATTTACACAGGCTCCGGAGACAACTGGGCGGCAGGCCTGCTATATGCCATAAATCCGGACGGATCGATTAAATGGACGTTTGATTGCAACGGAAGCATAAGATGCTCACCGGCTGTAGATGCTGAGGAAAACATATACTTTGCATCTACCGACGATCATCTCTATGCGCTTGATTCATCAGGAGCGTTGAAATGGCAGTACGAGACCCACGGCCTGTTGTTCTCGTCACCTGCCATAGGACGCGGAGGAACCATATCATTTGGGACAGCTCTTGGAGCAATGCTTACCATAGGTGACGCCTCCAACGACATCACTCCACCGTCCACACCTGTTGTCAATGTGCCAAATTCACTGCAAACCGATACCACTACCCTATCAGCGTCGTGGTACTCGACGGACCCGGAATCCGGAATTGTTGAATATATGTACGGTATCGGCACTGTGCCTGGAACCGACGATGCCATCGCATGGTCTTCGATCGGCTCACAGGAATCCGTAGTCAGGACGGGGCTGAAACTGATTGCTGGGCAGACCTACTATTTCTGTGTTAAAGCGAAAAACGGCGCCGGGAAATGGGGAGCTGTTGGCATATCGGAAGGCGTTCATGTGATCTCCTCCACACAGGAATCGAGCATTGGCCAGGCGAGACTGATGGCCGACACGCAAGTGGTCTATCTTAAGAACAAGATCGTGTCCGCTGCCTTCGACGATTGCATATATATCCAGGAGCCTGCGGGTCACGCTGGTATTAAAGTTCTTTATGGCGAAATCGATCCGCCGGCTGTGGGAGATAAAGTAAGCATAACAGCGGCGGTAACCACCCTTTATGCTGAGAAATCTCTTATCCTGCAAACTCTAACCGTGGAAGAGACCTCCGGCACGCCGAAAGCTCTGGGAATGACGAACTCCGCCGTTATCGATGCGGCCGCCAAATCCGGCTTCCGGAGCACAGATGGAGCCTGTACGACTGGGCTGCTGGTGGTGATTTGGGGAGAAGTAACGGAATCTGAGGATGAGTATATCTATATCGACGACGGCTCGGGGGTTATTGATCCGACGGGCGAGCGAGGGATAAAAGTCAGATTATGCAGACAGGCGGTTGCAGTCGGAGCGTATGTTCGCATTACTGGAGTTGTATCTACCGAGCCTGCGGGGTCTTCTTATAGAAAAGTGATACGCACTCGAAGTCAGTCCGACATTAGCGATTTGGAAGTTGGAAGTTAGAGGTTGGAAGTTGGGAAGAGAATAACGCGAAAGCACTAAAAGGGCGAAAGCCAGAAAATATGAAATCGTGTAGAAGATCGAAAGCGTAGGGTTGAATGGTCGGACTTCGAACATCTGACATCGGACATCGAAAAAGCAGATTTCTCGCTTCGCTCGAAATGACAAAGTCCGGTCGGAGATCGCCGCAAAACGAGTTGTACGGTGGCAATACGGAGATTACCGCCTATCGAATTACTACAACCGACAACAGACTACCGACAACCGAAAACAGAAAACCGAAAAAGCAGATTTCTCGCTTCGCTCGAAATGACAATATTGTGGCCTTGATCTCAAAAACGCAAGGGTGAAGTGGCAACTTGGAGATTGCCACCTACTGAAAATTAGAGGTTGGAAGTTAGTTATTCTGAGCCTCTGTGTCAATTTCTAGTACTATTACCGATTGACCATTAAAAAAGCAGCAGGTATAATGCACGGTGATGAGCCCGTCTACATGCCTGGCTGCGACAAGGGGTTAAGCTCATGAAAAAGCACTTACTTGTTGCCATCGTCGCTGCACAGGTCTGGATGATCGTCGCCTCCGCACAGGGTGCGCCCATCAGATTCCGGGTCCGCACCATCGACCCCACTGGACCTAAAATGCAATCCGCAATTCCGATGCGCGATGCTGGTCTGTTTGCTATTCAATTTAAAAACGTGATAAGGCCTGAGTGGAAAGCTCAACTGGAGAGTCTGGGGGTCGACATCGTCGGGTATGTGCCCGAAAACACTCTGGTGGTGCGCCTCAAAGCCGGACAGTTGGCGGATGTCAGGGCGCTTGGGTGTGTATATTGGGCGGGACATATCTCAGCGGACTTAAAGATCGAGCCTGAGCTGCTGGAATGTCCGTGGGATCTTGTAAATGTGGTGATCAAACTCGTCTCGGCTGGGGATGCTCAAGATGTTTCAACGCGGTTGCAGAGACTTGGAGCAACCGGCATTTCTATCCCAACAGAGTCCACCACCCTGCTGCGCGCCACCGTGCCGCCTGCCTCGCTTCTTCAGATTGCTGATATCGATGAAGTTCAGTGGATAGAGGAATGGATTCAGCCCAAGCCGACCAATAACGTCTCCGGCCAGATAACGACCGTGATCCCTACCCGCGAACAGTTGGGCATCTACGGCGAGGGCCAGATTATCGCGATTGCTGATACCGGGCTGGATACAGGCAGCCTGGCTACGCTGCATCCGGATTTTGCAGGCAGGCTGGTGAAGAGTTATGCTCTAAGGCGAGCCGGGGAATGGAGCGACTTGATCGGACACGGAACGCATGTGGCGGGAATCGCAGCCGGGTCGGGTGCGCAGTCCGGTAGCAATTCGGCTGCACATGATTATGAAACCTCGTTTGCTGGGATGGCGCCTGAGGCGGGTATAATCTTCCAATCGATCGGTGACGGCTCCGGCAACGTGTTCCCCCCTATGAACCTTGATCAACTGTTTTCCCCCGTATATGCGGATGGGGCGCGTGTGCATAACAACAGTTGGGGATCGCCTGCGAGCGGCAGATATACGGTCTACGCGCAGCAGCTTGATGAGTTTGTCTGGGCGCATAAGGACTTTGTGGCGGTATTTCCCGTTGGTAATGACGGCGTCGATAAAGCGCCGGCGGATGGGGTTGTCGATCCCGGTTCTTTGTATACTCCGGCCACAGCCAAAAACTGCATATCTGTCGGGGCTACTGAAAGTGACAGGAACACCGGCAGAATCGTGACATACGGCAACGCATGGCGCTACGATTTCACCAGGCTGCCTATATCGAATGATTATATATCGGATAACCCGAACGGTATGATAGCCTGGAGCAGCAGGGGGCCGTGCGAGGATGGCCGGATTAAACCCGATATCTGCGCGCCGGGCAGCAATATCATTTCTGTTCGATCACAGCAGGCTATGAATTACGGCTGGCTGCCGTATGATACGGATTATGTATACTGGGGCGGCACTAGCATGGCGGCTCCGCTGGTCTCTGGGGCGGCGGTGCTGGTGCGTGAATATTGCATAAAAAACAGGGCCGTCAATCCGAGCGCGGCCTTAGTGAAAGCGATGCTGATGAACGGCGCGACCGATCTTTTCCCCGGTCAATATGGGGATGCCAGCAGCGCAACCAGGGAAATACGCACTCGCAGACCGGATAGATCCGAAGGCTGGGGCAGGATCAATTTATCAAATACCCTTGAGCCTGCCGCGCCCCGGGTGGTCGATTTTGTCGACGAGACCGCCGGAATAGGCACCGGCGACGAGAGGCAGTATCAGTATACGGTCATTGATGGAAGCCTGCCTCTAGCGGTTACGCTCTCCTGGACGGACTACCCCGGAGAATTGCTCGCTGCTCAGGAATTGGTCAATGATCTGGATTTGACCGTAATAGGGCCTAACGGGACCAGCAGATATTACGGCAACGGGACGGTCGGTGACTCTGTCAACAACGTGGAGACCGTCGATATCCCGACGCCGGTGGCGGGCACATATACGGTGAAGGTGAAGGGCCAGAACATACCATACGGCCCGCAACCGTATGCCCTGGTCATATCGGCCAAATTGCCTGGCTCTTATATAGCCGGGCGTCTGATGACGGCTTCGGGCAAACCGATCGCCTCTGCGACTGTTACGGTAAACGACGGAGTATCGGATCGCACGGTTTCTACGGATGGCAACGGCTCTTATACTATCCATTTGTCGCCGGGCAATTATACTGTAACACCGGACAAGTCCCAATGGCAGTTTTCTCCGGCCTCTCGACAGGTGATAATCGGCGACCACGGCGAGAGTGGAGTCGACTTCGCAGGTTCGGCTAGTTTAGGCGGTATTTCCGGCACGGTTACCTGCGCGGCCGGGGGAATGACCAATTATATTCTGGAATCCCCCCACCCTTATGACCTGAATTGTAACCTGAGCTACACCGTGCAGGCACATCCCGACGCCACTCAAATCAGATTGCATTTCGGCGAGATCAGCGTGCTGGAGGGCTCTGATTATATAATCATATCGACGCCTGACGAGAGCCAGGTTCAGTATATATCCGGCGAATATAGCGATTTGTGGAGTGATTGGTTCAACGGCAGCTCGCTGGTGGTACGGTTGGTGGCTTATGGTTGGGATAATGATTGGGGATTTTATATTGATGGCCTGGAGACGGATGTTGTCACTCAGGGCGGGGTAGATGGTGTCGAAATAACAGCAGCGCCTTATAATATCTCTGCGACTACACACGACGGCGGCCAATATGTGATCCCTGATTTGGAGCCGGTCTCTTATACTCTGTCGCTGTCCAAGCCGCACTGGGACTTCAGACCGGCCACTGCCTCCGTTTCAGTGCCTCCGGGACAGAGCGGGAACCCAAGCATAACGCTGCCGAGTACTGACTTTCTCGCTTTTGCGCCGGCTTCTCTCGGCGGCGAGGTGCTGACTGGAGACATAAGGGCATTTTCCGATAATACGGCTAGTGAGCATCCATATTACGATGACTGGGACGAGGTGTGGACGATCAGCCATACCGGTGAGGAGCCATGCAGCAGAATACGTGTGCATTTCTCCAAAATAGATATGGAGCACAGTTTCGATTTCGTTCAGGTGCTTACCCCGGACGGCAAGGTGGTGAACACCTACACCGGCAGTTACCCCGACGGCATCTGGAGCGATTGGGTGACGGGCAGTGAGCTCCGTATCAGGCTGACCTCGGATGAGACCTGGAGCTGGACGAACAGCTATTGGGGCTTTGCAGTCGATGAATATATGATAGCCGGCAATGAGCGGCCGCTTGCCAATGTACGAGTATCGCTGGAGTCCGGGCAAAGCGCGTTTACTGATTCTGAGGGCGCGTATTTGATAGCGGATGTCGACGCAGACAAGTACTATGGTTTAGTTGCCCAAAAGCCGTGTTTTGAGATTGATCCGCCGATGAGATACCTGAACGCGATCTCCGGGATGACCAGCAGCGGCGGAGATTTCTTCGCTGTCCCACAGAAGATAAGCTCTGCAGGCGTGGCCAAAACTCTTGCGGATTCAAGCCCGGTGATACTGGAAGGGCTTGTGGTGACGGCCGGAGCGCCGAGATATGCGGACTTTTTCTATGTCGAATCTCTTGGCCGGACCAACGGCATCAGGGTGATAAAGCAGCAGCACGGTCTGCCAGTCGGCGCGAAGGTAAACGTCTCAGGATCGCTTGTTACGCTTCCTTCGGGCGAGAGGGCGCTTGTTTGTTCGTCGGTTGACGTGGTCGGCACAGGCGAAGTGGCTCCGGTCGGTATGTCGGGTCGGCAACTGGGCGGAAGCAGTTGGCTGTATGATCCAATTTCCGGAGCCGGTCAAGTTGGGGTATTCGGCTCGATGGGACTTAACAACATCGGGATGTTGGTGACTATCTGGGGCAGGGTTACGCATAGCAACCTATGGGATGACTATTTTTACATAGACGACGGCAGCGCGGCTAGTTCAGGCGGTGACCCGCGGGGCATCTATGTCGAGGCGCAGGGCCTGGAGGTTCCGGAGTATGGTTGCTATGTCTCTGTGACGGGAATATCCAGTTGTGAAATTGCTGGGGGGCACACAGTGAGCAGGTTGCTGCCGAGGGGGCAAGACGACATCAAAGCGCAGGGTGTTGCGCCTTAGAAAGTAAGTATTGGCCTATTAATCGTAGCGAGCGGGCATATAGATGTCTATGCTAGTTATTTGCGTGATAGCGGTGCCTGATTTGTATTATTCTCGACTTTAGTGCATAATATTGTTTGATTCCTAGCAGGTTAGTGGCGTTGATCTGTCTAAGTGAATCAATGTGAGGTCTGTGATCGGTAGCAGCTCGGCTGCTACATATTTTCAGAACTTCACGGTGGCCGATTGGACGGATTATTGAACATTATTACGTCACGCCGCACACAATCCGGTAATATTGACAGGTTCGCAGAAATGCAGGGCGTGGAATGGTTCTTTTGGGAGAGGTCTTGCGGCTAGAAACAGTCGCGGCAAGGAATGCGCGTCTGTTACGGCAAGCCATTTGGCTTAAACACAACGGAGGCCATGATGGTCTGTGTATGTGTTATGGCAGGGGTCTTCCAAAAACAAGCTGTGTGTCGGCAATATCAGACCCAGCGTGTTCAACGGAGGAGTAAATGATCGCCAGTGTTCGACATTGCCAGCGGCATCTTCAGCCGATTGCCGCTCGTAGACGGGCAACGCTGCCTATACTATTAATCTTTCTACTCTTGATGTCGTCGGGTGTGGTGCTTGCGGCGTCGGTCGAGGTGGAGGTCGTCAGCACGACTTCAACCTCGGCGGATTTGTCGTGGACGCCGGTGGGACTCAGCGGAGTCCAATCCTACGAAGTGACCTACTATGCTCCCGGCATAAGCAGGACTATCTACGCCCGCCTCGCGACATCTGCCACAATTACCGGACTAACGCCTTCTACTCAATATTCCGCCAAAGTAGTGGCTAATTACGCCTCGGGGTCTGTCTATTCGTATGTGTACTTTACCACCGAAGCCCGAGGCGTTCCGTCAAATCCCGGAACCCCTGTCACCCCGGCAGTTCCCACACCCCCTGCTGATCTGCAGGTTTCATTGGGGCCAAACAATATCGCGGAACTGAGTTGGAACGATACATCGTCAAATGCCACGGGTTTCAAGATAATGCGAAGCGCTGCTTTAAACGGCATTTTTATGATGATCGGTTCGACCGCCAAAGGCGTAACGACATTCCGCAGCGCCGGTTTGACGCTGTCTACGACCTACTATTATAAAGTGTGTGCATATAACGCTTACGGAGATTCGGCTTACACCGATGTAGTGAGCATCTCGACGCCGATTGCACCTCCATTGGCACCTTCACGGCTGTCTGCGACAGCGATATCTTCGAGCCAGATCAACCTAAGCTGGTATGACGGAAGCTCAAATGAGGATGGATTCCGAATAGAACGGGCTCTGTCGGCAAATGGGCCATTTGCCGAAATTGCCCTGGCTCCGGCGAACGCAACTTCCTATGCGGATTCCGGCCTGGCGCCTTCTACAGCTTATTATTATAAAGTATACGCCTATAATGAGGGAGGTAGTACGGGCTGCGCAAACACGGCCAGTGCCGTGACCCAGGCGAAAGCGTTGGATCCTCCGACCGGCCTGCAAGCCGCCGCGATTTCATCCTCGCAAGTCCAGTTGAATTGGCACGCGGTTGATGGAGCGCTGGGGTATAGAGTCCAATACGTGTCAAATGCAGGCGGGTCTTATACTACGCCCGTCGCGTTGGGGGCTAACGTAACAACGTATTCGTTCAGCAGATTGACTCCGTCGACCACTTATCTCTTCAGAGTGTGTGCTTACAACTCGGCAGGCAACTCCGAATATTCAGACGCGGTGGCTGCCACGACCCAGGCAGTGCCTCCAATCGCTCCTAGATTGAGCGCGACTGCGGTTTCGGATCAGCAGATCAATTTGTCCTGGAATGTGGTCAGTGGTGCGACGAGTTATGTCCTGGAGCGGCGTAACGCTGCAAACGGGGAATATGAGGT
Source organism: uncultured bacterium (assembly GCA_964494345.1). Classification (GTDB taxonomy): domain Bacteria; phylum Armatimonadota; class UBA5829; order UBA5829; family UBA5829; genus DTKD01. The sequence continues at coordinate 72,007 of CAZBSI010000005.1, forward strand.
GATTGGAACTGTTGATGGCAATGTGGCATCTTTTTCGGATGCTAAACTTAGCTCATCGACCACCTATTATTACAGAGCGGCCGCTATCAACTCCGCAGGCGCTTCGGGATATTCTAATGTAGCAAGCGCGACTACCCGCGCGAAACTACCGGATGTGCCCAAGGGGTTAAAAGCGACCATCGTCTCTGCTAGCCAGATCGACTTGAATTGGCAGGACGTTGACGGCGAGACCGGCTATCGGGTGCAGCGCGCGACAAATGAGAACGGGCCGTACTACAATTTGGCGACTACAACCGCCAATGTGACCTATTTTTCGAACTATGCGCTGTTGCCAGGAACGGCTTATTATTACCGAGTATGTGCATATAGCTCGCTTGGGACCTCGGAGTACTGCGATGCTGTGGAGGCTGTTACCAAATCGCTGCCTCCCGCTGCCCCAAGATCGTTGACTGCGAAGGCTGTCTCGGCAAGCCAGATCGAGCTGCAATGGATAGGAGTGACGGGAGCTGAGAATTATGTTATAGAACGCTCCACAAGTGCTAATGGCGCGTTTGAGGTGATCGGTAATTCGGCTGCGAAAGCGGGATTTTCTGATGCTGGATTGAGCGCTTCTACCGCCTACTACTATCGAGTATACGCGACCAACTCTGGGGGCAACTCAGGCTATTCAAACGTGGCTAACGCGACTACTCAGACGCCGTTGCCGGAACTGCCGGAAGCTCCTGCTGGGCTGACTGCGACTGCGGTATCGACCAGCCAGATTAATCTTGCCTGGAACGCAGTTGCGGGGGCGACTGCATATACGATTGAGCGAGCCGCGAGCGCTAATGCAGCGTTTGTGAAGATCGGCAGCACGAATGCCGGGGTTACGACGTTTGCAAACACGGGCCTGGCAGCGTCGACTGCGTATTACTATCGAGTATACGCCACCAACACGGCGGGTAACTCGAATTACTCTAACGTGGCTAATGCGACGACCCAGACGCCGCTGCCGGAAGCCCCGGCAGGGCTGACAGCGACGGCTGTATCGACCAGCCAAATCAATCTTGCCTGGAACGCAGTTGCGGGGGCGACTGCATATACCATAGAGCGAGCGGCGAGCGCAAACGCTGCTTATGTGAAGATCGGCAGCACGAATGCCGGGGTTACGACGTTTGCAAACACGGGCTTGGCCGCGTCGACTGCTTATTTCTATCGAGTATATGCGACCAACACGGCGGGTAACTCGAATTACTCTAACGTGGCTAATGCGACGACCCAGACGCCGCTGCCGGAGCTTCCTGAGGCCCCTGCGGGGTTGACTGCGACGGCAGTATCGACCAGCCAAATCAACCTCGCCTGGAACGCAGTTGCGGGGGCGACCGGGTATACGGTTGAGCGAGCCGCGAGTGCTAATGCAGCGTTTGTGAAGATCGGCAGCACAAATGCCGGGGTTACGACGTTTGCAAACACAGGCCTGGCCGCATCGACAGCGTATTACTATCGAGTATACGCGACCAACGCGGCGGGTAGCTCGAATTACTCTAATGTGGCTAACGCGACTACGCAGACGCCGTTACCGGAACTGCCGGAAGCTCCTGCGGGGCTGACTGCGACTGCAGTTTCGACCAGCCAGATTAATCTCGCCTGGAACGCAGTTGCGGGGGCGACCGGGTATACGGTTGAGCGCGCACCTAGTGCGAACGGCGCATTTGCGAAGATCGGCAACACCAATGCAGGGGTTACCACGTTTGCAAACACCGACCTTGCGGCGTCGACTACTTATTACTATCGAGTATATGCCACTAACGCCGCGGGTAACTCGAATTACTCTAATGTGGCTGATGCAACCACCGAAAAGGCTGCTGATAAGTCGTCGCCGTCGGGATTGACTGCGACCGCAGTTTCAACCAAGCAAATTGATCTGGCATGGACGGGGACAGCCAATATCATAGGCTACAGCGTCGAACGAGCGGCCAGCGCGGATGGGCCATACACCAAGATCGCTTTTGTTGCGGCCTCGACTACGACGTATTCCAACCTTGGCCTGGCCGCGTCTACCACATACTACTATCGAGTCTATGCCAACACTATGACGGGCACATCGGATTATTCGAATGTTGCACACGCGACTACCGAGGCGCCGCCGGCTCCTCCGAAGCTGCCCGCGCCGAGCGAACTGAGGGCGACGACAATTACGTCAAACAGCGTCGAGCTTTCATGGAACGACAATTCCGCCGACGAGTTCGGGTTCTACGTCGAACGCTCGATTACAAAGGACTTCAGCGTCAAGGAAGTCTTCGCATGTGGCGCTGGGCGCACGAGCCATTCGGATGCGAGGCTTTCCGAAGACACCACCTATTATTACAGGGTGTGTGCCTACGGTATCACGGGCAGCTCGGATTACTCAAATACCCTTGAGGTTAAAACTCGATTGAAAGCGCCGACCAATCTGATGGCGGTGGCCGAGTCGCCCACCTTGATCATACTCGCGTGGAGCGATAACAGCGATAAAGAACTCTGCTACTTTGTCGAGAGGCGCGAGGAGGGCGGCGCTTGGAAACGGCTGAGCAATGAACTGCCGGCCAATACACAAAGCTACCAGGATCAGGAAAGCGAACCTGCCCGGACATACAGCTATCGTGTAACGGCAGTCGGCGTGTCTTCGTCAGAGACATCCGGGGAGGCCACAGTCACGACGCCAACCGTAAAAGAGATAGCGCTTAAATGGGTTGGGTCGGTCTCCACCGATCACCTGACAGGGGTCTACGGCAGTTTTGCGGTCTCCGCAAGCGATAACTATCTCTATGCCGTATCCGCCGGGGTCGTCAGCATCTACTCGATGGACGGTGAAAACGCGGTGCCGAAGTACCACTCTCACATATTCCTGGCCGGAGCCTCCGGAGTTTCGGCTGTCGTGATAGGCGGCGAAGATTATGCCTGTGTCACTGCAGGGGATAGGCTAAGACTTATCAAGCCGGCGGATCCCAGCTTCGACAGGAGCGTTGGCCTGCCCGGATATGGTTATAAGCCGGTATGCGACGGAAATCTCGTGTATGTGGCTTGTGGAAGCAGCGGGCTGGCGGTTGTTAATATATCTGACCCGTATAAGCCGGCTCTGATCGCCTGTCCTGACCTGGGGTTGACTCAGGCCTGGTCGGTGGACGCCAAAGATTCTGTTGTGGTGGTCGCCAACGGATCGGAGGGATTGGCGGTGCTGGATGCATCGAATCCGGTGAATATGGTCAAAGTTGGTACAGTCAGATTGACCACCAACAGCGGCACCAAGATAGACACTGCATTCGATGTGGCGCTTGGCAAAGGAATGGCCTGGGTGGCTTGTGTTTACAGCGGTCTGTGTCAGGTCGATGTGACGCGGCTCTACCAGCCGTACTGGGTGAGGGCTATAGGAACCACGGGACCGGCGACCGGGGTATGCACCAATGGGGATTACGTCTTTGTGGCCTGCAACAACGGCGTAAGCGTAAGAACCGGGATTGAGGCTTACGGTTACGGAGGAGGCCAAATCGAGAACCTCGGCTTCCTGCAAACCCTGGGCTATGACGCAAGAGCGATTGCCACCCGCAATAGAATGATCTATCTAACAGATAACTGGTTCCTCGCCGATGTGGCGAAGTTCTAGTATGTGAGGTCAGTGGAAAAATCAAGGTGGGGCTGCATTCGGCCCCACCTTTTTAATGTCTCCCTCGTCGGTTGACGGTTGACGGTTGTCTGTTGTCAGTTGACGGTTCTCAGACCCCGTCATTTCGAGCGAAAATCTGAGATGTGCCTATCCGCCTCAAGACATCCCCTCACTCCAACGGCACCGACTTCTTCAGGCAATAGGTGTTCTTGTCGAGCACCATCAACTGGTTTTCCCGCACTATATAAATGGAGCAGTTGTCGACGGTGATCCCTACGTTCGGCGGCGAAGGAGGAACGTTGACAACTGGTGCGGGCTGTGCGGGTACATTGACCACAGGAGCAGGCTGAGCCGGCACGTTCACAACGGGTGCGGGTTGCTGTGGAACGTGGACTACTGGCGCAACAGGCCCTCGGGCGGCGCGTGCGGGCGTGGATCGCCTGATGGTCTTCTTTTTAGGCGTACACACTGTCCGGCAGCGCACTGCACTTTTGGGTTTAGCCACAGGCTTGGCCTTTTTGACCACTTTTGCGGGCTGGCTTTTTTTAGCCACAGCGGCCTTGGATTTGGTAGTTGTTGCCGCTTGAAGCCCTGCCGTCATCATCAGCGAAACCGCAAAAACGGCCGCTATTAGCATCCACAGTTTGCGCATTACAAATATACCCCCTCTGATGAGTTTGTTCAGGCTAACTGTGATGGTCTTTATAAGTACATACCCTCGTATTGTGACATAACACCCATTGATTTGCACGATTTAGGGCAGGGCCGTGTTGTTGTTAGCGTCCTGACGAATATAATTGATGGAAGGCACACACGATGTGTAAGTCAGGCGCTTAAGATACGGTAACGACAACGAAGTCAGGGGACGGGATTGCTCCCGCCCCCTGGTCAGGTTCAGTTGTATGTGACCTTATGGATGCAAAAGCCCGAGGACGTTCTGTATCCAGGTCACATCAGCGAGTATCTTACAACACGCCGGGTTATCGCACGTGTTTGCAATACCGGTTCCGGCCCCACCCACGAGTGGTTTGGTCGGAATGAACTCTTCGATGCAGTGGTTCTCCACCAGCATACGCAAGGCCATAAGTTTCTCACCAGCCAGAGTATCCTGCCCCTGTGATATCAGAGAGATAATCAGGTCAATATCAGCTTGCAGTTGCTTATACAACGCCTCATCGGAAATCAAAGGAACCTGGTGGGTTCCGAGAGGCAGTTGATGGAACAACGTCAGCAGGTTCTTGAGATCAGGCAGGCTGGTGTCTACTCTGAATGAGTAGGCGTTGACATGGGATATGCTCGGCGAGACCGTCCCGCCTTCATCCCACGGAGTGTCCGTGTCGTAATAAACAGTCAGTGTGAATGTGGTGCCAGGCAGTTCATACATCAACGGCCACCACAACTGAATGTTCGGCAACTGCTGGGTTATGTCCGTTCCTCTGTATACATCCGGACAATCCTCAGACGGATCGACCTGCTTTCTCAGGATAACGTTCTTAAGCGTGTAAGGCACGCCAGCCCCAGCAGCCAGCACCCAATTGCTCCACTGAGCATCCCCAGGGTCGATTGAGAACACACCCGGAACAGCAGTGATCACATCACCCACAAGACCGTAAAGACCTGTGTTGATGGCATTGCCCGTCTCCGGATCACAAGTGAAGCCGCAGAATACCTGCTTGAGTGTCGGAGGACAGACCACCACCACCGCATCACAAGAACCCGTGTTGACATTCTTGCTTCCGCAGACATCCGGCTGGCTCGCAATTCCGCAGGCCGAGAACTCGTTGACCCAGGTGCTGATACCCGCCGGGCACAACACCGTCTGGTCGAATAGAAGCGGTCCAAAGACATGACAAACTGTTTGCCCGACCTTGAGAACCGCGCTGCCGTTTAAGGCAACAAGTTCGTCGATCATCGCCGCATTGACGTCGACACCCGTTCCTGGAATCAAAACATCGGCTGTCGATAGTTTCGGATCAAGGAAGTTCGGACAAGCCGAAGCGCCCGCACCGGTAAAGTCGACATCTACTTCCCCAGTGTTTGTCACGCAGGTTTGGAAGTAGACATTCTGCTGCGGGTGCATTGGGTCTCCCGCTTTGAGCACCTTGGATGGATTGGTCATTGCCGGATTGTCATCCACCCATTTCTCACATAGGATATTCGGAATCAACAGATCCACAGTCGCCGTGGCAGGGCCTGCCCCTATGATGTTTCCGGTGGCACAGACTCCCGTCGCGCTGGCGGAGTTGACGATGTCATCGGTCTCGAAAACAACCGTGAAGTTCGGATTAGTCGCGACCTTGCAGACGACGCATTTTTCTTCGCCAGCCTGCAGGCTGCCCACATTCCAGGCGCCATTGTTTATTATGCACGAAGGCAGCGCAACGCCATTCACCTTGCATCCCAAACAGCCCGCGTATCCGGCGCTGGGGAGTTCAATGACATCTGTTACGGAGACATTGTCTATCGTAATTGAACCCGCGTTTTTGACGCAGACCTTAAAATAGACATCAGATCCCGCAATAGCCTGCACACTATCGGCAAACGACCCATCCTCCGAACATGAAACCTGCTTGGTGACCTCCAATCGACACGGACAACAGATTTCGACCGTGGCCGAGCAGCCATTAGTATTGACAACTTCGCCACCACCAGGCGGCAAGCACACATTCGGATCAGTAGCCAGCCCACACGCGGTGAACGTGTTCACCCATTCGGACCTGGTTAAACACAGAGTCGGTTCGTCGAACGTGGTGGCGACCACCACACAAACCGATTGTCCGGCAGGCAGCGTACCGTTAGTCAGGCCGCTGAGGAACGCCTGGGCTATATTAACAGGCGAGCTCGCCGGGGTTGTCGATACCAGCGTAATGCCGGTGGGCAGATTGTCCAGAAGGGTGTCGGCGAAATGAGCCGCGCAATCACCCTTAGTGAAGTCTACCGCGATATCTCCCGTATTGGTTATGCACAGTTGATAGTAGACATTCTTGATGCCTTCAGTACACTGCGGACCGCCGAGGTCCAGAAGATTCGTGGCGTTAGTGAAGTCGGTAGTGCTGTTTACGAGCTTCGAGCACGCTATCTGCGGCACGAGCACGTTCACAGTCGCGCTGACCGGGCCAGAGGTGGCGGTAAGATTAGATGTAACGCCAGTTCCAGTGACGCTCGCCGTATTGGTGGCATCAATCGCCGTGCCAATAACGTCAAACGCAGGATTAGTCTGGAACTTGCAATAGTAAGTCGCACTTGCGCCTATGGCAAGATTGCCGACATTTATGGCGCCAGGAATAGCATTGCCGCCCGTGCAGCACGCGCCACAAGGCAGCAGCGCAGGGTTATCCATCGTAAGAGTGTCGGTTATGACCACGTCTTTGAGATCATCGCAGCCGCTGTTTGTGACAGTTATCTTGAAGCAGACATAACCGCCCCGAAGAACGTCAACAGTGGCTCCGTAGACACCAGCGGCACAGTCAGCAGTCTCCGAAGAGCAAGCCACCTGCTTTGTTATGCTAATCGCCGGCTGGCAACACACGTTTACGGTAGTGGTGCACGTGCCAGTCGATACCTGCTTCGAACCGCAAATATCGTCGCTGCCGGCTGTCCCGGTAGCGGAGAAGTTGTTTGTGATCGTGCGAGTGCCATTTGTGCACAACGCACATTTGTCGAAGTTAAGCGGCCCTACCACCGCGCACACCGTAGCTCCGGGGGCCAGAATCCCAGTAGCCAGTTGCGGCTGTGCTCTAAACAGCGCACAGACATCGACCGGCAGTCCCGAGATGCCGCTGAACGCGCCATCAAGCAGCGAGTTCGTAATTCCGCACGGTCCGGTTGTGCCGAAATCGACAGGCGCTTCACCGGAGTTGGTGATGCACAGTTGGTAGTATACCGGCGCCAGATTGTCTCCACCGCACGGCAGATCGAGCGTTGTGGTGGCGTTGGTAAAGTCATTTGTGTTGTTTACCAAAGTGCTGCAGGTTATCGACGGAATATCGATATTCACCGTAGCGCTGACTGGGCCATCGCTTACCGGCAGCCCAGAAGTGGCGCCGGTTCCAGTCACAGTGGCAATATTCGTAGCGTCGACAGTCGTTCCACTAACAGCAAAGTTCGGGTTAGTCTGGAACTTGCAATAGTAAGTCGCACTGGCTCCGGTGGCGAGATTGCCGACTGTAATGTTGCCCGGAATAGTGTTTCCTCCGGTGCAGCACCCCGCACACGGCAAAAGCGCGTTGTCTTCCATAGACTGGAAGTCGGTGATTGACACGTCTACAAGGTCATCGCAGCCGGTGTTTGTGACTACGATCTTGAAACAGACGTATTCGCCAGGCAATACGTTGACAGAGTCCTTATAGACGCCGTCCGCACAATCAGCATTTTGAGTTGTGCAAGCGACTTGTTTAGTGATCTCGATTGACGGTTCGCAGCACAGATTGACGGTAGTTGTGCAAGTCGTGGTAGTTACGGTTGTAGCGCCGCAAGGGCCCAGATCGACACTCCCAGTAGCCTGGAAGTTGTTGGTGATAACCCTCTTATCAGCCTTGCACAACGCGCACTTGTCGAAGCCAAGCGGCCCAACAGTCACGCAAACCCGCGCCCCCGGGGCCAGAATACCGCCAGCGAGCTGCGGCTGTGCTCTAAACAAAGCACAAACATCAACCGGCAGCCCCGATATGCCAGGCGTCGCGACATCCAGCAACGAGTTGGTAATGCCGCAAGGTCCGGAGGTGCCAAAATTGATAGGAGCATCTCCAGTGTTTGTCAGGCAGAGCTGATAGTAGACGTTTGCAATGTCACTACCGCACGGCAAATCGAGAACCACACCTGCGTTAGTGAAGTCCGGACTATCGCTGACCAACGTTGAACACGACAAACTCGGACTCAACACGTTCACCTGTGCGAAGTCCACCGCGCTAACAACCTCTTCGCTAAACTCCCCGGTCCCGGTTACTGTCGCAGTGTTAAGGCAACTGGCCGTTATCGAGCTATACGAACAGATTCGAGTAACCGATTCTCCGGAAGCGACATCCCCGATCACGATATTCGAACAGTCGGTTATCCCGCCAGTGCACCCCACGTCTGTGATGGTCACATTTTCAAGGTTCTCACTGCCACAGTTGGTAACAGTAAGCGCGAAATAGACGGGATTGCCGGCAAGGATGTCTATATGCACTATCTTATGGAAGCTTCCCGTGCCATCACCCAACAGATCAACGGCAGAACCACCTTTGGTGAGGGACACCTGGAAGGAGTTCGCAGTGGCATTAATCACAAAATAGGCCGTTGTGGTGTTTATTCCGGTGGTGGTGACGATGGTGTTGAATCTCACCTGGTCGCCGTTCACCAGCCCGTGCCCCGTTGCGTTCACCGTATCCGTACTACCGGTAAACGTGGCCGGCTGCACTATAGCCGAATCAAACGGCCCTTCCTCCGAACAGGCTACTTCCTTTGTGATCGATATGCACGCATCACATTCCAAAAATAGCTGCTGCTCGGTGGTATCCTCGTCGGTCAGGTCTCCGGGGCCGCCGCTTCTGGTCTTAAGGACCAAGGGTTTTTTCGACCCTCCTCCCGGATACGCGGCGCGAATCCCGCACACCTTTACCTCGATATCTTTCTCGGTACCCGGGAAGTTCGGCGGGATTCTCGGCCCCTTAAACCACGTAGCCGTCACCCCGGCATAGGGCAAATTGTTCTTAGTGATATGCAGAGCGGGATCAACTCCGCCGTTCATATCATTTATAACAATCTTAAAGGTTTCGACGAAAGTGTCCGGCTGATCCCCAGGATGCAGTAGTTGATCGACACCAAAATAAAAGACATATTCTTCGTAGTCCGTGTCTCTGAACTGATCCTGCAACTGGGTGCCGGGAGCCGCCACGCTTGTCAGAATATTGTTGTCATCGTTCATATCCCAGGCTATGCGTTCGTCTGGGAGTTTGAGCCCGATATACAAGCAATCCGAAGCGCAATCGTAGGTCCAGTATACCCTTTCGACATTGAAACCGGAAGGTGAGAACTTCGTCGTCGGCGGGATCACAAAACAGTTGAGCCCCATCGGCGAGTCCATGCAACCGGGAACATTCTGATTATGCAAGGGGTCTTGCGTCATTTGGTCCGTAGTGTCTACCTGGTTAAACACCCCCGGCTTCCCGGCAAAGTCGTTAAATACATTGCCGGTAAATGTTATGGTAGTGGCAGCTACAGGCATTGCTAATGCCGCGAGCAAGGCTGCCGCGACAAATACAATGCAACATTTAATCTTCATGTCCTCATTTCTCCTCTCTTTCAGCCTTTTTCATGGAATTACTACAATGTGGTACCAAATATTCCGGCCCACTGGAATGCCACGACTCTTATGGCTGTGTATGCGAACTTGACATCACCGCCGTCACCCGGCATCATGCTTAAGGTGCAAGAGTGGGGATTCCACTTCCCTGAACGGGAGCGTGAGGAGAAACACAATTTAGCGCGGATGCGGTGACCCCTCTCAAGTGGAAACCATACTGCGCTATTGCGGCGGGGAGGCGGCAACCTCCCCGCCCGTCTCACAAACGAACCCGTCTACACGCGATATTCAGTTGTCTTAACGAACATCTTTCGTGCCTCGGCGATCAGCGTCTATCTGCAATCGACAAAGCATCGTCTAATTGCTGATATACTGTCGTCGCGGTCGATAGCCAATTAGTTCAAAAGTATTATGATAACATTCCTAAGCCTAGTCAATACCAGTTTATCTGCGATCATCACTGGCTGTGCAAATGTTATCTTTTGAACACCCCCAGTGCTTCTGCGATATAGTCGGCATCGGCCAGGATCTTGCAGCAGGCTGGATTTTCAAGCGTGTTGCGTATTCCCGCCTCCGGCGTGCACTCCCCACAACCGGCTGTAGCGCAGTGATTTTCTACAAATAGAATAAAGCCGTAAAGCGCGTCAGCCATCGCCGGATCCGACGGATCCATGGACTTAAGCGTGGCAATGTCAGCCAGCAGGCGATTATACAGCGATGCGCCGGAGATAAGCGGAACCTGGCAGTTCCCAGCGGGTAGTTGGTAAAACAGCCTGATTATACCTTCCAGGCTGTCGAATGTCGCATCGACCTGCCAAGACCAAACGTCCTGCTTCGCTGTATAAGGCGCCACGTCAATTTTATAATCGAGAGTCAGGGTCCACTTCGTGCCCGGCAGTTCATACATAAGCGGCCACCACGTACGGATGCGCGCACTGCGCGCACTGCCCTGCTGCAGCACCGGTTTACCCCCGATAGGGACCGCACAAACATACTGTGGCACCGTCTTGGAGAGGCGAACATTGGTCAGAGTGTAGGGCTTGTTCTGGGCAGCGGCAGAGACGAAATTCGGCCAGTTCGGACCACCCGGGTCGAATGCAAAGACCCCCGGCACCGCCGTAATCACATCAGACCCGCTTCGGCCACGTATACCAGCCCAGGCGAGATTCGGTTCACAGCTTTTGCCGCAGTACGCCTGAAGCAGCCTAAACTCAGTCGCAGGAGGATCCACCTGCTGGCCGGGCGTGATAGTGAGATCGTATAGCACAGGTGAAGCCGCACCCGGTGAACGCTGGAATAGAACAACAACTTTCAAATATCGACCCGGAGGCGTCGACTCCAGAGGCCGGCCGTTTTGAGCTGTTTGTGCGGCCGAAAATGTGGCCGAATCATTAGAACTCTGGACGCTGACGGTGATGCCGGATGGATTAATCGCGAATCCGCCAAGGCCAGGAGGCAACGTCTGATCGTGCCACGAGACGTTATCCCATTGCGTGCCTGCAGCCCCGCTGTCATAAACTACAGTCCACGTGCCTGTATCGGTTGCGATACATCTATAGAATGAGCCTGTCATATCGTTATAGCCGTAGTGGCCGCGTGACGATGGCAGACTCTTTCGGATAACAAACTGCTGGGTTACGGGGTCTATGTTGTAGACGAAGTTATCCATGCGGTTGCAAGCCCATACATAACCGTTTACATCCACCGAGATCCCGGACGGTTCCGCTCCCGCATCGTCGATAGTCGCTTTCAACACCCCGCCGTTGTCATAGCGGGTGATAGTATTGGATGCCGAGTTTGTGACCCAGAGGTCGTTGTCGGCAGTACACACCGCGCCTCGGCTACCGGCTAAGCCAGGCAATCGTTTGCTCCACTCAATGTTCATCGTCGATGTCTCTATGCGGCTAACCTCATTTTCCGTATAACCCGTCACAAACAAATGCCCCAGGCTATCGAGCGCCAGCCCATAGGACATATGCGGCAGGAAGATACGGCTGAATGTGGCAGGGGACGCCGCAGGGTCGAACCGGACAATATCGCCATTGTCTCTACCCGCCGACCATACATTGCCTGCGTTGTCCATCACCGCGCCGAACGGCTTGTGCGGGGAGACATCAATCGTTTTATCTATGGAAACAGCAGATGGCAGCGCAGGAAGCTGGGCGCCAGCAACATGAAAATACATTTTCCTGCCCCAACTGCCGACCCATATGTCGTCGTTTTTATCCTTCACGACCGCACAAGGTGAGCATCCGCTCCAGTCGTCCGGATCGTAAGGCCCGGCGTATGTGCCCGGATAGAAAACTCCTTCGTGTCCAGAGACGAGGACCACCTCATAGAGAACGCATTCATCCTCTCCCCAAGGCAGCATCTCATCGCCTGATATCACTCCATCTCCGTTGAGGTCTCTTGACGTCTGCAATATGCCGTCGTTGTTTCTATCTATCCATTGGTTCGCTTCCAACAGGCCAATTTTCACCACTGTTCCTGCGGTTCTATTGGCCACCCAGCAACTGCCATCGTTGCAGACAGTCGTACGAGACGGCCAGCCGAAGTTCTCCAGGCCGGAATACGGCAGCACAGGAAGATTCGGCGGCACTACGCGATATCGCGCGAGTTCGTTGCCGGTGGTGGTGCAAACCTTGGAGATAGTGCCACTTTCGTTCGGCACCCAAATAAAGGAAAGCGTTTTGCAGTCATCAGGGACCAACTGAAGTTGATCGGCGATAGAATCACATTCTACGCCCTGAAGTATCCCGGTTTTAAAGTCGGCAGTTGTGGTGTAGGTTTTTTGAGCAATGCTGCTGCCGGAGACAGCCATTGCAAGCAAGAGCGCAAGGCCCAGACTTCGATAACAGGCTTTTAATGTCATTGCCATACTCTCCTCTTCGACGAGCCACACAATCAACGTGTGAGCGCTCGCGGTTGCTTTTCCGTAGGGGCGGCCGACGCTCGCTTCATCATTCTGTGCAGCAATAGAGAAATGGGCTGCTCAGGTCGATATAAGCGCCAGTGCCGTAGGGTTTTGGGAAGAAGAGGTACGGCTTTGCGCATCCGTATTCAAATATAGATGCAGTATAGCCAGCGTTTTCCACATTGTCAAGGGATTAGTGTGTAATATTTCGACTAACTTGATACTGTTGAGCCAGGATTATCGAGTCATCGCCTTAATAGCCTCAAACAGCTTGATCGCACCCGGCGCCAGCACCACCACGAACATAGACGGCATAATGCACAGCACCATCGGAAAGAGGAGTTTGAGAGGTAGTTTTGCGGCTTGTTCGCGAGCGCGCAGATTTCTCTGCACTCGCAGGCTATCGGATTGTTCACGAAGCACCTGCGACATACTGCCGCCGAGGGTTTCGGCCTGATATAACGCCGCCACAAATATCCTCAATTGTGGCACATCGACGCGCTGGGAAGTAGTCCGAAGAGCATCGATGCGACCCCGCCCGATAGAAATATCATCAAGGGTCTTTTTGAACTCCTCCGACAGCGGCCCAGACATCTTATTGACCACCTGATCCATCGCCGCATCCAGACCCAGACCAGCCTCCACACATACCACCAACAAATCAATCGCATCCGGCAAAAGACGAATAATACTCTGCTGACGCTGTGCTATCTTGCGCGAAAGGATGGCCTTTGGAAGCAAGAAACCGGCAATCCCCCCGGCAAGCAACAGTAGTATTGCCTCGAAGCTCTCAAGACCCAGCACCCGGCTGAGCCAGCCCACCAAAACTGCAAACACTACGGTGCTGATGACACGAGATGTCACAAACCCAGCCGGTCGCAGTCTCCATCCGGCCCGCTCAAGTTCGACGCCAAGAGCCTTGATGGCAGCACCCGGAATGTGACGCGCGAGCGCTTCGACGACTTTGTTCCACAACGGAACGACCACTCGTTCCAGCAGCGGCGTATCCAGGTCAGCTTCCAGCGGTATGCCCAGCCTCTGACCTCGAAGCGTCGATTCACCGACGCGAGTCAGGCCCACGATAAACAAAAACACCGTCGCCGCACATAATATGCTTATTAAAATCGGCAATTTGATGTACCTCGCTGAAATCAAGTCCGATCCGGAAAAAGCAGATTTCTCGCTTCGCTCGAAATGACAGGGTTGGGAACCGATAGCCGTCAACCGATAACCGTCAACCGATAACCGATAGCCGTCAACCGATAACCGTCAACCGTCAACCGATAACCGTCAACCGTCAACCACCATTCAGTAGTCGATTTTCAAAATCTCCCGAATGATGAATATCCCGAAAACCTGCAGAACTACTGCGCTTCCAATGAGAATCCTACCGATTGTGTCGGTCAGCAGCACCGAAAGGTAGCCCGGGTTGATACTCAATATCACTGTCGCCAAAACAAATGGCATCACCAGCAAAATAACTCCAGACATTCGCCCTTCCACCGTCAGCGCAGAAACCTCACGCTCCAACCGAACCCTGTCTCGGATCATTCCACCGATGTTGTCCAGTATAATAGCCAGATCGCCGCCGACCTGCCTGTTTATTACCATAGCCACAGCGGCTAGTTCCAGATCGTAACTCTGCACCCGCGACACCATCCGTTTAAGTGCGTCCTCAAAGGGCAAACCGACTCGCATCTCACTTAAAAGACGCCCAAATTCATCAGATATCGGAGAAGGCAGCTCGTCGCGCACCATCATCGCGGCGTGCTCGAAGCCTGTGCCGCTTCTGAGCGCCGAGGCTATCAGCGAAAGTGCATCGGGCAGTTCACTGTTGAATGCTGCCAGCCTGCGAGCGTATTTAGACTCCAAATACGCCCACGATCCGCCAACACCCAGGATAATGCCGATGAATTGTGATCCCGGAAACCTGAAGACCAGCGCCAGCGTGATAGCCAGCGCCAGAGAAACGATGCCGGTGATTCCGACGAACTCACTTGGTTTTAGCTCCAAGCCAGCGCGTTCCAGCTTGTCCAGAAGCCTCCTGGCCAGACTGTTGTCGAATACCGCCTTTTCGATGCTGTCAAAAAACCACGACTCTTCAACGTCTGCCCGCTCTTGCGTAAGCCTCTGCGCACTGGCACTTCTTATTGCTAACATCTTTCTTCTGCGGCTGACCACACGATCCCCAACCCACCAGATCGCGTAGCCGAACGCCAGCCATCCCGCGATAATCGCAGCAATCAGCCCATATTCCGGATTTATGGCCGCAATAGTCATATCAATTAACATTTCCAGCGACCGTGACTGAAGACGTCATCGGAGATAGCGATGCCGTCTCTCTTCACGCGATCCATAAACAACGGTCGGAAGCCGGTGGGTTTATGCTGTCCGATGATGGCGCCGGTGGACAAGTCGGTATCGTGTTGCTCGAAAACAAAAACCTCTTGCATCGTGATGACTCCGCCTTCCATACCTCTCACCTCCGAAATCTTCTCGATTCTCCTGGCGCCGTCTCTGAAGCGAGATTGATGGATAATTAACTTAATCGCCGAGGCGATTTGTTCTCGAATGGCCAGCGATGGCAGCTCGGTGCCTGCCATCAACACCATCGTCTCAAGCCTGGCAAGCGCATCACGTGGGCTGTTGGCATGGGCGGTGGAGAGCGAGCCCTCATGTCCGGTGTTCATTGCCTGAAGCATATCCAACGCCTCCCCGCCGCGCACCTCTCCGACAATAATCCTGTCCGGTCGCATTCGCAGCGCGTTTCGGACGAGGTGCCGGGTGCTGACCTCTCCCTTGTTCTCTATATTCGGTGGCCGGCATTCTAACCGCACGACGTGATCCTGTTGCAGTTGCAGTTCAGCCGCGTCCTCAATCGTCACGACCCGTTCTTGCGGTGAAATAAAACCGCTGAGCGCATTGAGGGTAGTCGTCTTGCCACTGCCCGTCCCGCCGGAGATCATAATTGTGATCTTGGCTTTGACCATAGCCTCCAGAAAGTCGCACATATCAGCGGACATAGTCCCGTTCTCGACCAATGCCTGCGCGGTAAGGGGTTGGCGAGCGAATTTACGAACCGTGAGCGTCGGGCCATCTATCGCAAGCGGCGGAATGATAACATTAACCCTTGACCCATCCGGCAGCCGCGCGTCGACCATAGGGCTGCTCTCGTCGATCCGCCTGCCGAGCGCATGCACTATCCTCTCGATAATTCTCATAACATGGGCATCGTCGCGGAAGACTTTGGTGTGACGATACAGCCTGCCGCCCCGTTCGACGTATATATTATGCGGTCCATTCACCATAACCTCGGTGACTTCCGGGTCCTCGATAAGGGTCTGAATAGGTCCGTAGTCGGATATCTCGGCCTCGACCTCTTTGGCTATAGATCGAATCATCTCCGCAGTAAGGTGAAACGAGCGGCGCTCCGCCACTCTTTGCGCTGCGTCCCTGGCAAGTTCGATGCGTTCTTGCGGAGTCAGCGCGACGAGCTGGGCCGCTTCAATTTCGTCTGTGACCGTCCTGTGAGACTCTACCACAAGGTCTGCAAATGTCCTATTGTCTATACCAGCCCGCCTGATCGTCTCCGAGACATTAAAAAGTCCATCTGCCGATGTCACGCTAATTTTCAACCCCCATAAGAGTAGAATTGGGCCAGACCTTTATCCGGCTAAAATCAAGTCTGATTCGGAAAAAGCAGATTTCTCGCTTCGCTCGAAATGACAGGGTTTGGGAAGCATCATCCCCCAACCGGCATTGGCTACTCGCTTCGCTCGAAATGACAGGGTTTGCGAACCATCATCCCCCAACCGACATTGGCTACTCGCTTCGCTCGAAATGACAGGGTTTGGGAAGCATTATCCCCCAACCGACATTGGCTCCTCGCTTCGCTCGAAATGACAGGGTTTGGGAAGCATCATCCCCCAACCGGCATTGGCTACTCGCTTCGCTCGAAATGACAGGGTTTGGGAAGCATTATCCCCCAACCGGCATTGATTCCTGCACCAGTTTGTCGGCGAGTTGGTGAAGGGCCCTGGCCAGCTTCGTATTGCCCCGCATCGGATCGCCTGCCAGACTGCGTTGATTCGGCAACAGCGCCCCGACGTTGAGTCCTGTGGCCTGCTCGATCTCTTTCTGATTTAGCGTATCGTGCCTGGAAACACGATTTATCACCAATCTGACCTGCTCTAAAGGAATATAACGAGGCGCAACCGTATCGAGCAACTTTTTGCCGTCCGTGACCGTCTGCACCTCAAAACGATTTGCCACTATCAACAGTTCGTGGCATAGAGAGATCACCCTGAGCACAGGTTCATGCATCAGCGGAGGCAGATCGATCAACACATAGCGATAGCCGCGCTTCAGTTCATGTATTATATTTTCCAGCAAATCCCCGCCCAGCGCCTCCAACGGGCTGATCTCCGTAGCCGCGACCAGCACCTTCAGCCCACTTTCGTGCCTGGACATATACGATTCCAGCAGTTGGAGGTCTATGTTATCCGCATGCAATTCGGACAGCGGCCTCGGGTCGGGCAGGCGCATCATGGTGGCTATGTCCCCGAATTGCGTATACATATCCAGCAACACGACCTTATCAGGATATTTCTGATGCATACAAAGAGCCAAACCAGACGCCACCGTGCTTTTTCCGATTCCTCCCCTGCCGCCGGTCACCGCAATTATGCTGCACGGAGGGGCAACAGGGGGCAGCACCGGCCCACATATCTCCTTGATAATCGCCACCAGCCCTGAGTCGATTTCAGTTGATGACAGACACGCCGATGCTCCCGCCATCATAGCCTGCCGAGTCATATCCGGCCCAACATCACCGTTGCCGACTATAACACCCTTCACCGAAGGCACGTATTGTCGAATCATCCTGGTGGTCTGCAATCCATCGTAAATCGGCAGATCATACATCACCACAGCGACATCATGTTTCCTGATACTGGCGATATGCACCGCCTCCAGACCGTCAGCCGCAACTCCGGTTATAACGAAATCCTCGGAGTCCGTCAGCACCCTTCGCAGGCGATCCCTTACCGCCCTATCCTTGGCAGCCACCAGTATTCGTATATTTTGACGTCTTTCATTCATAACGATGTATTACCGATCAATACCGTCCTTCGGCACCGGTATTGGCGCGTTGGTACCTTTCTCAATCAATTGCGGGGTTACGACTATTATCAACTCGGTCTGCTTTTCCAAAAAGCTCTTGCTCTTGAACAGTTCGCCGAGCACAGGTATCTTGCTAAGCAGCGGTATTTCGCTGATGACTTTAGCCGATGTGCTGGAAAACAGTCCACCTATGGCGAGTGACTGGCAGTTCTGCACGTGTACCGTTGTGGTTGCGCGCCTGACTGTGAGAGCCGGAACCACTATGCCGGCGGTCCTGACCCCAGCGTTGGGGTCTCTATCCACGTCGCTGACCTCAGGAGTCACAGTCAGTGCGATTCGGTCGTCGTCGCCGATCTTCGGCCTGACGGTCAATTGGATCCCGAATGGTTTATATTGAACCGTTACTGACGCCACCCCGATGCTTGAGTTCTGTGCAATCGGGATAGGCAGCTCGCCGCCGACCAATATGCTTGCGGCGCGCCCATCGGCTATAAGCAGCTTAGGTTCAGATAGTATCCTGGCGTAGCTGCTGTCTATCAATGCGCGAATCTGCGCCGCAAACGGCAGCCTGCTGAATGTGTTAATTCCGTCGTTGAGTCCGACTCCTCCAATAGATGTCTCCGGCACAAGCCCGCTGGCGTTCTCCAAGACAAAGAATGGCTGATCGATAAAGACTCCGTTAAGCGACGAGCCCCATTTGACTCCCAGTTCCTTGAGTTTGCTTCTATCGACCTCCAGCACCTGCGCGGTGACAAGCACCTGTCGTGCGGTGGCCAAATCGACGTTGATTACCGCCACTATCCTCGGCCCGTTCGGCACACGCCCTGAAAAGACGCTGCGGATGGCGTTGGTTTCCTCTCCCACCACGACCCCGCCAGGGTCAAGAAGCGCCGCCTCAGTCCTGGCTTTGTCGACTGCGTCGGGGATCGTGATTTGATCGTTGCTGATAAAGTTGACCTGCGTATCGCTTTTAACGCTGGTGCCGGCCCCGGAGGCAGGCTGTACATCCTCCACCCAGGCGCCTATGATGTCGCGGATCTTGAGCGCCTCGGTGGTGGTCGGTACATCCCCGGTGATCATCACCGTATTATCCGGCAGTTCTTTATATGCGACTGCCGGATTATTGATCGCTTCTCTCAGCGCTTCGATCACCGAAGCGGCAGAAATGGCGTCCAGTTTGATAAGGTTCACGACCTTAAGGCCTGTGCTCTGGGCGATATATTCCGCCCTTTTGATCTGCTCATCGCTTTTTGCCGTCCCGGACAACAATACGCCGGTCTGATTAACCTGTATGTTGATGGTCGGCACACCTACCTGAGCCGCCAACTCCGCCGCCACAGCCTCTGGTTCCGGCTTCGGCTGGGTCACGGTTACATAGTAGGTTGCGGGTTTATAGACTGAGTCCCAAATCCGCACCACTGCCTTGCCCTCTGCCTTGGCGTTCAGGATCACTTCGCCTTTGGATACAACCACAAGATCGACGACCTCCGGCAAATTTACCGCAGCCCGGGTAATCGCGCGCCCACTCAGCAAGATAGACTCGCCCGGCAGCATATTTTTGTGCGCAAACGCATGCGGCGCCTGTGCGTCTTTTATGGGCTGATCCGGTATCGAAAATGGCCGGGACGCTGGCTCGGCCACTACATCGTCCGTTGTTGATTTATCCATATCTCCGGCGCTGGCGAGAAAACAGGGCAATGAAAATACTATGATGGCGAAAAACGCTGCCCAAAATCTCCATGTCCGTTTGCCTATCCCAAATGATCTCATGTGTTGCACACCTCCCAGCGCAGAATCAATGACTGCGCACAATGAACTGCCCTGATTAGTCTACGCTGACCACTTCCTGCGTTCTGACATTGCCGCGAATCACCTCCACAGTGGGAGGCGGTTCCGGGACGATCTCAGCGTTGTTTCGGATCAATTGCGTCACCGATTGCGGCGGCAGCGTTCTTTCGGTAGTCTGAACCTGCGGGGCTGGATAGCTCCGAGGGGTCTCTCTTATTGTCACCGGCGCTTTGGAGGCGGTCTCCTGCAACTGCTCATGTACCACATCGTTGGGGTTGCGAAGGACCAGCCTCAACCTGCCCTGATTTTCGGCAAGCGTGACCAACTGCGCCTGATCAGGGGTGACGATAAGCGTGGCGGTCTTCCGCTCCTGCTCGATAGTCTCCCGCTCACCGGCTTTTATCTTTTGGCCAACCGCCAGAAGTTCGACGTTTTGGAGTATAGTCTCGGAATAAGCCCGCTCGCCGCGATTATACGTCGCGACCACATCCACATGGTCTCCGGGCTGGACGAACCCTCCGACATTTATGATCGCGTCCACACCGACGCTCACCGCCCGCATTCCGTTGGGCACCTCCGCGGAAAGCCCCTTTGGGCCGAGCTTAGCAAGCTGGAACCGATCGCCATTTTCAATATTTGCCAAAGCGATCTTTCCAACCACAGCCTCGGCAGGCACCGTCGATTGTCCACGCCGAGCAATCGCCTTCTGCGTGACCATATCCGTGGTGATAAGTTCCCCTTTGGAGATCGCCACAGTCGCGACAGCCGTCTCTGCCAACGGGCGCTCGCGCGGCAAATACTTCCAAACGATCAGCCCGGTTATTATACCGACAAGCCCTGCCGCTATCAGAACGTTTCTTTTCGTCCAACTTTTGCCCATAGTCACCCCCTGATTTGGCGCCCGATGGCGCTGCTTATAACCGATAACCGTCAACCACCATATTATCTGATTAGCCTGGTGCCAAAATCGTAAAGCATAATTTTGCTGACCATACTCGTGGTGAATCTGGGTTTCACATTGAGATTCCAGCTCAGCCTGTTGTGATTGCTCATACACGAAAGCAAAACAAACTCAACTTTGTCTTCGACCGGGTTGTATTTTGTGACGAACAGAGGTGCGAAGCCGCGCACCGTATATGAGCCATTTGCCTCCGGCGTATCGGCTATAATCAACACCATCAAAATCCTGTGGCTGTCCGCAAAGGCATCGTTTTCACCCGCCGATTTCCAGGATTCATAAGATCCGTTATCGAATGTCGGATCGACTCCAAACCTGCTTGCCAATGCGGACATAGTGACATTGTTGAAATCGGCCTGGTTATCCAGCAGCCTGACATAAGAAGGCCTAACCAACGTCTCGGGAGGCTCTGCAGGAAGATCGGTGCCAAGCTCTATCGGCTCCGCATTTCCCGCAAGCCTGTTCGCATACCCGCCAGACAAGTCCACTGCGAGTATCTTAAATGGTTCGGCATCATCAACCGGCGTGCCACCCACGACCAGTTTCCCCATCGTCTTGACCCCTACCTGCGGCCCCCCTCCTTTTCCGGGAGGAGGAAATACCATCTTGTATTTGACTGCCCAAGGCACAAAGTTGTGGGTCAATCGTGGCAACGAATACAACCGCGCCACTGCATCCGCGCTGACCGCTCGACGGCTCTGACCAAACATCCGCCCAAACGCCATATCGACCTGTATAGTGCAGGTGGTTTGAACGGATATATTAAGATATTTATCACCCTCGGCAGGAATATCCAGCGGCGGATTGACCGTCAAATTACTTATGGTGTGGTTCGATCCGCTCCCACAGAACAACTCCCGCGACCCTGCCGGTTCGGCTATTCCGGCGCTCCTGGTCTTCTCTCCACTTGCCATACTGGGATATGCCGCGAACATATGGCCCGATATTTCGCCTATCTCGGATTTGGCCGTAGCCTTTTGGATTCCGGCGTCGGCGTAGTTGTTTATGGCTCCAAGGGCGGAGACCGCGCACTGATCAGCAATATTCTGCGCGTTCTGTTTTGCGACGTATAACAGTCCGATATCGATAACCAGTGCAGCAATCCCCATCAGCGCCGTGATGGCGATAACCACTATTATCATGACGGCTCCGGACTGAGCGCGTCGTCTACGGATTGTGTGTCTCATTTCCTGCCGCGCCTATTCCTTGATGTGGACTCCGGCACCCTTCAGCTCTACTTCGCCAGGCAGCCCCACCAGCCTGCCGGCGATAGTGCTATGCTGATATTTCAAGGTAACTTCCATGTTATGCAGGACACGACTCTGCGGAGGCTGACTCAGATAATCTACATAAACGTCGTCGTGCGGAAGAAACGTGATACTGAGTTTATTTTGTTTAAGGCCCAAGGCCTGCGCATCTGCTTTGGCCCGATATGTGATAGTGCCAGTATCTGTCCCCAGTGCGTAGCTTCGTGCTGCGTTTTTTGCCAGATGCGAGATCGCCAGGGAGTCTTTTATTATCAAACCCATGTCGATCATTCCGAAGAGGAGAAACAACAGCACGCTAAGCACTATGACCATCTCGACCATAACAGCCCCTCTATGGGGTTTTCGAGCGCCAGATTTTGGTGTGTATGCTGCCTGCATCCCGCACTCCATGAAAGGGCGCGACTACCACCAGGTCTCCGCGCCCCACGTTTTACTAACCGCCTCCAGTCGCGTCAGTCACTTCCTTGCCAGCTTTAGAGACTGTGCTTTTTATACCTGTCCCCAAAGTCTGCCACGCCGCAATCGCCACAATAGCAACCAAGGCCAGTATGAGAGCATACTCGACCATAGTGACGCCCTCTTCGTCTTGGATGAAACTCATCAACTTCGCCAACATTCTCTACCACCTCCTTTTTTGTGGTCTCTCTCCCAACATATTATTTGACGCTCACTCAGCGTAAAATCATCCAGGATAACGCAGCCGTCGCGATCGCCAGAGAATACGGCAATCGGGTATGTTTTTCGTCTACCGCCCCCGCATAGACTGACCTGACCGCGGCCATCTTAAAAAAGCCTTTTCCGATCCTGCCCAGCCCGTGTTTTGTTCCGTATTTCGCCGCCATCACCGCGAGAGCCATAACCCCTCCCGCCACAGCGCTAATCGCCAGTACCCACGCCACAGACGAAATACCCGCCAATGAACCTATGCCCGCCAGCAATTTCGCGTCGCCAGCTCCGATGAAGCCGATAAAATACCCCACCAGCCCCACCAGCAGCATAAGACCAAGCCCTTTGAGGCTATCGACCAGTCTAGGCACGCCCGCCGCAAACCACGCAAGCCCCAGCCCCAGGATAATCGCCGAAACAGTAAGCCAGTTCCATACTTTTCGGAACCTCAAATCTGAATAGACGGCCACCACCAGGACGCCTATGAGAACATAGTCAGCAATCTGTAGTTTCATCATAGTGCGTCTCAAACAGACAAATCAGCCCGCTGGCCATAATCCATAATGAGTATATGCGGCACTTTCCCGGCTGTCAATAGGATTGCGCAGATTTCTTCGGATATCAGACAATGTTTCTAGCTATGTCATCACTCTGTAGCAATACACCGACGTTATTTTACTTATTGTGCAGCAGCCTCTTAAGGTAACCTCGCATTAACAGTTCGAGTTTAGTGAAATCGTTGCAGCCCCCGTCACATCTATCTCAAGCGCCTGGCGCGTTGTCGAGAGAGTAACTCAGCCGTGCATTCTGGCTTACCCAAAAGAATTAGCAATGAAACACAGCAAAGACAATCGGTTTCATGGAATCGACAATTGATTTACGAATGAGGAGAAATGTGGCGTCAAAAGTAACGGGGACTGGGGCGTATCCCCGCCCGGAACTGCGAGCGGAGATACGCATATAAACCGCAATTACGCTTTAACGGAGTCTTCAGCGTTGGGCGGCTGGGTTTTGTTCGACACTGGCCGGTAAGCGTTCCATGCGACCGCAAACAGAACGGCGGTGATTGCCGCGCAGCCCGTCAGCATCCCGAACACGGGGTTCCAGTTGCCAGCTTTTACAAGGGAGCCTACCCCCCAGCCGGAGATAATCCCGCTCATATACCCAAAGAAACCGGTCACCCCAATAGCAGTCGCGGCGGCCCTGCGAGTGGCCAGATTCGCCGCGATTACCCCCACCAAAGCCTGCGGCCCATAGACAAACAGCCCGACTCCGCACAGCAATGACGCGTTGATAAGCATATTGTGAGACTGCAGTTTCCAAAAACTCAGCATACACACGGTGCAAAATAGCATGCTGAAGTAGCAGGCACGAGCGGCACGGCCGTGAAATACCCTGTCGGCAAGCCAGCCGAACGCCAGCATACCCGCTACTCCCGCCAACTCCACACCGAAGACGAAAAATCCGGTATGCCTCAGTTCGACCCCTCTGGCTTCTTTAAGAAAAGTCGGCAGCCAGTTGAGAATGGAGTATCGCACCGTGTATAAAAAGAAGTTCGCCACGCTGATAATCCAGATATACGGATTGCAGAAGACGTTTTTCTTCACGAACTGCTTGAAGCCGGGATCCTTTTCGGCTGCCGACTCCTCCGGAGCTTCGTCGCCGGCATAGACTTCAACAGGAGGCAAGCCCAACGACGCAGGGGTGTCGCGCAATCTATTCAGGAGAAATACCACTCCGACTATGGCGAGTCCCGCAGGAACCAGCAGCACCAATCGCCAGTTGTAAATGGCAAGCCAGGCACACAAAAGCGCGACGAGCATAGCGCCTATAGAGTGAGATGTGTTCCAGATACTGAACTTAACCCCGCGCTCCTTAGGCGAAAACCAGTGCGTAAGCGCCCTCGCACAAGGAGGGAATCCCATCCCCTGAAACCAGCCGTTTAATAGCCAGAATATGCCGAAAGCGATCGATAAGCTGCTAAGCCCGAAGCAAATGTTCATGATTGCCGATAAAAGCAGCCCGGCCGCCATAAAATGTCGGACATTGGCACGGTCTCCGAGCAGGCCGTTAACAAATTTCGAGACGCCGTACAGCAATCCGTGCAGCGTCAGGAACAGGCCCAGGCTGGCCTTGCTGATTCCAAGGTCGGTTTCTATTCCCGGCAGAGCAAAGGCAAGGTTTGTGCGCGTGAAATAGAATAGCGCGTAGCCAATCAGTGTGGCATACATCATCCTGATGCGCCAGTAGCGATAGAGGCTGTCGACCTCGGCCGGATCTTTGATCGGCGGTATGGTTTTGGCAGCACGGAATAAATTGATCAGCCCACCGAACATTATTTGGCCCTCTTATAATCTCGCACTGCCTTGAGGGCCACCTGTGGGTCGTCGCTGGCAAACGATTCGAATCCCAGGTCCAGAAGCTTCTTGTAAGCTTCGGGACTGGCGGAGCCACGAACCCAGGTCTGATATAAAATGCCCCGTGATTTCAGCTCTTTTGCTACCTTGCGCAGGAATGCGGATGATGGTTTAAATGGGTCCGCCGAGTTGAGATCACCCACGTCGACGTGTATCTGAAGCTGTGTAAGATCGGCGAAACCGACCTTGCGCAGATCGTCGATTCGCTTTTTCAGTGCAGATTCATCTCCGCCCATCCAAAGCAGCGTGCCGGAGGTCGGCAGCATTTTCTTCCACGCGCGATGATGCTCGTATTTGGTCGATGCGAGTATGAGCTGCTTTTCGATGCCGCGCTGGCGTGCCATTTTAGCAAGCTGCTCCAGCGGAACTTCCTTAACGTCGAGATAAAGCCAGCGATCCGGGCGGCCTACCATATTGTCAAACACCTCATCAAGCCTGGCTATGCGTTCACCTTTATGCTTAGAACCTTTGTATTCGCCGACATCCAGACTGGAAGCCACTGCCCAGGAGAGATCGTTCACGCTTTTGGACTGGATATAATCCGGCGCACCAGGGGCCAGGCGCTTGAGGTTATTATCGTGGAATGCCACGATAACGCCATCGGTGGTGGCCCGCACATCGGCTTCCGGGACAGTGCCCATTTTCCATGCGAGTTCAAAAGACGGCAGTGTGTTCTCCGGAGCGAGATTGCCGGCGCCGCGGTGTGATTGAATAATGAAGTCGGCCCCTGCAGGCAGACTAGCCGCGGATAATCCCGACGAGAGAAGTAAGACAATCAATGGGATAAGCATAAATACGGAAACAGGACAGATCGATTTAACCATGAATAAAGCTCCTTGTGCGAATTTTATCTGGAAGCAATGTGTTCTCGCATGACTTTAAGAGCCACATGCGGATCATCGCTTGAGAAAGAATTGAAGCCCACATCCAGCAGTTTTCTATAAGCATCCGGGTTAGCCGACCCGCGAACCCATGTCGAGTATAGAATACCCCTGGATTTGATCTCTTTTGCAACCTCGCTTAAAAATGCGGAGCGAGGAGAAAATGGGTTCGTCGAAGTGAGGTCCCCCACGTCGACGTGTATCTGAAATTGCGTGATATCGGCAAAATCGACCTTACGCAGGTCGTCAATGCGTTTCTTCAGAGCCGATTCCTCGCCGCCCATCCAAAGCAGAGTACCGGAAGTCGGCAGCATCTTCCTCCACTCCCGGATATGTCTATAGTTTGTCGATGCGAGTATAAGCTGATTTTCGATGCCGCGCTGGAGAGCCATTTTGGCCATTCGCTGCAGAGAAACATCTTTGATATCAAGATATAACCAGCGATCCGGGTGGCCTTTCATTTCATCAAAGACCTCATCAAGACGGGCGACGCGTTGGCCTCGATACTCCGGGCCTAAATACTCCCCCACATCCAGCGTAGAAACAGTCGCCCAGGACAGGTCTTTGATGCTTTTAGATTTGATTTCCTGTGGCGCACCAGGCGCGAGACGGCTTAGGTTGTTGTCGTGAAAAGTGACTATTACCCCGTCGCTTGTGGTGCGAATATCGGCCTCCGGAATCGTGCCCATTTTCCATCCAAGTTGGAACGATGAGATCGTGTTTTCCGGAGCGAGGAAGCCGGCGCCCCTGTGCGATACTACAATGAATTGAAACCCGGCGGGCATTGTGTCTGCAGATAAAAGGCCAATGGATAGACACAGGAGAAACGATAGGAACATGAATAAGGAGAGGAATCTAAATCCTGAAATCATAGAGCGCTCCGCCAATACTTTTGCGACGGCACAGGCCGCTAATTAGTATATACAACGCACCCCGTTTATATTCCTGCCCGTTTTCCTGGCCGCGAGCTTTGTGCCGCACGGCACGATTTACGTTTGACACTAATTATGGCGGCATGGTAGACTCACTGCGACACACTTAGATGGAGGTCAGTTAGTTGGCACACAAGATCACACTCATACCCGGCGACGGAACAGGCCCTGAGATAACCGAGGCAACTCGGCGGGTTATCGACGCGACCGGGGTTTCGATAGACTGGGAAATCAAAGAAGCCGGCGTTGATGTTATGGACAAATACGGCACCCCGCTGCCTGACGAGGTGTTGGAGAGCATCCGTCGCAATAAAGTAGCGCTTAAAGGCCCAATTACTACCCCTATCGGCAAGGGGTTCCGCAGCGTCAACGTGGCTATGCGCAAAGAGCTTGATTTATATGCGTGTGTGAGGCCGTGCAAGTATTATCCTGGGATTCGCTCAAAATATGACGACGTGGATCTGGTGGTGGTGCGAGAGAACACCGAGGATCTTTACGCCGGAGTGGAGTTCGACCTTGGCAGTGATGAGGCTAAGGCGATTATCGAGATGAGCGGCGGAAAGATTCGAGAGGACTCCGCTATTTCGATCAAGCCGATCTCGGTGACTGGTACGCGCAGGATCGTCAAGTTGGCGTTTGATTATGCGATCGCCAACGGCCGCAAGAGTGTCACCGCTGTCTGTAAAGCCAACATAATGAAATATACTGACGGGCTGTTCTATCGCGTGGCCCGTGAGGTGGCGAAGACTTATGGCGCGAAGTTTGAATGGAGTGAGCTTGAGCCGGAGAAGGGCGATGAGACGCTGAGCGCAGAGGCAGGCAAGGGTGCCGGAATCGTCTACCAGGAGCGGCTGGTCGATAATATGTGCATGCAGTTGGTGCAGAAGCCGGAGCTTTATGACATCTTGTGTATGCCTAATTTGTATGGGGATATCATATCCGACGTGTGTGCCGGGTTGATTGGCGGACTTGGGGTTGCGCCGGGTGCGAATATCGGCGACAAGGTGGCGCTGTTTGAGCCGACTCACGGCAGCGCGCCGAAGTATACGGGTCAGAATAAGGTGAACCCGATCGCAATGATACTTTCAGGGATGCTAATGCTGCGACATATTAACGAAAACGACGCCGCTGACAGGCTGGAGAAGGCTGTGGCCAAAGTGATCGCAGAAGGCAAGGACGTTACATACGATATGAAGCCGAACCGCAATGACCCGACCGCAGTTGGGACCAGCGAAGTCGGAGACGCGATTATTCGAGAGTTGAAGAAGTAGTTGCGGAGAAGGAAATCGCGAAAGCGTAATGGCCGGGACTCCGTCCCGGCCATTTTTGGTTATTACGACACAGAGGCTAATAACCGATAACCGACAACCGAAAAAGCAGATTTCTCACTTCGTTCGAAATGACATCGGGTGATGCTCGGAATGACATAGGACTCGTTCGAAATGACATCGGGTGATGCTCGGAATGACATAGGACTCGTCCGAAATGACATCGGGTGATGCTCGGATGACATGACTCGTTCGAAATGACATCGGGTGATGCTCGGAATGACATCGAGCTTGTTCGGAATGACGGCTGTTAGAAACGCCTATGCTAACTCGACCACCTTGCCGGTTTTTATGCTCTCGTGGACGGCGACGCCTATTTTAGTTACTTGCAGGCCATCTTCGCCTGATGGGTACTTGCCCTGCAGGCTTTCGATTGTCGCGCCTTGTTTTATGGCCTGGACATTATAGGCGAAATCCTCGATGGACTCTATTCCATAACCCTTATATATCGTCCGACCCTGTTTGTCTACGGACTCGCGAGTGAAATTATTGTTCCACGTGCGCATGCCCTCATCGACCATACATGATCGTGAGCCGCGATACTGGCTGTCGATTTCCCAGACGCCTTTGGTTCCGACCAGGCGTATCTCCTGATTTACGATAGCCTCAAATGACTTGGGCAGAATCCAGCTTGTGGCGAATGTGAACACGGCGCCGTTTTCGAATTCCACCGTGGCATTGATCGCATCCCAGGTGTCCACGTTGTATTCATCGCGCAGCAGCCCTCTGTGTCCTTTGGCAAAGACGGTTTTGGCGTCGGACTTGATGATCCATCGCACCAAATCGTAGAAATGCGTACCGAGGAACCACGCCGGGCTGGAAGACGGCGCCCAGCGGGCAAGCCACTCGCTTGGAACCTCGATTCGATCCTCCATGCATATAGAGCCATACAGAACCTTGCCGAACTCACCAGCCGCCACCCGGCGCTCCATCGCCATATGTTCCGGGTCGTAGCGCTTATGGAAATCTACCTGAAGTAGGACATTGGCCTTTTTTGCGGCATCCACCATCGCCTGGCAGCCCTCTACCGTAACATCCAGCGGCTTTTCGACCAGCACATGTTTGCCGGCCACCGCAGCGGCCACGGTGATCGGTTTGTGCAGATGATCCGGGGTGACGACCGTGACAGCGTCGATGCTCTTGTCGGCGAACATCTCATTGTAGTCGCGATACACCGGACAGCCGTAGTTGGCCTCGACCCATTTCGCGCGTTCCTCGTTAATCTCCGCGACCGCGGCAAGCTCTGCCACGCCCAGATATGATAGCTGCCTGAACGCGTTAAGATGGTTTACGCCGAATATTCCCGCGCCCACTACTCCGACTCTGATAGACATCTGCTTTATTACCTCCAAACTATAGAAAGCGTAACTGATTCGGGTTCGTTGTTGAAACTGATCAGGCTTGTGGAGCCGTCGAACTGAATTTTGAGGTCGTTATTCGACTCATCAGAAGTGACACCAGACGTGGACAGCTCTTTAAGGTCGATCTTTTTGCCATTGAGCGAGATGGATGCTATGTCGTTAAAACAGCCCATAGGCGTGAAGACTCGAACCGCACCGCGAGTATCCTGCGGGCCGCTGAGAATGATATTTACTGTCTGGTCTTTGGTGATAATGTTATCCACCCTGCACGATGTATGCAGTATCTTGACCTGTCCGCCAAGTTGATCTGAGACGTCTTTATAAAGTGCGCACTTGCCGGCTGGGATAACGGGATCGACTACTACTGGCAGTTTCGGATCGAGAATATTGACATAAGAACCGATCAGTTTTTTCTGGCCGCTTAGTACGCGCACCGCGACGTAGTCGCCTCTTCTGATCCCTAGAGCGTTGTTCTCTTTATACTCCAAAGAGGCAGCCTCACAAGCTGATTTGACTATACTACGCAGCTTCTCCGCACCAGTGGCGGATTCGGCGTAGACCGCGGGGGAGTCTTTTATAGCTATGATCTTACCCTTGCCGGGGTCTTGTAACCGCGACAGTAAATCCGCTGTCGGCGACGCGATTCCTCTTTTCGTCCACCATTCAGGAAGCGCGTTGTAAGGATCCTCACCGCCGAACAGCACCAGCACACCACCGGCCTTGACCCATTCGGCCAGGGCCGCGTTGATCTCTGGTTTCATGGGCTTCATAAGATCGAATGTGAGAAGCAGGACCTTGTATGGCTTGAGATAGTCTTTTTCGACCACGCGCTCAAGTTGAGCCACCTGGATCGGGATTCCTTTGTATACCAGAGGCAGCGTCATACCCCAGAAGCTGTCGTAGTTGCTTGCGTGGGGAGTAGCTCGCTGCCAGGCCATCGAATCGGCGACAAAAGTGGCGATCCCACGAGTGCCCATATCGTATTGCACAGTTTTATGATTGTGCATATCCTGCAGGGTGTTGATTATCGAACTGATCTGTGTTGCAAATTCCCCCGGAATGCGGCCGTAGATGCGGTTCGGCCACGGCATGACCTCATAGGCGTCGACTTCCGGGAATAGAAGAGATGCGACGAGAGTCTTTTCGTAGTTGGAGTGGTAGTCCTCCATTGTGCGATCCTGATTATCCTCCAGCGGATCCATCAAAAACCACATTTTCTTGCCGGTCTCTCGCGCAAGGTTGTATAGATTGGAATATTCCAGGAATGCCGTCTCGAAAGTGCGCTCCTCGACCTTGCCTTCGTATTTGTTCGGCGTCCTCGCGGTGCCCGTCCATACCTGGCCTATGATTTCCTGCAAGTTGGGCAGCATCATACACTCGTAGTGCGGGTAGACGATGTTCCAGCCGTAGTAGTTCACCGCGCTGTGGCAGGCCACCATCCTGCGGACGCTGCGTTTCTTTGCGGCGGCGGCATCCACAATGGCTTTGACCATATCGTATTCCATTTTGGCCTTCAGCCGCTCGGACTTCCAACGCGCCTCAATTGAGCTTTCCTGATCCTGCCAGGGCTCTTTGTAGTATTCCTGCCAGGCTTTTTTGAACGAATCGGAGTAGCCCGCAAAGGTGAAAAACTCCGGCTCCTCCGGACAGACGGCCATCGAACCGCGGTCTATGGCGTTGTCGAAAAACCGCACAGCCGCTTCAATTCGACTCCTGGTGGGAACCATATAATAGCTGCCAGGGCCGCAGGTGACTATGACGCCATCCCTACCAGTCTGGCCTTCGTGGGCGTGGTCTTTGATATAATCTTCGCCGGTGCGAAAGCCGTACATAGTCTGCACGTAATATCCTTTGTCCGCCCAGCTTTTTATGCGCCCGGCGTCATCGGAGTAGCAGATAACGGCGTCGGTTTTAATATCGTGGTCAGGTTGATATCCGCCACCAGTCTGGAAAGTTGTATAAAGAGGCTGCGTCTCTTTAATATTGGTGACGGCGGCATCCGCAGGAGGCACGAAAGCCGCGAGAAACATAGCGACAAACAGAATTATATACATGAGCATTACCACCTTTGCGGAATTGTAGCGTTATTATAATTGTAATGCAAATTCTGTTTTGAACAAACGCCGCTATTGAATCGTCTTAGCGGTAGATATTCGAGACAAGACTGGTCGTGAGATTTTGCGGCGAGGTTTGGGTGTGGTATAATTTTATCGGCAGTGGTCTTGGATTTGCCGTTGCTTTTTGCGATCTATCGTCCATTCGCGCCGGCGCCGTGGCGCCGGCGATTTTAATATGAGGGATCAATGCGAAGGATTCATAAAATAGGGGTCTGTGTGCTGCTGGTTGTCCTATGTTTTGGGCTTGGCGTTGGTCTGCGTGTCCAAAGCGACAGAATTCAGTCATCACTTGCTCTTAAAGCGGATGCTCCACCCGAAGGAACTCAGGTCGCCTCCAGCAGACTAGACCTGACAGTCCCCGATATTCGTCCTCTTAAGACTCTGTATAGCGTGCTGCGCAGTCTTCGAGAACATTATGTCGATCCGATCACAGTCAAAGACGAAGGCAAAATGTCTTATGGGGCGATCCGATGGATGTTGGCCTCACTAAACGACCCGGAGACGCGCTTTATCGAGCCTGACCATAGAAAGCTTTTGGGAGAGGCTCGTGAGGGGAAGTTTTATGGTATCGGCGCGGTAACTGCCATAAGACAGACCATAAGACCCAACACCGACAAAGATAAGACCAAAGATACAGTCAGCGAGGAGCATCTTATTGTCGCTACTGTGCTGCCGGGTGGGCCTGCAGACAGAGCCGGACTTAAGCCTGGCGATGAGATTGTGGCAATTAACGGCAAAGATGTGCTGCCTTTCGATCCTTATCAGCACTTCAGCGATACCATAAAGCAGGAAAACGTTCGCAATATGGAGCGGCCTCAGCTTCTTAAAATGATCGATACGGAGCAGAAGCGTATTGATGACGGCATTGCCATAATTGATGCCGAGAAAATGCTGATGTCTGACGATAAGAAACCGGTTGAGCTCTCGCTGGCGGCACAGCCTCCCCTGAAATCGAAGACGATCACTATTCAGCCGAGCGAAATAACCGTCAAGCCGCTGGACGACGCCATCGTAATGGCCGGGAACATCGGCTATATACGAGTGAACTTTTTCGGTGACAAGACAGCAGGCGAGTTTTCTGCGGCGATGAAAAAACTTCAAAGCGAGAAACTGGCGGGTCTGATAGTGGACCTGCGAGGCTCGACGGGTTGGGACATATTGGCTGCGGATAATATGACAAGCTGGTTTGCGCCACGAAAGGTGATGGCGTTTCGTGTCAGATCGAGGGGCAGAAAAGACCTCATAAGAATACCGACGGCGGAGTCAGCGCCGTGGACCAAACCGGTTGTGCTGCTGGTAGACGGATCGACCACAAAAGCGCCTGAAATACTGGCGGCGGCGCTTAAGGACAATGGAATAGCAAAGCTGGTCGGTGAGAAGACATTCGGCAATTTTGTGGACTCCACTATGATCGATCTTGCTGATGGGTCGGCGATAATTATGTCCACGGGCAAATATATAACCGGTAAGGGCAATGATTATAATCTCAAGGGAGTGCCGGTGGACGTGCCAGTTAATACCAGCGACGCGCAGATGCGGGAAGCAATCAAGCTGCTTTCGGAAAGTGAAGGCGGGAACTAGATATGAAAAGGATCGCCGTTTATTCACTGATAGCTGTTGTGCTGGCGGTCGCGTTTGCCGCCGGGTTTCTTGCCCAGGACGTCCGGGCAAATGGTTTTGCACTGGATAAGCTGGCTGCAAGCGTCGAGCTTATGCCACAAAGGCTGGAGACTCTCGCAGGTGAGGCTCCGGACCCCAGCAGCCGCACACTGCCACTAATTGAGACCTACTCCGCGGTGATGGATCGGCTGAAATCGGACTACTACGGCGCCAAGACAATTGATGAGCAGGAAATCACGTATGATGCCATTCGCGGCACACTGCAGGCGCTTGGAGATCCGTTTACCCGGTTTATGGACCCGGATTCTTATAAGAAGATGCGCGAGGAGAACGAAGGCAACTTCACTGGAATCGGCGCGCAGCTCGACACGAATAAAAACAACGAAGTCTACATAAAAGAGCCTCTGCCTGATACGCCTGCTATGAAAGCCGGGGTTAAGGCTAACGACGTGATAATCGCCGTGGATGATAAGTCGATCAAGGGGGTGGATATCCTCGAGGTTGTGAAGCTGATTCGCGGTCAGGAAGGCACCAAAGTCAAGCTGACCCTGCGGCGACCTGGGGTGGCCAAGCCGATAGATAAGGTCATCATGCGCAAAACTGTGCAGTTCCAGATGGTGGACTCTCGAATGGCCGACGAGACCGCGAAGATCGGCTATATCAGGCTGCGCCAGTTCAATGAAAAAAGCGACGAGCAATTTGACACGGCGCTGTCCGCTCTCGAAAAGAAGAATATAAAGGGACTTATCTTTGATCTTAGAGGCAACCCTGGCGGACTGCTCTCGGTGGCGGTGGATATCGGCAGCCGGTTTATAGAAAGTGGGCCGGTGGTGATTATCCAGGAGCGCGGCGGGCAGAAGAACCCGTTGTATGTGGAAGAGGATAAGCATAATCATAAGAGATACCCGCTGGTGGTGTTGGTGGATAAGTCGTCGGCGAGCGCATCGGAGATCGTGTCCGGGGCGATTAAAGACGATGGAGTCGGCACGCTGGTGGGCACCACAACGTTCGGCAAGGGCCGTGTGCAGACTATTCTGCCGCTGCAGGACGGATCGGCGGTGGCGATTACTACGGCTAAGTATCTCACCCCGAAGGGCACCGACATTCATAAAAAGGGCATTGACCCTGACGTAGAAGTTGATGCTGCGGATAACCTGGATCCAACGGATCCTGCCACTGATAATCAACTGGCGGCTGCGGTTGAAGTGCTGAAAGTAAAGATGGGATTGCTGCCGAAGAGCGCGTTGAACAAATATGAAAAGCCCGCAGCGACCGCTGAGGCTGCTAAAACAGACGGAAAAGTATCTAAAACCACACCGAAGAAGGCTAAATAAACGACCGGCGATTATATCTGAACGCTGGATAGGTCGTCGCGCCTGCTTGCCCGAATCAGGATGTACTGGGAGAGCGGTATGTGCAGTTATTTTCGAAACGCCCGTCACTTTTTGATTATCGCAGCTGTGATGGCCGCCGTGATATTGCTGGCCACCTCCTGTTCGTCTCCTCCGACGGAAAAATCAGCCAAGCGGCATGTGTCGAAATCGGGCGCCGTGAAAACCGAGTCTCAGGTCAGAGTAGAGTCATCGGATGACGTAAAACCCACCGAAAAAACCGAAGAGCCTGAGGCCAGGGCGATTGACGAAAAGGCGGAAAGCGCTGAGGTTAAACCAGATCCAGCCGCTGCCAGAACGAGCAGGGAAGTCACAAATCCTGAGGCGAATAGAAAAGCAACCAAACCTCACAGGCGATATGAAGGCTACCCCGGCGAGATAGCTTACGTCAAAGGCACCAACAAAATCGCCTTGACCTTTGACGCAGGAGCCAGCGCCGCACCGACACCGAGCATATTGAAAACTCTGAAAGAGGCGGGGCTGCACGTGACGTTCTTTTTGACAGGCAAATGGTGTGAAAAAGACCCGGAACTGGTGAAGCAGATCATCGCCGAAGGCCATGAGATCGCAAATCACAGCTACTCACACCCGGACTTCAGAAAGATCAGCGACTCCGCCATAATCGAACAGCTCCAAAAAACCGAGGATATCGTCGTCAAGCTGACCGGCGCTTCTACCAAGCCTTTCTTCCGGCCTCCTTTTGGCGGCAGAGACAAGCGCGTGCTGAGCGTGGCAGGGGAGCAGGGATATACCTCGATATACTGGTCGCTGGATAGCTGGGACGCCTTTAAGAAGGGGATCACGGCTCAGCAGATAGAGGATCGCATACTGGAAAGAGTCCAGGGCGGGGATATTGTGCTGATGCATTGCGGCAGCGAACCTACGGCCAAGCAGCTTCCGTATCTGATCGAGCAGCTAAATAAGCGCGGATTTGAGATCGTCACAGTGTCTGAGTTAGTCAAAGACCGCTGAAAGATCAACTACGGTGCGGTCCAGAGCATGTCCCAATCGTCGGGTGAGTTGGTGAAGATTTTGTATGCGGGATAGTCGGTCGGGTCCGGCCAGTTGTCCGGGTCGATGAGTTCTACTCCGAGCACCCCGGTCACCGCGATGTAGTCCCCCACTGAAGGGGTTTGTGATGGCTTGTTGATGATCTGAGTGCGGATACCTCGAACGGGCAGATCTCCTGCCAATGTCCCGTCCACGAGATGGGTTCCGTCGTCGATATATACCGAGCCATCCCACGGATCAATCCAGCTTACCCTGCCGAACACCCGAATCCTCAGACCTACGTTGGATAACCCGGCCGATTTCGAGGTCAACGCCGGCTGATTTGGCCCGGCTTTGCCGACCGAAGCCTGAGACATAGCAAACGGCTTCGGAAGTGATTGGCGGGAAGTGCCCAGCGACCACTGCGACGCATAAAATACCGCTTCTTTATTGAAGATAATTAGAGAGCCGGTTGCGGTCAGCCCCCTCTTGAGTTGAGGAACAGGCCCATCCCCGAGCGGCAGCAACACCGCTATTCCTGCCGAACGATTGTCATCCTGAACGTATACCTTCTGACACATTCGGCCCAATGCGTATACCTGGTTCTGGCTGATGTGGGTGACTATTTTATCCTCTAATATGCCGCCGAGGCTGTCTTTTGAGGCCTTTAGCGCGCCGACGCTGCGTGGCTTGGGAGATTCGAACCTGACCCCATCTATGGCCGAAACGTGCCATTTTAGAGCAAAGAGGTGCTCGAACTCCAGAAACACGGTTGCCACGCCGGTCTCACCTGCGGTGATGGTGATTGCGGCGGGATGCCAGGTGGCGTCGTTTGTGGCGGAATATCCGTGCCACCATACGATGTCAGGGCTGCCGGGGTCGATCCCGCCGTCCGGGTCTATGCCGATTTTGACCTCCGTGTAGCCTTCTTCTCCACCGACCTGATATGTCATATACCTTGCGGACAGAGTGTAGAAGTCTCCCGGATCGACATAAACCCTCTGGAAGACGCCGCCGTTTTTGTATGCCAGGCTTGCCCCTGCGCCGAGAAAATAACTACCGTTGTATGCAGTCACGCCGGCAAGCCAGCTATTTGAACCACCGGCGGGATATGGGCCGATCAAGCCATCTATGGGATTATACCCGGAGACGCCTTCCTGGGTAGTATATTGCACCCACGGGCTAAGGCTGTGACCCTGCCCCGGCGTTATGCTTTCGAAGTCGTCATTGGCGAGCGACCATCCAATTTCGGGCAGAGTCCAGAAAGTCATAATCCCGGAAGACGCATCAGTATAGCCCGGCCGGCGACTCCAGACGCGGAAGCTGTACTGTGTTCCGTCGCTGAAAGCGCCGAGATTGACTTTATGCTTGGTTACATAGGAATAGGCTTCTTCGGTAAAAGTATGCGGGCCTGATCCCTTCCAATACTCAACCTGAGATGTCGAGAGCAGATCCGTCCGCCACTCTATTGTTATATCTCCGCCGGGGCCGACTTTTGTTACGATGTCGGAGAGCCAGATCGGGTTTTTGAAGGTCAAATCGTCTGAAACGTAGCTGAGATAGCCGGCGGCCTCACTTGTTATTTTATAGTAGTATTGCTTTGATGGCTCAAGGTCGCTGAGCGTGACATTGTGCTCTGTGACTTGCGTCTGGCTGCCCGCGGTCTGGTTGTAGGCGGGAGTTTTGCCATAATCGACGATCGAAGAAGACGGCACATTGGTCGACCACGAGATCGTCAGTGATGTGTCCGGGTTTAGCGGATCGCGGGTGATGGTCGGCCCAAGTGTAATCAGAACTGGGGGTTGTGGGGTAAAATCTACTTTGTCCCAGAGCGTGGACATTATCGCGGACGAGTTTGGCTGCTCGCCTTCGATGAATAAAGTGTAAGTCCCAGCTCCTGGCACCTGCAGGGTTCGCGTGCGCCATTGGTTCCCCCACGGAAACTCGACCCAGTTGTATACCTCGTCCCGGCCTTGTGCGACCCCTGAGACCAGCCCCATTCTGACCTTGCAGCCGTTGTTGTATGGGGTGGCATCGTATTTTTCCGAATAGGCGCGGGCGGTGACGCTGATCGAAGCTGCGCCTCCAGACCAGGAAAAGGTTTGGCAGACCCCGCCATTGCCGGTTGTTTCAAATGATTGAATGCCGCATACTGCGCCACCTTCTGGTATGCTGCTGGGGCTTAGGAGATTAAAGACACACGGAGATGCGCCGACGCACCCGGTTTGCGGCGTCGCCGGTTGGGCTTCCGGATAAGGTTGATAAGAGTACGCCGTCCACCCATCCATACCCTGTTCAAAACCAGGGTTTGTTATGGGAGTGGACGAAAACGCAGGCGCGACGGTGAGCGCCAGGCACAGGCATATTAAGATGTGGATTCTTATCGCCATCCGTCACCATATATCCCCGGATGCTTCCGGAGTGGAATTAGCGACCGTAGGCGGCCAGGCGCTGAGATATATTCTTCGATCGACTGTGATCGTATTAGCCCGCTTATTGGGCGATAATGTCGCCCTGTGATCTAGCCCGAAGATTAGGCTGAATCGCCCCATTATTGGCCGGCACCAGGCAGGTGCTGATGATTCCCGTCACTACAACTTTGTCGTTGATCGCTGGTGGATTGATGGCAGGCACGCCGGCAGCCAATCCGCCGTAGCTGACTCTGACTCCGACCACAGGAGCCCCTGCGTTCATAGTACCGTCGATTCTGCCAGAGCCGTCATCGATATAAAAATATTTGTTGGCGGCATCGACGAAGGTCACTTTGCCGTAGGTGCGCACAAGAAGCCCGATATTGTTGGGGCCAGCTCCGCCTTCGACTCCCGGGGTATACTGATTAAGCGCCGCGCCCCCGAGCGCCTTTCCAGACATATACAACGGCTCCGGAACCCCGTCGGCCATTGCTACGCACGCGAAGAGCAAGCACACGATGACTGCTGCAACGGTAAATGCTGATCTCATATCCTGTTTTCACCTCAACGACCGGCCCAAGCCGGGTCCGAATACATATCACATAATGGCGGCAAACCGCGACAGAGGACGCGAAACACGCCGGCCCTCTATTAGCTTTATACCTCATTGAAGGCCGTTTGGCAATAGGGCAAATGATTTTATTGCAAGCGCAGTGTTAATAAATACTATCACCCTGCGCCACAAATATTGTCATCCTGCGCGAAGTCGCAGGATCACGTCTCGCCCGTGCATTGCCGTGATTCCGCGACTACGCGTGGAATGACACACGACCACCCCTTGTCATTTCGAGCGCAGCGAGAAATCTGCTTTTTCGGTGTCCGAAGTCTGCCGTTCGAAGTCCGATTTTCACTCGCGTTTGGGTGGCAGAGTAAAGTGACAAACCAGCCGGGCCATGTTAAAATGCCGAATAATAATGACAAGAGAGGTCAGCGGGTTGAGACTCAGAGACGTTACCGTTCGAGAAAGAGTGCTGCAGGCTGTGCGCGATGCGCGGATTACAGATATTCATACACACTTATTTTCCAACAATTTCCAGTCGCTTCTGCTGCGCGGTGTCGACGAACTGCTGACATATCATTACCTTGTCGCCGAGACTCTGCGTTGGGGGGCGACTACTCCGGATGGTTTCTGGAAACGCTCGAAACGGGAACAGGCGGATCTGGTTTGGAAGACTCTGTTTATCGACCATTCCCCGGTGAGTGAGGCGTGCAGAGGCGTGCTGACTGTGTTGGATCGCTTCGGTTTGGGCACCGAATCCCGCGATTTGAACGCTTATAGAGAGTTCTTCGATGGGCTTTCTGTGGAGGAACATGTAGACCGAGTTTTCGAATTATCCGGGGTCGACTCGGTGGTGATGACCAATGACCCGTTCGACGAGACCGAAAGGGCGACGTGGCTTGCCCGACCTAAAATTGATGACCGATTCAAACCCGCGCTGAGGCTGGATCCGATGCTCAACGAATGGGAATCGACTGAGGATCTGATGCGATTGTGGGGATATAACGTCAGCGATTATGTCGATGTCAAAACCTGCAACGAAGTTCGGCGGTTTCTTAACGAGTGGATAGACCGAATGAACCCGCTGTATATAGCCTCATCGCTGCCGGCCGACTTCACTTTCCCGGATGGCTCGGCGAGGTCGAGGCTGATATCTGAGTGTGTTCTGCCGGTGGCGGAAGAGAGAAATATCCCAGTTGCGCTGATGATCGGGGTGAAAAGAAACGTCAACTCGGAGCTTAAATCGGCGGGGGATTCGGTGGGTCTGGCGGACCTCGGCCCGATTGAGCGGCTGTGCCAGGTGTATTCCAACAACAAATTCCTAATCACGATGCTGGCGCGAGAGAATCAGCACGGGCTGTGCGTGCTGGCTCGGAAGTTCGCGAACCTCATGGTGTTCGGCTGCTGGTGGTTCTTAAATACGCCGTCTATGATAGAAGAGATCACAAAAATGCGGCTGGAATTGTTAGGTATGAGCGTGATTCCACAGCATTCGGACTGTCGGGTGTTAGACCAGCTCATTTATAAATGGGAGCACTCCCGCACGGTTATCGCCGAAGCGCTGGCGCGGCAATATGAAAACGTTACGGCTACCGGCTGGACAGTTAGCGACGAAGAAATACAAAGGGATGTGGCAGATTTGTTCGGGGGCAACTTCCGGGCATTTGCGGGCAAGTAGTGGTAATACGAGATTATCAAGCGTTAATAAGTAGACTGCGGGCGGCTGCTGCTCAGCCAAACGTAGAGATGGTTCAAATCGGCGAGTTTGTTTCGTGCGGTCAGCAATATGAGATGTTCACCCTGCTCGTCGGAAAGCCCTCACAAGACAAGAAAAACGCGATGATCGACGCGGGCATCCACGGCGACGAACCTGCTGGAGTCGAGGCGGCTATCCGATTTGTGGAGCAAAACGCGACCAACGATGCGCTTCTTGAGCGCTGCTCTTTCACCGTATTTGCCTGCAACAACCCGACCGGATGGGAGCGCAATACACGGGAGAATGTGGATGGAATCGACCTCAACCGGGAGTTCAACCTGCGCAGACAGGCTCCAGAGGCCAGGATAATTTCAGGTGCACTGCAGGGCAAATGCTTCGATCTGGTCTTTGAGATGCACGAGGACGTGGACTCGCCCGGTTTTTATATGTATGAGATCGCCGAAGACCCGTCGATGTATATTGGTGAGCAGGTCATAGAGGCGGTAAAGTCTATTGGCTGCCCGGTAAATATGAAAGAATGTAT
The DNA here is from genome assembly GCA_964494345.1 of uncultured bacterium. Taxonomy (GTDB): domain Bacteria; phylum Armatimonadota; class UBA5829; order UBA5829; family UBA5829; genus DTKD01. The sequence continues at coordinate 112,874 of CAZBSI010000005.1, forward strand.
CGAGGGAGCGGACGCATCAAATGGCCTGATTCGGCCACAAATCGTTCGGTTTCGCAAGACGCGCCTGCCGTTGGCGATTTATGCGTGGAGGACCTGCGGCGGCCACGTGATTACGCTGGAGCCGCCGGCCTCCAAATTGTCGATGGACGAACGGGTGCGAATTCAGCTTATGGGTTTAACGATTGTCCTCGATGCTTGTGCAGCAGCGGCACAAAGATAACCAAATTCGCCACGATCAACAGCGCACATACCCACAATGCGCTTCTCATGCCGATATGATCCGCAGCCTGGCCGATTGCGGGAGGGAAAATGGCCGCACCCATTGCCCCGGCCGAGACCACGACAGCCAGCACCGTGCCGGATTGCCTGGGGTGAAGAGCGCTGGCCCGGCTCACGATGGTCGGCCATCCCGGCCCAAGTGCAAAACCTAAAAGCCCCGCCGCAACCAGCGCAACGCCCTCTGATCTGGTGACCAAAAGAGCTACCTGGCAGATCAGCGCAAAGGCATGCGCCACTACTATGATCGCGTAGTCAGACAGATGCCTGGCCGTCCATACCGCGAAATAACGCCCTAAGCCTATGCCGCCCCAAAATAGCGCCACAGTCGCCGCAGCCACAGGCGCCAGCGATCCGATATCGTCCTTAAAATACCTCGCCAGCCAGCTCGCCTGGCCGCTCTCCGCTGAGACGTAGAACAAAACTCCTAAAGACAAAAGAAGCACACTGCGATCACGCAGGAGCGGTTTCCAATCGATGGTTTCCGAACCGCCCACCGGGCGCTCTTCTCGCTTACCCATAGCGATTCCGACCACGCCCGCGGCTGCTATGCAAGTGAGCGCAGTTACAATAAACGCCCACCGCCAATAGCCCACATCGACCGCTATCAGCCACGTCACAAAAAGCGGCCCGACAACCGCACCTATGGCGAAAAAGACCTGAGCGTAGTTCATTATCGAGGTGCGCTTGTGAGGGCTGGTCACGTCTGCAATGAGTCCGACCGCGATCGCCTCGGTGAATCCTCCACCCGCTCCCATCACCAGCGACATGATAATCGCCATTGGGTAGGTGTTGATGCGCCCGAAACCAAGTGTCCCCAGCCCCATCAACAAGCACCCAACGAAGAGCATCGGAAGCTTGCCTACTCTATCGGAATAGTAACCGCCTAACAGCACACAAACCACAAATGCCGCCATCGTGACTCGAAACAACCAGCCGATAAGGGTGTCGGAGTCGTGGCAAATCGGGCTGATCTGGTTAATTGCAGCAGCGAAGATAGTGTATATCAGCGCGTAGCATACCAGACCCCCGATTGCCGAAAGTATAGCGAGCTTGCGAAAGCTGTCGGAGTAGTCTTTAACCTGTTGGGTCAATTATCCATTACCAATGAAAATACATCTACCCCCGAAGAGATATAAAACTTGCCGTCGGCGCTGCAAGCCACGTTGTCGATGTTGTCCGCTGCCTGCGCAACTACAGATGTCCGGCCCGTTCTCATATCGAGCTTGACGACCGTGTCCTTGTGCGGATAATAGACAACGCCGTCTGCCGTCTGCGCCACGCTTCGTCCATTTCGGACAGGCGCGTCGACCAAAGTCATAAACCTGCGCTTATTCGCGTCAAACAGGGTCATTTTGCCGTCGACCGTGATCAACACTCGCTTGGACTTAGCGTCGTAAGCCAGCACCCATATATTAGATTTGCCCTCGAATTCTTCCTTGAAGATAACTTGATCAGTGGCAGTATCAAAGATACCGAACCGTGGGTTCTCGCCGGATTTTTTGGGAAGTCCGTTGCCCACGAGGCCAGTGCTTATATAGACTAACCCGTCGTCGCCGGGAAACGCGCCTATGATGGCCTGTTCGCCGAGCGGATTCTCGATAATCTTGTTATCACCTGTTTTAGGGTCGGTGATGGAGAGCGCTCCACCGTAGACTCCATAACCCGCCAGCCAGCCGGTGTATATCTTGCCGTCCGGGCCGAGGTTAGTGCCGCCTTCCGGCCTGATATATCCCGATGCGCCGAGGCTTGCGATGACCCTGGGGTTTACGTTGTTGATCTGATCCCACGGCTGATTCGGGTCGTATTCAACAACGTCGCCGCGTGCATACGAGACAGCATAGACTTTATCATCGGAAAACGCGACGTCATATACCTCGCCGCCTGCGTTGCAGATTGTGCTGGTGTTTTCATATTTCTTCGTGACCGGGTCCATCCACCAAAGCGTCTGGCCGAAGTGTGGCCCGCCCCATAGTCTGCCGTCCGGAGCGACTCGCAGAAACATAGTTTTGCGAGGGCTTGATTCGACCGGTATTCGTTTCAGTTCGACCTCGGTATCCCCGGGTTTGATCACGAAATAGTCCTGCCCGCGCAAGCCCAGCGCCCAGCCCTTGCTCGATACCTCGCGAATACCGCCTCTGAGGTCACTGACCAATTTGAGGTCCTTGTCACCGGCGGTGTAGCTGTATAGCGCCGAACCTTGAGACATATAGGCGGTTTTGGCGTTGGTCATCGGAGCAAACGACCATATTCCCTTATCCGCCGGCGGGGTTGGGAATGGGATGGGTTTAACTTCCTCCAGCGTCTTGCCATCAAAAACCTGTCTGCCGGAGACGAAGTAGCCATCAAACGTTGCGCCGAATGTGCTTCCAGGCAGCGCGGCCGGGGACGGCTCGAACTTTTTGGTTTTGGGATCGAATATCATCCCCATTGGTTTCTGGCTGTAAAAATGACACAATATCCGGCCATCCGGCAGTTCCCAAACGTATCGCAGATACAAATTCGGCGGTGCGGGATTGCCGAAATCCTCGACTGAGTAATCATTCAGGTCTAATGCGCCGAGCTTACCGCCTGAATACGTCCCGCCATAAACCCTGCCGTCACTTCCCACAGCGAGGTTCCATATATAGCTTTCACCAGGGAAATCTACGACTTTGGTGAACTCCATTTTGTTCAGGTCAAAGACCATAAATACGCCGTCGTAAAACGTGCCCACAATAAGCCTGTCTCCGGCGACCTCTTTGAGCGCCCACGCACCTGAACCCGCCGGCGCCTTATATGCCTTGCCGGTATTGTTCTCGAAGTCGACAAAGAGCAGTTCGCCGTGTGTGGCCTCGTTCATATCCGACAACACAAACCACTCCTTGTCCGTGGCGCGGTCTTTAACCAGCGCCGTCGCAAGGACATTTTTGGCGTAGCACGGCTGGCCCAGAAGCTCTAACTTTGCCGCGTTCGCGCCCACGGCTGCGGTAAGAAGAACCGAGGTTGCTGTAATCATAATTAAAATTTTCCCCCAAGTCATCGGCATCCTCCTGATATTGCAGACCTATGGTAACCGATATTGCGTGCGGCGTAAAGGCTTAGCACAGATTCGTATCTACGCGCGGAATGACGAGGGGCAGAGGCGCGGAATGACAAATACAGATAGGCGACGATCTCCGAATCGCCGCCTCATAACCAATGCCAACCTCCAATCTCCAACTTCTAACTTCCGAATCGTAGTGTCCGATCTCCGTCTCGGACAATTCCTTCGTGAACTGAGTTTGGCCGGGACAGAGGCGCGGCTACTACATTTTCGTACCATCACTTGTCATATCGAGCACCCACTTTTTGTCATCCTGCGCGAAGTCGCAGGATCTCGTCCCGTCTATACTCGCCCTGGATTCCGCGACTACGCGCGGAATGACGAAGGGAAGAGGCGCGGAATGACGATGGGTGTGCGCAATGAGCATCCGGTGCTTTAACCCGCCAGAAATGATATAATATCCTCACGACACAACGATATTATGCGGATAAAATCTGCTTAATGTGACCTACGTCAAATTAAGATGACGTTCAAACGATTAGACTCATACTGTAAAAAGACAACAGTCTCAGAGAGGAGATCAGATTTATGAGTATGTTCTGCTATCAGTGCGAGCAGACCGCTAAAGGCACAGGATGCACGGCGGTTGGCGTGTGCGGGAAGGATTCAACGACCGCAACACTGCAGGACCTGCTGTTATACGCCGCCGAGGGAATCTCGATGTATGCGCACAGAGCGCGGCAGTTGGGCGCCTCCGACAACGACGTCGACGTATTTGTAGTCAAGGCGCTGTTCGCCACGGTTACCAACGTCGATTTCGATCCGGAGCGACTTAAGGGAATGCTCGAGGAAGCCGCTGGCATTCGGGTCAAGGCAAAGGCGCTTTACGAGGGTGCAGCAGCCAAGGCAGGGAAGACACCAGAAAAACTCGGCGGAGCCGCCGAATGGAAGCCTGAAGCCACTATCGATGGATTGGTGGCGCAGGGCGCGGAAATCTCGATCGTTAAACGAATGACCTCCCTTGGGGATACCATCGCGGGATTGCAGGAACTGGTGACCTACGGACTGAAAGGCGCCGCTGCTTATGCCGACCACGCTCACATACTGGGCAAGGACAGCGATGAGTTTTATGCGCTGTTCCATGAGGCGCTTGATTTTCTAACCAACCCGAACCCGACGGTCGACGAGCTTTTAGGTTGGGCACTGAAGACCGGCGAGATCAATATGAAGGCGATGGAGATTCTGGACGCCGCTAATACGGGGGCGTACGGGCATCCAGTGCCGACTAAAGTACGCGTCGAGCCGATCAAAGGCAAGGCGATAGTCGTCTCCGGCCACGACCTCAAGGACCTTGAGGAGCTTTTGAAGCAGACCGAAGGCAAGGGGATCAATATCTACACCCACGGCGAGATGCTGCCGGCGCATGGTTATCCTAAATTGAAGGCCTATAAGCATCTGGTCGGCAACTTCGGCGGTGCGTGGCAGAATCAGGTCAAAGAATTCGACCAGTTCCCTGGCGCTATTTTGATGACCACCAACTGCATCCAGAAGCCGCGCGATTCTTATAAGGGTCGCATATTCACCTCCGGGCTGGTCGCATGGCCGGGTGTTGAGCACGTACACAATTCCGATTTCAGCAAGGTTATAGAGGCTGCGCTGGCCGCTCCTGGTTTTGAGGAGGACGGTCCGGATAAGGAGATCACGGTTGGATTCGGCCACGAGGCGGTTATGGGCGTGGCAGGCGCTGTTATCGACGCTGTAAAGACCGGTGCGATTCGCCACTTCTTCCTGATCGGTGGCTGCGACGGCGCTAAGCCGGGCCGCAACTACTACACCGATTTTGCCCAGCAGGTGCCGGAAGATTGCGTGATTCTGACGCTGGCGTGCGGTAAGTATCGCTTTAACAAGCTGGATTTTGGCGAAATCGGTGGCATTCCGAGGCTGCTGGATATCGGCCAGTGCAACGACGCCTACTCCGCAATTCAGATCGCAGTCGCGCTTGCGAAGGCGTTTGAGGTAGGGGTAAACGACCTGCCGCTGTCTCTGATTCTTAGCTGGTATGAGCAGAAGGCCGTGGCGATTCTGCTGACCCTGCTTTATCTGGGTATCAAGAACATTCGCCTTGGGCCGAGCCTGCCGGCGTTCGTCACACCGGACGTTCTGAACGTGCTGGTGGAGAAGTTCAATATTATGCCGATTAGCACTCCTGAAGAGGACTTGAAAGCGATATTGGGCTGAGATACACAAGTGATGGGGTCTTCGGACCCCATCTTTTTTTGTTTGACCCGCCCCGAAAACGGCGATAAGTATCGATATGAACGAGGGGCGGATTATCATAGAAGCCGTGGTAGAAATCCCGGCTGGTTCTCGCAATAAATACGAATACGACCCTGAGCGCGGCGTCTTTCGCCTGGACCGGGTTTTGTATTCGTCGGTGCATTACCCCACAGATTATGGTTTCATTCCGCATACACTTGCCGAGGATGGAGATCATCTCGATGTGCTTATAATTGTGGAGGAGCCGACCTTTCCCGGCTGCCATGTGCCGATTCGGCCTATTGGCGTGCTGGATATGATAGATGTAAACGGTGAGGACCAGAAGATACTGGCGGTTCCCATAGGTGATCCAAGATTTGCCAACGTGCAGGACATCGACGATTTATCTCAACATTGGCTGGTCGAGATCGAGAACTTCTTCGGCACATACAAAACCCTGGAAGGCGTGGAGACAACAATGAAGGGCTGGGATCATGCAGACAGGGCTATGCAACTAATCGCCGAATGCACGACTCGTTGCGAGGCTAACGAGAGGTGTGCGGGGTTGTAGGGTTAATTGGAATAATTATCCACCTCCCACCAAATCCTCCAGCTCGTCAATAAATGCTGTTTGTGCCTGAATGAGATGGGTTTTGGCTTCGGGCAGGTCGAACCAGGCGGCTTTGTCTACTTCGGGAAAGTCGATTATGTGTCCGGAACCGGGGGGCCATTGCATTGAGAACGTGTTGCTTTTTAGTTGTGATGGGTCGAAATCTCCCTCAAATGCCCAGGCTCTTACACTCTTGCCGCTTGCCTGGCGAATCGGGGTGAGCGGGATGAAACGGCCTGATGGGGTTTGGCCGGTCTCCTCGGTGAACTCGCGAACCGCCGCCGCGAATGGATCCTCATCCGGCTCATACTCGCCTTTTGGAATCGACCACGTGCCGGCGTCCTTATGCCTCCAAAAAGGGCCGCCCGGATGCACCAGCAAAACCTGCAGCCGCCCCTCGAAAAACCTATATACCAACAATCCCGCACTCTGCCTGGCCACGGTATATCATACCCCGAGCAGCCTTTTCGCGTTTCCTCCGAGCACCGCCTCGATTTCCTTCTCAGTAAGGTCCAAAGCCCGGATTCCCTTAACCTCGGCAGCCTGCTCGGTCCACGGAGCGTCCGTGCCGAACATAACGCGCTCGACACCGTGTGCGCGAATCATCAAAGCCATAGCATCCGCTCCCAAATCGGCCAGCGAATAGCTGGTATCGAAGTATAAATCGCGCCCTGTTAAATAACGCTGCACATCATCCCAACATTTGTAGCCCCCCATGTGCGCTGCGATAACCACGAGTTCGGGCACCGCATCAAGAGCCTTCGCGAGTCGATCAGGTGTGCAATGGACAGGCGGGGCGAGGCCAATATCGACGCCGGCGTGAAATAGCAGTATGAGTCCGGCGCGTGCAATCGCCTGGTATATTGGAATAAGCCTTGGCTCGTCGACGTAGAAGAGCTGATAATCCGGATGAACCTTGACACCCTTAATTCCGTTGGCTACCATTTGCTCTATCTCCGGCTGCCAATCGTCCTGGTCGGGGTGAAGTGTGCCGAAGCAGATCAAGTCGTCATTGGACTGATTGACCTGCGCTGCCCAAGCGTTGATACCTCGAACTTGAGACGGTTTGGTCGCTATAGGCACGATTACGGAGGCATCTATTCCAGCCAATTTCATCGAATTCTGCAAACCTGAGCAGGTGCCGTCGGTGGATGGCTGGAGGCCGGAGTTGCCGCTCAACACCTCCATCGCGCGGTGAGCCAGTGCGTCGGGAAATGCGTGAGCGTGTATATCTACAATCATAATGTCTTTATTTTAGCTATTGCTTAAGGTTCGGTCAACTTCCAGTGGAGCTATGAGTTTTCGAGGGATGTTATAATAATAGAGATATGATACGTGTGAATGCAGAATTTCTTACGAGTGTGGCGCGATTGGATCAACTGCCGGACGAACCGCTGCCGGAGATTGCTCTGGTGGGGCGGTCGAACGTCGGCAAATCCTCGCTGATAAATAAGCTGGTTGGCCGGACAAAGCTGGCGCGGACTTCTAATACGCCTGGCCGGACGCAGACGCTGAATTATTACCGAATTAGCTCTCCGGATCATAAGCCGTTTTTTATGGTGGATATGCCCGGATATGGGTTTGCAGCCATAAACCTGGCGAAGCGATCGGATTGGGGCAATTTGATTGAGAATTACGCTAAGACCAGGTCGACTCTTCGCGGAATTATCCAACTAATAGACCTGCGCCATCCTCCGCAGCCGCTGGATCACTCAATGTCGGAGTGGTTAAAAGAACACGATTTGAACTATTTGGTGGTGGGGACCAAGGCTGATAAGGTGGCGAGGACTAAGGTGCCTGGGCTTATGCTGCAAATCGCAGAAAAACTCGATATCGACAGCCGGGATACGCTTGCCTTCTCAGCAGAAAGCGGCCTTGGGCGAGAAGAATTGTGGCGGTGGATTGTCGAGTCGGTCTGATGGGGGCCAAGTCTGGGCATAATGCCTTGAGATTCACCAACGCCTGCCATCAAAGCATGCAGGTTTGAAGCGGGCAAGGGGAGAATACTCATTTTAACGGCCGCCTGCTTTATGCGGCACAACTCGCAGTTATATACCCATTGGAGGCAATCATAATGTCCACAGAAACCTCTCTCGGCATGATAGCTATCTGCCAGTTGATTATGACTATTGCAATTTTGGCAGGTACGGCAGGCGTGATAATCGCCATCCTCCTGTTCAAGAAGACGATCGGCGCAAAGCTGGACGAAGTAGTGTGCAGGATTGAGCCGATTCTTGAGCAGACCAAGGAAATTGCCGAACACGCGAAAGAGACTTCCGAAAAACTTAATGCTACGGTTGAGTCGATTCTGTCCAAAGCCGACAATACCGCCGACAGGCTGTCCTCGCAAGTCGGCACGGTGGCGGATAAAGTGGCGCAGGTGGTAAGCCCCCAGGCGGCGACGGTCGCCACGTATGCGGCAGCCGCGGTGAAGGGATTTCAACTTATACAACAAGTGATTGCCGCACGGCGTGCGGCAGCCTCAGCGGCCGAGCCTAAACCAGAAGCCGAGCCGGAGGATGCGGAGCCGGAGAGCTGAGGGATTGAAAACGGTGATTGCGGAATAGACAACGCGAAAGCCGAAAAATACACGTAGTTGGGACAGTCTATGTAGTAGCCGGGCCTCTGTCCCGGCCATTTTCGGGCTGCGAAGTGGCAATTAGGAGATCATCATCTATACAGGTTTGGACTTCAGACATCTGACCTCGGACACCGAAAAAAGCAGATTTCTCGCTGCGCTCGAAATGACAAAATTTGAGAGGTGATCCTGTGACTTCGCGCAGGATTACATTAAACCGACAACAGAAAAAGCAAAAGAACAACGCAAAACCAGAAAAACGACACATAGTTGGGGCAGTCGATGTAGTGGCCGGGCCTCTGTCCCGGCCATATTGGTTCACGAAGGAACTGTCCGAGGCGGAGATCGGACACTACGTTATTATTGTGGAGATTAAGGATTATGTGGCGGCGATTCGGAGATCGCCGCCTGTCGCGCGATTCGACCCACTGTCTATCTCATAACTTTATTTTTTTCGCTGTTTTTCCTGCTCTACCGCCTTATGGGCTACCTGCTGTAAATATTTCACATCTGCGGCGGACATGCCCTCCGGGACGAATTTATTGCCGACGACGCTTTTGCCGAACAGGCTCTCGTACCATACACACCCCGCCAGATAACAACCCAGCGCACCGGCATGATGGCCGTCCATTTTCAGCTCCGGAACGCCATCCTGATCCTTTCCCCAATACCAACCAACGTGCAGGGAGTGCGTCTGATCCGGCAGGGTCGGCGGCTTAAGGGTAGCTTTGTTGTATTTGGGGGATTTGTAACCCCACGCAGGGTCGGTGTCGGCGGCATACATGGCATCCCCTACCGGCATTATCCTGATTCCCAGCTCCTTGGCTATGGTGCGATAAGCCGAACTTAGGTTCTTATACATTTTCTCATGCGAATTGCCGTCCTCGCCGCCAAAGCCGGGGTCGTCGACTCTGTAAGCCCAGGTTTCATGCATAATAACTTCGGCCTGAGGAGCGTGTTTTTTGAAATAGCCGTGCAGGTTCCTGGCGAATGGCCTGTAGGTGTCGATATTCGGGCTGAGAATGCTGGCCTGCTGCATCGTCACATAATCCCATTTGTCGCGAGTCAAAGCATCTTTTAGAGCATGCAGCCCGGTCACGCCGTCTATCGTCATCGAATACTGCCGACCAGCGGTATCGTTGGGGTCTGCCTCGGTTTTTTCTACATTGCCCCAATGGCGCTCCATCGAACAACCCGGCAGATCCGCTCTCTGTAAAATCAGCGTGTCCCCAGCCGCCTTGACTATATCAGGCAAAAATCTAACCGCATTTCCAGAAAAACTGTTGCCTACGGTTAACAGCTTCACCGTTTTTGCCTCACCATCCGACCACGCCACCGCACTACACATAATCACCATCACCACCACCAAGACAACCGCTCTGACACTCAGCATCAAATAGCTCCTTCTGCCTACTGCTTACGGCCCTTTTTATCCATCGCCTTCTCTATCTTCGCCCACGTATCCCGCAGAGTCACCGTACGGTTAAAGACGAGTTTTTCAGGCGTCGAGTCCACATCCACACAAAAATATCCCTGCCGCTCGAATTGATATCGCGTACCCGGCGCAACTCCGGCCACGCTCGGCTCGATGCGACAATTTACTATCTGAAGAGAATCCGGGTTCAGGTTATCGATAAAACTGCCCCCCGGCTCGACATCGTCCGGGTCCGGGTTCATAAACAGATGGTCGTATAGCCGAATCTCCGCTTCAATTGACTGCTCCGCCGCGACCCAATGCACCGTAGCCTTGACTTTTCTGCCGTCCGGCGCGTCTCCTCCTCGAGTCTCAGGATCGTAGGTGCAGTGCAGTTCGACTATCTCCCCGTTTTCGTCTTTGACCACGTCGACGCATTTTATGAAATAGGCATATCGCAGCCGTATCTCCCGACCAGGGGCCAGGCGGAAATACTTAGGCGGCGGGTCCTCCCGGAAGTCGTCTCTTTCTATATATATCTCGCGGCCAAACGGCACCTTTCGGGTTCCGGCGGACTGATCCTCCGGGTTGTTGATGGCGTCAAACTCCTCGGTTTGGCCCTCTGGATAGTTGACGATAACCACCTTCAGGGGGTTCATAACAGCCATCACGCGCTGGGAGGTCTTGTTAAGATCGTCGCGCACGCAGTCTTCGAGCACGGCGACATCGACCACGCTTTCTACCTTGGCTACCCCGATTCTGGAGCAGAACTCTTTTATAGCCTCCGGGGTGTAGCCGCGCCTGCGCAGTCCCGCAAGAGTCGGCAGCCGGGGGTCATCATATCCGCTGACATACCCGCCACCGACAAGCTCGATAAACCGTCTCTTGCTCATCACGGTATATGTAAGATTCAGTCTTGCGAACTCAATCTGTCTGGGATGATATATGCCGAGTTCATCTAAAAACCAGTCGTATAATGGGCGATGATTCTCATATTCCAACGAGCACAAAGAGTGCGTGATTCCCTCTATGGAGTCCTCCAAACCGTGCGCCCAGTCGTACATCGGGTAGATGCACCATTTATCCCCCTGCCGGTGATGCTCGGCGTGGCGGATTCTATACATAACTGGGTCGCGCATGTGCAGGTTAGGGGCAGCCATATCGATTTTGGCACGCAGGGTTCTGGTTCCGTCCTCGAACTCCCCTGCCCTCATTTTTTGAAATAAATCCAGGCTCTCCTCGACGCTGCGATTGCGATAGGGGCTGTCGACGCCGGGTGAGGTAGGCGTGCCGCGCATATCGATGACCTGCTCCGGGGTAAGGTCGCAGACGTAGGCTTTTCCTTTTTTAATCAGGTCAATAGCCCATTCATACATCTGCTCGAAGTAATCGGAGCCGAAAAACAGCCTGTCCTCCCAGTCCGCTCCTACCCAGCGCACATCCTCTATTATCGCGTCCACAAACTCCTGCTCCTCGCGGGTAGGGTTCGTGTCGTCGAATCGCAGGTTGAACTTGCCGTCAAACTCCAACGCAATGCCATAATCAATCCAAAGCGCCTTTGCATGGCCGATATGCAGATATGCGTTTGGTTCCGGTGGAAAGCGGGTGTGGACCCTGTCGAATCTGCCTTCGGCGAGGTCTTGTTTGATGAACTCACGAATGAAATCGGTTCCCTCCGGACGGCCGCCGTTGGAAGAAGTGTCGGGTGTATCGTTCATTGCCTGCTGCCTTTCTCTTACCAGTGGGCTAATTTTGCCACATTGGGAGAACAATTTCAAGCGTGCGTAGAACAGTGGAGCATAAACAAGCTCAGGTGGCCGGTGTGTGACCGGCCACCGTCTGTATGATTTAAGCCTTCTTCAGCCTGAGAGTAAATGACAATACCAGGCCGATGCCCGCAAGAGCCGCGGCGAACATAAATCCGCTGGTGTAGCCTCCGCTGGCTTCTTTCAGCAGCGCGGCCATTCTTGGCCCCAGCAGACTGGCTACGCTAAATGATACGAATAGCAATGCGTAGTTGATCTCGATGTTTTTGCTGCCGAATCTGTCGGCACACAGCGATGGGAATGTGCCCAGCGCGCCACCGTAGCAAAGGCCGATCAGCAGGTAGCTCAACCACAAACCCTGGCCCGATAGAGCAGCCTTCGGCATAACGAGCATCACGGCTCCAGTTATAATTACAAGCGCCGTCACTACGTTCAAACGACCTATCTTGTCGGACACTGCAGCCCATCCGAGCCTGCCCGCCGCGCTGGCTATCCCGCCGAGCAGGCCTACCAGAGATACCGCAAGCACTGCATCAAGTTTGCCAAGAACTTCAGCCACTTCCTTAGCCTGGCTAATCATCATAAGACCCGGAGCAGTGCAACAAACATATATAACAAACAGAACCCAAAACACAGGCTGATTCAGCATCTGCGCCCAGGTAACATCCGGGCCAGCCGGCTGCCTGCTCTTTTTTGTTGCCCCGGAGGAGAATGCAAGCGCGAAGTCCTTCGGAGGTTCCGCAAGCAGCGAAGCAGCAAGAACCATAATAACGGCAAAGCTCATACCCATCAGCTTTAATGCACCCTGAACACCGACCTGGGTAACAAGGCTCTGAGCGACGTATGAGATTATCATAGCCCCGACCCCCAGCGCCGCAACCGCCGATCCGCTGGCAAAACCCTTTCGATCAGGAAACCACCTCACCGCCACTGCGATAACCGTAGCGTAGACAATGCCGTTTCCAATCGATACCATCAAGCCATAGGTCAGATACAGCGCGCACACGTTTTTGGCAAACCCCGCCAACATCACGCCCATACCAAACAAAATCCCGCCGGCCATCACCGATATCCTGGGGCCAAACTTCCTTGAAAGCGCCCCGCCGAGCAGCATACCGATCGGCAGGAATGCGAAACTCAACGAATAGGCCAAAGTCGCCTGGGGCGCGGTACATTTCAGCATAGCGATCAGATCTTTTTTAAAGACACTGAACGCATAACCCGCGCCCATACAGGTGTTTGCGAATACTCCAGCGGCAAGTATCAACCAACGTTTAGTGATATTATTCAAGGGATTCTCCTGTCAAATTGAACTTCTCTTAAGATTACACGGTAGATGGAACTAATGCAAGAGTTAGTTTAACAGAGGAGAATGAAAACGCGAAAACCGGAAAATAGCGCATAGTTGCGGTGGTCGACGTATCAGGGGCCGGCCTCTGTCCCGGCCCGAACTGCGTTTCGCAAAGGGATTGTCCGAGACGGGGATCGGGCATCGGAAAAAGCAGATTTCTCACTTCGTTCGAAATGACAAGGGGGGGTCGAAATGACATGGAGTGGTTGCGTTCGAAATGACAAAACTTGAGAGGTGATCCTGCGACTTCGCGCATGATGACAGCAACCCGACAACCGATAACCGATAACCGTCAACCGCCAACCAATAACCGTCAACCGTCAACCGTCATCCGACAACCGACAACCGACATCCAAAAAAGCTTTGAAGGTAATATCGTAGCGGATTGCTAATATCTCCCTGTTAAACAACGCAGAATAGAATCTGCTGCGTCGTGCATTATATATTGTGGAGGATACGATATTGCCTGATATGTTCGTCAAATTGTTGGAGATTCCGGACGACAGCGCCGAAATCGCGAGGCTGAAGGAAGAGGGTATTAACGTTCGCCGGATTCAGCCGTGGGAGCGGTCTATTTTGACTCGATTTGTGATGGAGAACTTCAGCGAGGGATGGGCTGATGAGGTGCAGTCCTCCTTTTCACATCAACCCGCAGCGTGTTTTGTGGCAACGCATGAAAAGAAGATCATAGGCTTCGGATGCTATGAGACCAGTTGCAAGAACTACTTCGGCCCTACTGGTGTGCTTAAGGAATATCGCGGCAAGGACATCGGTAAGGTGCTGCTGATCGAGTGTCTTAAAGCGCTGCGTGAGATGGGGTATGCCTATTGCGTGATAGGTGGGGTCGGGCCAGCGGATTTCTACACGAAATGCTGCGGAGCTACTCTGATACCCGACAGCGTGCCGGGGATTTATGGAGACGGACTCGCCCGATAACCCCCCGTGTCAGTTAGCTTTTCAATAGCCGCCTGAGTTTATAGGCCTGCTGTTTGTGGTGGGTGATCTCCTCGGAGGTCATCGCCCGGTTTTTGTGCGAGTCAAACCGCGACACCTGCAGGATATTATCGATCAGGTTATTTTTTGGGGTGCCTGCGAAAAATGCGCTGCGTCGCTGGTAGTCGCGCCAGCCCAGCCTGCCCTTTACATATAAGATAGAGGCAAGCATTTCCACAAGCTCCTTGCGGGATTTGCCCCGTATTTCGTCGCGGGAAAAGACGTGATCGACAAGGTATTCGAACTCGAGCTTATATGGCGGCTGGTCGCCAAACGATTCGGAGAGCAGCGTAGCAGCCCGCCAATTTAATATGACCGACCTGCTGTTTGCCGTGTAAAACAGTTTGACCTCGGCGTCATAGATGTGTGCTTTCGCCGATTCGGGGGTCACTATCTCGTATTTTTTGAGAGTGCGATATATCAACGGCTGTCCCGGCCTGGCATCCGGGTTTTCTATTCCCGCGATGTCGGAATCCTCCACGGAAAGAATCTTGGCGTATTGATTATGAAGCCAGTCCAGCTCAGATCTAAGATCGCCGCGAACACGAATATAATCCCCCGGCCCGATAGGCAGCATCGTGCCCTCGGACTGTGCTTTGGACTCGCGTTCTTCTTTTATGAGCATCTCCCGAATGGTAGACTTGAGAAAACTGCCTTTATCCGGGTTCGATAGCGCCCTTGCAATCATCTCGGCGAGCGCACCGTCCTCAGAGCGACCCTGAATCGGCCTGTGGGGAGATTTCTTGCCGGATTGGGTGGCGAATAGGATAGCATCTTCATTGATGCGGCTGACCTCTCCGTTGCGCGTGTTCTGGATGGTATAGACCCAATGCGACTCGGGAGTGGGGCATAAATCGACTTCCAGTATTTCGCCAATAGTCCTTGCTGGCCCTAAATGGCCGTAGCTTTGTCGAGGGAGTTTTGTATCTTTGTGTTGGTAGACCACAAGCCGGCCTACGCTATACTTATAATCATCGAGCATCTCGTTGGCCCTTTCTATTCCATTATACTATACGCGTCAACTTCAATTCTCATTCCTGGAAGGTCAGCCAACTTCGACAAGCGGTTGCGGCGTACGTATGTTTGGGAATATACTTTTGTTGGTTTAATGGAGGAGTTTTTGGGGCTTGTGGAGAAAGGTAATGGGATGAACGACGAACATCGGTTCGAGATATTTGAGCATACGGCAGACGTTGGAGTGATCGGCAAAGGTCAGACTATGGCCGAGGCGTTCGAGAACGCGGCGTATGGTATGTTCTCGATTATGACGGAACTGGACAGATACCGGTCGACGAAACAGCAGTCTATCACAGTTATCGGCACGGATGATATCACCTTGCTTGAGCGATTTCTCTCGTCGCTGCTGCTGATCTTCGACGCGGATCGGCTGTTGCCGGTGCAGTTTGAGATTACTGAGATTTCGATGGGTCGACTGACCTGCTGGGTGAGTACGAGGCCGATAGGCGATGATATCGAGTGGCTGGGGCCGGATATCAAGGCGGTTACGTTTCATCAGATGGCGGTCGAGAGCAAAGGCAGCGAATGGACGGCGAAGGCGCTGTTCGACGTATAATGGAGCGATACGGTATGGAAAAGAACCTGAGCCAACGGCAGAGGCAGATTCTTCACTGCATCATACAACACACTGAGGCGCACGGATTCCCGCCGACTGTCCGGGAGATCGGAGAGGCGGTGAATTTGTCGTCGAGTTCTACTGTGCATGGGCATCTTAAGGCGCTGGAACAGGGGGGCTGGATCAGAAGAGAGGCGGTGTTGACGCGGGCGATACGGGTGGTGGCGCCGAATCGGCTCGAAGAGGCTGATAATGTGACGAAGCCGCCTGGTGAATCTGCGGGAAGCGTGACATATCTTCCTTTGGTCGGTTGCGTGGCTGCCGGCAGCCCTACCCTGGCGTTTGAAGAGGTCGAGGAGACTTTTCCGATATCCAAAGATTTGCTTGCAGGGGCGGAGGGTTTTTTGCTGCGGGTAAAGGGCGAGAGCATGATCGAAGATGGGATAAGAAACGGAGATTATGTGATCGTGCGCAGGCAGGTGATCGCTGAAAACGGGGATACGGTGGTTGCAATGGTAGACGAAGAGGCCACTGTTAAGAGGTTCTATAAAGAGAGAGGCAAGATTAGACTGCAGCCGGCCAATCAGGCTATGGAGCCGATGTATTTCGACAGCGTGGAGATAATCGGCAAGGTGGTCGGGCTGTTCAGAAAGATGATGTAGAGATTCGATTGGAGGATTAAGTGGCGGTAGTAAAGAGTTCAGTTGAGATAAATGGGTCTATCGAGGATGTGTATGCGCTGGCGAAGTCGATTGAGTCGTTTCCGGCGTTTATGCCGGACTTAAAGAGCGTGAAAATAGTGGAACGCAGCGCAGATGGCAATCGAACGGTAAGCGAATGGGTCGGCACGGTCAAAGAGTTTAAGATGACCATCAAGTGGACCGAAGAGGACATCTGGGATGAAGAGGCGCGCACGTGCACTTTTTCATTGGTTAAAGGGGATTATTCCAAATATAGCGGCACCTGGGAGTTTATCGACCTGGGCGGCCGCACGAGGTTCGATTCTGAGATAGAGGTCGAATATAACGTGCCGATGATCGGGTCTCTGATCAAGGGCCTGATCGCGAAGAAGATGAAAGAGAACGTCGACAATATGCTGGCGGCGGTGAAGGCGAAGGTGGAAGAAGGTTAGGCGGTAGAGACAAATATCTTTCACAGCCCGCAGTATTAGTAATATTTGCGGGCTGTGTTTTTTATTTTGTCAAAGTCGGGATGTCACCGATACCGATATCTCAACAGTACATTATTCGAAACTAAGGCTTATAATGTGTATGAGGTGATTAGAATGGTGGGGTTCAGCAAAAAAGCAAAGTTGCAGTCTCTGGCACTCGTGTTGGTTGTGGCATTTGCCTTTATGTCACTTTCGTGCTCTGGTCGTTCTGCCAAAGAGTGGGATAATCTTACATCCCAAACACTTGAGTTGTATCTGCAAGGGAAATACAAAGAGGCTATTCCCATAGCTGAGAAAGCGTTGGAGATAGCAAAGAAATCCTACGGCGAAAAGCACCCAAAATACGCCGTTTGCCTGAACAGCCGGGGGCTACTCTACGAGTCAATGGGCCAGTATGAAAAAGCCGAACCGCTGTATAAAAAGGCGATAGAGATAAATAAAAAAGCCCTCGGAGAAGAACACCCAAGCTACGCCGTTAGCCTAAATTGCCTGGCACGACTCTATTATTCAATGGGCCAATATGAAAAAGCAGAACCGCTATACAAAAAGGCGATAGAGGTAGATAAAGAAGCATTCGGAGAAGAGGATCTAGGCTATGCTATAGACCTGAACAGCCTGGCCCGGCTCTACAAGTCAATGGGCCAGTATGAAAAAGCGGAACCGTTATACAAAAAAGTGATAGTAATATATAGAAACTCCCGCGGCGAAAAGCATGTAGACTACACGAAGGCCTTGAGCAACTTAGCGGAGCTTTATCGGTTAATGGGGAAACCTGAGAAAGCGCCTCGCGACTGAGCTTGCTACTTCGATTGCGGTTCGGAGTGGGCACAAAAATGGCGGAGAGGCCGGGATTCGAACCCGGGGCCCGGTTTATCACCGAGCAATCACTTAGCAGGCGATCGCTTTCGACCACTCAGCCACCTCTCCGCGCAGATACATTCTACCATGTCCGAATCAAATTCATCAAGCAGATAAATGCAATCGGCCCCGTAATTGCGCGGGGCCGAATAGTATGGTCTGCGGATTACCGATTAACCCTTCACCTTCGCCTGTGCTTTTTCGTCCTTAAAGAACAGCAGGAACGCCACTGCGCAAGCGACAGTCAATGCACACGGAACCAGGAAGAACGGAGTCCAGTTGGCCAGAGCCTCTCCTGGCTTGAAATAGTCCATCATAAATCCAGTGAACTGAACACCAAGCCACGTTCCTATTCCAAGTGTCACCAGCGCCAGCAAGCTCTGCGCGGACGCCCGGATGTTCTTCGGAGCGACCATATCGACATACACCTGACTGGCCACAAAAAATAACGTATAACCCAATCCGTGCAGCGTAAGAGATGCTATAACCAGCGGCTTCATCACCGCCAGCGGCCCTAACGGAGCCAGAGCAAATACCACATAACGAAGCGGCCATGCGATGGTTCCCAACGCCATAGTCTTGCGAACGCCCCAGTTGCGCAGAGCAAAGCTAAGAAGAAGAGCCATCGCGAGCAATTCGGCCGCCTGAGCCACACTCAATACAATTGGAGTGAGCGAACCAGGCACCTTCATCGCAGCACCCAGGAACTGCTCAGTCGGGCCATAGTAGAACTGTAACTCAGTCGTGACCACAAATGCGATGATCATAAAGATCAGGAAGTTCTTGTCCTTGAGCATAACAAAGGCTTCGCGGAAAGCGAGCGGGTCCGCCGCCTTGTCTCTGGCAGGAGGGGTATGAGGCAGGAAGAAACAGAAGAATCCCTGAATGATGCTGAACCCCGCCGCCAGCAAAACGCAGTCTGCCACTCCAACCGGAGTTCCGATCGCGCGCCACCCAGCCAGCAGGAACCCCGCGAAAATCCAACCCAGTGTGCCCAATACTCGCACCTGGCCGAATATCCTCTGATCCTCGATATGAGTAAACGCAATCGAGTTGGTCAACGCCAGAGTAGGAGCATAAAGTAAGCAGTATATGCCCATCAACGTCGTGACATGGGTAAAGCCGGTCGCCTTAGCCAGGAAATATAGCACCACGCCCGAACCCAGGTGCACTACACCCAAAAACTTCTCAGTAGAAACCCATCTGTCCGCGATCTGCCCGCCCGTAAACGGTGCAAGAATGCATGCCAGAGCAAGCATTCCGAACACTACTCCAGCCTGAGCTCCAGACA
The DNA here is from genome assembly GCA_964494345.1 of uncultured bacterium. Taxonomy (GTDB): domain Bacteria; phylum Armatimonadota; class UBA5829; order UBA5829; family UBA5829; genus DTKD01. The sequence continues at coordinate 132,036 of CAZBSI010000005.1, forward strand.
TCCCCAGCGAATCTACCAGATACTTCCATAAGAACGGCGCCCACGCGCCCCAGATGGCATACTGCAGGAACATCATCAGGCTGAGACGCCAACGTATACTCCAGTTCATAAAATCCTCCTGTGCGGCTCACAGTATTATTGCTGAGTCTAAATTATACATCACCTTCGAGTTTTCCTGCGCACTTATTATTTCTTATAGGAGCAACGGGGGAAATATGGTTATGAGGCGCCGATTCGGAGATCGGCGCCTATCTGATATAACGCCGATTCAGAGGCGATACCTGTCTGATGTGACTACGTATGAATTGCAAACCCGCTGCTCACTTGACCGGGCGGCCTGCAAACAGATAGAATTACTCGACACAACGATACAGGAGAGACCTCAATGGTTGATATGGATACCATCGTAAACCTGTGCAAAAAGCGCGGGTTCATTTTTCAGTCCAGCGAGATTTACGGCGGATTGGCGAGCACGTGGGACTATGGCCCGCTGGGGGTGGAGTTTAAGCGCAATGTGAAAAACGCGTGGTGGAAGGATATGATCTCCACGCGAGATGACATAGTCGGAATCGACGCAGCAATTCTTATGCACCCGCGCGTCTGGCAGGTATCGGGGCACGTCGATAGCTTCACTGACCCGCTGGTAGATTGCAAGGAGTGCAAACAGCGGTTTAGAGAGGATGACCTTGACGGATCCGGCAAATGTCCTGCCTGCGGCGGGGAGTTGACCGAGTCCCGGCAGTTTAACTGTATGTTCAAGACCTTTATGGGCCCAGTTGAAGAATCCGGTTCGACGGTCTATATGCGACCGGAGACCGCACAGGGGATATTCGTGAACTTCCTGAACGTGCAGCAGGCGACTCGCAAAAAACTGCCATTCGGTATTGGGCAGATAGGCAAGAGCTTCAGAAACGAGATCACTCCCGGCAACTTCATCTTCCGCACCAGGGAGTTCGAGCAGATGGAAATGGAGTTCTTCTGCATGCCCGGCACGGATGACGAGTGGTTTGAGTATTGGGTCAAGGAGCGCTGGAACTGGTATCGCAAATATGACCTGCGCGAAGAGAATATGCGGTTGCGACCACACGACCCGGACGAGCTGTCGTTCTATTCGAAGGGCACTACGGATATCGAGTACAGGTTCCCGTTCGGTTGGGGGGAGCTTGAGGGGATAGCGAACCGCACGAACTATGACCTGTCGAAGCATACCGAAGGCTCTGGCAAGGAATTGACCTATTTTGACGAAGCGAGCGGGGAGCATGTTGTCCCTTACGTGGTCGAGCCGGCGGCGGGGGCCGATAGAGCGACTTTGGCGTTTTTGGTCGATGCTTATGAAGAAGAGGACCTCACCAAAGAGGGGGGCAAAAAGGACAAGCGCACGGTGCTGCGGTTCCATAAGGACCTCGCTCCGGTAAAGGCGGCGGTGCTGCCTCTGCTGCGTAACAGGCCGGACCTCGTGGAGACGGCTAGGAATCTTGCACATGACCTTCAGAAGGCGTTCCCGACGATGTATGACGACACTGCCTCCATAGGGCGGCTCTACAGGCGTCAGGACGAAATCGGTACGCTGTGGTGCATTACGGTCGACGTTCAGACCATAGAAGAAGATCACCAGGTGACCATCCGCGACCGCGACAGTATGCAGCAGATACGAATGCCGATCGAAGGGGTTAAACAGTATTTGCGCGATGAGTTGGAAAAGGAATAGAGCCCGTCATCTGCAGTTTGGTTAGCGAAGTAGAGCTAGTGCGTGATTAACGGCTAATTGCCACTAGCTTTACTTTTCCTAATGAGTTACAATAGATGCATAATTTGCGGTCATTGCCGGCATTGTAAATCGGCATTTGAATATAGACCCGCACCTTCCTATTGCGAGACCACTACCCTGTGATAGCCCTTAGGAAGCAGGATTTGCAGTTATGAAGTTGCCTGCGCTCCATATAAGAGGCATCACAATTGACCCACCGATAATCCAGGGCGGCATGGGCGTTCGCGTGTCCGGAGCCCGCCTTGCGTCTGCTGTCGCCAACGAAGGATGCGCCGGGGTTATCGCAAGCGTCGGGCTTGGGGATTTTGTGGGCCTTGCCGGTAAGCGCGCCACTGAAGTCAACAGGGAGGCGCTTCGGCAGGAGATCCGTAAGGCAAGAAGCCTTAGTGACGGCGTAATCGGGGTCAACGTGATGGTTGCGTTGACGGACTACGACGAGCTGGTCAGAATAGCTGCTCAGGAAGGCGCGGATTTCATTATATCGGGAGCCGGGCTGCCACTGAACCTGCCTGCACTGGTAGATGACGAGAGGATCGCTTTGATCCCAATAGTCTCCTCGGCGCGGGCCTTACGGATTATATGTTCTAAATGGCGGCAGTATGGTCGAGTTCCTGATGCGGTTGTAGTCGAGGGGCCGAAGGCGGGGGGGCATTTAGGCTTCAGCCGCGACGACCTCGAAGATGGCAGCGTCACCCTTGAACAACTCGTCGTTGAGACCATAGAATTCGTCAAAACTTTCGACCATGTTATCCCTGTTATTGCGGCGGGTGGAATATTCGACGGTGCTGACATCGCTAGATTTTTGGAGTTGGGGGCCTCTGGAGTGCAGATGGCTACCCGGTTCGTATGCACTGAAGAATGCGATGTGCATGAGAATTTCAAGGCGGCGTATATTAACGCTGCTAAAGACAGCATGCAGATCATATCCAGCCCGGTGGGAATGCCGGCGCGCTGCGTGGGCAGCGAATTCGTTGATAAGATCAGCCTCGGCACCACGGCGCCGTTTCAGTGCCGCTATCAGTGCCTGAAGACCTGCAACCCGGCCACAGCGCCGTATTGCATTGCTCGAGTACTATCCGATGCGGCCAATGGGAATATGGACAGCGCGTTTGCGTTTGGCGGCTCCAACGCGCCTCGATGCACCGAGATACTCCCTGTTCACGGATTAATTGAGCAATTGGTGACTGAAGCCTCCGAGCATTACTTGCAACCGGCCGAAACCAGCGCAGTATAACGCTTAAAGGGCGTCGTATTTCTCCAGCAGCGAAACGGCCTCTTGATGGGTCGCGCACCCCGTCATCAGAAGCATGCCTCGCAGGCTGTCCATTTCCTTTGATAGCACGTCAAAGGTATCCGGCGGACCGTAGGTCCAGATGCGGCAACTGCCCAGGGCCGTCGAGATGATAGAATCCGTTTGGCATTCTCTGGCAGCTTGCGGCGATCTCCGGGCGAACGAACTCATCGAACATCTGCGGGCTGATCATATAACAGAAATCGCACTGCAGCATATAGTGCGGATCCTGCGAATAGAACCCCGACCACGCGCTGTAACCTGGATTGACCGGCCGAATGATAGAATCAAGCTCAGTAAAGTACTTCCACCACAGTTCATGCGCCTCCCAGGTCAGCCGCTTTACTTCATCGGGATAATCGTACAAGTCATAAATCAGTTGCTCTGCCGGTCTGAATGTGGAGAGCAAGTCGAGGTTACCTCCAAGGTCGGTCATCCCAACCTGCACCAGGCCCTGCCATTTTTCCGCGGCCGCAGAGTAGATATCGGCGATTCTTCGAAGCCAGATGTTGTCGGGTTGGTATTCAAAGTGTATTTCTGAAATCGGTTGTTCTTGCGCCAGGTGAAACCAGACTGTGCCCGCGGAGGTTGAGGACTGCATCTCGGCTCCTATAAACGCCGCCGCCACACCAGGCCCGAAGTTCGGCCAAACGTGGGGAATGGCGCTGCCGTAGAAGCTGACACGCGAGAGATCGTAGTCCCAGCGGTCGACGATGGCCTCTGCGGGGATGGATAAATCGTAAAATGCGGTGAAGTGGTGTGAAGGTAGTTCGGGCTCGGGCCTGCCTGGGTCGCGGCCACCTACGGTGACACTAATGGACGGTCGAGCAAGTTCGCCGCGCCACCAGGCCTTGTATTCCTGTTTTACACGCCGCCATCGCGAGGAATCGAAATCTATGGCCATAATTACCCGCCCTTGTTTTTGTTGGTTATAGTATAGCAGGGGGCGGGGTTTGCGGAGAAGGGAAAAACGCGAAAGAGCGAAAGGAGCGAAAACCGGAAATAAAACGCATAGTGCGGGTTAGAAATTGGACTGCGGACGTCGGATATCGGACATTGAAAAAAGCAGATTTCTCGCTGCGCTCGAAATGACGGGAGTGGGCGCTCGAAATGACGGGAGTGGGTGCTCGATATGACAGGGGAGGGCGCTCGAAATGACAAAGATGGCAACCGACAACCGTTAACCGATAACCGATAACCGATAACCGACAACCGTCAAACCGACAACCGACAACCGCATAGCCCAACCTTATGCTATACTATCTGCACAAGAATGGGGGGTTAGAATGGCGTGAGAACAGCAGATATTCATATTCGCGATCCGTTTGTCTTGCCGGTGCAATCGGAGAAGAAGTATTACCTGTATGGCACTTGTCAGCCGCCGGGAAATGTTGGATTTGATACGTATCGTAGCTCTGATTTATTAAACTGGGAGGGGCCATTTCCGGCGTTTAGAAAGCCGGACGATTTTTGGGCGACGCATCACTTTTGGGCGCCGGAAGTTCACTTCTATAACGGCAAATATTATATGTTCGCGAGTTTCAAGGCTGATGGCGCGTGTCGCGGCACCCATATACTGGCAGCCGATAAGCCGGATGGGCCGTTTGTACCGCTGACCGACCAGCCGGTTACACCGAGGGATTGGGAGTGTCTGGATGGGACGCTGCACGTGGATGAGGAAGGCAAACCCTGGATGGTCTTTTGCCATGAGTGGCTGCAGGTGGAAGATGGGGAGATGTGCGCGATGCCGCTTAGTGACGATCTTGCCACCGCTCTCGATAAGCCAATTCTGCTGTTTAGAGCCACAGAGGCCAAGTGGGTGATCCAGGTGGCGGCGGATAGGAAAGCATACGTCACCGATGGCCCGTATCTTCACAGAACGCCTGGCGGGGATTTACTGATGCTGTGGTCCAGTTCGAGTAGAACCGGCTACGGTACCGCCTTCGCGAGATCCGAGACAGGCAAGATAACCGGGCCGTGGATTCAGGACTCAGAACCACTTGGCCTTGCAGATGCGGGACACGCTATGATCTTTAGAACCTTCGACGGGCAACTGATGCTCACAATGCACCAGCCGAATAGAAATTCAAAGGAACGAGCTGTGTTTTTGCCGCTTAAGGAAACCGAGCACAACCTCGAACTGGCGTAGGCCGGTGCGTCGTCAGATTCGCTGCTGGGTCGGCGTATGGCGTATGAAAATCATAGTCAAGATGAAGCAGATTGTGAGTCCGATAGCGCTCGACCAGAACTGTGCGTAGTGGGTTGGAATAATATATCCCATCACATCAATGGGAGGCACGCTGTAAAGGTAGCCTCCCAGAAGCACCCCCAGCAGAACCCCAACCCCCTGCGCCGTGCCGACTGCCCCGATCACCGAGCCGCGCACCTCCGGCCCCGACAGATCGGATACCAGCGCCAGCCAGGCCGGCATTCCGATCGCAAACCCCACGCCAATTATCGCCGCCAACACCGCCAACTGCCACGCCTGATGAATAAATGGAACCAGCCACATCGCAGCCGCACCTATCGCTATCCCCAACTGCACGGTGTGTGGCTTACCTATAGCCACGGAGATTTTTCCCGTCAATAATGCCGCCACCACCAGCAACCCGGCCACCGGCAGCACAAGCAGACCATAACCCGTCTCCGAAAGCCCCAACACCTGCATCGCAAAGAGCTTTATCACCGGGATTAATGCACCTATTGCGAAAAACGCCGCAAAGGCAATGGCGATGAAATCAGGGAAAGCCTTTACCCCCAGCCATATCTCACCGAACAGCGACCGGCGACGAACAGGAGCAGCCGGCTGCCGCCCGCCCTCCATTCTCGGATGCACAGGCACCAAAAACAGTGACATAATCGCAGCCGCCCCCAAAAACGCGCTGGCCAGATAAAATGACGTCAGTTTGGACTGGGTTATATCATTGGCATATCCCCCGATCAACGGAGCAAAGGCGAGCGCCGCAAAATAGGTCACGGTGAACAGCCCCATCGCTCCCGTCCGTGCACCACTGCCGACCGTGCCGCCCATAGCCAGCACCGTCACAGTCCACGCCCCAGCAGAGGCAAACCCATCGGCAACGCGTATAGCGAAGATTATCCCTAAAATATTCGTGATAGTCCACAAAAAAGCGGATATAGCCCCTACCCCGGATGCGACAAAATAGACTTTGCGCATACCGAACGCGTCTGCCAAAGCACCCATAGGAGTCTTGGCGGCGGTCTCTGCGATCAGCCAGGCCGCATATATGCCGCCTATCTGCTGCGTCCAGCCACGCACCTCTACATAGGGGGGAATAGCGGACTGATTAAGCACGCTATAGCCGAAATGAGCCGTCACTGCGACCAACGCGACGCCAATCAACTCTCGATATCGGCGATAATACCCTGCGATGACGCCGAGTATCGCCGGCTGGCCGGCCATGTCAGGTCTTTCCGCTGCGTTCAGGGTCTACATACAGCGACGTCCATAAATCATCAGTAAGCTCCGCCATACGTTTGCCGTAACTGACCATCCCCGCATAGTGCTGAGGGTCTGCTATCGCTTCCCCGGCTTCTGAGTTTATCGGCCGGGCGCCACAAGAGGTCGCTACCTCGGCGAACACCTCGAAGTGGTCGCGAATCGGGCACGGAGCCAACCAGTTTCCGGTCTCAACAGCGTTGCGAGCAAAGCCGTATTCCTGTTGCCACTTGCGAATGTTCTCGAAGAACGGGGAACTGATGGCGGCACGTAAATCTCCGCCGTTGGCATAAATCTCGTTGATATTGCCGGCCGCATAGGGAGCGAATACGCACGGCATAATATCGCCATCCCAATTGATATGAAAGTATCCGCCGTGCCTGCCGGCTGCAATACAACCCTGGCTGCAAGTGGCGCTATTCCAGAAATCGATCAGGAAAACTTTGCGGTTTCTTACAAGGCCCCACATTCGCCGGGCCATTTCGACCCTGGCCTCCGGGGAGACCACCAAATCGAGATTTTGATCACGCCCCATCGGCATATACTGAAAAATCCAGCCGAACAAAACACCCTGCTCGTCGAAATAGTAGTCGACGAACTCATCACTTGTTATCACGCGCCAGTTGCTTCGTGTGGCAGTGGCGGAGATAGCGAAAGGCACCCCGTGTTTGCGCAGGACCTCAAAGGCTCTCAGGATTTTACGATGAGTCCCCGCACCTCGTCTTGCGTCAGTCTCGGCCTCGAATCCCTCGACAGATATCGCAGGGGTAATGTTGCCTGCTTCGGCAATCCTCCGGGCAAGATCGTCATCAATCAAAGTCGCGTTGGTATAGACCATAAGAACATCGTTGGGATGACGCCGGGCAAGTTTCATCAAATCCCAGGCGCCGTCACGCCACAAAAAGGGTTCGCCGCCGGATATCACTGTCCAATGCGATCCCCATAGCTCTCGTTTTTCTCTCAGTATCCGATCAAATACCTCGAATGATAATTCCCGGCCTTTGAGGGCGGCATCGGCGGCGTAACACGAGGCACACCTGAGGTTGCACCGGCCGGTTGGGCTGATAACCACAAACGACGGAGGCGCTGCTCCTGCTTGCCTCTCTATTTGTTTGGCGTCCTCGTTGAGTATGACATTGCCGAGCAGAGCATCCAACATGCGCTGCATCACCGATTTGGATACTATGCCCCTATCGATGATCCTGTCAAGGCCTTCAAAAAGCCCAACTATCACGTCCATGCGATCCAGTTTCGCCTGGGTAGGACACTGACCCGGTCGACAGGACATGCTCTCCTGCAGCAGACGCAGTTCGATCCTCTTCCATAAAAATCGTCTGATCCTGCGATTGTGCAGCATCGAGCACAACAAGGCGCTTGAGCGCTTGCCAACAAGTGCTTTTCTGATGTTCATAAGCGATCCAACAATCAGCGTAATAATCGTGAAGTGGCAATTTGTTTGACTTGTATTACCCAATCAATTTTTTCTAAAACGCATCCTGCGTCGGAGAACATTGTCCGGCCGCCTGACTTGTGGGGTATAAGTTAAGCTGGGTTATAAAGATATAAAGAGAACAGGGCACGATATTGCAAAAGCAGCCTTATACAGTCGTCGAGATAAAACACCTGATAGTATTCGGAACACTGTTCGCCGCAGGGGTGTATGTGGTGATCAAGTTCTTTGCGGCTGTTGTCGGGTTTGTGATACTGTTTAGCATTGTGGCGCTGATTACGCTTATCGTCAGCCCTGTAATAACCTGGCTTGAAGAGCGAAAAGTGCCGCGATATTTTGGAACTGTGGCGCTGGCTCTTGTCGTTCTCGGTCTGCTGGCTTTGGCGGCCTGGTATATCTATCCGATTCTCAGACGCCAGTTTATCGAACTGTTTCGTAGTTTGCCGGGTTATCTTAACGATATTGATCACTGGCTGGCCGATCATCTGGGCTTTTTAGGCTTCAAACACAAAACCACCGAACGCGCCACAAGCTCCATCGGCGCGTGGGCGGGGATGTCTCTGTCAGGGCTAAGCCTGCTCACCATGAGCGCGATCGAGGTTCTGGTGAGCATTGGAATTTTGTTTATAAGCACCATTTATGCGCTTGCCCAGCCCCGCACGATTCTTTTGCATTTTCTGCAGCTTATGGGCCCGAGAGCCAACACCGCAGCGGAAATACTCTTCAGATTGTCGACTCAGCTTCGCCGGTGGGCATACTCCGTAGCGGCCGGGATGTTCGCTGTCGGGTTTTTGACGTGGGTAGCTCTAGGGCTAATTCTTCACCTGCCTTATGCACTGCCTTTTGCCGTTATTGCCGCGCTGCTGGAGATCGTGCCGATAATAGGCCCGGCTTTGGCCGGGGTGCCGCCAGCGTTGGTCGCCCTGGCTATTGATCCGCATTTGTTTTTTTGGGTGGTGATCGCGATCATAATCGTGCAGCAGATCGAAAATCATCTCATCGTTCCCCTTGTTATAGGTCACGGGGTGAGCTTGCATCCTGTCAGCGTGATGTTCGCCGTGACGGTGCTTGGCGCTTTGTTTGGAATAGCAGGGATATTTCTGTCGGTGCCAGCAGCGATTACCCTGAAGATTTTGATAGATGAGCTTTATCTCAAGCCGCGACAAGGCGGCTCAGTGCACATTATGGAGAAAGTAGAGATGATAATATCCGGCCGAGGTCGCCCTCCGCCTGAGGAGGAATGATAGTTGTAGGTGGCAATTTGGAAATTGCCACCTACCAGGTCACGGTTCATAGACCGTCATTTGCTAAAATCTGCAGAGTTACTTCTTTTTAGCGGGCTTCTCTGCGGTTTTGGCCTTCACGTCAGCCGGCGAGGTGGCCAGGATTTTCTCCGTCAGCGCCTGCACCGCTTTTCCGGTCGCCAGGCTGCGCAGCGAATCTTCGTCATCTGTGTCCTTGCCGTCCCCTGCCGTAGCAGCCACAAGGAACTCCTGGGTCACTTTGCCGCCCTCTGCGAGCACAAGGTCGGCTTTGAGAGTGATCTCTACCATCTTTTTTTCCCGATTGTAGTCGTAGCCTTCCACAGACCCGATTATGTAGTAATCGGTGGAGAGGGCCTGTGCAAGCTTCTCTACTTTGGGTTTGTCGGTAGAGAATGGGGCTTTGGTATCCTGCTCCCGTATAAAGTTGTCGAACATCGCCCGTTTAATCGGCGTAAGTCTCGCGTCATAAAGCAGCACAGAGTAGCCCTTGCTAGTCGACAAAGAATTGCGCAAATAGCCGGCAATGGTCTCGCCGTAGGTATCAGGCACAGCCGCCGCAGAGTCCGTGTCCCTATCAAACGGGAAGATGACCAGGGTATATTTGACCGTGGCCGCTGATTCCTGTTTTTTGGACTTAAACAGCCCGAACAACGCCGCCTCCGAGCCAGCCCCCGCTATGAGAGCGAACATAACGCAAAACGTAATGCACGCTAATATACGTCTCTTCCCCACCTTAATCATGCCGATGATGTCCTCCATAACACTAATTGAGAGGTGCGGCCCGGAGATCCGGGCCGCACTTATATGACGTTACTCCGGCGCAGGAGGAGGCATTTCCACAGCCTCCCCAGAGTTCATAGCCCCAACGGCCATGCTCTTGGTCGCACCGGTGAACACTCCGTTGAACGATGTGTTCGGGTCGATCTCCAGTTGGCAGTTCACATACGCCCTCACCCAGTAGCCTGACCAGGCTTTGAGCACTCTTTCCGAACCCGCCGCCTCAGCAACTTTAACATACTGTCGCTGGATCGGATCGTATCTCCAGGCATATCCGAGTATCCAACCCGCAACCGCCGCATCTGCAAGCGACTTGGTCTGGCCGAGATATGTCACTCGTAGATCATTCCACGGAATACCGACATCCTCTCTCGGATACAGCTCATATTTAACATAGACGCTGCTCGTCGACGCCGGTAACGGCTCGGTGAGTCGAATACTGCTGTCTCCCCGACGATACGGCTGAGTCGCCATACCCGGCTGATAGTAGTTAGTGCCGGTCAGTGACGAGGTCAGATAGACCCCCAGCACCTTTCCGATCAGAGCCGGCTGGACAGGTATGACCTTCCACTGGTCTATCGCTCCGCTGGACGCCTTGCCCACTCCACTCTGAGGAGCCGGAGGCTCGTCCGGAGCAGGGGTAGCCAACTGCGCACCAGTCTTCCAGTTGAAGAAGATGTTTCCTACCTGGTTCCATCCAGTCGTCAACTGCACTGTGCTCGATTTGAGCAGCGGCAGCCTGGTCTCAGTATTCAATATCGGTGATCCACCAGCTCCAGTTTTCAGCGGATACGCCTGGGCTGCAACTTTGACCAGCCGATACTGAGAATGATAGTATCTCGGATCGCCGCCGACCATCTCCTTTGCGACCGACGGATTATCCAGCGCAATCCAACCCTCGTCGACACTGCTCTGCGTGCCTACATAGCTGACCCAAACCTGAGTCGTGCCGACCGGCAGGAAGCTCGTCAACGATATCTGACCATCTCCCGCACGGAACGGTGAGATAGCAGCACTGTGAACGTAGTAGTTGGTCCCTGTCTTCTGAGCGTTAGTATACACACCCAGAATATGCGAAGCATATACCGACATCGCCACTCGGTCAGTCAGCAGAGCAGTCGCGCTCAGCGTGTATACGTTGCCCAACGGCTCCGCAGCCGGGTATCCTGAACCCGGAGCGCCGGAGTTGCCCAGCTTCGGTTTTATCCATACCGCATCGCCAGGTTGCAGTTCAGGAACAGCGCCCATCTGGCCATAGGAGTAATATTGGCCGGAGCGCGGATCCCATCTTACAACCCGCATCGCCAATGCTCGATCCCATCCAAACACAGCGCCCGGATTCTTATCGCCAATCAACATAGGCGGAGTGATCATATCGGCCAACGGCTCAGAGTTCTGCGGATTGCGCGGATCAACAACCGCGACAGTCCTGCTCGGCCCGCTGACAGCCACTCTGACCTGGTCGTTGTGTCCGTCAAACTCCGCATCAGTCTGCGCGCCGTCATACAGCGAGTCTCCCGGCCACGAAGCGTTCAGTACCCACTGCCCGCTCGCAGTAAGCGTTAGGCTCTTGCCAGTAATCAACGCCGGATCTACGAATCCGCCATAAGTAACCACGATATCTCCAATCCAGTTCTTAGGATTGGTGTCGTTGTCCTTACGTATATTATTCAGACTCGCGTTCAGAGAGACCGCGGTCGCATCAGGCTTGGTTACCTGAATGGTTATATTGTTTATATCAGAAGGCTGCTCGGTGGCAATGGTGTACGGGAAGTACATCTTGCCAGTGATCAGCACTTCCTGGCCGACGATTGAGCGGTCTGTGATAGCCTCGCCATCCCTGCCCATCAGTTCCAGTTTGAAGTAAGGCAGCATCAGGATCGGTCCAGCCTTGACAGCCACCAGCCCGGAAGCCGGAACCGCCGGCAGGTCGCCATCGGTCGCCCTGATCGAATAGGTATGGTTGCCAGTGCCCAGGGTCCTTCCGGTTGTCCTGGCCTGGAACTCGACACCCTCCGGCAACGTGTAGTCTGGCAAAGTGACACCCGTCGTCATCGGCAGTATCTTCTGAGTAGGCAACCCTTCATCAATGACTAGAGACAGCGCAGTCTGCCGCGCCCCGTTGGCGGCGATATAGACAGGCTCGTCGTTGTCCTCGTCCATATACCACGCACGATATACGAATGTATCGGATATCTTACCGGTCCCCGGTCCAAGCTGGCCATTAGGCATAAGCCTTCTGACCTCATAGTTCAGGATCACCGGAGCGGTGTTGGTATCTCGCCTCGTCACGGTCGGCCCCGCCAATGTATCAGCGTCCTGTATGCCATCGTGAGCGATGAATATGGTGTTATAGGCTCCCGGCGGCAGATTGACGCTGCCATCGGGTTTTGCCACATCGACCGTACCCGTATAGAGCACTCCCACGGAGTAGTTCGGTGTCAGGTCGAGAGTAGTCATCGGAACAGTTATCATCACAGAAGGATCAGTTCTGTGCTTCAATATCACCTTGACAAAGCCACCGGCGGCCGGAGCCACATTGTCGCGGTCGGTGTACTTCACGGTGAACGTGAATGAAGCCGCACCGGACGTGTGGTCGACACTGCCGTTTGTCAGAGTCGGTTTATAGTTTACCTGAACCCTCTCAGGATTGGCAGAGGTACCGCTGCCGTAGTACTTTGTTACCTCATAGCCGTCAGAGGCCTCGAAGTGATACGGGTGAGTGCCCTCCGGCACGTCGGTCAAAGTCACTCCGAACGGCATACCTGAAATGTAGCTGCTGCCTGTTCCCATTGGCACAAGCTGCGAGGTGCGGCCAGTGTCGCTGAAGACCACCTGAACATAACCCTGCACGCCATCGTGATAGGTCGGCGGATCGCCGTCGGCGTCCTTATAATTGACCTTGAATGTAAGCGGTTCACCCGCGACGAAGATGCCGTGTATAGGCGCCTTTGCCGTCATCGGTTCAGGCGAGAAGTAATCGACATATACCGGAGGCCAGGGAACATACTTGACCACCAGGTTCGTGCCCGAAGCAATCGGCGTGCCCCACAGAGGAACCGTCGAAGCTCCCGGAGCCCATCCGCTGACATCCACCAGGTTGCTGGTGAAACCAACGTCCGCAGCAGTATATACCCCCACCACATAAGCAACGGCGTTCACGTTCGGAATCGGAACGTTATCAGTTCCGTTCGCAGTGGTCGCAATTGTCGCAGTAGTCGGTTTGTATTTAATGTATACGTCCGTAGTGCCAATAGGCAGGCTCGCTGCCATAGTGATGCTGCCGTCTCCATTTAGATTCGGAGAGGCCGGCAGATGAGCCGTTCCTGTCAAACGCGGGTCTTTGCCGACATATACAGCCGACACAGTCGCGATTGCCGAAGACACATCCGGAATCACCGTCAGCAGATCGGAAACGGTTCCGTGCTGAATAATCTCGTCATTGATCGACAGAGCCGGCAGATTTTTGCCAAGCTTTACCGGATCGCCGGTTGCCGGCGGGTTCGGCGTACTTGTAGCGTCGAAATAATCCACCTGATGTTCAGTAGCCAAATGTGCATCGGCGTTAGCATTGACATGCACCCCAGTTACGCTCAGCAGTGCAGTGTAGTTAGACGGCTGAACTCTGGTAGGCGACAGAACCGTGGCGTACTGCTGCCTTGGCCCTCTATAGATTGTAGACGACCCTATTCTGGACAACACAGGTTTCTGGTTGCCCGAAGGAGTCGTGCTGACCACCGTAGGCCCATTCAAATCGAGAACCGACGGGAACCTGACCATCTCCGAGTATGGATTCTTATTAAGGTACTCATCCATAGCCAGCAGCCACTGTGGCTTGGTCTCACGCGTTCTCGCGGTGAAGTGATATTTGTGAGCGCCTACCACAAGTTTCGGCACAGTGATCTTATAATCGATGCCCAGAGCGTAGTTCTGATCGGTAGGATTGACCTTAGACATCAAGAGTCCATTGATCCTGAACTGCGCCAGTCGTGAGGCGCCGGTGACAGGATCCTTGGGGACTATGAGCTGGTCTGTCTCCAAATTCTCAGTCGCAATGGTCAGCTTGTTGTATGTATTCGACTGAATCAAATACACTCGCAGATACGGCGACGACGAGATATCCGACCAGGTATCGCCGTTAGTGATCTGCATCAGCTTGCCGGCAAACTGATCCGTCGTCCAGTTCGGATCGACCAGGTTGCCTTCGGCGTCCGTGATCTTAACGACCATAACCCTCTTTCGAGAAGTCTCAAGCGGATCGGCTTCCAGCGCCACAATCGAACCTGTGACCGGCGGCGCCTGGTCATCGTTTACTGCGGCATCTACCCACAGCCTGGGCGCTCCGGATATCGGAATCCCACTCAGCGGATCGCGCTGCGGATCGTAGAAATACGGCTGATCGTTGTCCGCATCTCTGAGCGTGACGGTATAGTCCACGCTATCTTTCGTGCTGATGCCGCCAGTAGCCGGGTTCGGCGCTGCCGCTCCATTTGAGAGCTGCGGCGGATCGTTGACCCACGGTCCTTCGAGGTCGACGATGCTCAGCGTAGGCAGGCCTCTCTCAGCCTGATGCGCGCCGTTCTTATCGAACCACGCAAACGCCGCTCCGTCGGAAGCGACGAAGTGGTAGCTATGCGAACCTCCGGCCAGACTGCCGGAAGGCTTATATGTATAGACAGCGCCCACGTTATACAGCGGGGTTCCGGTGCTGATCGGCGTCATATCATAAGCGACACCGTCGATTACAACCCTGACGTATTCCGGCATCTGCCCATTCGGGCCGTCGATGTCGGTGTATTTAACGCTGTAGATATACTGCGTGCTGCGCGCTCCGACCAGCGGAGTCACTTTACCTTCGGTCAGCTTCGGCAGCGAGTTCGGCAGCAGCTTCTTGGGCATTCTCTGGCCGAAGAAGTAGCTGACCTGAATCTTATCCAAAGGCTGCACCGGACTATTGGCGTCGAATCGCAGCGTGCGGTTCCAGCGGTCGATGAAATACATCCCCTTCTGGTATGCCCGCGCGAATAGTTGACCAGTGCCCGCAGGCAGCTTGGTCGAAAGCCTCAGTTCCGGCGGATCGTCGTCGTAGACGTTGACCCTGCGCGGGTTAAAGTAGTTGATTCCGGACAGATCCGGCGACGTCCACACACCGACCACACCACCGTCAATCGGCCTCGCCAATCCGCTTACAGGATCGAGCGAGTTGCCCAATATATTGATGCTGTCGACATATCGACCATCGGAGACAAAGAACCAGTCTCCGCCGGTAGTCATCCGCGGGTTGATTGCCGGTTCGTCAAAATCGGTCAGCAACGGCTGTTGCGCAGTGCCAGTGAACAAGTGTGTATATCGGATATCCGAATACTTGATCGTTACGTTGCGATCCTTAGGCTGATATGCGATTGTAACAGGCGCCGAAATCGTCTCCGGCAGTTGGCTGCCGAGATAGATGCTGCGGTCGCCCATCTTGAACGGGTTCAGCGTGCCGGTGTAGTAGTTGAGAGGATCGCCCTCGACATATACGCCCGTCACTTCGCCGATTTCGTCGAGCTTTCCAGCCTCAGACGGCTTAACCTGCCCGCGTGTAACTATCGTTGCCTCTGTGAATACATCCGGCAACTTAGCTGTCAGCTTAATATGGTTGTCTCCAGGGTTGAAGCCCTTGGCCCATATTTTCACGTAGACCGTGGTCACGTCTTCAGGCAGCTTCCTGGTAAGAGTTATCTGTCCGAGTTCGTTAGGCGTCCCCGGAGGATAGTAAGCAATATAGAGCCTGCTCGGAAGCGGGTCGCTTGCCAGCGGTGCGTCAAGCTTCACCGGCTCGCCGTCTACTCCGGAATGAGCCAGGAGGTTGTAGGTATTCGGGAAGCCATCCGCATCAGGCTGCAGAAGATTTTCAGCCGGCGTAGCGGTCATCGACCTGTAAACGCCCTTGATGGAAACTATATCCATCGGGTTGACAGGCCACACGTAGCTGGTATCCAGCACATAAGCCTGCTGCCACTGATAGACATCCTTGTTCGCATTCTCAGAGAACCCAACCCCTTGATAGTAGTTTACGCCCAGCCCCTCGGGGTTGTCATAGACTCCCAGAACAGCGAACACCTCAGCAGGATCCATAACAACAACTTTGTCCGGCGCAGCGCCAGGGCCTACGATTACACCGCCTTCTCGCACCACCGGCGGATCCAGCAGCGAAGGATCGTAGTAGTTGTCGTATTTATGATCCTGATCCGGGTTATCGAGCCAGTAGACACCCTCGACCGAAGCGATATCTTCCGGGGAGGCAGGGGTGACATACCGCCCCGACGGCCTGCCTTCATACATCCCCACGCCGTCCATCAACAGCACTGCGTGGTCGAAGCTGCCGTCCGGATTCTCCACATCGGAGACGAAACCGTTCTTCTGGTCCGTCAACAGCAGCGGAGTCGGATTGGTTGCGAAGTTCTGGAAGACCTCCGCATCACGCAGCATTCCGACAGGCTCTGGGTATTCGATCGCCAGTGGCCCGATGATCGGGGTATCCGCCTCAACCTTGAGCCAGACTTTGCCCGCCGGCACAGTGGAGCCCAGGGTGACAGCGTCTGTACTGCCCGCATAGTTTATCGGGGTGGTGACATAATTGGTCCCCGTAAGGTTCTCATTTGTGTAGAGACCCAGAATAGTGATTATATCTCCGATCCTGTTCGGATCCGGATCAATTGTATTAGTAGCGTCAGCAAGAACAAGCTGCTTGGCGATAAGCGGACGAATGACGTAGTGTGTCTCGTCGATTCGATCAGCATCCTGCAGCACGAAAGACCCGGCCGCGTCTGAGCGCAGATCATCATTAGAAGAACTGGCATAAGTCGCATATTGCGAGCCATCGTGTGCCGTAAACGCATAGTAGTATTGGATCGCCGATGATGTCGGCATATAGGTCATATAAACCTGTCCGGTCGGCGGATTCGGCAGGGCCTTGCCCAGGCGAATCGACAAATCGCCACTAACAAACGGTTTAGCGGTACCCGCATAGAAGTTGGTATTTGTCGGATCGCCTTCCATGAACACGCCGTAGACAGCGGCAATATCCTTAGACGGCACGCCGACAGGTGTTACGTTCAGCGTGTCGTTCATAGTCACGTTGCCGCGCTCCAGCACCGCAGCATCCGGTGCGCCCAAACGTGTCTGGAAATAGTAGTCAGCCCCGTCGCTATATACCGTGTCCGACGGATCGGACGGTACCATCGTGTTGCCGGCGTCCCAGATGACGTTTTTGACCTTGGAAGCGCTATCAGGCACGGTCTTATCGCCAACCTGCAATCGCCCGATGAACAACTTGACCATCGCCGGCGGGTCGTTATCCTTATCACGATAATTAACCTTAAACGTCCACAGCGTAGCCGCGTTCGCGGTACCGTCTGCAGAGGTCACAGAGCCTTTGCTCAGAGTCGGCGCAACATTGCCGGAGATAACCGGCCCCGACTTCCAACCCTCAGGTGCGCGGGTGGTCTCGCCTTTGCGCCTGTCATTAGGATCGTCAGAACGGCCCCAGTCGTCCGTGAACTCAACATAGAACCGCCTGGTGCCCGTCTCAAGCGCCAGATTTCCCAAAGAAGCCGTATCGAGCAGATAATCCACTCCGGTTTTGTAAAGCTCTGAATTGTCTGCCGTCGGGTTGAGCTTGTATTTGGGATCAACATACATATCGAACGTGCGCTTGTCTCCCGCGGCGTTCACTTCAATAACGAGTTTAGCGGAATGGACGCGCTGTCCGTCAGCGTCGGAATAGGTGGCGCGGAAGACGAAATTGGTGCCTTCCTTGCCAGTGCTCGGCGTAACCGACAAGTTGGTGATCTTCGGAGCGCTGTTGACATACGGCCCCGGAGCGAAGTCGTTGTCATAATAGTCTTCCGCAGCATAATCGGAAGCCAGGCTCTCTGTCGGATGCCACCAGTCGAAAATCCCCCTGTTATCATACTCAAACTTGTCCGGTCTTACAGGCCAGCGAACTTTATGCTCGCCGTCATAAGCCGTAAAGTAGTAGGTATGCGGGCCGGCGGGCAGATTGGCAGTGCCGCTCTGCAGAGTATACTCATACCAGACTCCTATGCGATAATCTTTCACAGTCTGGCCAGGTGTCGGCAGCATAGAGTAAGCCTTATAAGTATGCTGTGGGGTGTCTCCCGATTTCTCAGAAGCATTGTTTACCCACAACTGAATAGAGATCGGAGGCTTGTTATCTATCTGTTTATATAGAATACGGAAGACGTTGGTGTCCTTACTGAATGAACCGGATGTCTCCGCACGCTGCGCAACTGTTCCGCCGCCTCTTGACCCGGGCAGAAGCGGATTGACAGCGAACCTGTAAGGAGACAGTGTGCCGAAGAATCGGCCCCAGCCGTATTTGGCGTCGTCATAACGAACATCCATAGCGTCAAACGACGGCATAAGCAGTTCGCAGGAGACTCGCGGGTGTTCATCGCAAGCGTATTGATAAGGATAATCCCTGCCTGCTTCAAATTTACCCGGCGCACGCACTGGTCGGTCTACATAGATAGTAGAGTCATAGGGCGTAGTTCCGCTTGAGCTATACCTGCGGTATTTGGCCCGATCAACATCGGGATAGTTCGTAACAACTCTCTGAGCGGACGGGTCCAGGCCAGTGCTGCTGTAGTATCCGCCAGTCTGTCCCCATTCCTGAAGCCCTGTCTTGCTGAGCGGGTCGCCCGGTTTCATCTTTCGAGAGTTCTGATATTCAAACGGGAATCTCCCATTTTCGAACTTCAGAGAGTCGTCCGAACAGGCAAAGAAGTAGTGATATGTGCCACAAGCCAACGACTGATACAGCTCGTTGTCGTCGTATGTGCCGTCAGGACGCATCATAGTTCGGGCCTGGAATGGCCACTTTAAACCTAGTTGCGAACCGCTAATACCGATCGTATTGTGAGGGATTATTCTGTATATGTAGACGTCTCCGCCACCACCCGCCGCAGATGGTTCGGTCGGGTTTTCTCTCTGCATAAAGTGAGGACGATAGTCTCCTGTGCCGTTCTGGTCCAAATAAAGCACGACGCCGGAGTTGCTGCCCGTTCCCCAAAGGTTCCAGTAGTCGTTAGCCTCATGCAGCCAGGGCAGAGGCTGCAAGCCGTCACGGTTGCGGTATCTGACTCTGAACACGAACTGAGTCGAGCTGGAGCCATCGTCCGGGCGGCTGGAATTGACCTCGTCGTTTAGAGGTTCAATACTCAACGGATCAACATCCGTGTAAGAAGGCCGGGCTGCGTCGGATATAATCGACAACCAGTCCCTGTTGCCAGACACGCCGCCATGGTCAATCATTCCGCCATACTCGGAGTCGTGAACAGTAACAGTAACGTTGTCGCTGGTTTTGACCTCGTAAATTACGATGGCGCGTTCCTTAACGCACCGACCTACGGCAGTCAGCCAGCGCGTAGCCGGTACGCCGCTTGGCCCAGCTACAAGATGGCCGTCATAATACATCGGGTGAGAGCGTGGGTCATATATCAGCCTGTTGTTCAAATCCGGCCGGTTCAGCGCCGTCTCGTTAAACGGCTGCTGACTCGGATTAGACATATTCATACCTGCGCTGACAGCAACTCGGAAAATAGCGCCCTCTGACGGGCCATTCTCGTGGTGGCGCATGGGAACATTCCCGCCCAACCAAACCACATTTCCGCCTGGATATCTACCCCAATAGGTTATCCCGCCAGCAAAAGTCGGATATGGAAGCTCTTTGGTATCAATAACGAACTTCCCTCCGTCATAACCGCAGTTAGCGTCTTTAGAGCTGAACGCCCAGGCCGGATCTGAAGGTGCAATAGTAACGTTTGTCACTATCTCGACTTTTGTGCTCTGAGCAACTGTAAAGGTGTTTTTGCTCAGTCTGCGATATTCGACAAATACCTGCGCACCGGTAATAACCCTTTTAGCGTCCGCGTCTATTTCCAGGCTATCCTCCGGCAATGGAGTAGCTAGTCGGATAATACCCGACTTTGAGCAATAACCGATAGGTTTGTTACCGTTGCCCAAATAGTAGTTCGTGCCGGACTTATTTGCGTGTGTATAGACCCCATCGACTGCGTTGGAGGAGACCACTACATAGAATTCTCGACCAGCCCTTAGCTGCGTCAAAGGCGGCAGATGGGTAAAATACAGCCGTCCATACGGATTATCAGGCGACGGAGCCACATACCGCGGCCTCAGCGGAGCCAGCGGGTTTGCAGGATCATCAAGCGGATCGGCCAAATCGAAGTAGTTAGTGCCGTTCAAGACGTCTCGCTCGCTGCTGTATATACCCAGCACAGGACAGTCCTTCGGCTGAAGGTTCTTATCATTCAGGTTGCCGTTTCGGTTAGGGTCCAGTTTGAGAATCTCAGGGTTTATAAGCAGATACGGCGTATTGGTATCAGAAAGGGTGACCCTGTAGACCGTATACGGCATCGGAAGAGGGCTGGACTCGGTGATAACGTAGTTTGTCCCCGGAGCATAGTAGCTCACATAGACTCTATTGACAGCGGCCGGCAGCTTGCCGTCCTTTTCCATTATTTCTATAACGTTATAGGAGGGCCAGCCAGCGTTATCATCGTCTTTCGGGAAAATCTCAGCGGCATTGCGAATACGCGCCTTCAGCCGGCTGGCCGCTGAGCGGCTGGCGGAACTCCATACACCCACCAGCATCACCGGGACCTTCGAAGTAACAATTACGGCCGGGGTTGCAGGTCGGGAGGCCGCTCCGTCTCCGCCTTGCACTTCGTCCTTTTGAGGCACAATGCAAGCAGGAACTACACCACCCGCACCCGGAACAGGAACTTCCGGCTGCGTTGCGCTAATTGTTTCAAGTGATTCATAGTCAAGGCCGTGCTCATAAGCCGGATTGCCAGTGCCTTCAGGGTTTATCGGCACATCCACGGGGCTCGGCTGAACAGACACAAATCCAATCGGCTGGAAGGCCTCTTCAGGAAGAACCGCAGCAGGCTCAGCGAAGCCGACATATCCATCCGGCGGCGCCATCGCTGGCCACCATGTCAGAGAATCGGCCCACGCCGCGGGAATGAGCGTACGCGAGGTTCCGATAGTGGCGCCCCATCTGGTGCCCGTCAACCCCAGATTGATGAGGCCCTCGGTACGACTGCCGCTTTCCAAAGTGGGCCAGATACCATCCTCCTGCTGCCAGGTGGCTGCTATGTTCCATACCGAGTTGGCTGTTGCCGCCGTCGGCGAAGAGCTTAGCTTCAAAGCAGCAAACGCACCGCTACAGCCAGCAGCAAGCAGCCACAACGCAATAAAGAGTATTAAGATTAAACGCCCTTTACCGGACTTCATAGTTCATCTTCCTTCCACACTCCATAACTGGAGCGCCTTCCACCAATCTACCCCCGCTGCAACCCGGCCATTGAATGCGCCGAATTCGCCATCTCCACGCCCGAACAAAAACACCCCTGCCGCCCAGTTTATCACTGACCGCCCGGATTGGCCGTCACATCTCCGCCAGGAAGCACCGGCGGTCTGAACGTGAGGGTCAGTTGCGTCTTTTTGGCGTTGAGCCAATAGCCCAGCCACGGGTTCAACAACGAACCTGTATCGCGAATAATGTCATAACCCTGCTTTGCAGGATTCCATGAATGCAGGGCTTTCTCGATCCAGCCCTTAGCTACTGCCTGTTCCAGAGTCACGGGGTCCTCTGTGCCTCGATGCACCAGAGTCTGACCCCAATATATTGGATAGACATACGGATTGCCAATCAGGTTCCATCCGACCTTAAGCGGAACGCTCTGCTCCACCGTCTGCTTGCCCATACCCAGCGATTCGCCGACAATAGCCGCATCCGATGACAGCGAGAAGAGCTGAGTCTCGTTCCAGTTCAGACCGGAAACGAATATCCAAAAAGCTCGGCCAGGCTTCAACTGATCCAGTGGCTTATACCGGCCTGCATCGAAGTACTGGGCGCCGAAAGTGCCCGGAATGAGTCCCAGAGGGTTACCTGTGGCCATAAAATATGGATTATTGAACAAAAACGGCACGTGCATTAACTGCCAACCGTAGTCAAAATGACCTCTCTTAGCCGCCGGAATATAAATCGGCCTCACCACAGTCTGCTGCCAGTATCTGCTGGCAGGGTCATTATCGACCACCGTCACATAAATCGGCAGCTCACCAACATAATCTCCCGTCGCCCGCACAGTCCACTGAATCGGTTCGGCTTCGGTATTTCTTTCGACTATTCCTTCCAGTCGCTGGGTAGCTTCGTTACCCGGCGTCGACACCAGCTCCAGGCCATCCGGCAGTGAAATAGAAGCTGTCACATCGAGCAGTTCATACGGCCCAGGCCTGTTGGACAAATTATAAACATACGCCTTAACCGCAAACGTGGACGGCGAGTACTCCGGCGTATAAGGCAGAGGGTTCACGCTGTCATATTTAAGGCTCCTCGGAGCCTGTACGCTCAGCATAGCATCGTCTCGCCGAGCGTTTTTGCCGAGTTGATAAGTCCATTTGCTGGTAGCCGCGCCTATTCCGTAATAGGTTACGATAGTCCGAGTTGCGGACGGAGCCAGCATCTTCTGATCCCAGCACAACAGCCACGCCATATCGAGGATCTGATGGGCTTTGTCCGGTCGATAGTCCAGCGGCAGCCACAGGTCCTTATGGTAAAGGTCATTGTGCTCACCAATCGCCACCATATCCGGCTTTGTGGCGTCTTCCAATCCAAGGACGTTTCGCGCAGAGACGCCCGGGTTGTATACCTGGTCATAGAACTCGACCCAGTTCGGAACCGCGGGATTGAGAGCATTCGTCTCGCTGTCTCTGCCGCCGAAGACCATCGCCTTTTGCTTGGCTACAGGCTGAGTTGCTCCTATGCCCGGTATAAACGCAAAGCCCTGATTTTCATACGGCCCATAATAGCCGCCGACATCGCTGCCTCGGTA
This sequence comes from uncultured bacterium, assembly GCA_964494345.1. Lineage (GTDB taxonomy): Bacteria > Armatimonadota > UBA5829 > UBA5829 > UBA5829 > DTKD01. The sequence goes on from CAZBSI010000005.1 coordinate 154,976, forward strand.
TATAGGCGCTCCCATCTCAACGTCGCCGTATTTCTCAAAGCCGATGTTCTCGGTGCTGGGACCCATATTTGTGATCTGATATTCGAACCGGACCATATCGCGAACCAGATCGACACGCATTTTTACATGAACAGTGGAACCGTTACCCCCGGTGGTTCGCCACGTGCCTTCGATGTAAGGCCCGAACTCACCCGACGGATACAGCGTCGGAGTCATAACAGGCTGCCCGCCACCGCGGACCAGCCACGAGCCGGAGGCTCCGTCACCAATCATCCGCATATCATCGCCAATACGCAGCTTCAGATAGCCGAAGTAGTGGCACGGCATAAAGCCCATAAAGTTCAACGGCATGTCGTCGTCTACGGGGCTCTCCGGATCGCCCTTCTTTGCGACAACTCCAAACCTGCCGGCCACACCCCAGTTGTGATCGTCAGGTGAAGGGACCTTATCACCCCTGAACCACTTATTTCCCCCAGAGTCAGCGTCGTTGCACACGGCTTTAGCCAAAACATTGCCCTGGATACCGAACCTGCACGCGATGTATTCGTTTTCCAAAGTAACATACAGCGGTGACGAGTCCGGGTCCGGCTTAAAAGACGGGTAATTTGCCGGCACAGTGAACTGCGCTAAGGCGACCCCTGCAGCCAACAGGGCAATTATCACACACAGCACACTCGATATTATCCACCGTTGATATATGTTCATCATTATTCTCCTAACGTCCGCGTGCATTCATGTCAATAGACCGTCATAACAAGCTGCTCGCTGGGGGATGTGCCCCCAACCAAAGCCCTGATCCAGTAGCCCTGGTATGGTCGCAGCGATTGGCTCTCAATTCTATAACCCACGCCGGATTCATACGCATAGAACGTAGTATCAACCCAACGCGGTCTAGACAATTGATCCTCCCGCAGAGTCCTGGTCTTACCTTGATAGGTCAATTTGATAGCCGCCAGAGGAATCGGCCTGGTATACGGGCTGCCGATGATATTCCAGCCCTTATACAAGTACATACTAAAGCCTTGAGGGGCGTTCAGTTCCGTATAGGCAGTGCTGACATAAGCATCTCTCTGCAACGTCAGCCAGAAACCGGCGCCCGCAGGGAATTGCATATTTCTTGACTTGTCGTTAGCCAGAAAACCACCCGCCGTAGGAACCGTTGACCAGTTCGACAGAATCATATACGGATACAGCCACGTCATATCGTCGGGCCGCGGCACATTCTGATTCGGGTTCAAAAGCCCAGTGACATACGAGAAGTATCCGCCCTGCGGCGCCGACCACCGGTGCAACTGAGCCCGATCCACCGTTTGTAGTCGGAAGTCCAGAGGCTGCGAAGTGGCAGCATCTATAAGAATATCCGACGGCAGCGCGCTTACGGAAGTAGTGCCATCAGGATGGGTTGTCATTAATCCAAAGGGGAATGCACAAAGGTGTTGACCTGCGGGGATAACTCTGCCCGTAACCTCAAATACGCCCCAGTCGGAGGCTCGCTGGCCGCCCACCGTGGTTGTGGCCGCGACATATATCCAATGCAACCCAGGACTCAACTGCCTGTTGGGCGCCACTTCGTTCCAACTAAACGATACAGCCGTGCCCGCCTGGTTGAGGAACCGGCTCAACGCTACTCCGGCAATCACAGGAGTCTCCAAACTCAGATTATCCGGTATTCCATCATGATTTGCATCCACATAATCGACATAAATCGCAATGCTGTCCGGCCTGATTCCGCGCACATTTAACTGCACGTCGGGGTTAGCGCTGACCGTGGAACCTTTGACAGGCTTGGTGATAAACACCGTTCCGCTCGATATGGCAGCGGCAACATCGAGTATACCGTTGCCGTATTTCTTTTTGTCCATTCCGGCTATGCGTCGGGCCGTGCTCTCAAGCCTTGACCGCACTTCATCAGCCGGCACCCCCGCACTCAAAAGCAGAGCGGCGGCGCCTGAAACGTGTGGGCACGCCATCGAGGTGCCGTCCTGCGCTTCATAGTCGAAAACAGGATTCCCCCCATTCCAACTGACAGAGGTGCTGTATATACCGGCATCACGACCGAAAAACACCTGATCTCCGCCAGGGGCGGTGATATCGACTTCATTTCCCGGCCCCCAACTGGAATACCATGTGGTATTGTCGTTAGGACCGCAAGCCGCAACTGCTATGCACTCCGGAAAAGAGGCCGGCTCCCCGACGTATGGGTTTCCGCTAAATCCCGAATTTCCAGCCGATGCGCAAAGGATGATTCCGGCAGAGGCCAATACTTCGATTTCCGCCTGAAGTTCAGCGTCGTGCAGGCCGTAGTCCTGGCCCCAGCTCATATTCACCACGTCCGCGCCCATTCGAAGAGCGTGATCCAACGAGAGGAGGGCGTTGTCCGTAGTGCCATTTCCTACATTATCCAAGAATCTGATGGGAAGTATCTTTACGCCATCCCAGCAAACTCCAATTACTCCGACGTGGTTGTCGCCCTGCGCGGCGATTGTGCCCGCAACGTGCGTGCCGTGGCCGTCGAAGTCGCTGCTGGCATCGGCATCATTGTCTACAAAGTCGTAGCCCTTATCAGTCAGTACCCTTCCGGCCAGGTCAGGGTGATTGGCAACGCCTGAGTCGATGACCGCCACTGTTACCGAAGAGCTGCCCTTGTTGGTATCCCATGCCCTGGGCATATTGATTTTCTTGAGGCCCCAGAGTTTTTCATTGGTCCAGTATGGATCGTTTGGAACCGCATGCCTGCTATAGATGAAATTGGGAGCAAAACTCTTTATGACCCACGGCGAGGTCGCCACACGAGTATTGCGAATAGTGCCGCTGACCCCACTGTTGGCCGGCACACCCATCCTCACTAGATAGGTATCCGGCAGTGGCAGCGCCTTTACGACCATTCCACCCAATTGGGCAATGGAGTCTGAGACCGACCTGACGCTCGCTCCCTTTTCCGCACGGATGATATACTCGTTTACGACATAAGGCGTCTTGACATCATCCGCGACGCACAGCGACTGAAGCCCGACAATTAACAGGCTCGCAATCACCAGCCACGACCATATTGATCTGGATGTATTGATTTTCATTTCTGAGACCTCCTGAATCCTCTGACCCTAGCTTAGTTCCTACGGAGGACCTCCAGGGGTTGCGCCTATCGTGAACCTCGGCCACTGGCTTGTGACCGGATATGTCCACAGAGGCTTAGTATCTGCCGAGTTCCTGGCATAGACGCACCACCTCATTTGCACGTCTGGGAAGTTGTTGAGCCTGTTGGCAAGAGACATTCTGTCTCCATCGTTCAACGAGACTTCCGAACCCGAACCCGCATGCATTATGCTGCTCTCCCATCTCGGAGCAGTTCCTGGAGCTATCGGCTCTACCACTACTTTATACTCACTGGCGCCTTCCAGCGGCAGCCAGCTCAAATTGGCTTCGTTGTTCAAAAGCTGGCTGACATACAGAGGATCGCCGTCGATCGGCTCCACCGCTTTGTCGCGAGAGAACGGCTCGACAGCCGTCGCCATGATCTCGTTGCCCAGCTTCGTCATTTGATATTTATAAGTCGTCCCAGACGACCCTTCCGACGTTTCACCCAATCGCGATCTCAGCAAGACGCGCAGATTGTAGGTATGGGTGATGCCGTATGGCTCCGCCGGAATTGTTTCCGTAACCGATGTGGGGCTGGTCGCACCCAAAGGCAGCCTGCTGTACGTGACAGCCGTTCCCGCCGCCGTGCCATACAGAGCGCTGATATTGATCCGGCCGTTGTTCCAAAGACTGGGGTCGTTAATAGCAGCAACCACTTCAGCATGTCCGTCCAACGCATCCACTGCGTCTCGAACCACCTGAAGCTCGAAAACGTTTTGGCCATGGTTATAGAGCTTAGGATCCCACGTAAACTCAAGGTTTTTGTTACCGATTCCCAGCGAAGGCGGATCGGCAACCCCGCTGCCGCCCTGGAACAACGAGGCAAGCCCTGCGACCACAACCAGTCCAATGAAGAACTTGCCGATCTTGCTGGCCGCACCGCTACTAGCATGACTCTTTTTAGGAGCGCCAGAAGGAAGTGGTTCGGATTTAAGCGCCGATGAGACCGTCGGCATGTCATAAATCGCTCTGGCCTTGTCTTCCGGCTGGATACCGCGCATAGACTTCAGCACCGCGGCATAAGCGTCGTCCGGCGAGGTGCCAGTCACTTCGAGGTAGCCAATGATCTCGCGGTTTCGAAGCACAATCATCCGCATTCCAGGCTTTATTCCCGCTCGCACGCCCTTGTTGATCATAACCTGACTCTCACCGATGTTCATCATAACCGTCGCTTCAGGAATGACATAGTCGGTCATCGTCTTGACAACAAGATACGCTGCGGCGTTCACAGCCTCTGCGACCAGTGCGTTGTCGTCAGCCGTGTAGCCAACTCGCGCGCTGGATGTGCCCGTTTGCACCGCACCGTTGATGATCTCACCAGAGGCCTGGTCAATCATCTGTGCGACGATAGTGACGCTGGCGCGCCTGGTTGGGCCAGAACCTGCCAACTGCACCGATCTTATCGACCCCTGCAGCATCGCGTCCGCGCTGAGCACCTCGCCCAACCTCACCAGGTCGAGTTTGGAGAGCGGGCTGCGAAGGCCAAGCTCTTCCATTTTCGCGTTCATCATCGTACGTGTGATACTCACATCGTAACGATTCGACTTGCTCATTTCGACGACAACTGCGTCTGTCGCCAGCCTGGCCAGCAAATCGCCCTGAACTCCAGATTCGTTGGCGAAGTCAATGACTCCCACTGAATAAGTCGGCATAAGCTGTGCACCAGCTTGCTGCGTAAGCGGCGGCATAACTGTCGACACAAGCGCCACAACCAGCGCGTAGCAGATGCTTCGGATTGCTCTGTTTTGCAATAGCTGCCTCAACGGTCGATTTCCTCCTAAATTGAGCCACACGATTATCTCACCTATGGTGAGTTCGTTGCACTGAAATATCAGTCCTGTGTCGCCGTGCGCAGTCGCCGCAGAAAAGTTCGTGCCCTATCCGGACAATTCCGTCGACGAACGGTGGGGGCGAGGCGCGGTGGCGAAAGAATAGATGACGACGAGCCTGCCGTCCGACTGAGCATCTTGCCCAGTCCTCGACACGCGCAGGAAATGCAGGTTTTGATATGGTGCAGACTCACTGCTCATCCGCGAACTCATCAGTCACCCAACTATAACATACCTACTCATGTTAGGGCAAGCGAATTTCGTCCCAAACCGCTCGAACCTGGCTCTCTAGTGACTCAAGCGAACCATCATTCCAAATCACCCAATCCGCCCGCTCGATTTTCACATCCAACGGCATCTGGGCCTTTATTCTAAGTTCAGCCTCGTCAGAAGAGATACCCCTTATGGTTGTGAGACGACATACCTGCGTTTCAAGTTCCGCCGCAACCACGACAACATCATCTACAACGCTCTCAAGGCCACATTCGATAAGCAACGGTATTTCCACCGCCAGCACTCCGTCGATGTTGGCGCTATCGGCGCGAAATTCCTCAATTTGTCGATTGATCTGTGCGATTATCTGCGGATGCGTGATATCTTCGAGGTCCTGCCGGGCAGATGGGTCAGAAAATATAATTCCTCCGAGAACCGCCCTGTCGATCTCGCCATCAATACCGACAATCTCCTCGCCGAAACGCCGGATGGTTTGCTGGTAGCAAATCCCCCCCTTTGCCAGGACTTCGCGAGCAACGCCATCCGCGCTGAGCGTCCGGGCGCCCAACCGCGCCAAAATGCTCATCACCGTGCTTTTTCCGGTGGCGATGCCTCCGGTAACCCCTATAACTCGCCCCATATCCATATCCTTCACCATTACTTCACCAAATCACGGTTTTCCTCCTTCGTATTTATGCGATCCCCACTCACAATAACGGCCCGATGCAGGATGCACCGGGCCGCAATATGCGTTTTCTGTTTTCGCTTATCTGCCGGGATTACTCAGCAGCCTCTTCCTCGGCGGCAGCTTCGGAAGGCTCTTCGACGGATTCCTCGACCTGCTCTACGGCTTCTTCAGCCACAGGCTCCGCAGTTTCGATCTCGACCTCTTCCACCGCCTCGACAACTTCCTCTATCTCCGACTGCTCTGTTTCAACAGCATCAACAGGAAGCTCATCTTCGGCCTTGGTCAGTTCCTCGATAATCTCGTCGATCTGCTCTACTTCCGCAAGCGCCTCTGCCTCTGCCAGGGCCTCTTTCTGCGCCGATCTGGCACGAGATTTTCTCCTTGCGGCCTTCTCGCTGTCCGGTTTAGCCATCGATGAGAATTGATCCAACTGTCCGCCGATCAAATCGCCGATGGTAGTTCGTGTCTCCGGCCTGCTCTGCTGATAGTGCCTGTAGTCGGGCTGCTCTTCGCGCGGCGGCCTCTCCGGCTGCGGCTGAAGCTGTCGCAGCGAGAGCGTCATCCGGCGCTCTTCCGGTCGAAGGTCGATGATCTTGACCTCGACCTCATCACCCACATTCACAACTTCCTCAGGCTTGTTGACTCTCTTATGAGCAAGCTCCGCATTGGGGATAATCCCCTCAACTCCGCCCTCTACCGCGACAAACGCGCCAAACGGGACCAAGCGAGTGATATTGACCTTGATGGTCTCCCCAACGTTATGAATCCTCTGGACCTCGATCCACGGATCCGGCAGAATCTGCCTCAAACCAAGGGAAACTCGACCCTGCTCGAGGTTCAGTTTAAGGACCATAACCTGAATCTTCTGTCCTACTTTGACAGCTTCGGAAGGATGGTTGATTCTGGTCCACGACATCTCGCTGACGTGCAGCAGGCCATCGACTCCGCCAAGGTCAACAAATGCTCCATAGTCGGTTATCCTGCGAACGACTCCGTCACGTATCTGACCTTCGGCCAGCGAAGTGATAGTGTCCTTCTTCAGTTTCTCCTGCTCTTCTTCAGCAGCCATTCTATTTGAAAGAACGACTTTTCTGCGCTCGCGGTCAACTTCAATGACTCTGAACGTCATGCTCTGGCCGATAAACTTATCCAAATTCTTAAGTCTGCCGCTGCCCACATGGGAAGCCGGCACGAACCCGCGAATACCCAAATCCACAACCAGCCCGCCTTTGACCCGGTCGGAGACCATCGCCTTAAGGGTGTCCTTTTCGCGATGCGCCTTTTCGACACGATCCCAAGCGTTTTCGAAGTCCGCTCTTTTCTTGGAGAGAATCGGGCCGCCCTCCGCGCTGTCCGCCTGCACAACGTAGACGCGAATTCGCTCTCCCACGCTGACGACGTCCTCAGGGTTGGCGCCTGGGTCGCGGGAGAGTTCGTTGGGCTTGACGTGGCCTTCAGACTTCGTCCCTACATCAACCAGCACTCCCTCGCGGTCTATGTGCACAACCACCCCATCAACCACTTCGCCTTCTTTGAGCGCCTTAAATGTGCCGCCATAATCAATTCCGGCTTCGGCCGCCATCGCCTCTTCCATCGTCATTTCTTTCTCGACGGGTTTTGGCTCTGTCGTTTCGACCGCTTCCGGCTGGTCTGCTCCCTGGTCAGGAGTCTGTGCCTGGTCTTGCGGTGTCTCCTCTCCGGCGGCTGCCTCTACGGCGCCGTCTGATTCGGATGTACCGAATGGCGTTGCAGACATTTCGTGGTTCGGATCAGTATTCTGATCCTGCTCAAACTTCTCGTCAGACATCGAAAACACTCCTCTTCGCGAACAAGCCGCACGTCGTGGGGCTCTCGCGGGTTAGTCATCCCAGACCCAGATTTCCGTAAGCCCAGGAGGCTGGTCAGTGCCGGCATAAGTTAATGCGGGCGCTTGCCGGCAAGCTGTACGGATCCAGCTAGCGGTATCCCGCATCTAATAATATAAACGGTTGATTCGACTACGTCAAATTTAATCTGCAGGCAGTGGAATAAAATGTAATTTAGGCGGTGCTCGCCGTGGATTCCGCGACTACGCGCGGAATGACAAAGGTGGTGGCGTGAAATGACGAGGGTAGTAGCCGCGCAATGGCAAAGCCGCATCAATAGAACTTCAATTCTGTCTCTTTGCCCAGGGATTCCAGGCGTTTGGCGAGTTTTTCTATTACCGTGCGCCTCAGGAATATCGAGTCCGGCAGGCCTGTGTTTTGATGAGCGGGGTTTCTGGCGGTGCCGACCATAAAGGTTATGCCGTCGACGGCTTCGAGATGATCCAGCAGCGTCGTGGCAGCGTCCATTCTGTCCCTGGGCCGGCCACTGGCCAGATACTCCGAAGCGCGGCTTAAGGTCAATATCCCTTCTGTAACCAGATCGACCCCGTCCAGCCTGGCTATTGGAGGCAGATCCGTGTCGATGTATCTCTCATCAGGGATGAGTTTTGCGTCCAAATGATCCGCAAGCAGGTGTGAAGTGGTGCCTCCGCAGACAATTTTTCGGCCTTTTGTGGCCATAAAGTCCCGCAACATACGTTTTACGTGTTCGCGATTCCCCGGAGGGCCGGTGAGCAGGGTAGCGTTCTGGGCTTTGCGATAACGCGCACACAGCACGGTTCCATCGTCGCCGGGTCGTTCATGCCAGAATCCAAGGGCGGTCTGCGCGACTCTGTCGGCAATCTGCGTGCAATCACACAAATCCGGCGCGGCCTGTGAGACGTATTCCAGAATCCCATCCTCCTGCCAGCCCATCGGCAGCCCCTCCCCTACTCCCGCGTAGACAATACCATCGCTGAACAGCATTACCGCATCGTTGGGATTGAGCCGGAAGTGCGACTCGTGTATGCTGCGCTCCATTATGGTGCGCTCAATGCTCTTTATGGTCGCCGGCCTTACGCCTCCCCGCAAATGCAGCAAGGTGGGGGAATCATATTGGGCCACCGTGACGTGACCGGTATCGTAGATTCTTACGATAGAAAACGTGGAATAGGCGATATTGCGCCATTTGCAGACCGGCAGGGTGGCGATCAGAGTCTCCACGATCTCCTGAAGCGATAACTCGCCGGAAAAGAGCCCCGTGGCCAACTCGACGGTCATCGTGGCCAGCACATTGGCCTTGACACCACTGCCCAATCCATCGGACAGCACGATGATCGTCGAGTCCGGGGTTCGGGATATTTTTATCGCGTCCCCGCATATATCCTCGCCATTTTTAGAAAACTGGCGTGAAGTTACGTCTACTGCGTATTTTTTCATCGCGATTTATCAGCACGACCGCCGTTTTCGTCGGATTCCTTCATCAATTCGGTGAGCTTGCGCAAAAGAACCCTGGTCTCGCTGGTAGTCTCGCCCAAAATCCCCGCGATCTCCTGGGCCATCAGCATCTGCTTCTGAATAACTTCCTCAGCGTGAGAGAGCGTCTCTTCGCGGATATGATCGAGACGACTCAGCCCCTCGGTGCCCTTGTCCACATTGGCAAGAATACCAACCACCAAAGCCTCATGCTCGATTCTGTAGACATTCAGGCTGGCGCTGATATGATAAGCCGGGAATGAAACGTCCTTGTTAACGATTCTATCGACGGCCCGCGCCATAACCTTCTCAAAATCACCCGTATCCATCAGCGTCGACAGAGGTTTGCCTATTATGCCCTTGCTGCAGGAGAACAGGTCCGCGAACGCCGCGTTGAAATCGACCACCCTCAGCGAGGAATCGACTATGACAATACCGTTCGGGCTGTTGTCTATAATCTGGTCCGCCTTGCGTTCAGCGACTTTTCTCATCCACGGAATGCACATGGTATGCTCCGCCATACCCGACAGCACAGCGATAGCATTTGCGCGACACGACGGATACCCGCACGCGCCGCAATTTAACTCATCGTCAGGGGTGATCTTGCCGGTCCTGGCGAGCACCGTTCTAATAGCCTCTTCGGTGATTTCCGGCTGGTCGATAACGGTCTCGCTGTAGGCTCGTCTCAGGTCGACATCTTCCATAATGGCGTCGAAGTCGGCGGTATCCTCATCCCTGGCCGAGCGCTTTTGGTGCTGTAGTATCTGGTTGCGCCTTCTGAATATGTCTTTGCCATCTCCAAAGCACGCGCCGTTGATACAGCCGCCGGGACAGTACAAGGCCTCGAAGAGCTTAACAGTGCTGCCGTTTTTCAGATTTTCCAGCATCTCCGAGACCTGCTCGCTGCCGGAAAGCGCGACGAAGTCCTGTTTTAGCAAATCAGGCTGCATCGCCGCAGCTTCGGCAAGCCCGCCCTCAAGAGGGAACAATCGGGCCAGCGATGCGGGAATATCGTCCATTTCGGCTGATCTTAACTGGTCTTTTCTGATGTTCGCCGAATCTATCCAGTCCCGGAGTTCCTCGAATGTCAGCGCCACATCGACATCCCCGGCTAAGTCGGGTTGCTCAGCCTCGGCTTTTTTGGCCGAACAAGGCCCGATGAAGACGACCTTTGTATCCTGGCCGTATTTGGCCTTCAAGTGCCGGGCATGCGCGATCATCGGCGACACCACCGGCGCGATGTTGTCGATTAGGTCCGGATGATATTTCACTATCAGATCGACCAGTACCGGGCAGGCGGAGGCGACGTGGGACTGGGGCTCCTCAGCAACCACCTTCGCCGTCGCACGAGCCACCAACTCCGCACCTACCGCCGTCTCCGCTACCATATCAAACCCCAGCTTCTTTAGAACAGCAGGAAACAAACCTCCACCATAGTCGGGAAAAGCCGCCACATACGACGGCGCGACCGACGCAATCACGCGCCCGGTCCCGATCAGTTCCCGCGCACGCGCCAGGTCATCCCTGACCTGTTTGGCGTTTTGCGGACACTCCCGCACGCAGGTTCCGCAGGCCAGGCAGCGGGCGGGGTCGACCTGCGCCTGGCCCTCGGAAATGCGGATGGCCTTCACCGGACAAATCCGCACACAGCGATAGCAGTCTCTGCATCTCGCCTTGTTGGTGGATATAATTCCTGTGTTCACTGTGCTCGCCTCAGTATGTGCTCGAAGAAGAACGTCTCCGCTTTATCCGGCGTGATTCCGCCGTAAGTGACGCCATCTACCACCACATTCGGCGCCTGAATACAATTATCCAGACACAGATCAGCGGCCAGATCCACTTCTTCGGCCAAATTGTGTTCGTCAATCAGCGCCTTCAGCACCTTCATAGTCTTGGCGCCGCCTCTGATATGACACGAACTACCGACGCAGCATTTTACCGTTATCACTGGCTAAACCTCCAGCGTTTCCGCTTTGGACTCGCCCTCGGCAGCCGGCTTGATCGTCTCTTCGAAGAACTTATCGATCTTATCGGGGGTAATCCCGCCGTAGACCGTATCTCCGACCTGCACGTTCGGGCTGGCCTTGCACTTCTCGAAGCAGAACGTCGCCTTGAAATCGATCTTACCGGCGAGCCCCGCATCTCGAGCCTTGTCGATCAGTTTGCGCAGAGTATCATAAGAGCCACGTAAGTAGCAGTTAGTTCCTATGCACACCGACACCGGAGTCTTGGTCCCAGTCTGATCGTCGGTCAGATCAAGGTCTTCGCCTTCTATTCTTCTTCTGGATCGATACCCCGTATGCAGCAGCTTGTGTGCGATAGAACTGTTCGGCTCATTCAACAAAGTCGAATAGCACTCTTTGATATACGGATTATCGGCCGCGTTGTGCAGCGGCATTATCGCGTCACAATCGTAAAGCGTGGCCTTTCGCTCTTCGCGGGCCTCCATATCGTTAGGCAATGGCTGTCCGCCGCCGCCGATACACCCGCCTCTGCACGCCATAACCTCGATTATGTCGTAGTCAACCTCGCCGGATTTGATCTTCTCCAGAACCTGTCCCGCGTTAGCCAACCCACTGACAACCGCCAGCTTGAGAGTTTTATCCCCTAATGTTACCGAGGCTTCTTTGATGCCCTCAAGTCCTCTGACTTCTCGAAACTCCATAGGAGCAGATTTGCCGTCGGTGCTGGCCCCTGCAGATGCCATTCGCAACACCGCCTCGGCAACTCCGCCGCTGGCTCCGAAGATGATTCCCGCCCCAGTCTTGAATCCGAACGGCAAGTCCATCGAATCCGGCGCCAGATTAGCGACCTTGACACCGGCCTGATCGAACATGCTAATCAGTTCTTGAGTAGAGAGAACAGCGTTAATGTCCGGGTCGCCATCGACTGCGAACTCCGGTCTGTTGGCCTCGAACTTCTTAGCCGTGCAAGGCATAATGGAGACTACATACAGGTCCTCACGCTTCGTGCCTTCGTGGTCGACATAGAACTGTTTTGCCAACGAGCCGAACATCTGCTGCGGGCTTTTACACGAAGATAGGTTGGCAATGGAGTCCGGATAGAACTGCTCTACGTATTTAACCCACGCAGGGCAGCAGCTTGTAAACTGCGGCAGTTTCTCCCCCTTTGCCACCCTGCCGAGAAACTCTGTTGCTTCCTCGACTGTGGTAAGATCAGCGGCAAAGGATGTATCGTAGACCTTATCAAACCCCAACCGACGCAGCGCGGTGACCGTCTTGCCTATAGCGTGCTCCCCGCCAGGAATTCCATAGGCCTGGGCGACCGCCGCTCGGACCGCGGGGGCGATCTGAACTACAACCGTCTTGGTCGGGTCGTTGATTGCCTTCCAGACTTCGTCGGTTTCGCTTTTAATTGTAAGGGCGCCCGTAGGACATACCGATGCGCACTGTCCGCAGTAGACGCATTCGACCTCATGAAGATTTTTCTTAAAAGCCGGGCTGACGCGCACGTCGCTGCCTCTGCCGACAAAATCCAGCACCCCTATCCCCTGCACCTCTTTGCACATCCGCACGCAGTCCCCGCACAGGATGCACTTGTTGGGGTCGCGCACAAGGGATTGATTGAGGTCGTCGATCGGCACCACGTCGTTGACTTCTTCAAACCTGACATCCTTGACGCCGAGTTTCTGGGCTAGTTCCTGCAACCTGCATTGAGTGTTCTTGCCACAGGTCTGGCAGTTGCCGTGATGATTGGCAAGCAGCAGCTCAAGCGCCATTCTGCGGATCTTCATCACCTGCTCGGTGTGCGTATGAACAACCATTCCGCTTTCGGGCGGAGTCGAGCACGATGCCTGTATACCCCGGCCATCAATGTCGACGATGCACATTCGGCAGGCGCCGTAGACGGACAGTTCGGAGTGATAACAGAACGTCGGCAGTTCGATGCCGGACGCACGAATGACCTCCAGCAGGTTTTTGCATCCGTTTATCGGGGTCTGAGCCCCATCAATAGTTATATATCCTTCCATTTAATACTCCTTAACCCAGCACCACAGCGTCGAACTTGCACACCTCGGCACATACCCCGCACTTGGTGCATAGATCCGAGTCGATGACGTAAGGCTTTTTAAGCTCGCCGGAGATCGCGCCCGTCGGACATTTTTTCGCGCACAGACCGCAGCCCTTGCACTTGTCTTCGACAATAGAGTAACTTCTGAACGCATCGCACTGCCCAGCCGGACAGACGCCGTCGACGATGTGAGCCAGATACTCGTCGCGGAAGTGCTTCAGCGTCGATATAACCGGGTTCGGGGCCGATTTGCCAAGCCCGCACAGCGAGCCATCGCGCACCGTCAGCGCCAATTCTTCAAGAAGACCGATGTCCTCCACCTTACCTCGGCCCGCGACGATCCTTTCCAGGATATCGAGCATCCGCCTGGTTCCCTCTCGGCACAACACGCACTTGCCGCAGGATTCCTTCTGGGTGAAGCTCATAAAGAACCTGGCGATTTCGACCATGCAGGTGGACTCGTCCATAACTACAAGTCCGCCGCTGCCGACCATCGCGCCAACCGATCGCAGAGAATCGTAGTCCAGCGGCAAATCGAGGTGCTCCTCCGTCAAACATGCTCCGGAAGGCCCACCGATCTGAACAGCCTTAAACTTCAAGCCCGTTCGAATACCCCCGCCTATCTTGAACACGACGTCGCCCATAGTCGTGCCCATCGGGACCTCGATCAAACCTGTATTGACGACGTCTCCGGTAAGAGCAAAAACCTTTGTTCCGGGGGATTTCTCGATTCCGAAGCTGCGGAACCACTCCGCTCCGTTCAGGATAATCCGGGAGACGTTGGCGAAGGTCTCGACGTTGTTTACCACGGTCGGCTTGCCCCACAGACCAGAATTGGCCGGGAACGGCGGCTTAGGCCTGGGCATCCCTCTGTGACCTTCAATTGAGCTGATAAGGGCGGTTTCTTCTCCGCAGACAAATGCACCCGCGCCTTCCTTTATATGTATATGGAAGGAGAACGGCCCGCCGAGGATTTTATCGCCGAGCAATCCCGCCTGTTCCGCCTGTGAGATAGCGGTGCGCAGGCGTTCGATGGCCAGCGGATATTCAGCTCTCACATAGATATAACCTTCGTCGGCGCCTATCGCATAACCGGCGATAGCCATACCCTCCAGCAGCGCGTGGGGGTTGCCCTCCATGATACTTTCGTCCATAAACGCGCCGGGGTCGCCTTCGTCGGCGTTGCAGACTATATATTTCTTGTCGCTTTTGACGATTTGCGTGAATCCCCATTTGCGGCCTGTCGAGAACCCTGCGCCGCCGCGGCCTCTCAAGCCGGACTCTGTGATCTCAGAGACAACCGCCTCCGGGGTAAGCCCGAACAGCGCCTCGGCCATTGCCCTGTAGCCGTCGCGTGATATGTAGTCTCTAATGTCACCCGGCTCGATGACACCGCAGTCGGCCAACACCACGTTGACCTGATCCTTATAGAAAGGAAGCTCGTCGCGGGTCGGGTAACTGGCCTTTTCGTCTTTGAACAGAAGCCGCTCGACGGGCTGGCCGTTGAGAACGGTCTGGGTGACGATATCTTCCGCGTCCTCGGGTTTGACCTGCGTATAAAAATAATCTGCCGGCAAAATCCGCACAATTGGGCCGACCTGGCAGTAGCCGGGGCAGCCGCTATAGCCGATGGTGATAGCTTTCTCGTCGTCTTCGTTCATAATATCGGCGCGCACCGGCACCTCGTGCTTGTCCAGCGCCTTCTGCAGCGCTTCGAGCACCGCAGGGCTGCCGTTTGCCATACACCCCGTGCCTCCGCAAACCAATACGCGAGTGGCGCAGCCTTTAATGGCGGCGACGGCCTTTCGCTTCAACGAATCGAGTTCGGTCGGTGAATTGAGTCTTGCAAATGGTGTCATTGAGCGACCTCCGCCTTATCTGCCTCTTCGATTTCATCGATAGCCGCGACTATTTTGTCTGCGGTCGTCTGGCCGTATACGTGGCCGTCGATAACGACCGCCGGGGCGAGTGCGCAGGCGCCGATGCAGCTTACTATCTCGAATGTAAAGAGGTGGTCACCGGTGGTTTTCTGCCCTTTTTGCAGGTCGAGTCGCTGATTGATTGCGTCGATGACAGGCTGATTTTTTCGCACGTGGCAGGCAGTGCCATCGCAGCATTTTATGATATGCTTGCCTTTGGGTTCGAGTGAAAATTGCGCATAAAACGTCGCCACGCCATATACCGTGGCCGGCGGGATGTCCAGCGCGGTGGCGACAAATGTGAGAATCTCCTCCGGCAGGTATCGATATTCGTCCTGTACTTTCTGCAAAATGGGGATCAGAGCGCTTTCAGTCGCTCCGTAATCCTCGATAATCTGTTGAATCCGGCTGAAATGGCGCCCGGCCTTGGACCCGGGATCGGGCAAAATGGCAGACTGAGCCAATTTAGCTACCTCCAAATCTATTTGACCACGTGGGCCTGATCGTTTGTTATGTTGGATTTCATCGCGTAGGAAAGTGTGATTAGCCCCCACGCCAATGATTGATTTTCGACGACTACGTCGTCCGGAACATGCAGTTTTACAGGCGCAAAGTTCCATATAGCCTGGATGCCGGCCCCGACCATCATATCTGCGGTCTCCTGCGCTACCTGAGCAGGCACCGCGATTACCCCGGCGATGATCTGTTCGGCTTTTACCACTCCGAAAATCTCAGTAACGTTGCGGACACGCAGATTAGACGCCTGATTGCCGATTATCCTGGTGTCCCGGTCGAATATAGCGGCGAGTTTGAATCCTGCTCTCGACCAGATGCTGCTTGAAACCAGCGCCCTGCCAAGGTTGCCGTAGCCGACGAGGCAGGTCTTTTTGGGAGTTTCAAGGTCAAGCACTGATCTTATCAGCGCCGCAAGTTGAGCTACTTCGTAGCCGACTTTGGGTTTGCCTTCGGAGCCGAGGTGAAAGAAGTCCTGCCGCACCTTGACCGCCGCTATGCCTGTCGCGGCGCCTATCTCGGCGCTGGTGACATAGTCCCGCCCATCCGCTTCGAGCTGTTCAAGCAATTCCAGGCAGAGTTCCATTCTCAGGACAGAGGCTCTTGGCAGTTTTTTATTCTCTCTCAAGGTCGACCCCGACTTATCGTTAAACTCTTAACAATATGATTTTACCCGATAACCGATAGCCTGTCAATAGAAATAGTGGCCAAAATAATATTTATTGCTGAGTAGCAAAATTGATCGCCGCTACGTAACAGCTCACGAATGATGAGCGCTCCTGCCAGTAGTGTCCGATCTCCGTCTCGGACAAGGCTATAACAGAGGCCAGTTACTAAACTGGGATGCGTCAGGTTAAACTCGTATGCGTCAGATAAATTGTCATTCCGAGGCGAATGCCGAGGAATCTGCTTTTTCCCTTCCCATTTCCAGGTCGCGTTTCGTTCGAAATGAGAGTGTATAGTGCTTAATGGGGCGGCAATTCGGAGATCGCCACAAACCGGGTTGTGAAGTGGCAATTCCGGAGATTGCCACCTATCTGTTCTTGCTCATTCCCCGCTACCACCCCGTGTCATTCCGCGCGTAGTCGCGGAATCCATAGCAATAGGCGAGGCGTGATCCTGCGACTTCGCGCAGGATGACAAAATGTGGGTGCTACGCCACTGCGCCGCTAACCCGCTTTATGCTCCTCATAGAACTGGTCGTATTCCGATAGAGCCTTGGCGAGTATGTCGGGGGGATTGAGATCGTAAGGGCAGCGGGCGCGACACTGGCCGCAGTCGGTGCAGTTGTCGATGCGGTGCATTTTTTCATACCACTCGTCGTTAATAAACCCCTGCCACGGCGCGCGTTTCAGCAGCAGGCTCATTCGTGCGGCCATATTGATGGGGATATCCTGAGGACACGGCAGGCAATAGCCGCAGCCCCTGCAAAAATCACCGGCAAGCTCGCAGCGGTCGTTTTCTATCACCGCAAGCATCTCCTCATCCAGAACAGGGGGGTTAGCGTCGAACTTTAGAAGCTCGTCAAGCTCGCTGATCTTCTGAATACCCCAGATAGGGATCAGGTTCTCGAACTGACGGAGGTATGCAAACGCCGGCGCGAGGTTGGTTATCAGGCCGCCGGAGAGTGGTTTCATCGCGATGATGCCTATATCCGCATCCCTGCACATATCGACTAATGCGATATCCTCAGGGGAGGAAATGTGGCAGACGGGGTATTGCAGAGTATCGTAAAGCCCGGATTTGATGGCTGTGATTGCTTTATCCCGTGCGTGATTCGTGATGCCGATGAAGCGGGTCATCCCCTTCTGTTGCGCCTCGATAAGCCCGGCATAGGCGGATTCGTCATCATCCGGGTCCTGGATTTGCGCGGGATTATGAAGCTGGATAAGATCGACGTAGTCTGTGCGAAGCTCAGTAAGGCTCTTTTCCAGGTCAGCCAATACCCCTGCCCGGTTCCTCGCGCCGGACTTGGTCGCGATGACTATAGAGGATCGGACGTCGGAGAGTGCGCAGCCAATTTTGGCCTCGCTGTCGGAGTAGCCTCGTGCGGTATCGAAGAACGTTATCCCGCCGTCATAAGCCGCCCGCAGAATGTGCGCGGATTCCTCCATATCGCATCTCTGAATCGGCAATGCGCCGAAGCCGGTGCGGGTGACGGTAAGATTAGTACGTCCGAGCCTTGTAGTCTCCATCAGTTGTCCTCTCTACCTACGCATGCCAGAATATCAGGCAAATCGGAATATGTCAGCCCGCACTCGCGAATCAGGTTAAGGTGCGGGTAAAAATCGCCGACCTCGCGATAATGGTGCGAATCGCTGCCGAACACTACTTTTACTCCGGCATCAAGGCAGGTGTTCAAAAAATACGGCGACGTAATCTGGCCGTGGAAGTTGATCTCCGCCACAACGTTATTTTCTTTAAGAATGTCGATCATACCGGGAATCAGGTGCGGTGGCAGTTGATCATCTGTCCAGTCGCGGAATATCCTGAGCGGGTGTGCCAGTATATGTATTCCACTGCGCGCAAAGACCGCTAATCGCCCCAGCATCTCATCTGCTGCAGCATACAGGTCGATTTCTTCTTTCGGCTTCTTCATCTCGCCGACCCAGTGAATTGAACCGAGCCTGACCTGAGTCGCATCCCATGCGTTGCGACGAACCACCGGGTTGCCCGCTTTGTCGCAGTCTATTTCAAGTCCCAAAAGAGCCGGCGGGCAGTGCTCGTTGGCCAGTTCCAAATACTGATCCATCCGGTCGTCGGCACCAAGCGGGTTGTTGATGCCGTCATCGACATAAGTCGCATCCCAATAATATCGACGCTCAAAGTAAAGTTGCCCGCTGTGCTCAGTGAGCGCCATACCCGCAAGGCCGAACTCATCCGCCAGCACCCTCGTCACCGGTACTTCCATATTCTGACTGCAATAGGCAAGCGGGGTATGGATATGGTAATCAAACAGACCAAGCTCCTTCGGCAATGCAAATTCGTGACGGGTAGTCTCGACGTTATCCCCTTCGATGTTTATCTCAAGAAAAACAAATGGCGACTCACATAATGCGGGGGCGACTATAGCCGGGCCGGCTCCCCTGCCGACCAGATCGCCGCCCGGATGCCAATGTCCGCTCAGCGACAGCACAAACCCGTTTCGCTCAAACGCATCCCATACCTCTTTGTTGTTCGTGTAACCATAAGGACTCTGGCTTGCATTCTCAGGAAGAAGTGGGACGTGCTGCACGGAGATCAAAGGGCCGTCGTGATCCTGCCTGGCCTGATCCATTCTGGCTATGTCGCGTTCTGAACGGCGAGCGTTATAACCAGGCTGCTCCTGATCAAGGAATGTCAGCAGCCGGTATCCGTTGATGTCGAGGCTCTCCGGCGGAGGAGGATATACAGAGAAAAACTCGCCGCCGTCGTGGTTGCCCGGCAGGACAATAGTCGGGGATTTGATCAGGTCGATATTTTCTTTAACCGCTTCGAGGCCTTCACGCGATCCGTCATCCACCAAATCTCCGAGGATAACGGTGACATCGGGCTTGATAAACCTGTTGATCCGGTGAATTGCTCTGAGAAGTAAAATGTTGGCTATGGCACTGCGCCTGGGACCTGGCTGATAGATGGATCCTTCGGCGAAGTGAATATCCGCAATTGCGGCAATACGTAACGACACAGAAAAGCGCTCCTGACATTGGGGTTAATAACAGTCTACCACAGGATTAGGCTGATAGCCAAAAATAGGCGCCGGACCGACACGAGGAAGCCCGGTCGTAATGACAAAAGGGAGAGGCGGTCGAAACAACCTGGTCGCGGCCGCCCGTCATTTTTTACTATTTTCCAGTCAGCTTCTTCAACTCTGTCCAAAACTCATCAATGTTGGATTTGTCGACTACTCGGACTCCAGTGTCGATCATCCTGGATTCAGGGACCGCTTCTTTGTCGCCTCTGGCCAGCGCGCTGAGCACTTTAACCGATTGGTAGCCAAACTCGAACGGTTTTTGTACCACAGTGGCGAAAATCACCCCGTCCTTGACGCCCTTCAGGGTATCGTCCTGCTCGTCGAAGCACACGATTTGCACCTTACCGACCTTGTTGGCCGATCTTACCGCATTTACAATAGCCGGGCCGTTGTAGCTCCATAACCCGACCAGGCACGAGACATCCGGGTGTTTTACCAGCGTATCCTCCACATTTGCCCGCGCCTTGGTATGATTGGTGTCGTCGGTCATCAAGCCGAGGATTTTATACTTCGGGTCCTTGTCGAGAACCGCGCGAATGCCTTTATAGCGATCGTTCGCGTTTTGAGCATCTCTCATACCGACATACAGCATAATCTTGCCACCGTCAGGAATCGCCTTTACTATCTGCTCCCCTGCAGTCCTGCCGGCGTCGAAGTTACTGGTGCCGACATAGCATAGCCGGTTGCTGTTCGGCGCATCGGAGTCCATGCAAATGAGGTCGATGCTGGCGGCGGTTTTATTGAGAACCTCGGTCTGGCTGTCCGGGCTTACCGGGCTTACCGCAACACCTTTTACGCCGCGGGTTACCAGGTCTTCCAAAATCACCTTCTGCTCGGCTGCTGTACCAGTGGTCGGCATTTTGAAATCGCACTTTACGCCGAAGTCTTTTTCACCCTTTTTGACCCCAGCTTGCGCTATCTTCCAAAAATCCGAGACGTTGTTCGTCACAAACGCGATATGGACCGATTTTACCCCGTCGGCGTTTTCAGCGGCCTGTTTATTGCCACACGAACACAGCCCAAGGACTAATCCGGCCAAAACGAAAAAAACGATAAGTCTTTTCATCCTCGCATCTCCTATCAAAAAGCCTACATTCACTGCTTCTACATTCGAGCGTACTCTCCTGCGTTTTGAGAATACGATTACACCTGATTGTCGCGAATAGTTTTTCTCGATGGGTTTCGCTGCTTACTGGTGGCGTGTTATACTGCTGACAATGCAAGATAAGAAACGCCAGTTTAACCCGAACCGCATTTTAATCGTGATCCTGGTCGGATTTGCGCTGCTATCCCTCGCCTACTCTTTGGCGACGCAGCTTAAATACGGCCCTGATGAGCCGGCACATTTTATTTATATTCGCTCCATCGCGACAAAGTTTACTCTGCCTCCGATTTCAAAACACATAACAGACTCAGAATTTGCAACTGCCACTCACGCAGGCCACCATCCCCCGCTGTATTACGCGATAATGGCTGTGCCTTATGCCGCTATGAACGCGGTTGGTCTTTCCGGCGATTTGATTTGGAGAATATTGCGCATTCTCGGCATTGGCATCGGAGTCGGCTGGATATATTGGGTCTATAGACTGGCCCTGGAGCATTTCGGACGACAGAACTACGCCCTCGCTGTAGCGGCATTCGTGGCATTGATTCCAAATGCTGCGTATACAGCCGGCGTGCTGAACAACGAAATCCTCATCGCGCTGCTTTTTACATGGGCGATGGCTATGATGATCCGCTATTTCAAAACTGAATCGCTATCCGTTCGCGAGGCAGTTGTGCTTGGAGCAGTGATCGGACTTTCCATACTCACCAAGGCCCAGGGATTGATATTGATACCGGTCTTTGTGATTATCAGCCTGGCGATATGCCGCAGGCGCGATTATTCTAATGCAAGGGCGGTGGTTTCGGCTTTTGGGCTCGTGATGGTGGTGGGGACGGTCATCGGTGGGTGGTGGCTGGCGAGGTGTTATTTCGCATACGGAACGATCATGCCACGCTCGCTTTACAATCCAGTGCTGCCTCATGGGTTGGCGAGCGCCTTGACCGTACCGGCAATGACTCTATATACGATAAATCTGGCGTCGCGCGACGCTTACGGATATTTCTGGACGCCATTTTGGCTGATCTGGAAGTACGTTGCCTGGTGGCACTATTTCTGGCCTGTGCTCGGAGCGACTGCGATTGCCCTGGTCGGTTTGATCGTTCGGTGGGCGAAAACAGGTCTGGATCGCAGTATTTGGATTTTGCTCTTTGCGGCGGCGCTTGTTTGGGCATCGTGGATGCGGTATGTGCTGGTGGTCGATAGCATGGCGAACCTGCAAGGCCGGCTGTTTATGTGCGTGGCTGCGATTATTGGGATCGTATTTGTGACCGGTTTTGACGCCCTGACACCGAACCGCAGCAAAAAGAGTGTAGCTGTTATTGGGATTATCATTATGCTGCTCGGAAACGCGGCTGTCATAGGCTGTGATATCGCGTTCTATGCAGCAGGCGGGGGCTGATCGGGAAATAGCGTGAATCAGCCTGTTGTCATTTTGGGTAATACAGGATGACATGGTTGCGCAACTGATAATCAGCGCCGACGATTTTGGGGCCACTGACCAAATCAACTCAGCGATAATCAAGGCACATCGCGACGGAGTGCTGACCAGCGCCGGGTTGATGGTGACCGGAGACGCCGCCGGCAATGCCATTCGTCTCGCTAAAGAGCAGCCGGATCTGGCGGTTGGATTGCACCTCGCCCTTAGCGACGCTCGAAGCGCGCTGCCGAAAAGCAGCATTCCCCGCCTTGTGGATAATCACCAACGCTTTGCCAATAACCCCGTGAAGGCGGCCCTGCGCTACTTTTTTGATAAAGAAGCTCGCTTGCAGTTGCGCCTGGAGATCGCTGCGCAGTTCGAGATGTTTACTGCCACTGGACTTGAGCTGAGCCACGTCGACGGCCACCAGCACATGCACGCCCACCCCGCCGTCTTGCCGACCGTTATTGAATTGGCGAAAGAATATGGGGCCAAAGGGATAAGGGTGCCGCGCGACCCGCTGTGGGCAAACTTCGCGGCGGATAGAACAAATATCCTATCAAAATTGGCCGTTGCTGCCGGGCACGGTTACCTTGCAGCAGTATGTCGAAAAGAGCTGCGGGGATGTGACCTTGCCGTATGCGATATGGCTATCGGCAGCCTGATGAGCGGGTCGATGAACACGGAATATGTGATAAACATGCTCGGCAGGCTGTCAGCGCATAAGCTGGAGATATTTTTCCATCCCTCTGAATCTGCCCGACCCGTGCCGTATGGACCGAACAGGGGGGATTTGGAAACGCTGCTGGAACCAAGGCTGAAGGAGTTCATCTCGCGAAGATATCAGCTCACCACTTATGAAAAACTGGCAGAATCGGAGGAGCGAGTTGGTCTGGTTTAGCGGAGTTCTTCTGGTTTTAACTTTTCTTGGCGCAAGCTACTATATAGCCTCCACCGCCTGCCTTTTCGCTTCTTTTAATGGCAAAGCACGGGCCGAATCGCCGGGTTTTCAACCCGCTGTGAGCATCCTGAAACCCGTATGCGGGGTTGACCGACAGGCCGCGGCCAACTTCGCCTCGTATATGAAACAAGATTATCCGGACTACGAGGTAATTTTCGGGACGCTGAAAGCGACTGATCCGGCGATAGATGTCATACTCGACACTATGAAAGGACACAAACACGCGTCCCTGCGAATAGGCTCTACTATCAGCGGCGCGAACAACAAAGTGAGAATACTACATCAACTAGCCAAACACGCCTGGGGGGAGATAATCGTCATTACAGACGCCGATACGCGCGCAGAGCCGAGTTTTCTGCGGGCGATGGTGACGCCTTTTCAGGACAGCCGTGTGGGAATGGTGACCTGTCTATATAAAGGTGTGGAAGCGGCGGGCCTTGCGGATTCTCTTGAAGCGCTGTATATGAGCAGTATCTTCGCAGGCGGAGTTGCTTGTGCGCAGCAGATAGGGGGATTGCGCTTCGGCCTCGGCGCCGCCGTAGCCCTGCGCGCCGAGGTTCTGAAGGCCATCGGTGGGTTCGAGCCGCTGGCGGACTATTTGGCGGATGATTATCAGATAGGCCATCGCACCGCACTGCTCGGTTGGAAAATTGAGCTTTCGAGATACGTCATCGATGAGGTTATGTCCGGTGAGTCGCTGCGCTCTGTGTTATCGAGGGAACTGCGCTGGTCCCGCACTACCAGAGTCTGCCGGCCGCTTGGTCATTTTGGGTTGATATTCACGTTCGGCTCGGTATATGCATTGCTGCTGGCAGCGATCTGGCGGTCTTTCTCTGCGCTGTCAATTCTCATAATTGTGCTGGTTCTGCGTACGGTGTGCGCCTGGCTTTGTGCGCGGAAATTGGGTGACGAGGAATTCCCCCGTCGTATGCACCTGCTGGCTCTGCGGGACGTGGTCTCTTTTTTTGTATGGGCAGCGGGTTATCTCGGTAGCACGGTTAAGTGGCGCGGGCGCAAATTGAGGCTGAGGAAAGATGGCCGAATGGTAAGGGTTAGTCAGTGCCAAAAAAGGGGCTGATCCTAAGACCAGCCCCTTGATTTTCGCCTCGAAACAGAGTTTAGTTCTGTTTCTTGGCGGAGATTGCGGTGAGAACCGGCTCAGCGCCGCTCACGTCAAGAGTACCCGTTGCGGATACGTAGTCGGCCGCGGTGAATCCGTGAGCAGTCTTAAGGACCTTCACAGGAACACCAGATCCGTCGTCAACGGTGAAGCTGTTGGCGTCGATTACGGTGACCTTACCCCAAACGGTGAACTTCTTGGTGGCAGCCGCCGCCGCTGTAGCAGCGTCCAGAGTCGCCTTATTGGAAATACCATAAGAATCGACCGGCTCCGGCTCGGATTCCTTAATAACGAACGTGAAGGCAGTGGTAACCGCCGCCTCGTTCAGAGCGTAGTCGACTGCGGCTACGCGCAGATAGTAGGTGCCAGGATTCTGCTCGCCCGGCTCAAACGCACTGCCGGCTTCCTTCCAGGTGTTGGGAACGCCATTGGCATCGGTTCCGAAGTAGATCTTGTAGCCGCGAACGCCCGACTTGTCGTCAGTGGCGCCGAGGAACGCGAACTTCGGAGCAGTGACTGCAGACTGAGCAACGCCGTTCTGCGCGCCGCCAGCTTCGGTTACGCTGGTCGGGTTGGACGGAGCTACGTCATCGGAAGTCGAGAAGGTCAGGCCTGTGATGGCTGTTCGGTCCGCGTGTGCGAGTCGAGCATACAGACCGTGACCGCCAACACCGTTCTCAACCTTGATCAGAACCTTGTTCCAACCGGCGTTGAGCGTGAACGGCCCTATGAAGTTCTGGTCAGGGCGAGGGCTGATAGCCTCTTGTCTCTGGCCTCGATATACGCCGTTCGTCCAGACCTTGGAGTAGTCATCGGAACCAAGCCCGACGTACGCCGGCCAGACGGCCGCGCCCGGGTTGTTCACGTAGACCGCGAAGTAGGTCGAGGAGTTGGTTTTAGTGTCGCCGTAGAGGGCGTTGATATCCAGTATGTCGCCTGCAGCGGTCGTCGCTGCCCACGACTTGCCTGCATAGGTCTTGCCCGTCTTGGCGGCCAACTGAGTCTCAGCGACCGGGACACCGTTGTAGGTGTTGAGAACCTGGTCGGTGTCGATTCGCAGTTGGTGATCGGCATCGCCACCCTGGGCGAATGCGCCAAGGTAAGCCCAATCTCTAATTACATTGCCTACGCCAGTCGGCGGGTTGTAGTAGAGGTTTACCGAAGTGTCCTTGGTCATACCCTTGCGATTGCCGATGACGCCTTCCTCATCGCTCTTGACCTGGATGCCATTGCGAAGCAGGTAGCGATAGTCCTTGCCGGCCGGCAAGGTATAAACCTTGGGAACATCAGCAATAGGAACGCCGACCCAGTCAAGCACCGGGCCAAGCTGCTCGCCGCGGTCGCCACCAGGAGTATCCCAGGGAGTCGTGCCGTCAGTGGTCTTCCACCAGACACCAGCGTCTACAGTGCTGTAAACCCACGGCTTCATAACCTCGAAGAGTCGGACGTGGATAGTTATAGCCGATGAGTAGCTGGAACCTGGAGTATGGGTAAGATTGATCTTACCGAGACCGTGCAGCAGGCTCTGCGCAGGGAACGTCTGGAAGCCGGCCCAGTCATTCCACTTGATCATCGGTCGGCAGTAGACTTGGTCGTTGGTCGGGCTGTATGCCGCAACGTTGATCTGTGTCGTCCACCAGTCCTCACGATCACCTTCCAAGCTTGCAGCAGACATGCTTCGAGTGCCGGTAGCAACGTTGTTGGTAACAGCCTTGGCAGCATAGGCCTTAATAGTCGTGTTCTCGGCTGTCATCTTATAGGTTGCGGTGGTAGCGAACTGATTGTTAAATTCGCCAGCCTTGTCGCTCTCCCAACCTGCGAAGAGATACTTGTCTGCGCTGTTTACAGTCACCTTGACCTCGGCAACGTCGCCATCTTCGTAGTCGGTGGCAGTCGGCCAGGTCAGGTTCTTCTGTGTAAGAGAAGTCTGCCCCGCAACCGGGTCGCCGACAAGGGTCAGAGTGTAGGTCGGCATCTGGAACACTGCATACAGTGTGGTATTGTCGTTAGGAACCACGAAGCCGTTGCCTTCCATAGAGTTCAGTTCGCGCTCGGTGTCGAAGATCGGGGTGCCGGAAGCATTCATCGACCAGCCAACCCAGGTCACGCCAGGGTTTTCAGCAACCGAGAAATCGAGAGTTTCGCCGGCCTCATGCCAGGACACTTCGCCCCACTCGCGACCTTCAGGATATTCAATGTTGCCTCGGCTGGAGCTTCTAACGGCGACGAGCTTAACAGAGACGCCGGTCTTAAAGTACCAGACGTCGCCCTTGGTGGTGCCGCCGAGGTTGGTGCCGTCGACTCTCCAGTAATACTCGGTGTTGGCAGCAAGGGTGCCAGGAGAGAAGCTCTTTACGGTGGCATCCACAGTTGTCTTATACTCAGGTGAATCTTTGTCGGCGTCGGAGACATCATTAAAGTCTGTGCCGAAGTAAATATCCTGAGAAAGGGCAGCGTCACCAGGCGTCCAGGAAAGCTTGCCCGGAACAATCTGAGTGTCCAGGTTTGTGTGAACGATGCTTGACCAGTCAACAGGATCCGGATTGAACGCTTTCATCGGAGGTGCGGAAGCGCACTTCACAGCATATAGAACATTCGACGGTACCGACTCTACTTCGTCATCGTTCACGGCAATGACGCGATAGTAATAAATCGTGTCGCAGTAGCCAGTGGAGTCGGAGTAGGTGAGCCCGGTAACGTTGTCATCAAGAACGGCAAAATTCTCGTCGTTACCATCGCTGCGCTCGACAATATAGTGATCAACAGTGCCGTAGGTCGGCGCGGTCCACGCGAGATCAATAGCCGTACCATCCTCTTTGGGCTCTGCAGAGTCCAGTTTCGGATGTGTCTGGCCAACCAGCTCGAATTTGAGAGCGCCGAAATACATGCTGCCCGACTCGCTAATCCAGTCGTTGTTCAATTCGATCTGGCAATTGGCAGGGTCGTGGGCCTTGAAGTCGTAAGTTCCCAACAGAAGCCAAACATTGGGATTGTTTAGCTGGTCGGTGGCTGCAGAGGTGTGCTTAACACCGAACCTGTCGGTGACGTAATGAATGATGTTCGTTTTAGCGGACGTTGTCGCGGCAGTAGTATTCCAGACCTTGTAGATACCAGACTCCGGCAGATCAATTTCGTATCTGCCCCAGCGAGCGCCGACTACTGCGAAGTTAGAGCTGACGTAGTAGCCCTGGAAGTTTGAACCTTTGGCTGCAACCAGGTCTGCCACGGTCAAGACAGCGCCAGAGGCCGCGACGTGCGCAATTCCGCCGGACGACTTAAAGTAGTCTGCGTAAGTGTTGTCCGAACCGGCGTTTTTCCGGGCCGTATAGTAGTACGGTCCACCTGCCTGCGCGACGCTCACCAGCATTGCCACCAGCAATATGCAAACCACGATAGTCGCAGCAGGCATCCGCACAAGCAATGAAGATAGCTTGCCTTTCATTAGTACCCTCCTATAAAATATCCTGCCTGTGTGGTGTGTATTCGGCCGATTGCTTTCGACCTCCAATTAAAGGCAGGCTAATCATCCGGCGTTGGCTTGAGACCAACGCCTTGTGGTACACAACGCCTCTGGTCTACGACCTGAAGCGCACGTGTGGGCTTCGTGAACTGAACACGCCAGACCCACACTAACAGGTATTGTGTTTATTTCCAGCCACAGAAACAATTATCAGCCCGATTGTAGCCAATCGCGGCTCAGCAATACCATGAGTAGTATACCCTACTTTTTGCATTTGTAAACAGGTAATGCTAAATAATTACTTATTTTCATTTAGCACACCTGGCGTCAATGATCTCAGGCAGGCGTAAGTACACTCGAAGTGAGATGATCGTGCGAGTTCGCAGTTGAAAATAAAGGGGGACTTTATGCTAAGGCATCGAAAGGCTCCAGAGGGTGAGCTTTAACATACACGCAAAAAGGGCTGGCCCGAAGACCAGCCTTTTTATTTCTCGTCTTAAAACAGAGTTTAGTTCTGTTTCTTGGCGGAGATTGCAGTGAGAACCGGCTGATCGCCGCTCACATCAAGAGTACCCGTTGCGGATACGTAGTCGGCCGCGGTGAATCCGTGAGCGGTCTTAAGGACCTTCACAGGAACACCAGATCCGTCGTCAACGGTGAAGCTGTTGGCGTCGATTACGGTGACCTTACCCCAAACGGTGAACTTCTTGGTGGCAGCCGCCGCCGCTGTAGCAGCGTCCAGAGTCGCCTTATTGGAAATACCATAAGAATCGACCGGCTCCGGCTCGGATTCCTTAATAACGAACGTGAAGGCAGTGGTAACCGCCGCCTCGTTCAGAGCGTAGTCGACTGCGGCTACGCGCAGATAGTAGGTGCCAGGATTCTGCTCGCCCGGCTCAAACGCACTGCCGGCTTCCTTCCAGGTGTTGGGAACGCCATTGGCATCGGTTCCGAAGTAGATCTTGTAGCCGCGAACGCCCGACTTGTCGTCAGTGGCGCCGAGGAACGCGAACTTCGGAGCAGTGACTGCAGA
This sequence comes from uncultured bacterium, assembly GCA_964494345.1. Lineage (GTDB taxonomy): Bacteria > Armatimonadota > UBA5829 > UBA5829 > UBA5829 > DTKD01. The sequence continues at coordinate 183,454 of CAZBSI010000005.1, forward strand.
CTGAGCAACGCCGTTCTGCGCGCCGCCAGCTTCGGTTACGCTGGTCGGGTTGGACGGAGCTACGTCGTCAGAAGTCGAGTAGGTCAGGCCTGTGATGGCTGTTCGGTCGGCGTTTGCAAGTCGAGCATATACGCCGTAAGCGCCGCCGCCATTCTCAACCTTGACAAGAACCTTGTTCCAACCGGCGAGAAGAGTGAACGGGCCTATGAAATTCTGGTCAGGGAAAACGGCAGTGGCAGTCAGCTTCTGACCGCGATAGTTGCCGTTTGTCCAGACCTTAGCACAGTCGTCAGCGCCAAGTGCGATGTATGCCGGGTAAATAGCGGCACCCGGGTTGTTTACATATACCGCGAAGTATGTCGCGGAGCTGTCCTTCGGAGCACCGTAGAGAGCATTGATATCCAGGATATCGTCTGCAGCAGTCACAACAGCAAAGGACTTGTCGCCGTAGGCCTTGCCAGCTTTGGCAGCCAACTGAGCCTCATTGACCGGGACGCCGTTGTAGGTGTTGTTAACCTGATCGGTATCGATTCTCAACTGGTGATCGTCGGTGCCGCCCTGAGCGAACGCGCCCAGATATGCCCAATCTCTAATTACATTGCCAGCACCGGTCGGCGGGTTGTAGTAGAGGTTTACCAAAGTGTCCTTGGTCGTGCCCTTGCGGTATTTGATATCGCCTTCTTCGTCACTCTTCGCCTGGATGCCATTGCGAAGCAGGTAGCGATAGTCTTTGCCACTCGGCAAGGTGTAGACCTTAGCAACATCAGCGGCAGGAACGCCTACCCACTGAACCACCGGGCCAAGCTGCTCGCCGCGGTCGCCGCCAGGGGTGTCCCAGGGAGTTGTGCCGTTGGTGGTCAGCCACCAACAACCGTTGTCGTCAGTGGTATAGACCCACGGCTTCATAACCTCGAAGAGTCGAACGTTGATATTAGCTGCCGCTGAGTAGCTGGAACCTGGAGTGTGGGTCATGGTGATCTTACCAAGACCGTGCAGCAGGCTCTGCGCAGGGAATGAGTTGAAACCGGCCCAGTCATCCCATTTGATCATAACTCTGGCCCAGCGCTGCTCAGGAGCAGTCGTGTAGGCTCCGATGTTGACCTGAGTTGTCCACCAGTCATTGCCAGCGCCTTCCGCGCTGTTGGCAGCGATGGTGCGTGTGCCGGTAGCTACGTTATTGGTAACAGCCTTGGCCGCATAAGCGGTGACAGTCGTGTCTTCTGCAGTCATCTTATAGGTCGCGGTAGTAGCGAACTGGTTGTTAAATACGCCAGCCTTGTTGCTCTCCCAACCTGCGAAGAGATACTTGTCGGCGCTGTTTACAGTCACCTTAATCTCGGCAACGTCGCCATCTTCATAGTCGGTGGCGGTCGGCCAGGTCAGGTTCTTGTGTGACAGAGCAGTCTGCCCCGCAACCGGATTGCCGGCAAGGGTCAGTGTGTAGGTCGGCATCTGGAAGACTGCATACAGAGTCGCGTGGTCGTTAGGAACCACGAAGCCGTTATTAGCAGTCGAGTTCAACTCGCGCTCGGTGTCGAAAATAGGAGTGCCAGTAGCATTCATCGACCAGCCAATCCACGTCACACCAGGATTTTCAGCTACCGAGAAATCGAGAACTTCGCCGGCCTCATGCCAGGACAGATCGTTCCAATTGCGGCCCTCAGGATACTCGATGGTACCGCGGGTGCCGTTTCTCACAGCTACGAGCTTAACGGAGACGCCGGTCTTGAAATACCAAACGTCGCCCTTGGTTGTGCCGCCGAGGTTGGTGCTGTCGACTCTCCAATAATACTCGGTGTTGGCAGCAAGAGCGCCAGGAGAGAAGCTCTTTACAGTAACATTCACGGTATTCTTGAACTCAGGGGAGGTCTTGTCTGCGTTTGTCACAGCAGAAAGGCTTGTGCCAAAATAGATATCCTGAGTCTCAGTGGCGTCACCAGGTGTCCAGGAAAGTTTGCCCACAACAATCTGATTGTCAAGGCTAGTGTGAACAACGCTGCTCCAGTCCGCAGGGTCCGGATTGAAAGCCTTCATCGGAGGAGCGGAGGCACACTTGACGACATTAATAACGTTGGACGGCAGCGACTCGACAGCGGCAGAGTCCACAGCTATGACGCGATAGTAGTAAACCATATCGCAGTAGCCGGTGGTGTCGGAGTAGGTGAGACCAGTGACGTTGTCATCAAGAACTACGAAGTTCTCATCATTACCATCGCTGCGCTCGACTATATAGTGATCAACTGTGCCATAGGTCGGGGCGGTCCACACGAGGTCGACAGCGGTCTCGTCCTCATTGGGCTCAGCAGAGGTCAGAGTCGGATGTGTCTGGCCGATTTTCTCGAATTTGAGAGCGCCGAAATACAAGCTGCCCGACTCGTTAATCCAACTGTTGTTAATTTCGACCTGGCAATTAGCGGCATCGTTGGCCTTGAAATCGTATGTTCCAAGCAACTGCCAGGTATTGACCTTACCGCCCGCCGCTGTCTGATCGATAGGAGCGGAGGCGGCTATATTGCCAAATCTGTCCTTGACGTGGTGAAGCACGGCGGGTTTTGCGCTGCCGGTGGCTCCGAATGTAGCCCAGACCTTATAGATTCCGGACTCAGGCAGATTAATTTCATATCTGCCCCAGCGAGCGCCGATGGCGCCGAAGTTGGAACTGACGTAGTAGCCCATAAAGTTCGCGCCTTTGGCCGCAACCAGGTCTGCTACGGTCAATGCAGCGCCGGATGCTGCGACGTGAGCGAGTCCGCCGGACGACTTAAACCAGTCGGCATAAGTGGTGTCCGTACCGGAGTTTTTCCGGGCCGTATAATAGTACGGTCCGCCTGCCTGTGCGACGCTTACCAGCATCATAACCAGCAGAATGCAGGCCACGAACGCCGCAGCCGGCATACGCCCAAGCAAGGTAGATGATTTCCCTTTCATTGTTGCCCTCCTAAAGGATTACTTAATTGACATTTTTATTCGGTCTATACGCGCTCGTGCGCTGTACGTATGATTGCAGGACTGTCGAATAACCGGCGCCGCACCGAGGTTTCAACGTCTTACAAATCGCAGCACCGAGGCCGCACTATCTTGCAAAAGCAATCTGCAGAATCCGTGCATTTCGCACGGATCCTGCATGAGCAGGTATTATTCGAGTTTCCGGCCACAGAAACACAGTAGCCCGATCGTGGTCAATCGCGGCCTAATACCTCTACAAGTAGGTTTACCATGTAGTGCGCCGACTGTCAACCGGTAATATTACCTGGATTGGTCTTTTTTGCTTCTTTTACAGGATATTCTACGTCATTTATTGTCGGGTAATGGTATTTAGTGCATTAGGGCTGATATTCTGTATTATATGACAACACATTTCATCTCACTGTGCGAAATTAGTTTTTTGTTAAAGGATTATTATAAATACATCAGTTGTTCCTACGACACGCTCTTCGCATAATTTACACAAATTGCACGCTCAATGGGCCGAGTATCATGTCCTCTAAGCGTTTAACATAACGACTGGTGCGTGTTCTTGTTGATAATTACGTGGCTATTGTCATTTGAAGAGATAACGTGGAGAATGGCCATAGCTGCCCTGTTACAGTTATCATGCAACTTTATTTGAGGCAAAACCGGTGGCCGAAACGACTCGGCCACCGGTGTTTTTAAGCGGATTTCAGACTACGCAGCTATCGGCAGGGCTGCCGCGCATAGCTCTGATTTTTTTTGTCAAAGCGGGGAGCACTTCGAAGACATCACCGACAAATCCGTGGGTGGCAATGTCGAAGATCGGGGCATTGGGGTCCTTATTTATCGCGATTATTACATCAGCGCTCTTCATCCCGACTTGGTGCTGCACAGCGCCGGAGATGCCGCAGGCGATGTATATCTTCGGACACACGGTGCGACCAGTCTGGCCGACTTGATGAGCATAGGGAATCCAGCCCGCGTCTACGGCCGCCCTGCTGGCCCCTACCGCAGCGCCTAACTCTTCGGCCAGATCGCGGACGATCTCAAAGCCCTCTGGCCCTCCAAGGCCGCGTCCGCCGCTGATGATGATATCCGCATCGACTAAATTAACCCTCTCGCCGATGGTTTCCACAAAATCGATGAACTTGGAACGCGAGCCGAACAGAGCCGGCTTCGGGGTAAGGCGAATGATCTCAGCCTCGCCATCGCAGCGTTTGGCGCTGGTCGGGAATACTTTGTGCCGAACCGTGGCCATCTGCGGTCGGGTGTATGGACACAGAATGGTAGCCATAATGTTGCCGCCATAGGCCGGCCTTGTCTGATGCAACAGGCCATCTTCCCCGATCTCAAGGCCGGTGCAGTCGGCGGTTAGCCCGGTATAGAGCTTTATAGCAACTCCGCTCATAAAGCTGCGGCCGGTCGTGGTGGCGCCTGCGAGCACGATCTCAGGCTTATATTCACGCATCACATCGGTCAGCACGCGGCAGTAGCGTTCGGAATCATACACCGCAAGCTCCGGCGCCTCGTATACGAAGACCTTATCGACAGGGTACGAAGCCAGTTCTTTTACCGCTTCATCCAGATCGTCGCCGAGGATGATAACGCTGAGTTCGACCCCGCGATCACTTGCCAACTGCCTGCCTATATTTATAAGCTCAAATACCACCGGCGCGACTTTGCCGTCACGCTGCTCGCCGAACACCCAAACGCCTTTATAATTGCTGAGGTCTTCGGCGGGTTGCTTATCTATTTCGATGGATATAGCCTTGAACCGGCAGACGCTGACGCACGCCCCGCAGAGGGTGCATTTGTCCAGGTCGATGACTGCGAGCTTGTCCTGCATTTCAATTGCGGCAACCGGGCACGCCTTTACACACAGCGTGCAGCCAGTACACTTGGTTGAGTCGACTTTTATAGACATCTCACACCACCTCCAGACATTTCAGCTCTGCGTACAGCTTATCCACAAGCTCAGGAGCTTCTCCGACAAACTTCTCCCCGCCCTCTCTGCAAGGCGGCGTCATAATCTTGACCACCTGTGTCGGGGAGCCTAAAAGCCCGACTTTATCCTCCGGGGTTTGAAGGTCTTCTGCGCCCCACTTGGTGATCTGCGCCTTCTTAGCGGCCATCTTGCCACGCAAAGACGCGGTTCTTGGCTCATTTATCTCTTTAACCACCGTACACAGCGCAGGCAGTTTCAACTCGACGGTCTCGTAACCCTCTTCAATAAGCCTTTTTGCGACCATCTTTTTCGCATCAATCGACTTGACCTCAGCTACATACGCCGTCTGGGCCATATCAAGATGCACCGCGATTCCGGGGCCAACCTGCCCGGTATCTCCGTCGATGGCCTGCATTCCGCAAAAGACCAGGTCCGGTTCGATTTTTTCGAGGGCCTTTGCCAGGACATAGCTCGTACACCAGGTATCGCTGCCCGCGAAAGCCCGATCGCTGAGTAGAATCGCCTCATCAGCCCCTAACGATATCGCCTCCCGCAGCGCATCCTCGGCCTGCGGCGGCCCCATAGAAATAACGGTGACTGTGGACTCTTCTCCTGTCTCCGTCATTTTTTCTTTCGTCCGGATGGCCTCTTCCAAAGCGTAAAGGTCAAACGGGTTGATCTGGGTCTCCACACCCTCTCGAACCAGGGTGTTGGTATCGGGGTTGATCTTCACTTCGGTAGTGCCGGGGACTTGCTTAATGCAGCAACATATCTTCAAAATGATTCACCCTCAAAGCAGTAACAAAATTTAGTCGTGGGATTATCGCTAAGCCCAACTTTCGATATTGTAACCGGTTTATTCTCCTATGGCAAATGCCGTTACGTGATCCTGCGACTTCGCGCAGGATGACAAAACCTGAGAGTCATTGCGCGCGCAGTCGATGGATCTACGGCGATCACAGACCAGGGTTTTAGGACGCTTAAAGCTTAATAGCGTGTACCAGATAGAACTCCGGCTCATCGGTCGCGGAGACGTTGCCAAAGCCGGACTCGATTAGCATCCGAATCATCTCCTCCGCGCTCGGCACCCTGTCCTCCGTTACCACCGACCCCGCCTCCTCATGGACTTTATTAACAGCGTCGCGTCCAGTCGGATGTGAGATCACAATCACCCCACCCGGCCGCAGCAGCGACCATATGCGCCGTAACACTCGTGGTTTATCAGTGAAATGTGGATATACGGCGTTGCAGATTACGGCGTCAAAGGAGCAGTCCTCGCAATCGAAGTCCTCGATATCGGCAAGCTCGAATTGGACTTTATCAGAAGAGATTTTCGACTTCGCCACCCGCAGCATGCCTTGAGAAATATCGATAGCCCTGATGCTGCAATTATTATTAGTGGCCTTAAGCAGGCAGGGAATCGTCACCCCCGTGCCGGTGCCCACGTCGAGAATGTCCATCCCCGGCCTGATTCGGGACTCTCGCACCACCCGGTCCACCAACTCGCAGATGTCGTCGCGTTCCATACTATCCCATCTGTCCGCATAGGAATCGAAAAATTCTGCTTGACTAATCATATTTCACCCTCATCAGCAGTCGATATTCGAGCGCGTCTTTTCGGCGACAGCGCGTTTGCAAGCACGAAAAACCCACACGATGTGAGGATTATAAGCGCCCCCGTCGGCAGGTTCAGCTTCCACGACAACGCCAGACCAATCCACCCCGACGCCACTCCGAATATCGCCGCCAGTACAAACATTTTCTTCAAACTATAAGTAAGCTGATACGCCGCCGCGGCTGGGTTCACTATTAAACTAAAGACCAGCAGCCCACCGATCGCGTTCAGCGAAGCAGTCGTCGTCAGCCCGCTCAGCACCAATATCCCATAAAACACCCACGTCGCCGGCAACCCCAGCGACCGCGCCAGTTCCCTGTTGAATACAACGGTCTGTATCTCTTTATAAAACATAATGGTCAGCAAAATCGAGCCGACCGCGACCCCAGCCAGCAGGTGCAGGCTGGATGGTGTCACCGTCAACACACTCCCCCACAGCAGGCTCAATGCCTCGGCTTTAGGGCCGGGAATCATGGAAAGCAGCAGAAATGATACGCCCAAAGCTGATGAAAATACTATCCCGATAGCTGTATCCGGGGCGAAGTCTCCTCTGTCGGCAAGCGGCCCAAGCGCACCGGCGGCTATGAGACTTGCGAGAATAGCCAACCACATCGGGTTTGCGCTAATCACTAACCCCAACAGCGCGCCTGCAAATGCCGCGTGGCTCATGCACACTCCCAAAAACGAGACGCGCATCGTCACGACCAGCACCCCGACTATCGAACAGGACACTCCCGCGAACAACGCCGCAAGTGCCGCCCTCTGCAAAAACGGGTCGTGGATCACGTCAAACACAGGCAACTCCCTCGCATATCCGACCGGCCTTCATCACCACAATGCGCTCGCACAAGTCGGAGAGCATCTCGAAATCGTGAGAAACCACGAGTGTCGTAATTCCCATTTCTTTATGAGTCGCCCGCACAATATCTCTCACCCTTTGCTGAGAATCCGAGTCCAGAAAAGTGGTCGGCTCGTCCAGCAGCAAAAGCTCTGGTTCCTGGGCAAGGGCGCGGGCGAGATTAATTCGCTGCTGTTCACCGCCGGAGAGTTGACCAAACGGCCGCCGCGCCAGATGCACCGCTTCGACGCGCTCCAGCGCGTCCTGCACCGCCCGCCTATCGACTTCTCCCGGGTGCCGCAACAGCCCCAACTTGCCGTATCTGCCCATCATCACAACCTCTTCCGCAGTTACCGGCATTCGAGGATCCGTATTGAGATTTTGAAACACACATGCTATTGCCAGGCGGATTTTTTTGAGGTTACGAGCCCCCAGCGTCATCCCCAGCACCTCAGCCGAGCCTGAACTAACCGGCAGCAGGCCCTGAATCACTCGCAGCAGGGTAGTCTTACCGGAACCGTTAGGACCGGAAATGCCGACGATGCTCCCCGGCTCAATAGATAAAGTGATATCCCGCAGGGTGTTGTTACCGCGGTATCCCGCATTCACATTTTTGAAGTTAATTGGCATTTCGGTTGTCGGTTGTCGGTTCACGGTTTACGGTTGGTGTTTGATTTAAGAGATTTGATTACACGGCGTACGTTGTCCTGCGCGCACTCTTTCCACGTGTCAGTGTCTGCGAAGCCGCCAGGAAAATTGGAAAGAGTGACGTGCGTCGCACCGATGTCCTTTGCCAGCGGCAGCCCGGCGGTTGGGCCGCTTTGCAGATTATCCACACATATCTTAACCTTGTTCTTTCTGCCGATATCCGTCATATGGTGAAGAAGAACCGGCGTGAACTGCTCCGCTCTGGGATATATATCAACAACTTTCAGCCCCATCCACTTCGCGACATCCGCCTGCTGATCAGAACACAGCGCCGGCACCCCATCTGCTCCCGCTTCGTCAAGCTGACTCTTCAGTTCCTTTTCGAGCTTTTTATACTCAGCCTGAAGCCGAGCCAGGGCCTCTTTATATTCCTCAGAATGAGCAGAGTCCGACTCACACAGCACATCCGCGACTTTCGTGAGCGCAGAGATATAGACGCCTGGAATCATCCAGTTGCCATCGACCGATATAGCAACCTCTTTCGGCCTTTGCCTGCCCACAGACTCCATCATCCTCGGCACAAAGCCCTCATATCCGTGAGTGAATAAAATCTTGCTTGCGCACAGGGTCCTCATATCCTCCGGTCGAATGTCGTAATGACCGGGGCAGCTTCCGGGTGCGATCAGAACCCCTACCCTGAGGTGCTTTCCGCCGATCTCCTTTACAGCGCACTCCAAAAGCGAGGTCGTTGCCATAATCTGCATCGGCCCACTGGCTTGTGCATCCACAGTAGCGGTAGGTTTGGTCGATACGAATATCCCGGCGGCAACCAGGGCCATCAGCAGAAGAGCAAACATAGAAATCAGATACTTGCGTGAACGCATCTACGGAGACTTCCTCCCGTCACTGAGCCTTACTATTATCCCCTTTTCATTATAAGGATACCAGTGCTGTTTTGGTACCGGCATCATGTTCTGGGCAAATTCAAGCAACCCGACACCCCTGCCCGGCCCCACGCTCCACACGACCCACTTGATAGGGGAATCTTTCTGGCTGCGATAAGCCACGCACTGCTGCTCGCTGGCTGGATAATCCGCCGGCACATAGAGGGTGATTTTTGAGATACCATTATTCACATAACCCAACCCCGGCGCGATATATTTATATGTCCTGCCGGGGTTAAACGGGTCGTAGAATTTCTTCGAAGAGATATATTTATAAAGGGGTTCCGGCAGTTCGTAGTAGTCGTCTATTTTAACCTGCTGACACGACTCACTTGCCAGTGGGGGTTTGCCGTTCCAATCGTCGCAATACATCTGCACCGCATCCGCCACCTGCCTCAGTTCGACGTGTACCCTCGACACCTGCGCCTTCAGCTTAACACCGACAAACACAGGGAATAAAATAGCCGTGATGATCGCGATTACCGCGATCACCACGAGCAGTTCTATTAGAGTGAAGCCAGATCTTTTGGCAATCATTGAGCTACGGCTGCTATATCCTTTGCGCTACCCAACAGAAGCACCGGAGCAGACGCGTTCCCCGAAGCCACTGCGGTAACGGTGACCATAGTGCCAGTTGCAGGAACCGCGTAACCATTGGAGTTCAGCGTGATAATGCTGTTGTCATCGGTCTTGAAGTTATAAAGCCCGCCGCCCTGGCTGGTTCCGATCGTGCCGACGCACCTTACAAGCAGCCCAAAGACGTCAAGCCCGGTCTGTCCGGCGAGAGTTTTGCCATTTACCAGCAGCGGAGCCGCACCGATGCGGCTCTTTGCCACGTATTTCGCGTTCAAAGCCTTCTGGCCGTTGGACTGGGTTACTGTGCCCATTATACTGACAACATCGCCGACCGTCACAGGTCGATCGCTGATAACCTCTACTCCACCTGTTCGGTTGGGGTCCTGAATAAAGAATCGACCCTCATATACTCGCGAAACCACCTTTCGGGCGACAGCTACCTGGTCGCCAACCGCGCAATCCCGCACTTCTCTGCACACATCCAGAGCTGTCGCTATGTCCCCGGCGTTTCGCAGAAGCATCCTATATACGCTGTGATACACCACGGGACTGCCTGATCCGCCGTCCTCCTGATCATATATTCCGACTACGCTGAACTTGCCCGCGGGTTGCGATACTCCGGAAAGGTTGACCATAGGTGGAATATACAGGCTGCCAACTCCGCTTTCGTCGGCTATTGTCAGAGTCTGATTGCTGGCCCAGGTTCCAGCCGTTATCTGAAGCCCGTGCAACATAGTGAACCGGGTCTGATATCTCTCACCACCGTCGTTGCGGGTTTTGTCAAAATAATTGCAGTTGCTCAGAGAAGGGATCAGTTCGGGATCCGGCAGACCGGGGTGTCCTATCACCTCGACGACTGGGCAAATGTCGAGATCGTTGGTGTGGCGGTCGTTTATGAACACTTTAGCATTGTGATCTGCGAGAAAGCCGGTCACCCGCACCCTGTCTCCAGCGTTGAACGACGCATACTGTGCAGGCATCCAGCCACCCAGCGGCCACCAGAAACTTCCGGCCCATACCTCCATTCCTCCGCGCTCACACGTCTCATCCTGGATAAACAGCGCATACATAGCCGAGCCGCTCCACAGGTCGTTCAGCCCGGCAAGCGCGACTCCCTCGACAGTAACCTTATTGGCCTCAATAACATTCTCGTTATTATCATAAGCCGGCGCATTCACCATCGGGTGCGTGCCCAGCCCATAAGCATTCACCGCCTGATAATCCCAAAGGGTTGTGGCGGTCGCAGGTATTGCAACAGCGCAGCACAGCGCAAGCAGCGCAAAAATCGATGTTATCCTCTTCATCACGTATCCTTCCCACTGCCCGGCAGTGTTACGATTTATGGCATAGTAACACGAAGAATGCCCGCTGTCCAGCCCAAATCACGTAAAAAGCGCAAAAGGGCCGGAGCGTCTGCCCCGGCCCGTTCATTTTGCGTTGTTTGCAGCAGATTTACTTCTTCAGATTGTAGAACGCCGCCAGACCCGGATATCGGGCGGTCTGGTCGAGGTCTTCTTCGATTCTAAGAAGCTGGTTATACTTCGCCACGCGCTCGCTGCGAGCAGGGGCGCCGGTCTTGATCTGCCCGGCGTTGGTGGCCACCACCAGATCGGCGATGAAGCTATCCTCGGTCTCACCTGATCGATGGCTGACCACAGCGGTCATCCCCGCGCGCTTGGCCATCTCGATAGCCTCCATAGTCTCCGTCAAAGAACCAATCTGGTTGACCTTGATAAGAATGGAGTTGGAAGCCTTCAGCTCGATGCCCTTCTTGAGGCGCTCGGTGTTGGTGACGTAGAGGTCGTCGCCGACGATCTGGCACCTGTCGCCGATGCGCGCAGTCAGCTTCACCCAACCGTCCCAATCGTCCTCGGCCATGCCGTCTTCGATGGAGATAATTGGATACTTCTCGACCAGGCTGGCGAGATAGTCGATCATCTCGTCGCTGGTGCGCGTCACGCCCTCTCCCTCGAAGTGATAGACGCCGTCTTTATACATCTCTGTCGCAGCGCAGTCGAGTGCGATGTGGAACTGCTCGCCCGGCCTGTATCCGGCGTTGGTGATCGCCTCGAGAATAACCTCAACGGTCTCCTCGGACGTCTTCAGGTTCGGCGCAAAGCCGCCTTCGTCGCCGATTGCAGTCGACAGGCCCTTGCTCTTGAGAACCTTGGCGAGGTTATGATAAACCTCCGCGCACATTCGCAGAGCCTCCGCCCAGCAGCTTGCGCCGGTCGGCATAACCATAAACTCTTGGATATCGACTGTGTTGTCGGCGTGCGCGCCGCCGTTGAGGATGTTCATCATCGGCACAGGCAGGTCCTTGGCGTTTACGCCGCCGAGATAGCGATAAAGAGGAGTGCATATACCTTCGGAGGCCGCCTTAGCACAGGCCAGGCTGACGCCGAGAATCGCGTTGGCTCCCAGTTTGCCTTTGTTGGCGGTGCCGTCGAGGTCGATCATCGTCTGGTCGATGAATGCCTGTGCGGTCACCGGTCTGTTGATAAGCTCCGGCGCGATTAGTTCGTTGACGTTGCGCACTGCCTGCATCGTGCCCTTGCCGAGATAGCGGCTCTTGTCGCCGTCTCGAAGTTCAACAGCCTCATGCGCGCCAGTCGATGCGCCCGACGGAACGGCAGCCCGTCCGACTGTACCGTCTTCGAGGTATACTTCCACCTCTACCGTCGGATTGCCGCGCGAATCCAAAATTTCTCTTGCTCTGATTTCATCAATATACATTATCTCACCTCACATCAGGGATGTTTATGCCCAAAACCCACACATTATAGCACGATTTAAAGGTTGTTTGTTAGGGGGCAAAAACGCGAAGGCACGAAAGAAGCGAAAACCAGAAATGACGATATGGGGAGTCTGAGAAAACTTGAACGGACTTCGAGTGTCGGATGTCGGTGCATAGAAAAAGCAGATTTCTCGCTGCGCTCGAAATGACGGGGGGGGGGGTGGTCGAATGGAGGGAGAGTGGTCGAATGGAGGGAGAGTGCTCGAATAGCGGAGAGGGTGCTCGAAATGACGGGGAAGGGTGCTTGAATGTCGGAGAGGGGTGGGCCGGGTTTCTTACTTGGGCCAGTTCTGGAGGAACAAAACAGCGTAGTAATAGGCCGCAGGACCGCTGAAAAGCAGGCTATCGAACCTGTCCAAAACTCCGCCATGACCCGGAACCAGCGTCCCAAAGTCCTTGATCCACAATTCGCGCTTAATCGCGGATTCGGAGAGGTCACCGAGCTGGCTGAGCACACCGAAAATAACCCCCATCGCCAGGGAATGATACCACGGAAGATGTATCACCCAACCCGATATCATCGCCACAACCAGCGTCCCTATAAGCCCCGCGATTGAGCCTTCGATAGTCTTATTCGGACTGAGGTTAGGGGCGATTTTGGTCTTGCCGAATGCCCTCCCCAGAAAATACGCGCTGGTGTCGCAGGCCCACGTGCATAAAAATACCATCATCACCAGACACGCGCCGATCTCCGGCGTAAACGGCCCAACCTGCACAACTTTTGGAGCAGCGGTCAACCCCTGCAGCCATACCCCTCGCAACACCACCAGATGCGATATAAGCCAACCGACATAAATAGCGCCGAAAACCGTGCTTCCGACGTTTATGATAGGAGCGCGCTCGCGTCGGGTCATTTCGACACAAAACGACAGTATGAGCAGCAGAGTCAGCGCAGTGGGGAAAATAGCCCCGATAGTGGTTAGATCGTCATATCTGAATGTTCGGGCGGAGAAAACAAAAAAGAGCACTGCAAGCACGCCCGTCCACTCCACCGGACGAGCGCCGATCTTGCGCACTCCCCTGTAGAACTCCATCACCCCCAGCACGGAGATGACTCCCATTGCTATCGCGAATGGCAGGCCATGCGGCACGAATATGAGGAGCACAGCAAGAGGAATGCCCACCACCCCGGTCAGAATCCGCACTAGCATTTGTTCACGCTACTCCCTGGCAAACCTCGGCCAATTCTCTCTTAGCAAAGGCATTATAACATTAGCTTTTGCTTGCGGCAAATATGATTGTGAGGATCGGCGCTTCACGCAGGATGACTATGTTTGGGAGCGCAGAATGGCCGGAATTGGTTTTGAGGTGGCAATGTCATAGATTGCCACCTGCATCATCCTATCAACCAGCAACCGCAAACCGACAACCCCTTATTTTTCCTCGACAACATACGCCGCGGAAGGCATCGCTTTGGCTGCGGATTTGCCGAGGAGGGTGACTCCGTCCTCAGCGTAGATTTCGAATGTGCCGTCCATAGCGCTCCCCTGAGGTACTTTAATGATCTGTCGATCCGGCCCGATTGCCACGGATGGCTCATAACGCGTGCCGTCGGATGCGACAAAGACTACCTTCTTTTGCAGCCATCTGCCGAATATGCGGTTGCGGTCCAGGCTGCCCGTCGCGCCGGCGCCGTATAGAAATCCCAGCAGTCTGTTTGCCCTGGTCACCCAACCGATAGCGACCATATATCGATCTGCATCACCGAGGTTTTTGACCAACTCCTTAGGTGCCTCGAACTTCATTCCATCTTTAGACAAGCTATACCACAACGTGTCGCCGTTCATATGCAGGCCCATAAGATAAGTTGGGTTCGCCTTTGTGCCGAACTTCTTTACATCGTTGACACACGCAAAAAACTCGACCGCCGTGCCGTCGAAAGTGAACGATTTGCCGTCAGTAGAGGTGGCTCGATATACCTTGCGAAAGTCTTTGAAATTGTTGAAATAGAGCCGGTAGACGCCATCCTCGAACAAGATGACGTTCATTCCATTGACATCGGCCTCTTTCGGGTATTTATCATAGCCGGTGATCGAGATTATGTCGCTGAACTTAGCTTCATAAGGAGCACGCACACCGTTCCATACCACGCCATCAGGGCTGGTGAATGTGGCGGGCTTATTGAGGCCGTCGGCATCAGGATAGACCGTACACATCAGCCTGAACGATTTATCCGGCAACTGAAGCGCGTTTACGTTGCAGACGTGAGAATAAACCCCGTGCTCTATAACCGTCTGCCGTGCGCCGAAGTCGACGAAATCATCCGTAGTCAGAGAATAAATGCGATCGTTGCCCGTATCCACGCCGTCCCACGCGCCATAAAAAACACGCCAACTATCGCCGAGGTCAACAGCCGATGGCGCGTAGATGTTGCGCTGCAGACCCTTCTGCCGCGGCGCTATCAGGGGGCTGCGCATATCCGGGACTATATTCAATGTGCCGGCCTGCCATAATTTAGCATCAAAATCCCCAGCCCCTACGCCGTGGATCTCGAGAACGTCCAAATCAGCCTGCCCGCCAATCATCCGAACCGAAACAGCGCCGTTCACGCAACTAACCCCCAGACACAATAATAAAACGGCCAACGTAACGACCTTATACATTCGCAATATCCTTTTCTCCTATCAAGCACGATGGATGTATATAAGGGTGACAATTCAGAATCGTCACCCATCATACAACATCCAGCTCTGAGGTTTTAGCCCAATCCGAACTGCGGCAGCCATCCGCGGTTGGCTTCAAACATCTCGTCAACCATAGTCTTAGTCTCATCGAGACTGAGAACCGCCGAAGTGAGCGGATCGAAGTAGCAAGCCTGATAAACCAGATCCCTGTTTCCGGTAACGTTGGCCTCCACGACCATTTCCTCGCAGCGAGCGCTGATATTGTTCAGCAAAGCCAACTGCGGAGGCAGCGGCCCGACATGCATCGGATTGAGACCACGCTTTGATGCCAGAACGGGAACCTCAACACAACATCCCTCCGGCAGGTTGTCGATTAGCCCGAAGTTGCGGACGTTGCCGTTGAACTCATAAAGCGCACCGTCGCCGATGGTCGCATTGAATATACTAGCGGCATATTCGGCGCCACGATTCAGGTTAATCGGCTTCTCCAATTCGGACTTGATATTCTGTCGCCAGGTCGCAGCCACAGAGAGATATTCATTGAGAATATAGGCATAAGCGCCCGGGTTCCAGCCTGTGCCGTAGGTGCAGTATTTCTCTATGAGGTCCGGTCGCTTGCGGAACCAGGCCACATATTCGGAGTTGTGCCCGCTGGACTCGGTGACATAGTAGCCGAGGTGCAGATACATCTCATTGCGCACCTGTTCGTGATTATAGATGTCCTCGCGAGTGGTGATGGCCTCTTTAATAAGCGGATAAGCGTCCTTGCCGTTCCATTTGAAGTCGAGATACCACGCCTGGTGATTGATCCCGGCGCACATATACGTCACTTCGCTCATCGGCGCACCGATCCAGTTGGCCAGCATATGGGCAGTGCCCTGCACGCTGTGGCAAAGGCCAGAGATTTGAATATTGGTCTCGCCTGCCATAGCCCTGCACAGCATAGCCATAGGGTTGGTATAGTTGAGAACAATGGCATCCGGGCAGAGTCGCTCGATATCCTTAGCAAACTCCAACATCACCGGAAGTGTGCGACAGGCGCGGAAGAATCCCGACACGCTGCGGGTGTCTCCGATGTTGGTGTCTACTCCGTATTTCTTAGGAATCTCGATATCTGTGCGGAAAACCTCCGGCCCGCCCTGCAGAATCGTGATGACGACGCCATCTGCGCCCTCAAGCGCCTCTTCGCGATTCGTAGTCGCGGTAACCTTCGCAGGGTATTTGCCAGCGTCAATAATCCTGTCAACAGCGGTTTTGATAAAATTGAGCCGCTCTTCATCGATGTCCATCAACACCAGTTCAGAGTCGGCGAGTGCGGGAAAAGTGAGGATATCCCTTACCAGTCCTCTGGTGAAGCCGAAGCTGCCGGCTCCCAAAAAAGCGATTTTCCTGGGCATTGTGCCTCTCCTTATTTCAAGCATCTATTTTATACTTGTGCAAGTAAGCGCAAATACCTCCGAGTTATCCCCTATTGCGACAATTGTTGAGGCAATTATCCTGTTGGGTCCCACAAACGTTATGATCCAACGACAACAGGGTAAGATTCGCTTGCATAACGGCAAGGAGGGGGACATGCTCAACTCGACGGACGCAAGCGGCATACCGCGAAAGGTGCAGTTCAAAAAGCCCACACCGGGGGAGTTCCCCTATTATGAAATGCAGGGTGACCAGCTCTCACACGGAGCCAGCCTGGGCAATCGCAGGCTCTGGGTCAACACCACCTCCACCGGTCACGTGAAGAACGTGTTCTGCAATTCGGTGGGAGTTAACCTGCTGGGGTCGATGATAATCACCTATGCGATCCCCACCAAAACCCTGCTCAGCCCGTTCTCCGACCCGCAAAACGTCAGCCCTGGAAAGCCTGCCTATGTCCTGCTCGGCAAGGACGGCCCCGGCACTGTTCGCATTCATCCTTTTTTTCAGCAGCACATATTCGATCTGGCCGGGGAGCTTCACGTGGAGGAATCGGTTCTCGTGCCGAAAGTAAACGGCAACGATCCGTCGCTGGTGCTTCAACGCATAGCCATTAAGAACAACAGTCTGCGGGATATGGCGGTGCTTGTCACGGTGCGCGTCAATATGCAGGGCGAACTTGGCGATGATCTGATTGTGAACTTCAACCCCGATTCGAAGGCTCTGGAGATAGTCAATGAGAGCCACCCCGACTGGGCGAGGATTATCGGCGCGCCATCTATGCCCGTATCCTACAGAACAACCCGCGATGTGTCGGCTGGCTACACCGGTGAGCTTGAACCCAGACTGCACGGAGATGACACTACGACAGCACCGGGGATGGTGGGAGAACTGCAATTTGAGATTTCTATAAAGGCAGGCGGCAGGTCGGATGCCTCGGTGATTGCGGCGGTTTCCGGGGAGGGTATGGAATCGGCCCGAAAATGCTACGGAAGTTGTGCAGATTTCAGACAGTATGAGCAGGTAATGGTGGCGCACCTGTCGCCTGTCGGTGGGACTTCTATGGTGGAAACGCCGGACCCGGTTATTAATCAGGGGCTATTCTGGGCGAAGATAGATATGCTGAAGGTGATGGCGGACTATCCGCAGGGCACGGCTTTCACAAACGATCCGGGTCGGTCGACCAATGTCGTCGCGCGTGACGCAGCCTGGTTTGCTTATGGATGCGATTACCTCGACCAGCATTTCTCCGCCCAGATACTCACCAAATTCGCTGAAATACAGTATGAAGACGGCAAGATTCCAGAGTATTACAACGCTGTAACCGGGTGCGTCGAAGATTATGACCTGACCATGAACGACGACACCCCGCTCTTTGTGCTAGCCTGCTGTCATCACTACAATTTGACCCGTGATACGGAGTTTTTGAACAAAGTCTACTCAGCGGCCAGGCGCGCTGCGGATTATATGATAAGTCAGAAAGATGAGCATGGCCTTGTGATAGTGCAGGGGGAAGGCTACGGCGCGGAAGGGATTGCTTCGTGGCGAAACGTGATCCCCAACTATCAGATCAACGGCGCAGTTACCGAGATCAATTCCGAATGCTACGCGGCTCTGAAGGCTTTGGCGATGGTCAGCAGCGAAACGGGGGATACGGATTATGCTAATTTGCTGCATAAAGAGGCCGAGGATCTGAAAGAAGCCATTAACCGTCATCTCATTAACCCGATTAACGGGTTGTATTACCTCAACATAGACACCGCTGGCAGGGCTCACACGGACGTGACCGCGGATCAGGTCTTTCCTGTATTGTTCGGAGTGGCGGATACGGCTGTGGCGAACAGGATAGTCAGCCGGTTGAGGGAGGACGATTTTCTCACATCGGCAGGCCTGCGCACTGTCCCCCGCAACAGCCCGGACTATGAGCCATCTACTCTGTCCGGATTGAAAGGCGGGGTGTGGCCGGGGGTGGCGTTCTGGTATGCTTTTGCGGCAGCACGCACATTTCCGGAGTATATGATCGAGTCGTTGCATGCCGGTTATTTGCAGTATATGCTTGATCCGCTCAAAAACAACACGGTTCCGGGTGAGTTTTCGGAGTGGTTTGATGGGGAGTCGCTGGTGAACCGGGGGATGAGGCTGTCGCCGTGGGAGCCGCCCCGGTTGCTGTGGGCTGCGGTGGAAGGGCTATGCGGGGTTAAGGTGGAAAATGGAAAATGCAACGTCTCCCCCACCCACCCGGAGCATTGGAAGTGGCTCGCATTACGTCGGATGCCATTTTTTGATGGGTATCTGACGTTCTTTGTGGTCGCCGGTGAGGAAGGCATCCAGATATACTCCAGTGACCCGATAGAAACCCCATGTGAGCTGCACGTGGTCGGCAGGGATGTCAGCCAAAAGGCCGTGGTAAACGATTATCGGATACATCGCGCCGCTTTCAGAAAGGACGATGTCCTGACGTTGTGCATAGGCAGCGAAGCCAACACGTTCACCACAGTCAGTATTACCCTGCGTGAGCTGCTCGAAAATAAGAAACGCTATAGCGTGCGGATGTATTCTCACGCAGCCGGCTGGCAGGAGTTGGGGGAGCACAGCGGCTCCGACCTCTCCGATATGGCCGTCAATATAGGCGGAGGCGAGTTCAGGGTGGTGACCATTTCCCCGTCTGATTAAAATCAATCGCCTTATTTTATGCCCATAGCGTGCAGATTTTTCAGGGATATGGCCAGGCTCTCGAACGGGTCGCGTTCGCAGGTGTCCTGTTCGACTATATACCACTCCACCCCGGCCCTCTTGCACGCCTCCAAAATAGCCTTCCAGTTCATGTTGCCTTCGCCGACCTCCGCCATAATCTGCCTGCCGTCGCGAATGGTCATGTCCTTTAAGTGTACCAGCGGGATTCTGCCTTTTAGTTTGTCTATCCAGGCAGCCGCGTCGCCGCCGCCGTGCTGGATCCAGTAGGTGTCGATTTCTGCCTTTACATACCTGGGGTCGCTGTCTTCGTAGATAGTCGCAAGACCTGTGCGCCCGCCGAACTTCTCCAATTCAAAGCTATGATTGTGATATCCGAAGTACATACCGCCATCGGCGAGTTTTTTACCGACCTGGCTGGCCTCTTTGGCAAACTTCGCATAGCCCTCGGCGTTGCGATAATTTCCAGGCAATCCGCCGATCGCGGGGTATTTGCACTGAATAGCGTAGTGATCCTGAATCACCTGGTTCGGGTTATCGCGCATCATCTCATAGGAAATATGGGTGGCGCAGCAGATCAGCCCGGCGTCGTCAAGCAGCTTTTTAAGCTCGGAGTAGTCCATAGGGCAAGCGCCGGACATCTGCACGGCGTCATAGCCGATTTTCTTAACTTTTTTGAGGGTCTGAGCGAGATCCCCGGGTGTTTTAGTGAAGTCGCGCACAGTATACATCTGCGCGGCCAGTTGAGTAGTTGCCATCATCGCCTCCTGATTTAGGTCCACAGGTATGTATACGCAACCTGGCGGCCATATCCTTCTGAGGATTTTCGGGAAGGGAGAAACGAGAAACGCGAAAACCAGAAAGAAGCGAAAACCCGAAATTACCGGAAAATCGCAACAGCGCCGGATCGG